>DAOUBU010000104.1:0-12077 GCA_034432395.1 Anaerolineae bacterium
GGCGATCGTGGCCGCGGCCCGGGCGCGCGATCTGGCGCTGGCGCAGCCCGCCGCGTTCCACAGCGAGTCCGGGCGCGGGGTGAGCGCGCAGGTCGATGGGCGGACGGTGCAGGTCGGCAGCCCGGCCTTCCTGCGCGAACAGGGGATCGACCTCGCCGCGCTGGACGGCGCGATCGAGACGATCCAGGCCGGGGCCAGGACGGCCGTCGGCGTCGCGATCGACGGGCGGGCGGCGGCGGTCATCGGCATCGCCGACACGGTCAAACCCGGCTCGCGCGAGGCGGTGGCGGGGCTGCGCGCGCTGGGGCTGGACGTGGTCATGATCACCGGCGATAACGCCCGCACCGCGCAGGCGATCGCCGGCGAAGTCGGCATCGACCGGGTGCTGGCCGACGTCCTGCCCGATCAGAAGGCGGCGGCGGTGCGCAGCCTGCAAGTGAACGGGACGCGCGTCGGCATGGTGGGCGATGGCATCAACGATGCGCCCGCGCTGGCGCAGGCCGATGTCGGCATCGCCATCGGCACGGGGACGGATATCGCCATGGAAGCGTCGGATGTCACGCTGGTGAGCGGCGATCTGATCGGCGTGGTCAGGGCGATCCAGCTCAGCCGGGCGACGATGCGCACGATCCGGCAGAATCTGTTCTGGGCCTTCGTCTACAACATCATCCTGATCCCGGTGGCGATGCTGGGCCTGCTCGTGCCGATGCTGGCGGCGGCGGCCATGGCCTTCAGCAGCGTGTTCGTGGTGACGAATTCACTGCGGTTGAGAGGTGCACTGCATCGATAAAAACTCACTATAATTGATGCAGTGAAAAACGATCGACCAGCAGCGTCAGGCGCTGCTTCCTGACAGAGGGGGGAAAGTATGAAGGTGCTGATCGGGGCATTAGGCGCTAATAATTATACAAAAACAAAATACACGCTCGACGAAGCGATTACAACTCCATACTTCATCTATGCGGTCGCTCGGAAAGAGCACCCCGATCGCGTGCTCATACTGGTTACCGATCAGGCGAAAAAAAGAAATTGGGATGCACTGATCCAAGAGTTCTCTTCTGATGAAGGACTTCCGCAGCCTGAAGCCGTTCCGATCCCGATGGGAGCGAGTCAGCAGGAAGTGCAACAAATCTTCCGAGAAATTATCGATGTAATTCCCGAAAACGCTGAACTCATCGTGGATGTCACATCAGCTTTGAGGTCAATCCCGATCATTTTATTATCGGCGATACGTTATCTTCAATACGCCCGCAACGTCACTGTAAAAGAGATTTACTATGGTGCATTTGAGGCAAGAAAGGAAAAAAATGCAGGGCCACCACCACCAGCACCAGCATCAGAAGCACCAGTAGCAGAAGCACCAGCATCAGAAGCACCAGTAGCAGAAGCACCAGTCTATAAAATGAACTTGTTTCTTTCACTGCTCGACTGGGCATCTGCGGTTGACATGTTCAAGCGAACCGGCAATGCTGTATTACTTGCAGAACGCCTCAAAGACCACGAGAGCGATTTAGCAATTGATCAGTCCAAGCTGAAGGAACTCAGCGAGACACTGGAGAAATTGTCGCGCTCCCTGGATCTGACGCTTTCCCAGACCATTGTTGTCTCTGCACACCAGCTTGTCACAGTGCATTCCGCTGTTGAAGCACAGGCTAAAGACAAGCCCGACTCCGACAATTCCAATAATCATCCACTGACACAACCGATCCTCGATCTTTTTGAAGGTATTCGACGGGAGTTTGAACCCTTTGCCATCGATAGACCGAGAGACGATGTGCCGAAATTTCTGAAAGCGACATTCGAACTGATCGAGTGGTATTTGAAGCGAGAACGCTACGCAAACGCCCTTCAGCTTGCACGCGAGTGGTGCATCACGTGGTGTATGTTTCGGGACAAAAAACCCGCTCCAGATCTCTGGCAATACAAGAAACGGGATGAGGTTGCCAAAAAGTTGAAAGATGATGCGGATGTTGGAGGTTTCTGGGAGGATTTGCGACGATTAAGAAATCGGATCACGCATACCGAGTCAGAAGAAAATGATTTCGATATTGATGATCCCAACCAGTTCGATACGACACTCAACGAGATAAAGGACGTGATTCAAAAAGTTCTGGCTTCGTTGCGCGATAAAGTGGCCGCGTTGTGATCTTTCTCAATCGCGCACACTCCCGCAGCGCTGACGTTCAGGTGAGCCGATGGACTACGATCAGGATAAAGTCGATGAAGTTGCGCTGGCGCTTCTGTTTTTGACACTGGGCAGCGATAATCGCGCCTGGAAGGGCATGGCGTGGGAGATCACCGATCGGCTTTATGAGAAAGGATGGATTGAAAATCCACGAAACAAAAATCAGTCGTTGGAACTGACACCGGCAGGTCGTGAAGCGTGTATCCGGCTGTTCCAGAAACATTTCGGCGTGCCCTCATCGCACGATCACCCCGCCCCCCTGTTAAGCCTGCCTGTGGATATTCACCAGCTCGAGGCGATCTATTACAGGGAGGAAAACAAACTGAGACAACCGTTCTTAGATGCGGCCACTGGGATGGTTGTCTGGTCGAATGACGATGAAGCGTTCGGCCAGATTGTGACCGTTGAGGAACTTTCCAACAATCCTCGCTACCTCTCTATTCCCATCTGCACGCCCGAAGAACGGCAGCATCCCGATCGATGGAGCGAAGGAAATCGCAAGCGAGTGCGCAAATTGATCCGGCGCTGGCTGGAGTCTCACACCATCTTTCCCCTGTCCGACTGAATTTCCGGAAAGATGCCCAAGCAGTTCAACCAGACGAATGCCGCATCCTGTTGTGACAGTGCCACTACGACGACACAACGCGGCTGCGCCGGCGGGCCTGAGCGGCGCGCCGGCACTCCGCCTTGAACTGTCAGCAGGAATTGAAGCCCGAAGGCCCCCGCGCGGTTACAGGTAGGCGCGCTCGCGTCGTTTGGCCGCCTCGTATTCAGCGCGAGCCGCCTGCACCGCCGGATTCTCGCTCACTTCAGCCACGGCCACATCCCACCACGACTCGTAGCCGCCGACGCGCTGCCGGCGGTCGGTTTCGACGACGATGCACACCGGCACATCGCTGATGCCCTGCGCCTCGGCCAGCGCGTCGGCCAGTTCATCGCGCGTGTTGGCCTTGATGACATACGCGCCCAGGCTGGCCGCGTTCGACGCATAGTCGATCGGCAGCACGTCGCCATCGAGGTGGCCGGACGGCGTGCGGTAGCGGAACTTCGTGCCGAATCCGTCCGAGCCGACCGATTTCGACAGCCCGCCGATGCTGGCGTAGCCGTGGTTGTCGATCAGGACGATCGTGATCTTGATCCGTTCCTGCACCGCGGTGACGATCTCGCTGTTCATCATCAGGTACGACGCATCGCCGACCATGACGTAGACCTCGCGCTCCGGCTGGGCCAGCTTGATCCCCAACCCGCCGGCGATCTCGTAGCCCATCGTCGAGAAGCCGTATTCGAGGTGATAGCCTTTCCGGTCGCGCGTGCGCCACAGCTTGTGCAGATCGCCGGGCAGACTGCCCGCCGCGCACATGACGACATCCTGGGGCCGGGAGAGCGTGTTGACCACGCCGATCACCTCGCCCTGGCTGATCTGCGGCCCGTGCTCCAGATCGTAGATGCGCTGGACTTCGCTGTCCCAGGCGGCATTGTACTGCCCCGCCAGCTCCTGATAGGCCTCGTCGGTGCTCCAGCCGGCCAGCGCCTCGCCCAGTTCCTCCAGCGTGACGCGGGCGTCGCCCGTCAGCGGGATGGCCCCGTGCTTGTAAGCGTCGAATTCGGCCACGTTGATGTTGACGAAGACGACATCCGGGTTCTGGAAGGCGGTCTTGCTGGCGCTGGTGAAATCGCTGTAGCGCGTGCCGACGCCGATGACGAGATCGGCCTCGCGGGCCAGGATGTTCGCGCCCGGCGTGCCGGTCACGCCGATCGCGCCCAGGTTGAGGCGGTGATCGTAAGGGAGCGCGCCTTTGCCCGCCTGCGTCTCGCCGACCGGGATGCCGGTCGCCTCGATGAAGCGCAGCAGCGCATCGTAGGCATCGCTGTAGTGGACGCCGCCGCCGGCGATCAGCAGCGGACGGCGCGAGGCGCGAATGGCGTCGGCGGCGCGCTGCACCGCCGCGCGATCCGGGCGCGGACGCGGGATGTGCCAGGTGTGCGGCTCGAACAGCGCCGCCGGGTAGTCATAGGCCATCGCCTGCACGTCCTGCGGCAGGCTGAGCGTGACCGCGCCGGTCTGGGCGGGGGAGGTGAGCACGCGCATCGCCTCCGGCAGCGCGGTGATGAGCTGTTCCGGGCGGTGGATGCGATCCCAGTAGCGCGAGATCGGCTTGAAACAGTCGTTGACGCTGATATCCTGCGACTGCTCGCTTTCCAACTGCTGCAAGACCGGGGCCTGCAGGCGTTCGCTGAAGATATCGCCGGGCAGCAGCAGCACCGGGATGCGGTTGACGGTGGCCGCCGCCGCCCCCGTCACCATGTTGAGCGCGCCGGGGCCGATGCTGGTGGTGCAGGCGAAGGTCTGCAGGCGATTTTTCGCTTTGGCGTAGGCCGCCGCCGCGTGCACCATCGCCTGCTCGTTGCGCGCCTGGTAGTAGCGGAACTGATCGGCGTACTGCTGAAGCGCCTGGCCGATCCCGGCCACATTGCCATGCCCGAAGATGCCCCAGCACCCGGCGAAGAACGGGTTGCTCACGCCGTCCCGTTCGACGTGCTGGGCGATCAGGTAGCGGATCAAAGCCTGGGCTGTGGTCAAACGAAGGGTTGTGGTCATCGAAAACAATCCTGTTTTTGGGCGTCATCAATTCTCTGCGGGCAATTATAGCGCGCCGCGGGCCGCCGGCGATCCGGTGCGCGTCCGCCGCGGCGCTGTGCCGATCTCAAAACAGGTGCGGGATGACAGACCGTCGGTCTGTGCTAGAATCGACGCCCGTATCTTCGAATTGAATGCAGCGGCGCGGCCCGACTTCGGCCAGGTCGCGCCGGCAGTTCATTTTCCCAGCGATGAAAGGTTCAGGCATGACAGCCGCAGTGATTTCCATCAACGAGATCGCCAGCTACGTGGGTCAAACGGTGACAGTGCGCGGCTGGGTCTATGATCGCACAGACAAGGGCAAGCTGCAATTCATCCTCGTGCGCGATGGCTCCGGGATCGTCCAGTGCGTCGCTTACGCCCCGGAACTGCCGGAGGCGGTCGCGGCGGCGGCGGCCAGCCTGACCCAGGAATCGAGCGTGATCGTCACCGGGGTGGTGCGGGAGAACGCCAAAGCCAACAAGGGCATCCCCGCCGGCTACGAGATCGGCGTGCAGGAACTGACCGTCATCCAGCTCACACACGATTACCCGATCACGCCCAAAGAGCACGGCGTCGAATTCCTGATGGATCACCGGCATCTGTGGCTGCGCTCCAAACGCCAGTGGGCGATCCTGCGCATCCGCGCCACCATCGTCCATGAGCTGCGCAATTACCTGGACGATCACGGCTTCCTGCTGGTCGATACGCCGATCATCACCCCGAACGCGGGCGAGAACACCACCTCCCTGTTCGAGATCGACTATCACGGCGAACCGGCGTTCCTGGCGCAGACCGGCCAGCTCTACAACGAGGCCAACATGGCCGCCTTCGGCAAGGTCTACTGCTTCGGGCCGACGTTCCGGGCCGAGAAGAGCAAGACGCGCCGGCATCTGCAGGAATTCTGGATGCTGGAGCCGGAGATCGCCTTCTGCTCGCTGGAAGACCTGATGGAACTGGAAGAGAAGCTGATCGCCCATGTGGTCGAGCGCGTGCTGGCCAAACATCGCGCGGAACTGGAGATCATCGAACGCGACATCAGCCGGCTGGAGGCGATCACCGCGCCGTTCGCGCGCATCAGCTACGACGAGGCGGTGCAGCGTCTGCAGGCCCTGCATGCCTCCCTGCCGGAAGGCGAAGAAAAAGACAACCTCAAGATCACCTGGGGCGAGGATTTCGGCAGCCCGCACGAGACCGCGCTGGCCGAGATGTTCGACAAGCCGGTGTTCGTCTATCACTACCCGACCGCGGTCAAGGCGTTCTACATGCAGCCGGTGGAGGGCAGGCCGGAGGTGTGCCGCAGCGTCGATCTGCTCGCGCCGGAAGGCTACGGCGAGATCACCGGGGGCAGCGAGCGCATCAGCGATCCGGATCTGATCGAGCAGCGCGTCGCCACCATCGGCCTCCCGCGCGAGGCGTATGCCTGGTATCTCGATCTGCGCCGATACGGCACGGTTCCGCATGCCGGCTTCGGCCTGGGGTTGGAGCGCACTGTCGCCTGGATCTGCGGGCTGCCGCACGTGCGCGAGACGATCCCGTATGCGCGCATGCTCAACCGCAATTACCCGTGAGGGGCAGCGGCGGCGGCTCCCGGCGGCGTTCAGCGGTCGATCGAAGCGGCGGCGGCGCGCAGGCTGATCGCGCTGATGACGATCGGCAGCAGCAGCGGCAGGATCAGCTCGATGACCACCACCCCGGCGGGATCCGCCGGCAGCAGGCGCATCAGGTTGAGGCTGGCGAAATAGGCGGCGCTCAGCATCCCGGTGGTGAGCGCCGCCGGCGCGCGCCAGCGCGAACTCGCGCCGACGAGCAGGCCGATGCAGGCGACCATCACCGCTTCCAGCGGGATGCGCACCACGCTGACGATCAGCCCGGCGGCTACGGCCAGGCGCATGGCGAGGGGGTGGGCCGTCGCGCCGATGGCGCTGTCGAACTGGATGATCAGCAGCGGCAGCGAGAACAGCGCCGCGCCGATGACGAGGAACGTCAGGTTTTCGATCTGCCGCCAGATGGCCGCAGCGGCTTTGCTGTACAGGATCTGGCTCAGCGGGATCGGCGTGACGCGCAGCAGATCGAGCGAGTCGCTGCGCCGCTCATCGGCCAGGTGCGCGGCGGCCAGCGCCCCGATCCGCAGCAGCACCCCGGCATACACATACAGCCCGATCGGCAGCATGACCAGCGACACGGTCACCGTCGGCATCAGGATGGTGAGCAGAAACGGGACGGGCAGCGACAGGGCGAGGTAGAGGAGCTGGGCCAGCACGATCCGGGCGATGCCCGCCGGATCGGGCGGCATGATCTTCCAGAAAACGCCCAGATGCCGCCGCACGATCGGGTGGCTGCGCCGCGCCCACGGGGGGAGGCGTCGATCGACGCTGTGCGGCGCGTCGTGCACCCACGCCGGCAGATCGCCCGGTGGGCGCTTCACCCGGCGGGCCCGATCGTAAGGGGTGGATGACATCGGGGTGCGGCTTTCTATCTACGGGTCATGATCGACATACGCGCAAGCGCGGCGAAAGGTTCACGGGCGTGGCGCCGTCCGGTCAGTTCGCCCCGGATCGCTGACAGTTCGGGGGCAGCGCGCTGCGCCCCCTGTCAATACGAGCCTGATCCCCGACGGCGATCGCGGGTATAATGCGTCTGAGAGTTTACCCCGATCACCATTCAGGGACAGCGCACACCTGTGACCGAATCGACATCGTCTCAACCGGCGGGAGGCGCGCTCAGCAACGCGCAGATCGTCCGCGCCGCCCTGGTCGTGCTGCTCGGCTTTCTGGCCGGCGGCTTCCTCGGCCTGATCCGTACCGCCGCCTTCTCCGCCGTTTTCGGCGCGTCCGATGCGCTCGATGCGTTCTACGCGGCGCAGCGCATCCCGGAGGCGCTCTTCACGCTGGTGGCGGGCGGCGCGCTGGGATCGTCGTTCATCCCGGTGTTTTCGCGCTTCATCGCCGCCGGCGATGCGGACGGCGCGTGGCGGCTGGCTTCGGCGGCCATGACGCTCGTCGGGCTGGCGGCGCTGGCGCTGGCGCTGCTGGTGACCGCGCTCGCCCCGCAGATCGTCCCGGCGCTGCTCGTCCCCGGTGCGACGGCGCAGGCCGCCGCCCTGACGACCGACCTGACCCGGACGCTCATGATCACGGTGGTCATCTTCAGCCTCAGCGGGCTGCTAATGGGCATCCTCAACGCCCGGCAGATCTTCAACCTGCCCGCCCTGGCGATCAGCTTCAACAACCTGGGGCAGATCATCGGCGCGCTGGTGCTGACGCGCTGGTTCGGCGTGTACGGGCTGGCCTACGGCGCCATCCTCGGCGCGGCGCTGCATCTGCTCGTCCAGCTTCCCGGCCTGCGCAAAGCCGGCGCGCGCCTGGCCTTCCTGCCCGATCCGCGCATCCCCGGCGTGCGCGAGGTCATCACCCTGATGATCCCGCGCGTCATCGGCCTGGGCGTGGTACAGATCAACTTCATCGTCAACACCGCCCTGACCAGCGGCATGATCGATGGCAGCCGCACCGCCCTGGTGAGCGCCTGGACGGTGATGTTCTTCGCGCTCGGCGTGATCGCCCAGAGCATCGGCACGGCGCTCTTCCCGTCGCTGGCCGCGCTGGCCGCCGATGGCGATGTGGACGGTTACCGCGACCGGCTGGCGCACGGGCTACGCAGCGTCCTGTTCCTGGCGTTCCCCGCCTCGGTCGCCCTGATCGCGCTGGGCGAGCCAGCCGTGAGCCTGATGTTCGAGCGCGGCGCGTGGACGGATGAGCACACCCGCGCGACCGCCTGGGCGCTGAGCTTTTTCGCCATCGGCATCGCCGGGCACAGCCTGCTCGAAGTGCTGTCGCGCGCGTTTTACGCCCTGTCCGACACGATCACGCCGGTCGCCGTCGGCGTCGGCTCGATCGCGCTCAACATCGCCCTCAGCCTGATCCTGATCCGCGTGCTGGGCGCGCCGGACGATCTCAGCCGCGGGCCGTTCGCCGGGCTGGCGCTGGCCAACACCATTGCCACGCTGCTGGAGGCGGGGGCGCTGTGGCTGCTGCTGCGGCGGCGCATCGGCCCGATCCGCGACCGCTTCGTGCTGAGCGGCGCGGCGCGCGCGCTGGCGGCGGCCATCGCCATGGGCGCGGCGATCGCGCTGGCCGTCAGCCTGCTCCGTTCCAACCTGCCGGACGCGCATTCCATCCTCGTGCTGATCGTCGGGCTGGGGGTCGGCGGGATCGTCTTCTTCGCCACCGCCGCCTTCTTCGGCCTGGAAGAGGCGGTCACCCTCCCCCGGCTCGCCCTGGCCCGCCTGCGCCGCTGACGCGCCCGCCGTGAGTCCAACCTGTTAAAAACCTGTAAAGATCGGATGAAGCGATGCGCCCGGGCCGCGCCGCGCCCGGCTGACGCCCGGCCTACGCCATCCCTCAGCCCGCCCGGCGCATAGCCCGCGGGAACACGGCGGACAGATCGACCGTCTATGAGTCGTGCTACAATGCCAGATGAGAGCACCTTGCATCGACCATAACAGAGAGGACAGGCTCGTATGAAACTGCGTTCATTCTTCCTCATCGGGGCTGCGGCAGCCGTTCTGGCGCTGCCCGCTGCCGCTTTCGCTCAGACCGCGACCCCCATGCCCACCCAGCCGATGAACCAGGTGCTGCCCCCCACCGGTTTCGATTACGTCGCCCTGATGGCCGACGCGCCGACGATCGCGATCGGCGAGACGGTCACCGGCGAACTGGGCGGCGATGTGCAGGCGACGGCCTTCGTCTTCACCGGTGAAGCGGGCCAGCAGATCACGGCCACGCTGATCTCGGATGCGTTCGACTGCTACCTCGTGCTGGTCGATGCCGAGGGCAATGAACTCGACGTCGATGATGACAGCGCCGGCAGCCTCGACTCGCGCATTGCCGGCTTCACGCTGCCGGCGGACGGCACATACGGCCTGATCGTCACCAGCTTCAGCGGCTACCGCGGTTCGGGCACGGCGCAGGGCGAGTTCACCCTGTCGCTGGAGACGTTCGAGGCCCGCACCATCGAGTACGGGCAGCGCATCGAGGACGCGCTGACGATGGGGGCGACGTCGCTGCAGTATCGCTTCACCGGCACGGCGGGCGACACGGTCACCATCTTCATGGGTTCGGAAGAATTCGACACCTATCTCTATCTGTACGATCGCGATGGCTTCGAGCTGACGTACAATGACGACGGCGGCGGCAACCTCGACTCGCTCATCGGCCCGTATCAACTGCCCTACACCGGCGAATACATCATCGAAGCCAACAGCTTCAGCCGTTCGGCCACGGGCAGCTTCTTCCTGACGCTCAACCGCATCGAAATGATCGAAATCGCCTACGGCGATGAGGTCGAGACGACGATCCGCGGCACCGGCGAGCTGTACTTCCAGTTCGAGGCGCAAATGGGCGATATCGTCAGCGTGATCGTGGACGCCGACGTCGATACCTCGCTGACCCTGCGCGACCCATATGGCTACAGCGTGCTGAGCGACGAGGACAGCGGCTCGCGCTTCAACCCGGAGATCACCAATTACCTCGTCAACTCCGCCGGGACGTACTCGCTGGTGCTGACTAGCGTGGGCGGCGAAAGCGGAACCGTGCGGCTGACGCTGGAGCGCGGCGAACTGCCCTCGCTCGATGACGGCCCGCAGACGGTGTCGTTCGACGAGGTCATGACCACCCGTTCGCTGACCTTCACCGCGGAACAGGGCGTCGAATACACGCTCACCTTCCAGGTGCAGGACGGGGTCGCCTCGCCCAGCTTTGAAATGCGCATCGGTGAATTCGGCTACAGCTACTACAGCGCCAACAACGTGACCGGCGGCTCGGTCTCGTTCGTGGCCGAGACGAGCGGTTCCGCCGTCATCACCGTCAACGAATACAGCTACCGCAACAGCCACATCGTCGTCAGCCTGACGGCGAACGAATAAAAAGCAGCGGGGCACGCCGCATCCAGCGCGATCCGACGCCGGGAGGGGTTGCCCTTCCCGGCGTCGTCGTTTGGATCCCCCTCAGGGATTCGCCCCCTCCGTCCGGTCGATGGCGTAAATCGACGGGCCGGAGAGCACGTACAGGATCTGTTTGTTGGTATCGACGACGACATCGGCGATGCGGGCGAACTGCTCTTCGTCGATCGGGCGGTAGCTGTTGACGAACGTGCCCGCCATCGTCGTCTCGAAAATGGTGCGCGTCGAATTGTCGATGAAATACATGCCCTGGCGCGGCGGGTTGGGGTTGAGCGCGAACTGCACCGCCCGGTTGATGCGCTGGTTGGGCGGGAAGCCGCTGAAGGCGAAGCCATCCTGCCGGGCGGAGGTGAAGCGCGCCAGGATGCCGATCTCGGTCAGGATGTAGATCGACCCCGGCGTATCGATGCCGAAATCGACCGCGCCGCGGATATCCGGGCGGCCTTCCCCGGTGAAGTACTCGCTCGGCGCGTTGGGATACGCCCCGCCCGACGGATCGTAGCGCCAGATCTGGTTGGCCGCCGGGTCGAGCACATACAGCCGGCCCTGCCAGAACCAGATCGCCACCGGGTTGACCCAGGTATCGGTGTTGATGCGCTGGGCGTTGCAGTTTTGCAGGAAGCGCGGCGGGCAGTCGATGAGCACGCCGCTGCGATCGAGCGCGACGATGACGTTGCCCTGGCTCAGGCCGGCCCCGTTCTCCGCCCAGGCGATATCGATCAGATCGCCGACGACGAACTGCTCGACCTGGGCGCTGCGGCGCATCGACGGGATCGGCTGGCGCGTCCCCGGTACGACGCTGAAGCCATCGCCGGACAGCGTCAGCCGGTAGACCAGGTCGTTGGTATCGTCGAGGACGTACAGATCCTCGCCCTGCAGCACGACATGCGTCAGACCGGCGCCGGGCAGGGTGTCGATCACGGTGGTGCGGCGGCGGCTGATGCCGAGCAGGGTATCGGTGATGCTGCGCGCCTCGCGCCGCAGCGCCGCAAGCTGCGGATCGCCGGCGCGCAGCCCTTCGCAGCGGTCGATCACCAGCGTGACGGCGTTCCAGGCGGCGATCATCCCGGTGACGTCGGCGCTGTCCACCCCGCGCGCCGTTTCGGCGGTGGTGCGCGCCTCGCGCAGGCACTGATCGAATTCGCTCTCGCCCGTGCCGCTGATCCACAGCGCGACCACGCCGACCACGATCAGGATCGGGATGAGCACGGCGATGCCCACCGCGATCGGCGATCCCGCACCGCCGCGCCCGGCTGGCCGCTCCGCCGCCGGCGCGAGCCGGTTGAGCGTATCGCCGGCCCCGCGCAGGGCGCGCG
>DAOUBU010000105.1:0-24753 GCA_034432395.1 Anaerolineae bacterium
CCCTGTCCGGCACGCCGATCCTGACCGAGACGCTGCCCGGCGGCATCAACTTCACCTGGGGCACGGGCAGCCCGAACCCGGCCGTCCCCGCCGACAACTTCTCCGCCCGCTACACCAGCGTGCAGAACCTGCAAGCAGGTACGTATGAGTTCGTCGTCTCGTCCGATGACGGCGTGCGCGTCTTCATCGACAATGTGCTCGTGCTCGACCGCTTCTTCGCCCGCGTGCTCACCACCGATCGCTTCACGCTCAACCTGACGGCGGGGGCGCACAGCTTCACCATCGAATACGTCGAATTCACCGACCAGGCGGCGCTGTCGTTTCAGTGGTTCCTGACCAGCGTCACCACGCCCGGTGGGACTGTCCCGCCCGGCGGTGGGGGCGGCGGCACGATCGCGACGCTCAACCCCGCTGTGCCGACGGTGTACACCGGCCCGATCGCCACGGTGAGAGGCGTCAACGGGCTGGCGCTGCGCACCGGCCCGTATGTCGGCGCGAGCTTCATCACCACCCTGCAGGGCGGATCGAGCTACCCGGTGCTGGCGCGCAACGCGGATGAGGGGATCTACAACTGGTATCTGCTCCAGTTGATCGACGGGCGCACGGGCTGGGCCTCCGGGCGCTACCTTCAGTTGAGCGTCGATCGCAACACCCTGCCGGTGCAGGGCAGCATCTTCGACCAGATCGACGACGCGCCCGATCTCAATGTGATCGCCATCCCGCGCGCGGTGATGAATATCCGCCGGCGGCCCAGCGAGCGCACCGCGGTCATCGGTTCGATCCCGTGGGGCGCGCCCGCCTCCGTGATCGGGCGCACGGTGCAGGCCGGCCAGAGCCGCTGGCTTCAGGTGCGCTACGAGGGGATCGTCGGCTGGATCGCCGCGCCCTGGGTCACCGTGCAGGGCGAGATCTTCGCTGTGCCGGTGCGCTGAAACCCGGTTCGGGACGTTGTCGGGGCGCAGCGTGCTGCGCCCCGCACGCTGCGCCCCTACAATGCGCCCCGACAGAGGGCGGACATTGCGGGCGTTCCTGGAGCGATCCGATCGGAATCTTAACGATTTCTGCACCTTGATCCGGGTTAGAGTGACAGTTAGACTCGCAGGAAAACCCATTCGATCAAGGAGTCACAGCGATGTCGTTCTGGGAGCAGCGGTTTGTCGTCACCGGCGGCGCGGGCTTTCTGGGCAGCCACGTCGTCCAGGCTTTGCAGCGGCGCGGGGCGAGCCAGATCTTTGTGCCGCGCAGCGCCGATTACGATCTGCGCGATCACGGCGCGGTCATCGACATGCTCAACGACACCCGCCCGGAGGTGATCATCCACATGGCGGCGGTGGTCGGCGGCATCGGGGCCAACCGGGAGCGCCCGGCGGAGTTCTTCTACGACAACCTGGTCATGGGCGTCAACCTGATGCACGAGGCGTGGAAGCTGGGCGTGAAGAAGTTCGTCACCATCGGCACGGTGTGCGCCTACCCGAAATTCACCCCCGTCCCGTTCCGCGAAGAGTCGCTGTGGGACGGCTACCCGGAAGAGACGAACGCGCCCTACGGGCTGGCCAAGAAGATGCTGCTGGTGCAGGGGCAGGCCTACCGTCAGCAGTACGGCTTCAACGCCATCTACCTGCTGCCGACCAATCTGTACGGCATGGGGGACAATTTCGACCCGAAGACGTCGCACGTCATCCCGGCGCTGATCCGCAAATTCATCGAGGCGAAAGAGCGCGGCGATCGGCAGGTGATCGCCTGGGGCACGGGATCGCCGACGCGCGAATTCCTGTTCGTCGAAGATGCCGCCGAGGGCATCGCCCTGGCGACCGAGCGCTACAACGACCCCGACCCGGTCAACCTGGGCAGCGGCGATGAGATCAGCATCCGCGATCTGACGCACCTGATCGCCGAGCTGACCGGCTTTGCAGGCGAGGTCGTGTGGGATACCAGCAAGCCCGACGGCCAGCCGCGCCGCAAACTGGATACCAGCCGCGCCGAGGTGGCTTTCGGCTTCCGTTCGACGACCAGCTTCCGCGACGGGCTGAAGCGCACCATCGACTGGTATGTCGCCAACCGGGCTAGCATCGAAGCGCGATGATCCCGTCCCTCGTCACCGAGCGGCTGATCCTGCGCCCGTTCACACAGGCCGATGCCGACGACTACTACGCCGAAATTCAGGGCGACCCGGTCGTCATGCGCTTTCTGGTCGGGCGGGCGCCGCGGACGCGCGATCAGGTGCCGGAGCGCATCGACTTCATCACCGGCCACTACCGCGATCACGGGTTCGGCATCTGGGCGGTGACGGACAGGGCGACCGGCGCCTTCATGGGCCAGTGCGGCCTGAACCGGATCCCCGCCGCGGAGATGCCGGATGGCGAGCCGGGCGTCGAGATCGCCTACGCGCTCGGCCAGCGCTGGTGGGGCCGGGGTTACGCCACGGAAGGGGTGCGCGCCGCGCTCGCCTGGGGGTTCGATGTGCACGGACTGGAGACGATCTGGGGCGTGGCGTACCCGGAAAACGCCGCCTCACGCCGGGTGATGGCGCGGGTGGGCATGACGTTTCTCGGCGTGGACGAACGCATCTACCACACGACGATGGCGGTCTTCCGCATGCAGCGCGCTGACCCGCGCCTATGACGCTGCCGCGGCCAGCGGCAGCCGGACGATGAACGTGCTGCCGCTGCCCGGTGCGCTCTCCACCGCGATCGTGCCGCCGTGCGCCTCGACGATCGTGCGCGCGATGCTCAGGCCCAGCCCCGTCCCCTCGACCTCGCTCACGACGCGGTAAAACGGCTGAAAGATCTGTTCCTGATCGCCCGGCGCGATGCCGATGCCGGTGTCGATCACCCGGATGACGGCCTGCTGCGCCGCCGGATCGGCCTCGACCGTGACGCGCACGCTGCCCCCCGCCGGCGTGTAGTTGATCGCATTGACGATCAGGTTGGTGAAGACCTGGCGCAGGCGTTCCTCATCCGCCAGGACGTAGACCGGGTCGGGCGGCTGATCGAAGGTGCAGCGCAGCCCTTTGCGTTCGGCCTCCTGAAGCTGGGTGGTCAGTACGGCCTGCACGGCGGCGCACACCGGCATGATCTGCATCTGCAGCGGCTGCGCGCCGCGCTCGAAGCGCGTCAGGTCGAGCAGATCTTCGATCAGGCGCTGCATCCAGTCGGTGACCGACTCCAGCACCCGGACATGTTCAGCGAGCCGCTCCGGCGTTTTTTGCAGCAGATACAGCCGCGTCTTGATGTTGGTCAGCGGCGTGCGCAGCTCGTGCGAGGCGTGGGCGACAAAGGCGGAACGCTGCTGCTGGAGGCGCTTGTCCTGGCTGATGTCGCGCACGATCGTCACCGAGCGGGGTGCGGCGGCGGGATCGGGGGCGATGACCGAGAGCGTCAGCCCGGCATCAAAAGTCGTGCCGTCTTTGCGCCTGACCACCGCCTCGATGCTGCGCCAGATGACTTCGCGCCCCGCGCCGAACGTGTTCAGGCGGTCGATCAGCTCGGTGTAGTGGGCATCCGGCGTGAACAACTGCTCCGGCGGGCGGTCGATCAGCTCATCGGGCGGGTAGCCGGTCAGCGTGCACAGCGCGGCGTTGACGAAGCGCACCCGGTCACCCTCGGCGTACAGGATCCCCTCGCCCGTGCCGTCGAGGATGGCGCGCAGGCGCTCGCGCTCCAGGCGCAGCTCTTCGGTGCGCTCGCGCACCTGACGGTCGAGCCGGGTCGCATCCTGCCGCACATCGGCATACAGGCGCGCGTTGCGAATGGCGATGGCCACCTGATCGGCGAACGCGGCCAGGCGCGCGCCATCCGCCGAGGTATAAGCCCCCGGGCGGTCACTGTTGACGTTGATGAACCCGATCACCTCGTCTTCGAGGCGGATCGGCGCGCCAACATACGATCGCTTCCAGCGGCCCATGCCATCCGATTCCGGAACCCAGAGGGGATCGCGGTGGGCATCGTAGACGACGCGCGGCTGCCCCGTCTGCTTCATCATCCGGAAATTCGGGATCTCGTCAAGGCGCGGGCGGAACTTCAGGACGACCTGATCCTCGCCATACCGGTCATAGCCGACGGCCCTGGCGATATAGGCGTGCTCACCGTCGATCAGGACGATATCGCTGCCGACGTTGGGCAGCACCCGCCCGACCTGATCGAGGATGCGCGCCAGCACCTCATCCAGATCGAGCGAGCTGCTGACCGCCGAGATGGCATCGCGCAGCGCCTCGGCGAACGCGCGAGCCTCCGCCTCCGCCTGCTGCGCCGCTTTATCGGCGGTGATATCGACCGAGACGCCGCGCACGATGGCCGGTCGATCCGGCTCGGTGAAGACCGCGCCGATATCGCGCAGCCAGATCAGGCGTTCGTCCGCCGTCCACATGCGGTATTCGACGGCGTAACTCGTGCCGTGCAGGAAGTGATCGCGCGTCGCCATGACGACGCGATCGCGGTCTTCGTCGTAGATCCGGCTGCGCCAGAAGTACGGATCCGCTTTGATCTGAGCGGTCGTGTAGCCCAGAATGCGCTCGACGCTGGCGCTAATGAAATAGGTCTGGCGCGTTTCGGCGTCGATCTCCCAGACGATGGCGTTGACGTTGTTGACCAGCGCCTCCAGACGCTGTCTGGATTCGTGCAGGGCGTCCAGGGTGCGTTTCAGCTCGCTGATATCGCGCCCGACAGTCTGAAACTCGACGATCTCGCCCTGTTCGTTGTAGATCGGGCGGTCGTCCCACTGCATCCAGCGCTCGACCCCGTGCCCATCGACGAAGCGGTTCTCATACGTCCGTGGGGGCTTACCTGCGACCAGATCGGCCACGATCTGGGCGACGCGCGTCCGCTCCGGCTCCTGAATGCGATCGAGCACCCGCTGGCCGAGCAGCTCCTCGCGCGGGAGGTCGTGCAGCTTGCAGTAGGCATCGTTGACGAAGGTGAGCGTGGTATCCGGCTTCCAGCGGCAGATCACCTCGCGCTGCGTCTCGACGACGGCGCGGTAGTAGGCCTCGCTCAGGCGCAGCGCCTCTTCCGCCCGGCGGCGCTCGGTGACATCGCGCCCGAACGACTGATATTCGATGACGCGGCCCTGCTCGTCGTAGATCGGGTAATCGTGCCACTGCATCCAGTACACGGTTCCGTCGCGGCTGTAGAACGGCGTCTCGTGGACGTATGGCCCGGCCCCGGCGCGGATCTGCTGCATGTAGGTATCGAGGAAGTCGCGCTCGCGCGGATCGGCCAGATCCTTGAGGTTCCTGCCGATGACCGCCTCCGCCGGCAGCCCCAGATAGCGACAGTAGGCGTCGTTGACATAGGTGATCGTCTGATCCGGCGTCCAGCGGCTGATGACCTCGCTCTTGCTCTCCAGCAGCGCCTGGTAACGCTGCTCGGTCAGGCGCAGCGCCGCTTCCGCCTCGCGGAAGGCGGTGATATCCTGCGCCACCGATTGATACTCGACGATGTTCCCGGCATCATCGTAGATCGGGCGATCCGTCCACCTGAGCCAGATCCAGCGGCCGTCGCGCGTCTGGACGTGATCGACATGCTCCAGGTAGCCGCCGGTCTCCTGCAGGCGGGCGAAATACCCGCGCACCCGTTCGGCATGTTCGGGCGGCAGGATATCGACCAGCCGCTGACCGACGATCTCCTCATACTTCAGGTCGTGGTAGCGACAGTAGGCGTCGTTGGCGAACGTGATCGCGCCGGTGTGCGCATCCAGCCGGACGATCTTCTCCTCCTGGGCATCGACGATGGCGCGGTAGCGCTGCTCGCTCAGGCGCAGCGCGGCGATGACGCGCGCGATCTGTTCCCGATCATGCTGGCGCATGGCGAACGCGATCGCGACCACGATGACGGCGAACAGGATCATGGTGGCGGTGTTCAGGGTGAAGATGAACGTCCCGGAGGAGAGCACCAGCGCCCCCAGCAGCGCCAGGACGATCAGCAGCGCCGCGGCGCGCAGCCCGTACCAGAAATAGGCCAGCAGGATGTTGGCCACGGAGAACGCCATGAGGTACATCATCTCGCCGACGCGGTCATGCCCCAGCGGCAGCCACTGCAATGGCGGGATGGCGAACAGGGTCACCAGGATCAGCGTGACCCCGGCGCCCAGGCGACCGGCGTGGATGAGCGCGTATCCCCCCGTCAGCAGGCCCGCGCCGCCGATGAGCACGGGCAGCGGGTGGCCAGCCGCCGCGGCGATCGCAATGGTCGCGATCGTCATCACGAGGATCAACAGGACGATCGTGCACAGCGTCCGGACTCGGTCGCGTTCGTCCGGATCGATCACCGTCGGGGGGGGGTCAACCAGAATGCGGGCGGCGCGTTGGAAGGGTTCATTCGACGGCATCGAACTTCTCATGCTGGAGCGGGTATTTTATGCGTACAGTGAAGAAGCTGGCGCTGTCGATCCAGCTCTCAACAGGCATTGTAACCGATTGTTATGAGGATTGATGTATGCGACTTTATGCTTCCACCGGATCGCAAGTTAAGCGGCGGCGCGTGTCGGTGCGCCTGCCGAACTGGCTCAATCCGCTGGCCGGGCTGCGCCGGGGGCTGCGCGGCCTGCGCAACCGGCTGCGCCAGCGCGCGCCGATCGACTATATCCGCATCGATCTGCCCGCGGCTGTGAGCGCGCTGCCGGCGCGGCGCTCGTGGATCGCGCAGCGTCTGCAGGGGCCTGCCCCGCTCAGCCTGTGGGAACTGCGCGCCCTCTTCGACCAGATCGCCGCCGATCCGCGCCCGCGCGGCGTGGTGCTGCACCTGGACGGTGCGGCCCTGTCCCTGGCCGATCTGCAAACGCTGCGCGGCCTGATCGCCCGGCTGCGCGCGAGCGGCAAGCGCGCGATCGTCCATGCGCAGATGCTCGATACCGCCAGCTACTTCATCGCCAGCGCCGCGGATGCGATCCTGCTGCAGCCTGGCGGCGAACTGCTGACCACCGGCCTGCGCACGTCGGCGGTCTTCCTCAAGGACGCGCTCGATCGGGTGGGTGCGGCGCTCGACGTGGTGGCGATCTCTCCGTTCAAAGGCGCGTTCGATGCCTTCAGCCGCAGCGATCTCTCGCCAGAGGGGGAGGCCCAGCTCAACTGGCTGCTCGATTCGCGCTATCGGCAGATCGTCAGCGGGATCGCGGCGGGGCGCGGCCTGAGCGAGGACGCCGTCCGCGCGCTGATCGACGGCGCGCCGTACACCGATCAGGCGGCGCTGGAGGCCGGTTACATCGACGGGGTGGCGTACGAGGACGATCTGCCAGGGTACTTGCAGGCGGAGCACCTCCTCGACTGGCATGAAGCCCGACGGCGGCTGCGTCTGCCCGCCCGCCCCGCCGCATCCGACGGGCGTTATGTGGCGGTGCTGCCGATCAGCGGGCTGATGATCCCGGGCGACAGCGGGTCGCCCCCGATCGATCTGCCGTTCGATCTCCCCTTCATCGGCGGCGATCGCGCCGGCGATCGCACCATCGTGCGCCAGGCGCGCGCCCTGCTGCGGGATGAGCGGGCGGCGGCGGTGATCGTCTTCATCGACAGCGGCGGCGGCGCGGTGATCGCCGCCGAGGCGATGACCCGCGCGCTGGAAGCGCTGGCGGCGCAGCGCCCGGTGGTGATCGCCATGAACGGGGCGGCGGCCAGCGGCGGCTACCTGGTGGCCACGGTGGGCCGGCGTATCTTCGCCCAGCCGGGGACGATCACCGGGGCGATCGGCGTGGTGACGGCCAAACCGGTGCTGGGCGATCTCAAGACGCGGCTGGGCGTCAACAGCGTCGAACGGCTGCGCGGGGCCAATGCCGCCATCTTCAGCGAGGATGCGCCGTTCACCCCGGCCCAGCGCGCGCAGATCCGCGCCAGCGTGGAACATCATTACCGCCAGTTCGTGGCGCGCGTCGCCCGGTCGCGCAGCATGACGCCGGAGGCGGTCGATGCCGTCGGCGGGGGCCGGGTGTGGACGGGCGAGCAGGCGCTGGAGCACGGCCTGATCGATACGCTGGGCGATCTATGGGCGGCGGCGGAGGAGGCGCGCCGGCTGGCCGGCCTGCCGGAAGCGGCCCCGCTGTACATCGTGCGCGACCGGGGGCGGTGGCTGCCGCCCGCCCCGGCCAGAGCGGCCGATCCGGCGGCGCGGCTGGCGGCGGGGATCGATTACGTCGTGGCGAACGCGCGCCGGCTGACCGGGGCCTGCTATCTGCTGCCGCTGCATCTGCGCGATCGCGGTCTGCGCGGCTGAGGGACAGCCAGAGCGGGGCGGCGCTGCCGGGCCGCCCCGCGGACAGCAATGCGAGACTATTCCTTCGCCGCTTCGGCCTTGTGCGCGGCGATGATCGGGGCGGCCAGATGGGCCGGGACCAGATCGTGCCGGCTGTATTTCATGGTGTAGATGCCGCGTCCGCCGGTCATGGAACGCAGATCGTTGCCGTAGCGCAGCATCTCCGCCAGCGGAACCTGGGCGGTGACCACGCTCTTGGAACCGACGGTGTCCATGCCCTGCACGCGCGCCCGGCGGCTGTTGAGATCGCTGAGGATATCGCCCATCATCACCTCAGGCACGATGATCTGCACGTCCATGATCGGCTCGAGCAGCATCGGCCCGGCGGCCTGGAACGCTTCTTTGAAGGCCTCGCGCCCGGCGATCTCGAAAGCGATCGGCTTGGAATCGACCGGGTGCTCTTTGCCATCGGTCACCACGACTTTGACGTCGCTGATCGGGTAGCCCGCGATCACGCCCTGGGCCAGCACCGATTGGATGCCCTTGTCGATGCTGCTGGCGAACGACTGGCTGATCGCCCCGCCGAAGACCTCCCAGCCAAATTCATACCCTTTGCCGGGGTTCGGCTCGACGCGCAGCGAAACCTCGCCGAACTGGCCCGCGCCGCCGGTCTGCTTCTTGTGGCGGTAGGTGGCCGTCCCCTGTTTGGTGATCGCCTCGCGGTAGGGCACTTTGGGCGGCTCGATGATCATGCTGACGCCGAACTTCTCCGCCCGGCTGATGGCGACGGCAATGTGCATTTCGCCCATGCCTTCCAGGATCGTCTGGTGCACATCGGGATCCTGCCGCCAGCGCAGCGTCGGGTCGCTCGCGCACAGGCCGGTCAGCACCTGCCCCATCTTGGCGCTGTCGGCCTGGGTTTTGGGCTGCAGCGCGACGGCGTACAGCGGATCGGGGAAGTCCGGGCGCGTCACCTGGTAGGGCTGTTCGCGCGTGGTCAGCGCATCGCCGGTGTGCGTGTGCTGAAGCTTGGCCACCACGCCGATATCGCCCGCGTGCAGGATCGTGACCGGGATCTGCTCTTTGCCGCGCATCGTCATCAGCGAGCCGAAGCGCTCGTCCGCGCCGCGCGTGGCGTTGTAGACCGACTGGTTGGCCTGGATCGACCCGCTGAAGATGCGGAAGTAGTTGAGCGTGCCGACGAAGCGATCGGTGATGCTCTTGAAGTTGTAGGCCGCCAGCGGGCCGCTGTCCGACTGGGGGGCATAGAGGAAATCGACGCTGCCATCGGGGAACTGCGCGCGGACGCGCCGTTCGCTGGGCGGGGCGACGTAGACGGCGAACGCTTCCATCAGCGGGTACGTGCCGATGTTCTTGGCCCCGCTGGTGACGAAGACCGGAACCGTCTTCAGGTACGCATCCTTGGCGGCCTTGCGCATGCCGTCGCGGATCTCTTCCGCCGTCAGGTCGCCCTCGGCGAAGTACTTCTCGATCAGGTGGTCGTCCGCTTCCGCGGCGGCCTCGACGAGCTGCATGTGCGCCGCCTGCGCCGCATCGGCGTATTCCGCCGGCAGATCGCTGCGATCCTTGCCGATGTCGTAGTAGGCTTTCATCGTCACCAGGTTGATGACGCCCTTGAACGACGCCTCGGCCCCGATCGGCAGCATGACCGGGATGAATTTGTAATCGGGGAAGGCGGCGCGCAGGCTCTCCAGCGTGCGCTCGAAGTTGGCGTTCTCGCGATCCATCTTGTTGATGGTGACGATGATCGGCTGCTGGTAGACCTCGGCGTACTGCCAGGCCAGCTCCGTGCCCACTTCCACGCCGGAGACGGCATCGACCACGACCAGCACCGAGTCGGCCACGCGAATGGCGTTTTTGACCTCGCCCTGAAAATCGGTGTAGCCGGGCGTGTCGAGCAGGTTGATCTTGAGGTCGTTGAACTCCAGCGGGATGAGCGAGGTGGACAGGGACAGGCCACGCTCTTTCTCTTCCTCGTCCCAGTCCGATACGGTGTTCTTCTCCTCGATCCGGCCCATGCGGGTGATCGCGCCCGTGTTGAACAGCATCGCCTCGACCAGGGACGTCTTGCCCGCCCCCTGATGCCCGACGATGACCACATTGCGCAGTTGTTCGGTGAGGTACTCTTTCATCAATACATTCTCCGTCGTAATCGGCGATCAGTTTTCAATCCGCCTGCACCGGCGAAAGGCCGTCTCATCGGCGTAAAAGCGCCGGCGGCCTGCATGACGGTCAGGCCAGGCTGACTGACTGTGGAAAAAAACAAGGCTTTTTTAAACATCATCCCCTGTCTACCGAAGCAGAATTTTAAGCCCGCGCTAATGAGTTGTCAAAAGCATGACGCGGTCAGGTTGAATTCATCCGCAAAAAACATGACGAAGCATTAAAATTAAGTTGATTTAGATGATAGCAATTTGGTACTAAACAATTGACGGGGGCTGCATTTGTGAATATAGTAAAGATGGTTGTCCTTTTATCACCCGATGGAGGGTTCTGTCATGATCTACATGCCGCGTGAAGAGGGTCAGGGTTTGGTTGAGTACGCGCTCATCCTGGTGCTGGTCGCCGTCGTCGTGATCGTCATCCTGTCGCTGCTCGGCCCGGCCATCGGCAACATCTTCTCGAACATCGTCAACGCGCTGTAAATCGCATTCGCTCCATCCATGGCAGCACAGCGGCCCCTGCTTCGGCAGGGGCCGCTGCTTTTCGACGGAGCGCCCCCCGTCAGCAGATGCTAACGCCGTCAGCGGATGCTGACGCGGCTGCCATCGCGGCTTTTTTCCACCTGGATGTGGACGGGGAACGAGTCGCGCAGCTCGTCGATGTGGGTGATGGCCAGGATCAGATCGAAATCGTCGCGCACCGCCGTGATCGCCTCGATCAGTTTGGTGCGCCCGTCGTCGTCCTGCGTGCCGAAGCCTTCATCGATGAACAGGGTGCGCAGGTGCGCCCCGGCCCGGCGCGCCAGCATCTGCGACAGGGCGACGCGCAGCGCGAAATTGATGCGGAAGGCTTCGCCGCCGCTGTACAGCTCGTAACTGCGCTGGCCCAGTTCATCGCTGATGACGATATCGAGCGTTTCGGCCACGCCGCCGGTGACTTTTTCGCGCTGCGTCGGCAGCGTGACGCGCATCCGTCCATCGGTCATCCGCGCGAGCAGGCGGTTGGCCCCGCTCTCCAGTTCGGGGATGGCGGCCTCGATGATCATGGCGGGGACGCCGTTCTTGCTGAAGGCTTTTTGCAGTTCGGCGTAGACCGCGCGCTGCTCCGCCAGCGTCTCTAAATCGGCCTGGAGCTGCTCTGTGCGCAGGCGGGCCTGCTCCACCGCGGCGAGCATCTGCCTGACCGCGCCGACCTTCTGCTCGGCCTGCATGCGCCGGGTGTGGAACGTCTGCATCTCCTGGCGGCGCTGGTAGAACTCCGCCGCGCGCACGTTCAGCTCGGCGATGGCGGCGGTCAGCGTCTCCAAGTCGGCGCGATCGACGGCCTCGGCCTGATCGAGGCGCTGACGGCGTTCCAGCAGGCCGGCGCGCATCTGTTCATCGCCGGGCAGGTTGTCCAGCGCCAGCATGAGCCGGGTATAGCGATCGCTGTACTGGCTGTAGGTTTTGAGCTTCTGGCGCGAGTCGGCGTGGCGGTGCTCATCATAGCCGAGCGCGTCGCGTTCCGCCTCGGCCCGGGCGATGCGTTCGCGCAGTTCCGCCCCGTAACTCTCGGCGTCAAGCTGCGCCAGGATGGCAGCGCGCTGCGCCTCGATCGCCGTGCGGCGCACGCTGGCCGCCGCGGCGTCGTCCAGCCCCTGCCTGAGGGCGCTGGCGCGCTCGCGAAGCTGATTGGCGCGGCGGAGATCGGCTTCAAGCTGCTTGCGCGTCTGGTTCGCCGCCTTGACCTCGGCAGCGATCGCCTGAATGCGTGCGGCGTTGTCGCGGTAGGCATCGCCCTTCTGCTTGCCCTGCGTTTGCAGATCGTCGAGCAGCGTCAGCCGGTGTTCCTCGGTCAGCGGCTGGCCGCACAGCGGGCACAGCGCGCTGCCATCGGCGCGTTCGAGCCGCTCGATACGATCTTTCATCTCCCTCATTTCGATATCGAGCGCCCGGTTGATCGTGTTCAGGCGGGTCTGCTCTTCGGCCAGCGCTTCCAGCCGGGCGCTGAGCGCGTTCAGCTCCTGCTCCGCCGGGGCCAGCCGGTCGATCTCGTCCACGGTCGCCTGATACTCGTCAGGCCGGGCGGCGTCGATCTTGCGCTGGAGTTCGTCCAGCGCGGCCTGATGCGCCCGCGCCTCCCCCTCCAGATCGGCGCGGATGCGCGCCAGATCGGCCCGGAGCTGATTGATCTGTTCGTTCATCCCGCCCAGCAGGCGGAGCTTATCGGCCAGTTCCTCATCGGCGCTGCGGGCCTGCTGCAGGGCCTGATAGCCGGCTTCGATCTCGGCGCGCGCGGCGATGATGGCCTGCTGCTCGGCGATGCGCCCGTCCAGCCGCTCCAGATCAGCGGCGATCTGCTGCCGATCGCGCTGGAGGTCGCTCAGGCGGCGCTCAACGGCGGCTTTGCGCTCGTTGGCTTCCTTCAACTGGTTGACGGCCTCCTCGACGCGCTTCAACTGTTCGGCGGCCAGAGCGTAGGCATGTTCGGCCTCAGCCTGGGTTTGCAGCGCCTCCTGCAGCTCGCGTTGATAGGCGGGTTCGCGGGCGATCTCCTGCTCCAGCTCGCGCAGGCTGCCGCGGATGGTGCTGGCCTCATCGTCCAGCTTCTTGATGCGCTCCTTGACCTCGGTCTCGTACTGCGCCCACCGATCCAGCCCCAGGATGTCGCTCAGGGTCTGCTTGCGCTCTCTAGGGGTCTTGGTCGTGAACGAGTCGGCTTTGCCCTGCTGGAGAAAAGCCGAGTCGACGAAGGTCTCATATTCGAGGCGCAGCAGGCGGTTGATCTTCTCCTGCGTGGCGCGCATCGTCGCCTCGCCGATCTCGTTCCAGCCGTCCTCCAGCCGGGCGGCCAGCCGCAGCGTCCCGCCGCCGCCGCGCGCCCGCTTGCGCACGACCTTGTAGATCACGCCTTCCTGTTCGAAATCGAACTCGACCTGCATGTCGGTCTGGCCGAGGTGGATCAGGTCGTCATCGCGCCGGGCGCGGGCCGCGCCCCACAGCGCCCAGGTGATGGCGTCGAGCAGGGACGATTTGCCCGCGCCGTTCGGCCCGGTCAGGCAGGCCAGGTGAATGCCATCGAAGCGGATCTCACCGGGATTGCGGTAAGCCAGGAAGTTGGTCAGGACGAGGCGTCTGGGGATCATCGGGTGATCGGGCACAGTCGATGTAGACGAACGGCGTCCCCAAAATACCACGGAGGCGGGCGAATTGCCAGCGCCCGCCCCCGCCACGCCCGCCGCGCGGGCAGCGCGCGGCTAGCGCACGCGCACTTCCAGGATCGACTGCGCGTCCAGATCGACCAGCACGAACGCGCGCGCGCGTCCGCCGGCCACAAAGCTGACGCTCCATACTGCGTCGGACTGCCACTCGACGTAGGTCGTCCAGTCGTCCACGCCATCCAGCGCGGGCCAGATCTCCGACGCGCTGTAGGCCAGCTCCACCGCCCGATCGCGCGCCGCGTCCTGCGCTTCCTGCTCATCCAGCGCGTTGCGGTCGTAGATGCCGTCGATGTAGATCTGGTCGGTGTCTTCATCGAACGAGATCAGCACCATGACGGTGCGGATGCCCCAGTAGAAGTTCAGCTCCCAGACGCGGTCGAAGCGGTTGAAGAATTCCCACATCTCCCAACGGTCGGGCTGATTGTCGAGCCAGGCCAGCACTTCGCGATCGCTCAGGGCGTAGGCATACGCGGCTTCGAGCTGGCGCGCGTACTCGTCATCGCTCAGCGGCGCGGGGATGAACGACTCGGTGATCATCCCCGTGGCGCGGTCGATGCCGGCCCAGCCGAGCCATTCTTCCCATTCCGCGCTGTAGAATTCGACGTACCAGATGCCATCCCCGTCGTCGTCATTGCCCTGGCCGATCCAGTTGGGATAGCCCGCCAGCCAGTCCCGGAAGGGCGGCTGCGAGGCGACGATGGCGATCAGCGCTTGTTCGATGTCTTCCTCGCGTTCCTTCTGCGCGTGCGCCGGGCTGAAGGCCAGCAGCGCGGCCAGCAGCAGCGGGATGATCAGCAGATGTTTCATCGGGGTGCGCTCCTGTTTCTCGCTCAGGTACGGGGGATGACCAGCCCGCGCGGGCTGGGGGTGAAGCCGGGGAAGATGTGATCGAACGCGGTCGCGCCGACGCGGTGACGCAGCACCTCGCTCAGCACGTCGCGGTAGTCGATGGTGATCGCCAGATCGCCGTCGTTCAGCCGATCGGGGTGGAGCGTGGGCCAGTCGGCCACGACGCGCCCGCCCTGCACGCCGCCGCCCAGCAGCAGCATGAAGTTGCCGTGCCCGTGATCGGTTCCGGCGCTGGCGTTCTCCTCCACCCGGCGGCCAAACTCGCTCATCGTGACCACGGTGATGCGCCCCATATCGTCGCGCAGGTCGGCGTAGAAGGCGGCCAGCCCACGCGCGAGGATGCTCAGGTGCTGGCTGAAGTAGCCGCCGTTCGCGCCCTGCTCTTCGTGCGTATCCCACCCGCCCAGATCGACCGCCGCCACCTCCAGACCGACATCGGCCTTGATGAGCTGCGCGACCTGGCGCAGCCCCATGCCGAAGCCCTCGTCGTCGTCGGGGTAAACCGCGCCGTGGGCCGGGATGTACGCCTCGGCGTTGAGCGTCTCGAGCAGATCGATGGTGTCGAAGACCAGCCGCGCCTGGGTTCCCAGCGCATCCGCCGGGGCGGCTGTGCTGTAGAGCGAGGCCAGCGCGGCGCGGGCGGCATCAAGCTGATCCATCCGGCCCTGGAGGTGGAAGCTGGCGATCGAGCGCAGCGCCAGCGGCGGGACCTGCCCGCGCAGCGACGACGGCACGATCGCGCCCATGCCGACCGCCCGGAACGGCGACTCGTTGGCCCACGCCGCCGCTTCAAGATGCCGCCCGATCCAGCCGCTGGAGGCGCTGCGGCTGCCCGGGATGCCGTACTCCATGAACTGCATGGCGTCGAAGTGCGACCGCGACGGGTCGATCGACCCGGTGGCGTGGACGATGCCGAGATCCCCCTGCTGATAGATCGCCAGCAGCGGTTCGAGGGCCGGGTGCAGCCCGAAGAAGCCGTCGAGATCGATGAAATCGCGCACGCCCAGCGTCGGACGGCTGTCGTAATAGGGCGCTCCTTCCCCGTGCGGCACGATGGCGCTCAGGCCGTCGATGCCGCCGCGCAGGAAGATGACCACCAGCACATCGCCGGGCGCGCCGCTGATCTGGGCTTCCAGCGGACGGAAGGCCAGGCGGGGCATCCAGTCGGGGAAGAACGAGCGGCTCACGCCGATGGCGGCGGCGCCGGCCATCCCTTTGAGGAAGGTGCGCCGGGAGAGGCCGGCTTCCTGCGGTTCGACCGGGGCGGCTGCGCGCGCGATCGCGCCGCCAGGACGGGCCGCCCGGCGCTGCAGCGCCTTGATCGCTTCGATCGCCCGGGTGCGGCACTGCTTGAGGCGGCAGGCCGTGCAGTTGCGGTGGGGAAGTGCCATGGGGATCCTCCGTGGTGCTCTCAAAATGCGATCAATGCCACTGGAAATACGGCGAGGCCAGCATCAGCCCGTAAAGCATCCCGAACTTATCCGCCATGAGCAGCGGGGTGACCGGGGCGTCGTCCGGGGTCTCCATGAAAGTGAGGAAGGGGGTGCGCATCGCCGCGGGCAGCGGCGCGCCGAAGACCTGCTCCGCGACGCGGTCGATCAGCTCGCCCACGGAGTCGGGCGTGCCCACGCGCTGACGGATGGCGGTGTCGATCCCGCTGTACTGCTCGCTGTAGGCGGTGTGCGTCATGGCGATGGCGACGTTCCAGCGTTCGAGCATCAGCCCGGCGGCCATCCAGGCCGATGCCACGTCCGGGTAGCCATCGGGCGGCGCCCAGCCGAACGGCGGCTGTCCCAGCGTATTGAGCGTCTCGGTGAGCTGCCACGGGTCGCGGTAGACCGCCCCGGTGGCGCGCGCGGCGGCGACGAAAAATTCCAGCGGGCGGCGCAGCTTCATCCCGGCGGAGGCGCGGAAGGCATCGCTGGTCAGGATGTGGCGCAGCACCGGGACGATCGCCCCGTCGTGCGCTTCCCAGACCTGCGCCGCGCTCTCCACCAGATCATCCGGCGGCGTGTCGGAGACGAAACGGACGCACAGTTTGCGGCAGATGAAGCGCGGCGTGGCCGGGTGGTGCACGGCCAGGTCGAGGACGTGCAGGCCATCCTCGATGCCGCGCCCGGCGGGGAGCGCCCGCCCCAGCACCTGTTTGGGTTCGAAGTCGTGCACGCTGCGGTCGAAGAAGAAGCCGTCCGCCACGCCATCGTGGACGCGCCAGCCGGTCAGGGCGCGGGCCGCCTCGCGGACATCGCGTTCCGTATAGCCACCACTGACGCCCAGCGTGTGCAGTTCGAGCAGTTCGCGGGCGTAGTTCTCGTTGGGATGTTCGGCACTGCTGGATTGATTGTCGAGGTAGTAGAGCATGGCCGGGCTGCGCGCCGTGCCGAACACCAGATCGCGAAATTTGCCCAGCGCATGGCGGCGGATGACGTCGCGCTGCATGGCGACCAGATCCTGGGCGTAGCCCTCCGCCGGGATGTTGAAGTGATCGAGCCAGAATTCGACCATGCGCTCGTACAACTGGCGGCGGCTGTGGGTGGCGCGCAGCAGGAAGCCGTCGCGCAGCGCCCGCTCGGCCCGCTCGCCGAAGTCGAGTTCGTAAACGTCCTGGCGGCTCATGAACAGGATCGGCAGGGTCTGGCGCAGGCGCTCGTCCAGCGCCGAGTCGTCGATGCGCTCCGGATCGAGCTGCTCTTCCAGATAGGCGGAGGCGCCGATCGCGCGCAGGCGGGCCAGATCGTCCGGTTGCGCGCCGTAGCTGATGCGATTGAGCAGGTGCAGGTCGGGGTCAAAGCTGGCGGACGGGCGCGCTGCGCCCGACGGCGTGAACAGGGTCAGAAACTGGCGTCGGCTGATCGGCATATCCACCCTCATCGACGGCACTCGACGGACGAAACGATCTTCATTTTCAGCATATTCCGATCGGCATCGGTGAACAGCGTACTTGAGTCACAGGTAGGGAAATCGTAGGAAAAGATGCCCGGTCGGCTTTTTTGTAGGAGGCCGCGCCCGCCCGCGGTATCATCCGGGCCGTACCAGGGAGAGCAGATCGATGAAACCCGCCGTTTTCGTCACCCGGCGCATCCCGGACAGCGGGATGGCGCGCATCGTGGAAGCGTGTGAGGCCGACGTCTGGCCGGACGAGCTGCCGCCGCCGTATGAGCGTCTCGTCGAACGCAGCCGGGGCAAGCTGGGCGTGCTGACGCTGGTGACCGATCGCATCGACGCGGCGTTCATGGACGCGGTCGGGCCGCAGCTCCGCGTCATCAGCCAGATGGCGGTGGGCGTGGACAATATCGACGTGGCGGCGGCGCGCCAGCGCGGCATCGCGATCGGCCACACGCCCGGCGTGCTGACCGATGCGACCGCCGATCTGGCGTTCGCGCTGCTGCTGGCGACCGCGCGGCGTATCGTCGAAGCGGCGGAGTACGTCAAAGCGGGGCGGTGGCGCACGTGGGGGCCGCGCACGCTGCTCGGCGCGGATGTGGCCGGGGCGACGCTGGGCATCATCGGGCTGGGGCGCATCGGGCGGGCGGTGGCGCGGCGCGCGTCCGGCTTCGCCATGCGCATCCTGGCCTATGGGCCGGGCCTGACGGATGCCGACGCGGCCAGCGTCGGGGCGCAGCGCGTCGATCTACCCGATCTGCTGCGCCAGTCCGATTTTGTCTCGCTGCATGTGCCGCTGACGCCGACGACGCGCGGGCTGATCAACCGCGAGACGCTGGCGCTGATGAAGCCGAGCGCGATTTTGATCAACACCGCGCGCGGCCCGGTGGTCGATCAGGCGGCGCTGTACGCCGCGCTGCGCGACGGCGTGATCGCCGCCGCCGGACTGGACGTCACCGATCCTGAACCGCTGCCGGCGGATGATCCGCTGCTGACGCTGCCCAATGTCATCGTCCTGCCGCACATCGGCAGCGCCTCGATCGGCGCGCGCGAACGCATGGCGCAGATCGCCGCCGCAAACCTGATCGCCGGGGTGACGGGCGCGCCGCTGCCCCATCCCCTGCCCGGCTGACGCGCGCGCCTCAGACGCTGGCGCGCTGCGCCGCGGTGCGGGCATCGACCGCCGCCGCGACCGCCCGCGCCTGCTCGCTATCGAGCGCGGCCAGCGTCGCATCGACCGAGCGCAGCAGCTCGATGGCCTCGTCCAGCGAGGCGACGAAGCGCGTGCGCACCTGCATCGCCTGGGTGGCCGCTGACAGGATGAAGCGCTGCACCGGGCCGAGCGAGCCGATGATGAGCGTCCAGCCGACTTTGGGATGTTTGCGCGCCTCCAGCGCGAGATAATCCCGCAGCGGGGCCATTTTGCGGATCTCGGTCATGTCGTAGATGGCGTGGCAGAAGACGACGTCGTCGGGCAGATGCTCCAGCATGTCCACGGCATCGGCATCCCAGGCGACCAGATCGTCATGGGTGTAATCGCCCCAGTACTTCCAGTAGGTGACCCGCCCCTCCACGATCCAGTCCATCTCGTAAAGCCGGTGTGAGTAGGTTTTCACCGCGCCGTCCTTTCTCAGGCTTGCGCCTGAGGGCTTCTCATGCTTGCGCCTGAGGGCTTCTCATGCTTGCGCATGAGCGCTTCGTAATCATCTGTAATCATTATATTTTGATGATCGCCGTCTCGATCCATTAAAGTTCGGTTGCGAAAAACAAACAGGGGGCGCCGCCGCCCCCTGAAGTGCCGTCACGGCGATCGATGCCGTGCGCGAGTCGCATCGTTCGAGGCGCGCTTCAGACGCTGGCGCGCCGCGGTGCGGTGCGGGCATCGACCGCCGCCGCGACCGCCCGCGCCTGCTCAACATCGAGCGCGGGCAGCGTCGGATCGACCGAGCGCAGCAGCTCGACGGCCTCATCCAGCGAGGCGACGAAGCGCGTGCGCATCCGCGCGACCTGGGTGGCCGCCGACAGGATGAAGCGCTGGATCGGGTCGATCGCGCCGATGACGAGCGTCCAGCCGACTTTAGGGTGACCGCGGGATTTCAGCGCGAGAAACTCCCGCAGTGACGCCATCCTGCCCAGATCGCTCAGGTCATAGATGCCGTTGCAGAAGGCGACGTCGTCGGGCAGGCGATCCAGCATCTCCACGACATCCGCATCCCAGGCGACCATGTCACTGCTACTGAATTCGCCCCACAATTTCCAGTAGCAGAGCCGCCCCTCCACGATCCAGTCCATCTCGTAGAGCGGGTGTGAATAGGTTTTCACGGTACCGTCCTTTGCGATGACTGCACACGAACGAAATATAACCTTTCGTAATTATCGCGTTGTCATAGCAGATCGATCAAGATCTTAAACAATTAAAGATAACTCAACATATGACAGCGCATCGCTGGCAGCCTTTATCCTGTCTCACGTGCGGAAGCGGCGTCGGGGCTTTCGGCCTGCGCGGGGGCGGCTGCGGAACACAAACAGGGGGCGCTGCCGCCCCCTGAAGTGCCGTCACGGCGATCGACGCCGTGCCTGATCGTCGCTTGATGCGCCGGTCAATCTCCGCTGGTGGGCTGGCTTTGCAGCTCGCCGCGGATGCTGTCCAGCAGCGGGCGGACGCGCTCATCGTCGAATTCGGTCTTGTAGATGACGCGCAGATCGGTGAGCCGCTCGCGCTCTTCCGCCGTCAGCGACGCTTCGCCGGTGACGACCAGGATCGGGATGTTGGTCGTCTCCGGGTTGGCGCGCAGTTCCTGGATGACGTCGAAACCGTCCATATCCGGCATACGCAGGTCGAGCAGCACCAGGCTGGGCCGTCGCCGGGCCACCATGGCGATGCCCTCCATGCCGCTGCGCGCGGTGAAGACGCGGTACGTGCCCTGGGCGCCGATGATCTGCTCCATCAGGCGGGCGGCGATCGGATCGTCGTCGATGATCAGGATGCGCTCCACCCGGCTGGCGCGTTCGGCCTCCTGCACGGCTTTGATCAGCTCCTCCGGCGTGAACGGGCGCTGGATGTAGGCGAACACATCCAGGGCGCGCATGCGCTCGTAGTCATCGTTGAGCGAGACCACGATCACCGGGATATCGACGGTGTCCTCGCGCTGTTTGAGGCGTTCGAGGATGCTCCAGCCGGTTCCGTTGGCGAAATTGACATCCATGATGATGAGCGTGGGGTGCAGGCCGGAGGCCATCGCCTCGGCCTCGAGCGGGATCGACGCGGCGAAGATATCGAACCCCTCGCGCTGGAGGTTGCGGCGGAACTGATCGACCATGTCGATATTGTCTTCGATGAGCAGGATCTGCCGTTTGACCGGCATCGGCGGGCGCGTCAGGTAGACCTCCGTCGTCCGGGCTGGGCGCTGATTGCGCGGGATGATGCCGGTATCTTCCTTGCTGGCGTCGGCGGCGGCCACCGCGGCGGCGGACGGCGTATCGCTGAGCAGGCCGGTTCCGCGCGGCTGCGGCTCGAGCTGGGCGGGGGCTTCCGGCTCCATTGTGCCCTGCTCGCGAAGCTGATCCGTGCCCGGGCGGCCCGCCGGGGCCGCAGGTTCCAGCGGCAGCAGCACGCTGAAGGTCGAACCGACGTTGACCTGCGACTCCACCCGCATCTCACCGCTCATCATCTCGATCAGCGATTTGGCGATCGGCAGGCCCAGGCCGGTGCCGCCCGCCGTGCGCGTCAGCGACGAGTCCACCTGGCGGAAGGCCTCGAACAGGAGCGGGATGTCCTTTTCGGCGATCCCGATACCGGTATCGGTGACATCGACGCGCAGCATCGCGCGGCCATCCTCATGCGTGGTCGGGTAGGCGCGGATGGTGATCGAACCCTCACGGGTGAACTTGGCCGCGTTCGAGATCAGGTTGAGCAGCACCTGGCGCGTGCGGAATTCATCACCGTAGGCTTTGGGCAGGCCGGGGGCGATCTCGACGTGGATGTCGATCGGCTTGTCCTTGACCAGACCGATGCCGATCGAGCGCACGCCGTCGATGACGTGCTTCATCTCGAAGTAATCGAGCTGGAGATCCATCTTGCCGGCGGCGATCTTGGCCTGGTCGAGGATGTCGTTGATCAGGTTGAGCAGATGCAGGCCGGAGTTGTAGATCGTCGAGAGATCCTGTTCCTGCATCTCGGTCAGCGGGCCGTCGATGCCTTTCAGGATGATGCGGCTGAAGCCGATGATCGAGTTGAGCGGCGTGCGCAGCTCGTGCGACATGTTGGCCAGGAAGTCGCTCTTCAGGCGGTCGAGTTCGCGCAGCGCCTCGTTCTGCTTCTGCACCTGTTCCAGCAGTTCCTGGTTCTGCACGATGGCGGACAGCGTGCCGGAGAGCGTCAGCAGCAGGGTCAGCGTGTCGTTGTCGTAAGCCGACGGATTGTGGCTCTCCGCCGCGATCACGCCGACCAGGCTCGCGCCGGAGACCAGCGGCACGATGATGGCCGAACGCGCCTCAGGCGTGACCGGTCGGTAGCGCGGTTCGTCCTGAAGGTTGCGCAGGATCAGCGGGCGGCGGGTGCTGGCCGCGCTGGCAATCAGGCTGGCCTGCGCCTGGTGCAAGTTGATCGCTTCCAGTTCGGCCAGCGAGCGCTCCGGGCCGGACAGCGCGACCGGTTTGAGGAACGGGATGATGTTCTCATCCTTATCCATGTATTCCACCGGCAGGTAGATCGAGACGCTGGCCGAATTCAACGACTGGCGCAGTTGATCGGCGACTTTTTGCAGCGCCTCGGTCACTGTGGCGGCGCTGGCCGCGGCATCCGTCACGGTGAACAGGAAAGACATCTCGTTGGCACGCTTCACGCTGTCCCGGAAGAGCGAGGCGTTGTCGATGGCGACGGCGATCTGCGCGGCCAGCGTGGTCAGCGCGGCGACGTCATCATCGTCGAAGGCGTTGGGCTTGTTCGACTGCACGTCGAGCGCGCCGACGACCCGGCCTTTGAGGATGAGCGGGATGGCCATTTCCGAGCGCTTGTTCGGCAGGTACGGGTTGGGCCGGTGGACGACGCGCGCGTCGGCGGTATCCGCGGCGATGGTGGGCTGGCCGGTGGCCGTCACCTGGCCGATGACCGAGGCCGATCCTTTTTGCAGCCGGTGATTGATGCTGAGCAGCTTGCGGCCCGCTTCGCCGGTGCTGGCGCGCAGGACGGCCCACTCATCATCCTCATCCATCAGGAAGATCTGCGTGTGGTCGTAATTGAAGGCCTCGCGGATGATATCGACGATGCGCGGCAGCAGTTCATCCAGTTCGAGGATCGAGCTGGCGATCTGGCCGACCTGCGCCGAGGTGGCGAGCTGACGGGCGCGGCGCTCGGTCTGGGCCAGCAGGCGCGACGCCTGCAAGCGCAGCGAGGCCTGTTCGGCGAACGTGGCGAAAATGCGGCGCTCGCGTTCGGTGAAGACGTAGGGTTCGGCACTGCCGAAGACGACCGCGCCCAGCGGCCCGGTGCTGACGCGCAGCGGCACGATCACCAGCGAACGCAGCTCCAGCGTGAGGATGCCGGCGCGCTGCGCTTCGTCGATCGTCTCCTCGGTCTCGATATCGCCGATCGCGATCACCTCGGGCGAGGCCAGCAGATCCCAGGCGGGGAACTGCTCCCGGTACAGCGTGACGCCGTTCAGATCCAGGCCGACCGCGCCGTCGCGCCGGTGCATCGCCGCGATGGTGACGGCGGCATCGGCGCTGTCCCAGCGGCTGGTGTTGAGCAGCGCCAGCATCCCCGTGCTGACCATCTCCGGCGGCAGGTGGTTGACGATGGCGGTCAGGATCTGGTCGTAGCCCTCCGCGTTGGCGAGATCGCGCGTGGCGTTGTAGAGGATCGAGGTCTCCTGCAGCGTGCGCTGCACCTGTTCGAGCAGCAGGATGTTGTTGGCCACCACGCTGGCGGCATCCGCCAGCGCGTTGAGGTAGCGGGCATCGCCGCTGGTGAAGCGGTGCGGCGCATGATAGCCGACGAGGATCGCGCCGCGCAGCCGATCGCCGGAGCGCATCTGCACCAGGCCGATCGCGCGGATCGTCCCGCTCAGCAGCAGTTCGACTTCGAACGGCGTCGGCTGATCGACCGTGCGCAGATCGTCGATGAAGGTGCTGTAATTGCGTTCGAGCAGGTGATGCCGGGCGAGCAGCACATCGACCAGCAGCGGATCGCCGTCCAGATCGACGTTGAACAGGACGCGCATGCCGCTGGCCGTCTCCAGCACCGCGGCGTAGATATCGGGCTTGAGCGTCTCCAGCGCGGACTGGAGCGACTGCGCCAGTTCGTCCAGATCGCTGGCGCGGTTGATGGCGTTGGTGGCGCGGTACAGCGCCGCCGTCTCTTCCAGGGCGCGGTTGGTGCTGCGGAACAGGCGGCGGTTGTCGATGGCGACGGCGGCGGCATCGCTGAGCGTGGAGAGGAACTGCTCGCGTTCCGGCGTGAAGACCTGCGGCTGGCTGAAGGTCATCAGCACCCAGCCGCCCGGCACGCCGGCGCGCGCGCGCAGCGGGATCGAGATGTAGGCGGCGATCCCGCGCGCCCGCAGCGCCTCCAGCGCCGCCGGGGCCTCCAGCAGGTGCGGGGCCAGTTCGATCTGATCGACGAAGTGGCTTTCGGCGGCATCGAGCAGTTCGTCGGGCAGATCGTAGGGGCCGCGCCGCCCGCTGAGCGCGCGGGCGATCTGCGCGCCGCCGCCCTCTTCATCGAGCAGCACGATCAGGGCATCGCTCGGCTCCTGCTCGGCCAGACGCGCGATCAATTCTTCGAGGACGTCATCGGTGTCCTGCGCTTCCGAAAGCGCGCGCGTGGCTTCGTACAGGGCGATCGAGTCGCGCAGGTTGATCTGGAGCGTCTTCTCCAGGCTGCGCAGGGCGGTGATGTCTTCAAAGGCGGCGACGATGGCGGTGACAGTGCCCTGCTCATCGGTGATCGGCGCGGCATTGACGAGCAGATCGGTCATCAGCGTGGTATCCGCGCCAACCGCGATGTCGTCCGCGCTGACGCGCTGACCGTAGCGGGCGGCCGCCAGGATCGGCAGCTCTTCCACCGGATACAGCTCGGTGCGCCCGGTGCGGTAGATGCCGTAATCCGCCACATCGAACGGGCGCTCGTAGTCGATCGGGCGGCCCAGCAGCCGCTCCGCCTGTTGATTGGCCTGGATCGGGCGCAGGGTGGCGGCATCGAACACGAGCACGCCGGTGGGCAGCGTCTCCAGGATGGTGCGCAGACGCTCGCGTTCGCTTTCCGCCGCGCGGAACAGGCGCTGATTTTCCAGCGTCACGGCCACCTGGGCGGCCAGCGTGCTGGCGAGCTGGACATCGCGCTCATCGATGTCGGCGCGGTGTATGCTGCGCCCCATGTAGAGCACGCCCAGCGTCTGATCGCCCAGCCTGATCGGGGCGAGGATGCGCTTGCCGACGAATTCAGCGCCCACTTCGCCGAAG
>DAOUBU010000106.1:0-3744 GCA_034432395.1 Anaerolineae bacterium
CTGCACGCTGCGGGACGATCTGCTGCACGAGGTGACGCGGCTGGCGCGCGAGGGCCGCTTCGACTATCTGCTGATCGAGTCGACCGGCATCGCCGAGCCGCTGCCCGTGGCCGAGACGTTCACTTTTCCGCTCAGCGATACGGATGCCGGGCTGTCGTCGATCGCCCGGCTCGATACGATGGCCACCGTCGTCGATGCGGGGGCCATCCTCCGGGAACTCGACTCGATCGATACACTGGCCGAACGCGGCATCGGCACGACCGCTGACGATGAGCGCACGATCGTCGATCTGCTCATCGATCAGATCGAGTTCGCCGATGTCATCATCCTGAACAAGATCGACCGTGTCACGCCGGCAGAACGGGGACGGATCGAGGCGCTGCTGCGACGGCTCAACGGCAGCGCGCAGATCGTGCCCGTCGAATACGGCCAGGTCGATCCGGCGCTGCTGCTCAACACCGGGCGTTTCGACTTCAACCGCGCTTCGACGTTTGCGGAATGGCTCTCTGGCGAACCGCACACCCCGGAGACGGAAGAATACGGCGTGAGCAGCTTCGTCTTCCGGGCGCGCCGGCCCTTCCACCCCCAGCGCCTGATGGATCTGCTGGAAAGCGACCGGCTCGATGGCGTGCTGCGCTCCAAGGGGTTCGTCTGGCTGGCGACGCGCCACAATCAGGTCGGCGTCTGGTCGCAGGCGGGCGGCGCGGTCTCGCTCGAATACGGCGGTGACTGGTGGGCGGTCACCCCGCGGGACGAGTGGCCGGACGATCCGGCGCTGCTGGCCGAGATTCAGGCCTCGTTCGAGGGGGATTACGGCGATCGACGGCAGGAGATCGTCATCATCGGCGTCGATCTCAATCGAACGGCGGTCTGGGATGCGCTCGATGCCTGTCTGCTCACCGATGAGGAACTGGCGCGCGGCCCCAGGGCCTGGCGCCGCCTGCCCGATCCCTTCGCCGACTGGATGTGACGGAGCGGGCCGATGAAACAGCCGCGAAACCGCCGCCCGACGATCCGCCCGCTCGATCTGCCGGATGCGCTGCTGCGCCTCGGCCCGGCGCTCATCGACGAGCAGATGTGGTGTCTGGGGTGCGATGTGCGCCATCCGGCGGGCAACCTGCTCTGCGTCTATGGGCTGGAGCGCCGACCCTCCCCGGAGCCGCGCTTTCACAGCGCTTATACGCAGGTGGATGCCGACGGGCGGTCGATCACGCTGTGGGGCTGGGGGATCTGGGTGGCGGCTCCCGGCCACGGCAGCCTGTTCATCAGCCGCGACCGGCTGCGTCTGGCCTGGACGCCGCGCGTCGAACCCGTTCCACAGGCCTGGACGGCGGATGATCTGCCGCTGCCAGCCGCGCCGTCCGCCGACGGCGCTGACCGATCGGTGCGGGCGCTTCTGGGGGATGCCCTGCGCTGGATCGCCGGTTATGAGCGCTGGCTGCGCGACCACATCGGCCCGGAGTACCGCGCGCGCACGATCGACGCCTGGCCGCAGCGCCGCCGCTACCGGGGCGGCGTCCCGGCGGATGCGCTGGCCGAGATGTGGCTCATGCTGGCGGACGCGCTCGCCGCCTGAGTTTGCGCCGCCGCGCTCATTCGTCGAGGAATGCGCCGACCGCATCGTCCTCAGCGCGGCTGCTGCGCCGGGGCCGCAGATCTGGCGTTTCGATCGGCGGCAGGCTGTCCAGCCGGGGCGTGGCGGGCGGCGCGCTGGCCGGGCCGGTCGGGAAGCCGGGGTTGAACCGGCTGGCCGACGGCGCGCTGCTGGCGCTGAACGGCTGGCCGGGCGGCGTCCCCTGGCGGGCGCGCAGGGCTTCATCGAACGATTTCGCGCGGGCGATGGCCTCAAAATCCGGCTGCGGAGCCTGCGCCAGTTCGTTTTCCGCGATCTGATCGAACTGCTGATCGTTGGCCCGCCCGACCAGGAAATTCATGAAGCCGAGCAGGCCGCGCCCGCTCAGGCGCGTCACCGCGACGAACAGGAAGATCGCCAGGCCGATCAGCAGCGTCGCCAGCCCGCAGATCGCCAGCAGAAACCACAGTGTCGACTCGGACATGTCGTGCCCCCGTGAACTCGTCGTTCATTTCCAGGTATAGATCGTGTAGCTGAAACCGTCTGTCCACACCGGGACGAAATACCGGTCGAGTGCGGCGGGCAGCGCCGCGTCGATGGCGGGGCGCTGCGAGACTTCCATGAAGGCCCTGTGCCCGGACTCAAACACCAGCCAGTAATCATCGCCGGCGGCACGGTAGGCGGCCAGCATCGCTTCCAGCGGGACGCCCGCCGCCTGCGGACGTGACCAGAGATCCAGCACCAGATCGCCGATGCAGGTGATGTGCGCCGGGCAGTCGAACGCGCGCGGTTCGAACACGAAGCGCACCTGCGTCCCCGGCGGGAATTCGGCCAGCCGCTCAATCATCGTCACGTAGGTTCCCAGGTTGGCGTAGCGGTAGCCGGTCTCATCGGTCAGGCCGACGGCGTAGGACACGGCCTGATCGCGCAGCGTCTCGCGCGTCAGCGCCACCAGGGTCACCCCGGCGCTGATGGCGAACAGGATGCGGATCATCCAGTTGATGTTGATCGGCCTGATCGGGAAGCGCTCCAGCCCGTGGAACACCACCGCCCCGCCGACGGCGCAGAACGACAGCGCCACCAGCATCAGCCGGATCTGCTGGCCGACGACGCTGTAGGCGCTCAGGACGCCCCAGAAAGCGATGACGGGGACGAGCAGGGCGACAGCCAGCCGTCCCAGGGCGCGGGCGCGCGCATCGAGCGCGAACAGCACCAGCGGCAGCGCCATCCACAGCGTGAGCAGCCACATCCCCGCCGTGAAACCGTAGCCACCGGTCAGGTCGCGCCCGAACACCGTCGCCGCGATCGGCAGGATCGGGATGTGCCACCATTCCCCGGAACGGAGCAGGCTGCGCTCGTTGAAGCTGAACAGCGCGGCGCGCCCGGCGTCCCATTCCAGCCCGTTGAAGATCAGCGGGTAGATCGGGTTGCCGTACAGCGTCAGCCCTTTGATCGCCCACGGCAGATAGACCAGCGCGGCGGTCAGCACGAGGATCAGCCCGTTCGCGACGATCTGACGCGGACGCCACAGCAGCGCCACCGCCAGCGCGGACGCGCCGATGGCCCCCGCCGTGTACTTGACCCCCAGCGCCAGCCCGACCGCCGTGCCCATGACGATCAGCCAGCCGCGCCCGCCGGTATCGCGCCAGCGCGAGGCCGCGATCAGCAGCAGCGCGCCGTAGGCGAACGCCCCCAGATCGACGTATGGCCAGCCGAAGAGCAGGGCGAAATTGTAGGCGCTGAACAGCAGCGCCAGCGCCGTCCAGCCGCCGCGTCGGCCCAGATAGCGCGCGGCGACACCCGCCGTCGCCAGCGCGCCGATCAGCCCGAAGCCGTAATGGACGAACGCGGCGGCGGTGAAGCGCCCGAACAGGCCGACCGCCAGGCCGAAGATCATCTCGACGTTCTCCGGGAAGCCCAGGTAGAAGTTATCCGCATGGGCGCTGATGCGACCGCTGGCGATGGCGCGCTGGATGCCGACCAGGTGATACGTCAGCGCGTCCCAGTGGACGGGCGGGGCGGCGGCGGTGAAAAAAGCGGACGTCAGCGCGGCGGCGGCCAGCAGCGCACCCAGCCACTCCCAGCGCCCGCGCGGGCGGATCGCCCCGATCAGCGCGCGCAGATCGCGCAGCCAGCCGGCCAGCGCCCGCCGGGTGAGCAGGGCGATCGCC
>DAOUBU010000107.1:0-33196 GCA_034432395.1 Anaerolineae bacterium
AGCGGTTTTATTTTCTCCCACTGCGCGTCGGTTAATTCATGTCGTTTGGTCATCCACCCATTTTAACCGAGTTTGCGGACACACCCTAGCACGATTGCATACCCTCAGCCTGTGGCAAAGTCATGACCGACTGGGGCACACCTCAGATCGTGACGCCGATCGATGCGGCGATCTGAAGCCAAATGCGTTCCGACGCCATCGACAGGATGAAGGCCAGCAGCGTAAGCTGGTAGAGGGTGATGACGTACTGACTGTTGGCCAGATCGCTGGTGGAGTAGACGATGCCACAGGCAGGATACAGGAAGATCAGGATGGCAAAGATCAACTGTTTTGAACAGGCGGCGGTTCATCACTTCGAGCGCGTAGACGCCGGTCTTGATGAGCTCATGCGAGTGCAGCCGAGTGACCGCGCCCAGCAGCCAGCTCAGCGCATTGGTCAGCGTGGAAGTCACGACCAGGATGATGAGCAGGTTGCTAAGGAAGATACGCACGCGGTAGGCGAACATGCGCTCGTTGATCAGTGCCCGCGCCGCTCAGGTGTTGGTGATCCAGTTGGTAGGCAGCAGCCAACTGACAAAGATAACGAGAAAGGCCGCAAAGGCGGCGATCCTCCCGGCATCCATCCGCATTTCTCCCGATTTCGACGCACAGCGTGTGATGCCCCAACAGTATCCGATCCGGCGTACGCAGGCAACCAGATATAAACAGGCCTATACTGGGTGTGGATGAGTTTCACTGCGCCCAGGTCGCACCGGAGATGCGCAGACAGGAGTCATATCATGAGCAGACAGCACGCCCTCTCATTCAGCGACGATGGCCGCTATTTGTTTCACATCAGGCCCACAGCAGTGCGCATCTGGCGTGAACAGCAGTTCGTGCGCCAGCATCCCGGTCGCTTCGTCGGCCATGCGCGGGATGGCCGCACCTTCCTGACCGAGAACTGGGAGACGAAGGTCATCAGTGCCTGGGACAGCGACAGCGGCGCCCCCATCGACCGGTCGGCGATCGCGCCGGACAGCTACAGCGTCAAGCAGCGCACACTGATCCGACAGGAACGTCTGACGCTGATCCTACACGACGCCCTCGTCGATGCGCCTCCGCGCCGCATCACCCTAGACGCGCATGAACATGCATGCATCGACACCTGGGATCTGTCCGCTGATGGCTCGCTGCTGGCGATCGCCTTCTGGTTTGACATGCACGGTCACGACGCGGCGTGGGGGAACTGCTACCGACTCACTGGCGGCGATCGCATTGAGCACGTCTTCGAATTCGAGGTCGCCCGCTTCGCCGACACGTACATCCAGTTTTGCGATCCGCATCGACTGTTGGTGATCTCGGACAGTCCGAGTCAACGGTCAGTCCTCAACACCAGCACCGGCCACCGGGTTAAACGCTTTCAATACGAGCTGGGCAAAGGCGGGGATTTCCTGTGCTTCAGCCCGGTTGATGCCAACGTCGCTGCGCTCCACTACAACCGCGATCGCTGGCGGCTCTATAACGGCAGTCACGCGCGGGACATCGACGAACCGGCGCTGGCCGCCGCCTTTCACCCATCAGGCAGGCAGGTCGTCACTGCGATGGAGACCAATGCGCTCCACGTGCACACTGTGTGAACAGGCGATCGGCCAGAGACCGAAGCAGAACGCATGACGCTCATCGCTCTTGGGCCGAACTGCCGCGCTGACGAATGTCTGAGCGAGGCCAGGGCTGGATCGTGCGCTCCGGCCCGTGCTGCCCGGCGTTTGTCCACTAGCCCGATTTAGGATGTCAATTTTCTGTTATACTGGCGGCGTTCGTCCACCTGCAAGCACGTGATTTCTGCCCATGCGTAAACTGATCTTCCTGTTCATCACCGCCGCCGCGCTGGCCCTGCTGGCGCTGACCGTCCACGCGCAGAGTGACCCGACCGGCGGCGGCCTCGACCCGGTGACCACGCCCGCGCCGCTGCCCACCCGCGAGCCGCGCCCGCTCCCGTCGAACGTGCTCACCGCCGACGGGCTGACGCTGGAGCTGTTCCTGCAAAATCTGCCGCAGGGCGAAACGCGCCTGGTGCGCGTCTACGGGCAGAACGCGGCGGGATCGCCGCTGACGGAAGTGCGCGCGCGCTTCCTCAATGACGACCTGATCGAGTTCTACACCCTGCCCGACCCGAGCGACCCGACGCTGACCGGCTTCTGGGGCATCCTGTCCGCGGGGATGGAGCAGCGCACCGGCCCGAATGCCGAGCTGATCGTCTACGGCGTCTTCGCCGATGGGACGCGCGCCAGCCTGACGACGACCATCCCGATCGTGCTCGGCGGATTCATCACGCAGAACGTCACCGTGCCGCCGGATCGCGTCTATCTGCTGGATGCCGAGACCGAGCGCACCGAACTGGCGCGGCTGGCCAGCCTGTACGACCCGGTGACGCCGGAACGCCGCTGGGACGAGACCGGCTTCCAACTGCCGATCCTCTCCGCGCTGACTTCACCGTTCGGGGCATTTCGCATTTTCAACAGCACGCTGTCCACCCGGCACACGGGCTGGGATATCCGCACCACGCTCGGTCAGCCGGTGCTGGCCTCCGCCGCCGGGCGCGTGATTTTCGCCGGATATCTCGATATCCGCGGCGATTACGTCATGATCGACCACGGCTATGGGATCTATTCCGGCTACGCGCACCTATCGACGACGCACGTCACCCGCGGACAGGATGTCGTCAAAGGCCAGGTGATCGGCACGGTCGGCGATACAGGCCGCGTCAGCGGGCCGCATTTCCACTGGGAGATGGCGGTCAACGACGAGTGGATCGACAGCGTGACCTTCATTCAGATGTGGATGCCTTAGCGGCCCCGCCGTCATTTTTGGGGCGCACGTTCCCGGCTGTAACATACCCTGATCGCCGCCTGCGCAATCACCAGTGAACTGCCCCCATTTTCGGTCGATTTTTTATCTGGTAATTAAATCAGGATTTGATACAGTGATCGCCGGGCTTCACCGGCTGCCGGGCGCAGGTCAAAACGGACAGCAAACCCGGTACAATTGAGTCAAAAAAATAAATGGTCAACGACGACAATGCACAATTTGACTGATACCTCCCCGGCAGACCGATCGACCGCGAACGCAGGCGATGAGGCCCTGCGCCAGCTCACGGACGCCGCGCTGGTCGAACGGCTGCGAAGCAGCGATTTCGACGCCCTGGGCGTCCTGTTCGACCGCTACTACCCCCAGATCTACCGCACCGCCGCCGGCATCACGCGCGACAGCGCCGCCGCCGAGGATATCGCCCAGGATGTCTTCCTGCGGCTGCACCAGTACGCGCACCGGATCGACACCGCGCTGCCGCTGCCGCCGTGGCTGTACCGCGTCACCGTCAACCTGAGCTATACCTGGGTCTCGCGCCGGCAGAAGCGGCGCATCTCGCTGGAAGATCTGGTCGATCAGATCATCAGCCCGCCCACCTGCGCCCCCGATCATCAGGCGGAATTCAGCGAGGTGCAGGCCATCGTCCGCGGCGCGATCCGCGATCTGAACGTTCAGCAGCGCGTCGTCATCGTGCTGCATTACCTGACCGGCCTGAGCCTGGAAGAGATCGCTGAAGTGCTCGATCTCCCGCTGGGCACGGTCAAGAGCCGGCTGCATTACGCGCGCGAGAATCTGCGCCGCCGCCTGGGCGATGCGTTCCGCGTGTTCGACCCGGATCTGAGCAGCGGGAGTGCCCATGGCTACGCCAGTGTTCTCGGATAACGCGCTGGACGAATGCATCAGCCGCGCGCTGGCCGCCGGGCCGCCCCCGACGCGCGCGCAGCAGCAGCGCGCCTGGGAGCGCGTGCGCCAGCGCGCCGAACAGCAGGTTCAGCTTGCAGCGGATGACGCGATCGCATGGGAAGCGCCGCTGCGCCAGTTCCTTCAGGCGCTGATCGGGGTGGCCCGGGCGCTCATCAGCAGCGATGAAGCGCTGCTGCGCGCCCACTCCCGCCATCGGGGATGCCAGTTCGCGCTGCGCGGTGCGCTGCACGGCGGGTTCGCCTTCGCCTGCTGACGGCGCAGTCGTCACCGGAGTAACCGAAAGTACCGGTTTGCAAGATTCTTCTTTATACTCCGGCGCTGGCGATCTCGTCTATAATGCGTAGTGCTGGCATGTGACCCTATCGATGCCGATCGACTGCCCGCGTCTGTATCGCTGCGCTCCATGCCGCCTGTTTGACCTGTTCGTCAGGCTTCGCAGTCTGAACTGATCGCCCGTGTAACCGGATGAGGAATCATGGCCTCGCTACCCCGTATCATCACCGTCGATCCGTCGCGCACCGTCGCGCGCATCGTCCGTTCCGTGCTCGATCTGACCGATCGGACAGCCGTTCAGGTTGACGTCCCAACCGGAAATCAGGCGCTGCTCGAAATCGGACGGGGCGACTGCCGGGTGCTGGTGGCGGCCTTCAAGACCGATGACGACGTCAGAGGGTTCGAGCTGGCCCTGCGCGCCCACCAGATCAGCCCGGAGACGGCCATCATCCTGCTGGCCGATGTGGACGACCCGGTGGAAATGGACGCGGAGACGCGCGCGCAGTCGCCGTTCGTCTATCTGCACCGCCCGGTAGATATCCATCAGTTCATGCGCGTTTTGCTGGCCGGGCTGGATGGCAAGGACATCTTCGACGCGTATGATCCGCCGGTCACCGGGGGCGGCACAGAGCTGCTGGTCGATCTGGGCGATCCGCCGCGCATCGATCTCAACGCCGCTGAACGGATCTGCGACCGGGTGCTGCAGGACGTCAACGCCAAAGCCGTGCTGCTGTACGAACGCACCGGCCGCGTCCTGATCGAACGCGGCGCAGTCGGCTACATCGACCGGGCGCGGCTGAGCGAGGCGCTGCTGCCCGGCGTGCTGGCCACGATCGAGATGGGCAAGATCGTGGGCGGCAACATCACGACGATGACGATCTATGACGGGGACACCTACGATGTCTTCGTCCTGGCCGTCGGACTGCACCACTTCATGAGCCTGGTCTTCGACGGGCATACCGGTTCGCGTCAGATGGGCGGCGTGACGCGCTACGGGCGGCGCGGCGCAGAAGACCTGATCACGCTGCTGGGCAGCGCCGCGTACCAGCTCGAAAATCGCGCGGCCCCGCCGGAAGAGATGCGCCGTCATCATCAGTACGAGGAGCCGCAGGAAGAGCCGGTCGAGCCGGTCATCCTGGCCCGCGCAGAAGAACTGACCGGCGAACATCCGGCGGTCGTCATGCCGGAGCCGATCGCGCTGGAGCCGATCGCCGATCTCGATCCGTCGCTGCTGGATGAGCTGACGCTGGCCTCGATCGACCCGGCGGCGCTCGATGAGCTGTTCGACCCGAACAAACTGGCGGAGCTGGCCAACGACTCGCGCGGGGGGCGCGGCCCGCTCAGCTACGATGAGGCGCGCGAACTGGGCATCATCCCCTGAGCGGCCTGCCCGCGACCGGTATCCACGACGCTATCGATCCCTCTGGCCGGCCAGCCGATGCCGCGCTGGCCGGTTTGCGCGCTGAAACCCGGCCGCCGCGCCGATCGTACCTATTCATGCATTGACCGACGATCACAAACAGACAGGCACACTGCATGTTCAGCCGTACCGTTTTTTACCTGCGTTATGCCTGGCGCAACCTGCGCCGCAGCGCCCGCTGGACGACGTTCGCCGTCTTCTGCATCGCCGCCGGGGTGGCCACCGTCGTCGCCCTGCGCTCGCTGGGGCTGGCCATCGGCGATACGCTGATCGCCAGCACGCGCGCCACCAACCACGGCGATATCCGCATCGACAAGGATCGCCTGAACCCGTTCGCCGGTTTCACCGATGTCGATGAGGACGGCTTCACGCCCGCCGAGATCCAGGCGGTGCGCGCGTGGGCTGATGCCAACAACGCGGTCGTCGATGTCTACCGACGGCTGTCGAACTTCCAGGTCACGCGCGTCGATGCCGTCAGCGCCGGGCGGCCGCAGTTCGTCAGCGCCTTCCTGATCGATCCGCAGACCTTCCCGACCGATGCGGCGCTGGGAACCGGGACGATCGTCGCCCTCGATCCGCCGGGCGTGCCGCTGCGCGATCTGTTCCAGACCGATCGCGACGTCGTCATCAGCCGCAATCTGGCCGATCAGCAGGGGATCGCCGTGGGCGATACCGTCCGCGTGAGCGGGACGGAGGAGCCGTTCATCGTGCGCGGCATCGTCCCGACCGAGACCGAGTCCAGCTTTGAGGATCTGTTCGCCGCCTTTTTCGGGTTCGCTTACTTCAACGTCGCTCAGGCTGACGTGCTGGGCCTGGAGCCGACGCCGAACACGATCGGGATCAGCTTTCGCGATCCGGCGGATGAACAGCGCCGGCTCAATGCCGTGCTGGCGCTGCAGCGGGCCGGGGTGCGCGGTTTCATCACCACGGTCGATGATGTGCTGGCGCGCAATACGTTCGTGGCCGATGTGATCGGGCGGTTCATCGTCATCATGGGGCTGGGCGCGCTGCTGATCGGCGGGGTCGGCATCATCAACACGATGCTGGTGCTGGTGGGCCGGCGCACGACGGAGATCGCGGCGCTCAAGACGTTCGGCCTCAAGGGGGGGCAGGTGGCGGCGCTCTTCCTGTCCGAAGCCTTCCTGCTCGGCCTGATCGGCAGCGCCGTCGGCTGCCTGATCGGCGTCGGCCTCAGCGGGCTGGTCAACCAGTACGGTGAGGCGTTCTTGCAGCAGCGGCTGACATGGCGGCTCTACCCGGAGGCGATCGCCTACGGCATGGGCCTGGGGCTGATCGTGACGCTGGTGTTCGGCGTGCTGCCGATCCTGACGGCCAACCGGGTGCGCCCGGCGGCCATCCTGCGGCCCAACGAGACCGTCATCCCGGCGGCGGGCTGCCTGCATTCGGCGATCGCGCTGCTGCTGGTCGTGGTCGTGATCGGCGGCGTGGCCGGGGGCATCCTGGGCAGCGTCATCGTCGGCATGATCGGCGTCGCGCTCACCCTGCTGATCCTCGGCGTCCTGATCGGGGTGCTGTGGGTGCTGGTCTGGCTGGTCGGCAAACTGCCCGCCTTCGGCAGCGTCGATCTGCGGCTGGCGCTGCGCAGCCTGACGGCGCGGCGCATCCGCACCGCGACCACGCTGCTGGCGCTCAGCGCCGGCATGTTCGCGCTCAGCAGCATCAGCTTCGTCGGCGCGGGCACGCGCGAGCTGCTCCAGTTCCAGATCACGCAGAATCTGGGCGGCAACGTGCTCGTCTTCCCGGTGCTCAGCCTGATCAGCCAGGGCGTCGGGCAGGGGCTGCTCAACCTCCAGCTTCAGAACCTCGACGGCATCGAAGCGACGACGGTGGTCACCCTTGCGGATGCCCAGCTTCAGTCGATCGACGGCCGCCCGGTGACGTTCAATTTCCCGTTCGATCCGCCGACCGGACGCCCGCCGCGGCAGTTCCAGCGGGTGCAGCTCCAGGTGCGCGAGACCAGCGGCGCGCCGACCCCGCTCAACCTGATCGAGGGGCGCGATCTCCAGCCGGAGGATCGCGGGCGGCGCGTGCTGGTGGTGACGGAAGATTTCACCCTGCCCTTCGCCACGATCGCGCCCGATGGGAGCCTCGGCCCGGCGGTCGTGCGCGTCGGCAGCGAGGTCACGCTGATCGGACGGAACGGCCGCCCGGAGACGTTCACCGTGATCGGGATCGCCCGTTCGAACACGCGCTTCAATTTCGGCAGCGGCTACGTCCCGCCGGAGGCGCTGCCAACCAACAGCGGCTTCTCATTCACCGTGCTGCGCGTCCGCCCGGAGCAGTTGAACTCGGTGCTGCTGGCGCTGTCGGCCAATCCGCTGGTGATCGCGCTCGATCTCCAGTTCATCGACGGCCTGCTCAGCCGGCTGATCGATCAGTTCGCCGCGCTGCCCACGCTGGTCGGCTTGCTCTCGCTGCTGGCGGCGGCGGTGACGATGGCCAACACCGTCTCGCTGGCGACGCTGGAACGGCGGCGGCAGATCGGCATCCTCAAGGCGATCGGGTTGAAGAGCCGGCGCGTGCTGGGCGTGATGCTGATCGAGAACACGGTGATCGGCCTGCTCGGCGGGCTGCTCGGCATCGGGCTGTCGGCCCTGGGCGTGGCGATCATGACCGCGCTCGGCCAGGGCGAGGCCATCCCGATCCCGCGCGACTCCGCCCCGGTCGCGATCGCGCTGGTGATCGCATCGGTCGTCATCGCCTGGGTGGCCGCGCTGCTGAGCGCGCGCCCGGTGGTGCAGGAGAACGTCATCAACGTGCTGCGCTACGAATGAGGCGGGCGGCGAACGGGGCCGCCGGGCCGGGCGGCTTTACAGGTTTTTACAACCTGAAACAGAACTTTTACTGCCGCGTACCGGTTTCGGCGGTCTTGCGTAGTCTATTTTGATGTTATGATGAGGTCAGCAGCGTCGCTGCTCTGATCCTTTAAGCATTGACTGAAGGAGCAACGCCCGTGACCCGTAAGCTGGCCCTACTTGTCCTCATCATGACCGTGCTGGTCGCCCTGCCGACCGCGTTCGCCTTTGCTCAGACGGAGACGCTCAACCCGGCTGATGATCCCAACTACGCCATCATCGGCCTCGCCCCGAACTTTTTCGACCTGATGGACGGCAGACCGGCGGTGGTGGGCATCGTCAGCGGCGGCAGCGTGGATGCCTCGCGCACCGACTCCGCGTGCAGCGGCTTTGCCACCAGCCAGCCCGATCTGGTCGTGTTCTGGAGCGGCCAGGTCAACACGCTGCGCTTCTTCTTCAGCTCGCTGGGCGATACCACGCTGATCATCAACATGCCCGATGGCCGTTACGCCTGCAACGACGACGCCGACGGCCTCAACCCGGTGGTGGATATCGTCAACCCGGCTGAAGGCGAATACGCGATCTGGATCGGTTCGTTCAGCAGCACCGCGCTCAACGCGGGCTATCTGTTCATCACCCCGGATACCACGCTCGGCCCCTCCACCCTGGCTGAACCGCTGCTGATGTCCTCCGGCGCGACCGGCGCGATCAACCCGACGGTCATCGGTGCATCCACCGGCACGACCGGCACGACCACCGGCGGCCTGACCGGTTCGTCCACCGGCACGACCGGCACGACCGGCACGACTGGCACGATCACCGTCATGCCCGCTGGCCCGGTCAGCCTGAGCGCGGGCTTCAGCCCCAGCCCGTATGCGGCGGCGGTCACGGCGGGCGGCCCGATCGATGTCATGTCGCTCAACCTGCCCAGCGCCAACGGCGAGGGTTGCCGCGGCTACTCGCCGGACAATCCGCAGGTCGCGCTGACGTGGAGCGGGATGACGACCAACCTGCGCATCTTTTTCGTCGCCACCCAGCTCGGCGACTCGACGATGATCGTCCAGCTCCCCAACGGCTCGTTCTTCTGCAATGACGACTTCCCCAGCGGCAGCCTCAACCCGCTGATCGACATCCCGAACGCCGGGCCGGGCGTGTACAACATCTACGTCGGCACGTTCAGCTCTGGCGCGACCGTTCCGGGCACGCTGTACATCACCGAGGGGACGACCCTCAACCCGACCAACGCGCCCCGCTAAACGGGCGTCCGTCAGCCTGAAACCCGGAAAAAGACAGTGCGGGCGTTCTTCGGAGCGCCCGCACTGCTGTTTCGTTCAGCTTGAGATGCCGGTCTACGCCGGGGCGGCCTCGCCGACCTTCACCGCTTCGACCTCCAGCTCGATGGCGATCTCCTTGCCCACCAGCCAGCCGCCCGCTTCAAGCGCCATGTTCCACGTCAGGCCCCAGTCCTCGCGGTTGATGCGCGTGCGCGCGCTGAAGCCGGCTTTCTCCACTTTGGCGAACGGATCGACGCCCATGCCCAGCAGTTCCGCCTCCAGCACCACCGGGCGCGTCACGCCGCGGATGGTCAGATCGCCGTGGATCTTCGCCGTGGTCTCGCCGGTCAGCTCGATGCGCGTCGAGCGGAAGGCGATCGTCGGATGATTGGCTACATCGAGGAAATCCGGGCTTTTCAGGTGATTATCGCGGTCGGCCACGCCGGTGTTGATGCTGGCGGCATCGATCTCGGCGCTGACCGAAGCCGCCGCCGGGTTGGCCGGATCGTATTCGATCGTCCCGCTGAGCCGGGAGAATGACCCGCGCACCGTGGTGATCATCATGTGCCGGGTGGAGAAATTGGCCGCGGAATGGGTCGGGTCGAAGGTCCAGGTCGCCATCGGATGAGCGCTTCCTTTCTGTTGTGCAGTCAGACATGATCGGCAGAGAAAAACGGACTACAGTCCGCTTACGCCTGCCATGATAGCACGACATCCGCACCGGGATCCATCAGCAGTTGATGAGAAATGGACGACAGTCCGTTTACTGCGGGCACAGCAGGCGCTCGATCAGCGCCTCCAGACCGGCGCGCACCTGCTCCGGGGTTGCGCCGCGCTGGCGCTGGAAATGCACCGTGCGCGCATCGAGCAGGACGTAGAGCGCATCGGCATCGTAGTCGTTGGACGCGGGCGCATCCGGGCGGATCTGGCCGAGCAGACCGCGGATCGTCTGCCGCCACCACAGATGAGCGGGGTGCTCCAGCGGGGCGGTGTGCGCGTGGACGGTCAGCATCTCCAGATTGCGCTCGACGAAGGCCAGCGCCTCGCCCACGAACCAGCGCAGCGCTGCGCGCGGATCGGGATGCCCGCGCAGGTAGGCCAGCGTGCGTTCCTGGAGCGCGCGCTGTTCATCGTCGAGCAGCCTCTCGCACAGTTCGGCCTTGTTGGGGAAATGCCGGTACAGCGTGCCCTTGCCCACCCCAGCCGTCTCGGCGATCTGCGACATGGTGACCTCATCGACGCCGCGCTCGCTGAACAGCCGCTGCGCGGTCAGCAGCAGCAGCCGGCGGTTCTTGCTGGCATCGGCGCGCAGCGCGTCGTCATCGCGGCGGCGGGCCGGGCTGTCATCGCGCTGCACATCGGTCAGGGAGATCGGTTCATCGACCATGAGCGAAGTTATGGTAGTCTTGTTGGACAACAGTCTGTCGCTTCGATCATAGCATAAGGATCGCCCCGGATGATACGCTCTCTCCGTTCGCTGTTCACCGCCCTGCTGATCGCCGCCGGTCTGGGTCTGCTGACCGCCTGCACGCTCGATGCCGCTTCGACCGGGGGCGGGGCCGGCCAGAACGGCCAGAGCGGCGGATCGCTGCTCGTCTATCAGGCTCCGTCGTCCCGCGGCGAAACCGGGGTCGTCACCAGCGTGATCGACGGCGACACGATCGAGGTGCGCATCGGCGACGTGGGCTACCGCGTCCGCTACATCGGCGTCAACACGCCAGAACGGGACGAGGTGTGCTATCAGGACGCTGTGGATGCCAACCGGGCGCTGGTGGCCGGTCAGACGGTCACGCTGACGCGCGATCAATCGAACACCGATCGCTACGGACGCCTGCTGCGTTTCGTCTACGTCGGGGATCTGTTCGTCAACGCCACGCTGGTCAATCAGGGCTACGCCGAGGCGGTCGTCTATAACCCGGATACGACGCTGGCCAGCTACTTCCAGAATCTGGAGCGCGGCGCGGCGGCGGCCAACCGCGGCTGCCATCCCACCGGCATCTTCAACGACGGTTCGAACACCCGGTGAGGCCGCCGCGCGCCGGAAGCGGGCTTTCCGGCGGGCACTGCGGAGGGCCGCACCCGCTTCCGGGGCAGGCCGCCGCGCGCCCGCCGGTCGCTCACTCCACCAGGCTGATGAAGCGGGTGCGCATGTGCCCCAGGCGCTCGCCGATCATCTGGGCGACGCGCCGCATCAGCACGTAGCCGTGATCCGGGTGCGCGGCCAGGTAGTCGCGCAGGCGCGGCGCGTCGATCAGGATGACCTTAACCTCGGTGGCGGCCGCCGCGCTCAATTGGTACTCGTGCGGTTCAACCAGCGCCGACCAGCCGAGCGCTTCGCCCGCGACCACGGTCTCGATCTCGGTGCGCGACTCCCCCTTGGAGTCGATGTCCATGAGCAGATCGACCGCGCCGTCGAGCACCAGATACAGTTCGTCGGCCTCATCGCCCTGTTCGAACAGATAGGTATCGGCTTCGAGCGCCTCTTCTTCGCAGAACTGCGCGATCTCGGCCAGCGCCTCCGGCGGCAGCCCGGCGAACAGTTTGAAGCGGCGCAGCAGTTCCGGGGAAATCATGATGTCCTCTCATCCTCTCTCGCGATCGCGTGGGTGCGGCCCAGCAGATCGAGCACAGCGGCGGCGGCGGTCGGGATCGCCCCGGCCACCGCGGGCGTCGGGGTCTCGCAAAAATCGAGCACGCGGTTGGCCGTGATGGCGACGATCTGGATCTGCGCTGCATCGGGCAGCGGCGCGCCCAGCGCCCGCCCGATGCGCAGCGCGGTGGGCAGATCGGCATCGTGGGTGCTGCGTGCATTGAGCGTCTCGCTCAGATCGCCCGCGGGGAAGACGAGCACCTGCCCGGCCTGATCCGGCGGCGTCCACAGCGCATCGATCAGGATGACGCGCTCGTACCCCACCATGTGTTCCATCAGCGCGATACCACCCACCGACAGCTCGAGCACATCGACATCGGCGTCGGCGGGCAGGGCCTCCGCTACGCGCCGGGCGGTCAGGATGCCAGCAGCATCATCGGTCAGGATCGGGTTGCCCAGGCCGATGACCAGCGTCTTCATCGTCATGCCTCGTCATGCCTCCCGGATGACAGGCCTCACTCCGGACGGCGCGCATCCGGGGTGAGGCCGCCGCTGATCAGGTGTGCTGCGCCAGCCGCTCGACCAGCGCACCATGGGCGTCGTAGATCGTGACCTCCAGCGGCATCTGGCCGGGCAGCGAATGCGTCGCACAGCTAAAGCACGGGTCATAGCTGCGGAAGGCCATCTCCACGCGGTTGAGGATGCCCTGATCGACCCTGCCCCCGTGGATGAGCGCGCTGGCCGCTTTCTTGATCGTGTACGTGATCGGCGCGAAATTGTTGGTCGTGCCGACGATCAGGTTGACGCGCGTGATGATGCCGCGCTCGTCCGTCTCGTAATGATGCGTCAGCGTGCCGCGCGGCGCTTCCACCGTGCCGATGCCCACGGTCGGCGTGGCCGTCGGGATCGTGCGCACGTGCGGGCTGGTGATCTCCGGATCGGTGACCAGTTCGAGCATCCGTTCCGCCGCGTACAGCAGTTCGACCAGCCGCGCCCAGTGGATCGCCAGGGTGTGATGCACCGGCTTGCCGCCCAGCGTGGCGAACAGCTCTTCATACGCTTCCTGCGCGCGCGGCGTCGCCATACCGTCAGCGGCGTTCAGGCGGCTCATCGGCGTGCAAGCGTACATCCCGCTGTCCCTGCCATCGACGAACCCCTTCCAGCCGACCTTGCGCAGATACGGGTATTTCAGGTACGACAGCGGTTCGACGTGCTCGGCGATATGCTCGACGTAATCCTGCGGGCGGTATTTGGCGAATTCCACGCCATCCGGATCGACCACGCGGATCATGCCGTCGTAGAAGTTGACCCGGTTGTTGGCGTCCACCAGCCCCATGTAGTAGGTGCGTTGGGTGTAGGTATCGCCGACGATCAGATCGACATAGGCGGAGTTGGCCAGCACGATATCGCGGAAGAGCTGGAGCGACCACAGACCGAACTCGACGTTTTCACGCGCGACCGCCTCGATGAACTGGCGCTCTTCCTCGTTGATCGCCTTGCTCATGCCGCCGGGCAGCCCCGGCTCGCCGTGGATGGCGCGCCCGCCGATGATCCTGATCACCTCGTGGTTGCGCTTGCGCGTGTTGATGACCTTCAGGCCGGCCTCCGTCCCGACTTTGGCGACCACCCCCAGGATGTTGCGCTGCGCGGGCGGCGCATCCGGCCCGACGACGAAATCGGGGCCGCCGAGCGCGTAAAAATGGGTGGTGTGATCGGTGACGTAGAACGCGCTGTAGAACAGCTCGCGCAGTTTTTTGGCCGCGGGCGGCGGATCGACCTTGAACAGATCATCGAGCGCCTTCGAACCGGCCATGTGGTGGGCTTCCGGGCACACGCCGCAGATGCGGTTGGTGATGCGCGGCAGTTCCTCCGCCGGGCGGCCCACGCAGAAGACCTCAAAGCCGCGCAGTTCGGGGATCTGAAAATAGGTGTTCCTGACCTCACCGCGCTCGTCGAGGAAGATCTCGATCTTGCCGTGGCCCTCCAGACGGGTGATCGGGTCGATGGTGATGCGCTGTGTCGTCGTCATGGATGGCCTCCTAATCCTTCAGCTTCGGGTCGAGGCGTGGGCTGTCATCCACGGTGACGGTCGTCTTGTGACCATTCTGCGCCCGCAGATGCGCCCGGTGCAGCAGCGAACGCGCCAGCCCGAAGCGGTAGAACGTCCCCGCCGGGTCGGGCAGCGTATCGAGGATGGCATCGACTTCCTCCGGCGTATCGGCGTCCAGCACCGAGGCGATCGCCCCGATCAGGCGCGCCCCCCCGTCGATCACGCCTTCGTTCGGGCCGTAGCAGCCCCGGCAGCCGATGTTGATGCTGGGGCACAGCGCCCCGCAGCCCGCGCGCGTGGCGATCCCGGCGCAGAAGATGCCCTGATCGAGCAGGCACTTCTTCGGGTCGGGGATGATCTCATACGGGCGGTAGAAGCGCTTGATCTTTTTCTCCTCGCGCTCGCGCGGGCACTCATCGCACACGGTGACATCCATGCCGATGACCGTCCCCGGCGGCGGCAGTTCGCCGCTCATGGCCGCATCGACCAGCGCTTCGATCCACTTCGCTTCGGGCGGGCAGCCGGGCAGGTAATATTCGACCGGCACCACCTGATCGAGCGTCTTGACCGTGTTCCAGTAGCGCGGCAGCGTCAGCGTGCCTTCCGCCACCGGGATCTCGGCCAGCGGGATGACCCCGTCCGGGTTGACGACGGTCGGCGCCTCTTTGTAGATGAAGTTCATCATCCGCTCGCGATCGACGAAATTGGCCATGCCCGGGGCACAGCCCTCGGTGGCGCAGCTCCCGAACGAGACCAGGATCTGGCTTTTGCGGCGCAGCAGGTGGGCCATCTCCAGGTTTTCATCGGTGCGGATCGCGCCGTTGAACAGCGTGACCGCGATCGCGCCGTCGGGCAGCGCCTCGACATCGGCCTTCTTGAAGTCCAGCACGCACGGCCAGAAGACGATATCGAAGAAATCGGCCACGGCCAGGATCTTCTCGTGCAGCGCGAGGATGGCGATCTCGCAGCCGCCGCACGACGACGCCCAGTAGATGGCGAGTTTCGGTTTGTCAGGCATGAGCGACCTCCTCCGGCACGGGTTCCAGGCGCGGCGAGCTGTCGGCGATGTTGTCGTGCCAGGTCAGCGGGCCGAGCCGGGCGATGCGTTCGGTCATCTCGCGGACTTTCTCGGTGAAGATGATGCCCTGCGCGGCGGACGCCCAGCCGAGCTGGACGCGATCGGGATGGACGCCGAGCTGCGCCAGCGTGCGCCGCAGCAGCGCGACGCGCCGCATCGCCTTGTAGTTGCCCGCTTCGTAATGGCACTGCCCGGGGTGGCAGCCCATGACCAGCACGCCATCCGCGCCGTCATGCAGCGCTTTGAGGACGAAGGTCGGGTCGAGCCGCCCGGTGCACATGATGCGGATGTCGCGCAGCGTGGCCGGGTAGCCGAAGCGGCTCGTCCCGGCCAGATCGGCGGCGCGGTACGAACACCAGTTGCACAGGAAGCCGATGATCACGGGTGCGCGGTCTCCCCATGCCGGATGAAACTGCGAGTAATCGACCATGATCGCACTCCTGTTAGACCGGCTGCATCTGATGGAAGGTGACTTTTTCGCCCCCGTTCGGGCGCTGATCCCACAGCAGCCCCTCGATCTGGGCCATGATCGAGTCGAAGGTGAAGTGCTGCCCGGTGATCACCTGGCTGGGGCAGGCGGCCACGCACGTGCCGCAGCCCTTGCACAGCGCCGGGTTGACGCGGCTGACGCCCAGTTCGGCGATGAAGTCGATGGCGTGGTACGGGCACAGGTTGTTGCAGATGCGGCAGCCCGAACAGCGCTCTTCGTCGATGCGCGCGCGCACCGGCTCGATCTCGACTTCGCGCCGCCCGATCAGGCTGAGCACGCGCGCGGCCACCGCCTCGCCCTGGGCGACGCTGGCCGGGATATCCTTCGGCCCCTGGCACGCCCCGGCGATGAAAACGCCCGCGTTCATGGTCGCCACCGGGTCGAGCTTGGGGTGGCTTTCGGTGAAGAAGCCGGCGTCCGAACAGCCGATGCCGAAGCGGTGGGCGACCTCGGTCGCATCGTGGCGCGGCTCCATGCCGGTCATCAGGATGACCATATCGACCGGGATGCGGCGCTGTTTGCCGATCAGCGTATCTTCAGCCTGGACGATCAGCTTGCCGACTTCCTCCGGTCGGCGCGCGGCGTCGGTGACTTCGGCGGCGCGCCCACGGATGAAGTGCGTGCCCTCTTCCATCAACCGGTTGTAGAACTTCTCGTAATCCTTGAAGGCCGTGCGCATATCGATGTAGAAGTTGTAGACTTCCGCGCCGGTTTTCTCTTTGACCAGATGGGCGAACTTGAGCGCGGCCATGCAGCACGTCGCTGAACAGTACTCGTTGGTGTTCTTATCCCGGCTGCCGATGCAGTGCAGAATGGCGACGCTCTGCGGCTGGGTCACGCCGTCGCGCAGCACGACCTTGCCGCCGGTCGGGCCGCTGGCGTTGGTCATGCGCTCAAATTCCATACCGGTGAAGACGTTGGCCAGCCGCCCGTATCCGTACTGCGGCAGGCGGCGCGGGTCGAACAGGTCGTAGCCGGTCGCCAGCACGATGTTGCCGACCGTGGTCACGATCACCTCGTCTTCCTGATCGAACTTGATCGCGCCGGTCGGGCAGAACTTCTCGCAGGCACGGCAGCGCCCGGTCTTGAAGAAGATGCAGCTTTCGGTATCGATGACCGGGTATTTGGGCACGGCCTGCGGGAACTGGCGGTAGACCGCCGTCCGGTAGCCCAGGCCCGCCTCGTAGACGTCATCGACGACTTTGGCCGGGCAGCGCTCCCAGCAGTCACCACAGCCGGTGCACAGGCTGGTATCGATCTTGCGCGCCTTCTTGCGGATGCGCACGGTGAAATTGCCGACGTAGCCATCGACCTTTTCGACTTCGCTGTAGGTCAGCAGGTCGATGTTGGGGTGCATCCCGACTTCGAACATCTTCGGCGTCAGGATGCAGGCGGCGCAGTCCAGCGTCGGGAAGGTCTTGTCGAACTGGGCCATGTGCCCGCCGATGCTCGGCTCGCGCTCGACCAGGATGACTTTGTAGCCAGCGTTGGCGATCTCCAGCGCGGCGTTGATGCCGGCGATCCCGCCGCCGACGACCAGCGTCACCTCGTTGATCGGCGCGCGGAACGGCTCCAGCGGTTCCAGTTCCGCCGCCCGGCTGACCGCCCCGGCGATGATCGCTTTGGCCTTCTCGGTCGCGGCGTGCTTGTCGTCCTGGTGCACCCAGCTCGCATGTTCGCGGATGTTGGCCATCTCGAACAGGTACGGGTTCAGCCCGGCGCGCGAGCACGCCCCCCGGAAGGTATTCTCGTGCATGTGCGGGGAACAGGCCGCCACGACGACGCGCGTCAGCCCTTCTTTTTTGATATCTTCCTCAACCAGTTCCTGCCCCAGGCTGGAGCACATGAACTTGTACTCTCTGGCCACGGTCACGTTGGGCAGGTTTTTCGCCCATTCGGCCACTTCCTCGACGTTGACCGTGCCCGCGATGTTGTGCCCGCAGTGGCAGACATAGACGCCGATCTTCTCCTCGCTCATGATCGACCTCCTCCGGCTTTAGGGGCGGGCATGGGCAGCGCGGTCTTATCCCGCTTCGGGCGGACGCGCGCCTCCGTCGGCTTCGTCTCCGTGCCGATCTTGCGCAGCGCCGGCCCAGCCGGGACGATCTCCAGCCCGAAGCCGAGTTCTTTCTCGCTCAGGCCGAAAGCGACGCCCATCATCTGGGTGAAGAACAACACCGGGATGTGGAAATTCGTCCCGAACATGCGGTTGACCTCGGTCTGGTAAGCATCGAGGTTGAGCTGGCACATCGGGCACAGCGTGACGATGGCATCGGCCCCGTAATCCGCCGCGTTCTGCAGCAGCCGCCGGATCAATTCATAGGCCACCGCCTCGCTGATCTGCGTCATGTGGCCGCCGCAGCAGTGCGTCTTCATCGGAAAATCGACCACTTCCGCGCCCAGCGTCCGCATCAGCTCGTCGAGATGCGTCGGGTATTCGGGGTCGTAGCCCGTCTCCGGGCGGACGATCAGGCAGCCGTAGTACGGGGCGACCTTGAGACCGGTCAGCGGTCGGGTGACCGCCGCCCGGACGCGCTCGTAGCCGACGTCCTCGACGATGATGTTGAGCAGGTGGCGCACGCGGACGGAGCCGGGCCGGTAGTTCAACCCGCCGGCGGCCAGCGCCCGGTTGACCCGCCCGTTGAGATCGTGATAGTGGGCCATGTAGTCATCGGTCTTGCGCAGATTGAGGAAACAGGCGCTGCACGAGGCCACCAGATCGCGCCCATCGCTGGCATCCGTCTGGCTGGCGGCCAGCGCCAGATTGCGCGCCACCAGACTGTAGGCGGGCAGGCTGCTGATGCTGAAGTACTCGGTCGCCCCGCAGCAGTTCCAGTCATCGATTTCGCGGAACGTCAGGCCCAGGCGCTGGCCGACCGCCTTCATCGACTGGTCGTAAGCCCGCGCGGTTGACTGCACGGAACATCCGGGGTAGTAGGTGTAGGTATGGGTGTCGGCCATCATGACATCTCCTGGGCGGCGATACGCCTGGCTTCGTTGAGAATGGCCGTGAGCTGCGGCATGTCCCGGATCGACTCCGGGCGCGGGTTCAGGCGGCCCTTGACGAGCATGTTGAAGCCGAGATTGCCCTTGCGCAGCATCCCCAGCGGATGATGGGTGAGGTGGTAGCGCGTCGCCAGGCCGAACTCGAAGCTGCGCCCGTACCGCTCGATGTAGCCGATGAAGCTCTCGGAGAAATCTGCGTGGGCGTCTTCATGATAGCGGCCCGCCTGAATGGCCTTCTGCTTGATCGTGTACATCAGATCGGTGATCGGGATATCCTGGGGACAGCGCACGGTACAGTAGTAACAGGAAACGCAGAACCACGGCGTGTTGCTGCGCAGCACGTCGTCGTCCATGCCCGCCATGAGCAAAGCAAACAGCCGGCGCGGGGTGGAGTCCATATCCGCGCCGGAGGGGCAGGAACCGCCGCAGGTTCCGCACTGCAAACACCCGATCAGGGTTTCCCCGCCCGGGGTAGCGCGCATCACCTGCTCGTATAAACTTTCAGGGGCGGTACTGGGCATACGAATCCTCCATCGATCCGGTCGATCTGGAGTCAGTTCAGGGGCGGTGCGCCTGGCGATGCAGGGCGGTGGAACGGGATGCGCTCAGGCGCGACGACGATGAGATCGCGGATACCGGTTACAGGGGCACAATCCGGGGGGGTACGTGCAAGGCGTTTTCCTTTCCCTAAAATCTATTTGCCTGAATGCTTCTTCGCGGCTGGCCGCCGGTCGGATCGGCTGTAACAGAACGCCCGCTCCGCGCTGACCATAAGCCGCTTTGATACTCACTATAAGCTTTTCTTATACTGACTATAAAAGATTCGCCCGCCGATGCCGATGCGCACACTCATTGTTCGACAGTGACGTTCATCACATACACTTGTGAACAAAATCACAATAGGATCGAGTCGCAGGCTGCACTCACAGGCTGCACAGGAGGCCCCGCATGAACGACAAACCGTGCCTGGTCGCTTATGCATCGCGCTACGGCTCGACGGCGGAGATCGCGGCGCGCATCGGCTCGACCTTGAGCGCACACGGCCTGCTGGTGGATGTCAGGCCGATCGGAGCGCCGATCGCGCCGGCGGAATACGGCAGTGCCGTGCTGGGCGCGCCGATCTATTCCGCCGCGTGGCCGGTTGAGATGGATGCCTTCGTGCGAACGCATCAGGCCGCGCTCAGGCCTCTGCCGGTGGCGCTGTTCGCGGTGGCGCTGCGCCTGCGCGACGACAGTGACGCGCTGCGCGCCGCTGTGCTGGGGGCGATCGACGTCTACCGCGTCATGCTCGCACCGGTCAGCATCGGCCTGTTCGCCGGGGCGCTGGCGTACAACCGGCTCTCCCCGATCGTGCGCTTGCAGATCCAGAGCAAAGGCCTGCCGGAGGGCGATTTCCGCAACTGGGATGCGATCGCGCGCTGGGCGGCTGGCCTGCCCCCGCTGCTCGCCGCGCGCTAAAATCGCGGCGTCAGCCACTTGAGGAGAGGAACAGCCATGACCGACGACCCGCTCGCCATGTTCAGCGCACGCTACCGCAGTGGAGCGATCCCCTGGGACACCGGCATCACGCCGCCGGAGATCGTCCAGATCGTCGGCGAACTCCCGCCGGGACGCGCCCTCGATATCGGCTGCGGCACGGGGACGAACCTGCGCTACCTGCTCGAACACGGCTGGGAAGCCGACGGCTTCGATTTCGTCGAACAGGCGATCGCCATGACGCGGGAGAAACTCGCCCCCTTCCCGGCGGAGCGCTGGCGCGCGCTGGTATGCGACGCCACCCGGCTCGATGCCTGCGCCGGCCTGCGCCCGCCCTACGATCTGGCGATCGACATCGGCTGCGGACACAGCCTGTACGGAGAGCAGCGCGCGCAGTACGCCCGCGCTGTCGCCGCGCGCGTCAGGCCGGGCGGCACGTACATGCTCTACGCTCACCAGCGGCAGGCTGAGAACGCTTTCGACTGGATGCCGGATGCGGTCGGCGCGCTGTTCGCCGGGCTGTTCACCATCCCCTGGCATCAGATCAGCGTCGATACCGAGACCGGCCTGCCCTCGGCATGGTATCGGCTGGTGCGGCTGGCCTGAACGGCTGGTCAGCGGCCCGGCATCGATGCTACAATGGCCGCAGTCGCAATCGATCGCAGAGCGCGTTGACCCGATGCAGCCCACCCCATCTTCCGAACCCGTGCGCGTGCTCCACTTCGCCGATGTCCACATCGGCATGGAGAACTACGGGCGCACCGACCCCGAAACCGGCCTTTCCACCCGCGTGCGCGATTTTCTGCGCCGCATGGACGAGATGATCGCCTTCGCCCGCGCCAACCAGGTCGATCTGACCGTGTTCGCCGGCGATGCCTTCAAGACGCGCACGCCGAACCCGACTTATCAACGCGAGTTCGCCTACCGCGTGCGCGACCTGATCCAGCTCGCGCCGCTGGTCATGCTGATCGGCAACCACGACATGCCCGCCTCGGCCCTCAAGGCCAGCAGCATCGAGATCTACCAGACGCTGGAAGTGCCCGGCGTCTGGGTGGCCGATGACTACGCGCTGCGCGTGCTGGAGACGAAGCGCGGCCCGGTCGTCGTCGGGGCGGCCCCTTACCCGCAGCGCGCCCTGCTGCTGGACGAGGCCGATACCGCCGGGCGCACCATCGCCGAGGCCGATCACCTGCTCGAAACCCGGCTGAGCCAGCGCCTGCGCGAGCTGGCCGCTGAAGCGGATCAGCATCCTTACCCCCGCGTGCTGACCGGCCATTTCACCGTGAGCGGGGCGGCGCTGGGCAGCGAACGCGGCATCATGCTGGGGCGCGACATCGAGGTCATGCCGTCCGATATCGCCGATCCGCGCTGGGATTACGTCGCGCTGGGGCACATCCACAAACACCAGAATCTGACCGCCGGGCGCGCCGGCGCGCCGCCGGTCGTCTACGCGGGCAGCCTGGAGCGCATCGACTTCGGCGAGGAGGCCGACGACAAGGGCTTCTGCTGGGCCGAAGTGACGCGCGGCGCGGCGGCCTGGCACTTCCGGCGCGTGCGCGCCCGTCCGTTCGTCACCCTCCAGCTCGATCTGCGGCGCAGCGCCGATCCAACCGCGGATACCGTCGCCCGGATCGACGCGACCGATATCGACGGCGCGATCGTGCGCGTCATCCTGGCGCTGACGCCGGAGACCGACGCGCAGATCAAAGAGGATTTCATCCGCGACGCGCTGCGCCGGGGCGGGGCGCACCTGATCGCCAGCATCCGCCGCGAGGTGGAAGAGCCGGCGCGCGCCCGGCTCGGCCTCAGCCCGGAAGGCCTGAGCGACGAGGAACTGCTCGATCGCTATCTCAAGACGCTGGAAACCCCCGATCCACGGCGCGAACGTCTGCTGGCCGCCGCGCGCGAGATCTTCGCCGCCGCCGCCGACCGCCGCGGTCAGCACGATTGACCCCGCGCGCCAGCGCCCGGTTTCTCAACATCTCCTCAGGCAATGAGAGGATATTTCTCAGTATGATATGAGTATTGTGAAAGATCACACAAAGAGGAATACCCATGTCCCGCGAGACGTCTCTATCCCGGTTCGCCACCATCGACCGCGCCGTCACCCGCTGGATGGCGCATCACGGTATGAAGCTGCTGCACATCAGCATCGGCATCGTCTTCTTCTGGTTCGGCATCCTCAAGTTCGTGCCCGGCCTCAGCCCGGCGGATGAACTGGCGACGCGCACCATCCACACGCTGACCTTCGGCCTGGTGCCGGCGGACATCTCACGCCCGCTGCTGGCCGCCTGGGAGGTGCTGATCGGCGTCGGCTTCATCAGTGGACGCTTCATGCGCATCATCCTGCCGCTGCTCTTCCTGCAGATGATCGGCACGGTGACGCCGCTCTTCCTGTTCCCGACGGAGACGTTCACCCACTTCCCGATCGTGCCGACGCTGGAAGGGCAGTACATCATCAAGAACATCGTCATCGTCAGCGCGGCGATCGCCGTCGGGGCGACGGTGCGCGGCGGCGATCTGGTCGCCGAGCCGGAGGCGGTCGAACTGGCGCGCAAGCTGGAAGCCGAAGACGAGGCTCAGCAGTCAGCCCCCCACCAGCCGCAGGCCGGCTGAAGATCGCCCACCATCCCCAAAAAACAGCGCGGCCCCCTCATCGACCGGGGGCCGCGCCGTTGATCGGGTCCGATCCGATGCAGCGCGATCAGGCGCGCACGACGACGGTGTTGACCAGCTTGTCGTGGAAGCCCTGGTGGCGGTCATCGAACAGCGCCCAGATCCAGCCGATCATGAACAGGAACGAATTGATGTAGTAGCCGATGTAGCGGATCACGGCGTCACTGGCGGTCAGCGGCGCGCCGTCCAGGCGGACGACCCGGATCTTGAGCAGCATCTTGCCCACCGTCTGGCCGTTGCAGGCGGTCAGGAAGTACCACTGATAGGCCGCGCCGATGATGAAGGTGAGGAGCGACGCCCCGAATCCCTCCGCCCCCAGCGCCAGGACGCCGGTCAGCATCCCCACCAGCAGGCTGTCGATGATCAGGGCGATGAAGCGCGCGCCGACATCCGCCAGTTCGACATCGGGGAATGCATCGCGCCGGCTGTCGTCCCCCCCGCTGTAATCGATGAAATCGTTTTTGGGCTTATCCGTATAGAGCGTCATGATCGACCTCGCTCATCCTGCGTGCGTTCGGTTCTGATCACCAGTACGAACGCGGGCCGGGCCGGGTTGCGCGCCCCGCTCAGACCGGCCCAAGCGCGGTCAGCATCTGCCGCAGCCAGTAAGCCACCCGGCTGCGCTGCGGGGCACGGCCCGCCTCATCATCGTCGGCATCGAGCGGATCATCGAACTGATCGGCGATGACGTTCTCCAGGATCGCCCGGTGGAGATAGCCGAGCGGCTGAGCCAGCGCGTAGATGGCGCGCAGCCGCCCGGGCGATCCGTAGGCCATCCAGGCATCGAGGTAGGCCTCGCGCAGCCGCTGGACGACGCCCGCGCTGAAAAAGTGGCCGGCATCATGCAGCAGGATGGTCAGATCGAGGAACGGCAGACCGATGCTGGCGTGCGGCCAGTTGACGAACAGCAGGCGATCGCCGTGGAGGACGGCGCTGCCGCCGTGAAAATCGCCGTGGACGAGCGCCGCCGGCAGCCCGGACGTCTCCAGCCAGATGTACAGATCGGCCAGCCGGGGCGAGGATCGGCGCAGGCGATCGATCTCCTCCTCGGTCAGCGCGTTGAGCGCGTGCGGGTGGCGGAACAGGGTGGTCAGCTCGACGAACAGCCGCCGCCCGCGCAGATCGGGCAGGCCAGAACGGACGAGCGCATCGGCCTGGGCGATCGAAGCGATCTGCAGCGCTGCATACTGTCGGGCTGCCGCTTCCCAGATGTGCGGGGCGTCCAGATCGCGCAGCTCTGTGCCGTGCTCCGGCAGCAGCATCCAGCCGAGCACGTCGTCCACGATCAGCGGCTGCGGGATCGCCGCGCCGGGCAGATGAGTCATCAGGCTGATCAGGCTGCGCGCTTCAGCGGCTGCGCTCAAACGCGGCACGGACGCTTTGAAGAAGAGCGGGCCGTCATCGGTTTCGACGCGCAGGATGCACGCCAGCTCCCACATCAGCACCGTCGTCGGCGCGGACAGGCGGCGGCGGTCAAGCCGCGCCAGCGCCGTATCGATCCAGACTTCGATCGCTTCCCGCCCGGAGCGCGTCGTCCACGGGGGCCGCCACGGGGAAGTCATCGCCCTCTATCCTGTCACTCATCGATGTTACTGAGAAGCCTACTCCCAAATACCGTGCCGGGCAACCAGCAAATTCGCCGCAGGGTCGCCGTGCAGCGTCGGGCATCTGTCATATGACAGGGCCGCGCCAAATGCTGACAAATGTCACTACGGTACAAAGGCTCACCTGAGGCATAGTGTAAGTGTAATTGAGCAGGTGCACTTGAACAGACCTGTCGCCCAAACTAGCCAACCTCGGCGCGTTCGGGCATCCGGCGTGCAGCGCATGACCGTGCTGCCACTGGTCAGCCACTCGATGCCCGGCAGCGCCTGAAGCACCTCCGTTTCTCCTCCTCTCCCTGCACGATGCAGAGCCGGTTTCACCACTGGCTCTGCATCGCTTGCATTTCCGGCAAGGCACGCCTCACGTCGTGGTGCAGCACCCGCTTCGGCCCTCACCCGGTCTGGCCGCCGGCCAGCCTGTCCCTCTCCCAGGGGAGAGGGGGATGCGACGCAGTCGCAGGGGGTGAGGGCCAGCGCCAGCGATTTCGCCACGCCATTCGGCATCCGCGTCACCGGCGCGGACGCCAGCGCGGCAGATAATCGAGCGCCGAGATCGTGACCCGCCGTTCGTCCGTGCCATCCGCGCGCACGACGTAGATCCCGGATGCCCCTTCCCGCCACGACTCGAAGGCGATCCACGCGCCGTCGGCTGACCAGTCCGGGGTGGTGTAGGTGTTGACCCGGCGCGAGATCACCCACGTCGAACCGTCGGCCAGATCGCGCACCACCAGCTCATACCGGTCAGGTGCGCCAGTCTCGGCGAGGCGGATATACGCCAGCCGCGTCCCATCCGGGGAAAGGACGGGGCGTCCGTTGTACAGCCCGGTGGTCAGCGGGGTGACCGCGCCGGTGCGCAGATCGACCCGATTGAGGTTCTGCATCGATCCCGGGCTGCCATCCTGAAACAGGATCGTCCCCCCATCGGGCAGCCAGACCGGCGGCGCGATCGTGTTGAGGCGCACGCCGATCGCCCGGCGCGCCGATCCGTCACCCCGCGCCACGATCAGGCCCTCCAGCGTCGAACCGAAGGCGATCTGCGTCCCATCCGGCGACCAGACCGGACGGGCGCTGAAGCCCGCCGCCGGGAGGTGTGCCCGCGTCCCGCTGGCCCGATCGAGGATGCCGATGCCGTCCTGCTGACCGGCGATCAGGTAGGCCAGGCGCGTCCCGTCCGGTGACCAGGCGACGCCCGCTTCATAGGCGATGCCGTCGATCCGTTCGATCCGCCCCGTCAGCGGGTCGATCAGGTACACCGCCCGCTGACCGCGCGCCCGGCAGGCCACCCGGCGCCCATCCGGCGACCAGGCGGCCTGAAAACAGCCATCGGGCAGGGCGGGCGCGCGCAGCAGCGGGCGTACGATCCCGCGCGCGGCATCGAGCAGATAGGTATCGAAGGCGCGGCTGCGCGTCGACTCGAAGAGCAGAACGCGATCGGGCAGGGCCGTCCCCAGCGCGATGCCGACGGCGCTGACGACCGCGCTCGCAGTGAAGAGGAGCGCGCCCAGCGTGAAGATCGCGCGGAGGAACGGGGGCATCGTCAGGCCAGCGCGGCTGCTACGGGAAAAATCGATCGAGCAGCACGCGCGGATCGAGCGCGGGCATCCTTCAAACCGGTCTAACCGGGAAGCAGGGAGTCATCATCAAACCCCCAGGAGTTCGGATCGATATTGGCATTCATTTCGTACAGGGCGTTGACCATCATTACTGAGGTCTTCAGCGAGAGGATGTCTTCCTGGAGCGGCTGCCGGTATCCTTCGATTTCTAGAACAACCATGTAGTGAATTTTGCCACCGGCGGTGCGAGTCGGGTCTTTAATGACCCCCCAGCGCGCCAAAAACTCTTCGTCCCGCTGGTCGCTTTCATTGAAAACTTTTGTCGTTACCCAATCGGAAACGTATATGTACGGCTCCAACCGGTATATCGCTGGCAGCCGCTCCGGGCGGGGCGGGACGACTGCGTTCAGGCTGCTTTGCAGCGTATGGGAGAGCACATGCAGACGGATCAGGGTATAGGCGTAATCGCTGTAGCTTTCGCGATAAGCCCCCGGAAGCGCCCACCCTTCGTCCGGCAAGATGGCGTAGCCATCGTCCGTTTTGACGATATAAAGCCGGTACTGCCTATTTTCCAAAATCCACCTCCTTAATTTGGTTGAACCGCCAGGGGTGTTGATGATCGACCGGTAACTCATGCTCCGAGCAGCAGAGCGCGTCAGCGTTCAAGGTGCGAGAAAACGGATGGAGCCGTATTCGGCATGTGGCGGAGTGATCTACAACCTACATGTTCGGTAAACTTGGCAACGGCGCTGATTTCGCAGAGGAGAGGTATTCTGCTTCTGTATTCTACATTGAATTTTCAAAAATTGATTCATGTTGTTTGGAGTCAATCGCGATCTGAACGCGCTGCCCCGGAATCCCGGTATCTGCGATCGCCCCGGGTCGCATCGGGACAGAACGTGTTACGTCGGCACGACTGCGCAGGCTGTCCCGGTCAAAAACGACTGCACCTGCGCAGTCGGACGCTGTCACGCTCTCCACGAATACGGTGTCACAGGAGCGCCGCGATCTGCTCCGCCGTGGCGATCGTGCTGCCGGTGTGCGGCGTGGCGTAGGCCGCATCGCGCACCCGTTGGGCCGGCCCCGCGTATCCCAGATGATCGAGCAGCATGGCCGCGCTCAGGATGGCGGCGCGCGGATCGGCCCGATCCTGACCGGCGATATCGGGCGCGCTGCCATGCACCGGCTCGAACACTGGCACGCCGATGCCGAGATTGGCCGAGGCCGCCAGCCCCAGCCCGCCCGTCAGCCCGGCGGCCAGATCGCTGAGGATGTCGCCGAACAGATTCGTCGTCACGATGACGTCGAAGCGGCGGGCATCCTGGGCGAGCTGGAGCGCCGCCGTATCGACCAGCAGCTCGGCGACGTGCACCTCAGGGAAGCGCGCCGCCACCTCCAGCCCGACGCGGCGGAACAGCCCGCACGTCTCTTTGAGGACGTTGGCCTTGTGCACCAGCGTCAGGTGACGGCGGCGGCGCATGGCCCACTGACAGGCCGTCTCAACGATGCGCGCCGACGCCCGCGCGGTGATCACCCGCTCCAGGATGGCCGTCTCCCCGTCATCCTCGACGCGCTCGCGCCCGCTGTACATCCCCTCGGTGTTCTCGCGCACGATCAGCAGATCGATCCCCTCCCCGACCGCCGGGCGCAGGTTGGCGTACAGATCGAAATGGCGGCGCAGCGCCAGGATCGGGCTGCGGTAGCCGGGCACTTTCGTCAGCGGGGACTGCGTCGCGCCGAACAGCACGGCATCGGCGGCCTCGCACAGGCGCAGCGTTTCGGCGGGCAGGGCCTCGCCCGTGCGCTCGAACGTGCCGAAGCCGGCTTCGGCCTCGACGAACGTCAGCGGCAGATCGAGCGCCGCCAGGACGCGGCGCGCCGCCGGGATGACCTCCGCGCCGATGCCGTCCCCGGCGATCAGGACGAGGGTGTGGCTCATTCGCTCCCTCCGATCCCGGTCAGCGGGGCAACCGTCCCGCGGAAGCGGCGCTGGAGCATCGGCACCAGCCCGCCCGCATCGAGGATGGCCTGCGCCGTCGGCGAAAGCGGCGGGATCGGCCAGCGTTCCCCGGCGGCGATCACGACATCCCCGTCCAGGACGATCCGATTGCCGGTGCGCAGGCGCTGCGCCAGACCGGGGATGACGATCGGGCGGATGCCCTGGTTGATGCAGTTGCGGAAGTACAGCCCGCTGAACGACGCGGCGATGATCGCCGGGATGCCCCGGTACTTGAGCGCGGTCACGGCCTGTTCGCGGCTGCTGCCGCACCCCCAGTTGTGCCCGGCGACGATGATATCGCCCGGCGCGGCTTCAGCGGTGAAGACCGGGTCGAGATCTTCCAGCGCGTGCGCGGCGATCTCGTCCGGCGTTTTGAGCGTATACGTGTACTTGCCGGGGAAGATCACGTCGGTGTTGACGCTCTCCCCGTAGACCCAGACGCGGTGCTCGCTCATAGCAATTCCTCCGGATGGGTGATGCGCCCGGTCAGCGCGCTGGCGGCGACGACATACGGGTTGCTCAGGTAGATCGGCGCGTCGGGCGTGCCCATGCGCCCGCGGAAGTTGCGGCTGCCGGTGCTGATCGTGGCCTCGTTCGGGGCGGGCACGCCCAGATGATTGCCCATGCACGGGCCGCAGCCCGGCGTGGCGATCGCCGCGCCCGCCGCGATCAGATCGGCCAGCACGCCGGTCTGCGCCGCGCGCGCCAGCACCTGGCTGCTGGCGGGGATGACGATCAGGCGGATGCGCACCCTCCGCCCGCGCACGACCTGCGCGGCGGCGGCCAGATCGCTGTAGCGCGCGCCGGTGCACGTGCCGATCAGCGCCTGCTGGATCGGCTCGCCCTGCGCCGCCGTGACCGCCACGACGTTGTCCGGCTGGTGGGGCAGCGCCACCAGCGGCTCGACCGCGCTCACGTCCAGCCGGTGACGTTCGACGTAGACGGCATCCGGGTCGGGGTAGAGCGGCGTATACGGGCGCGTCCGCTTCGGCTCCAGCGCGGCGAAGACGACCTCATCGGGCGGGAAGTAAGCGTTCATCGCCCCGAATTCGGCCATCATGTTCGGGATGACCGGGCGCTCATCCAGCGGGAAGGACGCGATCGCGTCCCCGGTGAACTCGATCGAGCGGTACTGGCCGCCCGTCATGCCCAGATCGCCCAGCAGGCGCAGGCAGACATCTTTGGCGGTGACGCCGGGCCGGAGCTGGCCGTCGAGCGCGATCTGCACCGCTTCGGGGACGCGCACCCACAGCTCACCGGTGGCCCACAGCGCGGCCATCTCCGTCCGCCCGACGCCCATGCCGAACGCGCCCAGCCAGCCGAAATGCGTGGTATGGCTGTCCGAACCGAAGATCGTCTCGCCAGGGAGGACGAGCGCTTCCTCGCTGATCACCTGGTGGCAGATGCCGCGCCCGACCTCGAAGCAGTGGGCGATGCCGTGTTCGGCGGCGAACTGACGGATCTCGGCATGGTTGAGCGCGTGCTGCGGCGTCGGCGCGGGCGCGGCGTGATCGAGCGTGATCGCCATGCGATCGGGACGAGCCAGACCGGGCGCGCCGATCTGCTCGTAGATGCGGCGGATGGCGGCGCTGTTGTCGTGGCTGAAGATCAGATCCGGGCGCACGTCGAGCACATCCCCGGCGCGGGCCGCGCTGACGCCCGCCGCGCGCGCCAGCGCTTTTTCGGCGAAGGTGAAACCGGTCATGCCGCCCCCTCCGCCCGCAGCAGGGCATCGATCTCATCCAGCGTCAGCGGCTGGCGGTCAGCCCGCTCTTTGATCTGGCGCGTGATGCGCTGCACGACGTCATCGGGCAGATCCAGCCCCAGATCGGCGGCACGGCGGCGCACGGCGTTCCAGCCGGTCAGCCGGTGACCGATCGGGATCTCCCGCGTCAGGCCGAAGTCCGCCGGGTCGATCGCCTCGTAGGTGGCCGGATCGGCCAGCACGGCTTTGGCATGGATGCCCGCCTTGTGGATGAACGCGCACGATCCGGTGATGTAGTTGCCGAAGGGGATGGCGATCTGGCACAGCTCGGCGATGCGCCGGTCGATCACCGGCAGCAGGCGCAGATCGTATTTGCTGACGTAGGCGCGATCGAGCGTGTACAGCCGGGCGATCAGCCCGCCCAGCGGCGTGATGCCGTTGCGCTCACCGATGCCGAGCACGGTGGTATCGATGTGGGTCGCGCCCGCTTCCAGCGCGGCGTATGCGTTGGCGATGGCGCAGCCGCTGTCGTTGTGCCCGTGAAATTCGATATCCAGCCCGGTCAGGCGGACGAGCTGGCCGACCAGCGCCCCGACCTGCCCCGGCGTGGCGATGCCGACGGTATCGGCCACGCCCAGCCGGTTGACCACGCCCAGATCGGCCACCGCCAGATAGACGCGCAGCAGGTCGGCTTCGCGGCTGCGGAAGCTGTCCTCGGTGCTGAAGCGCAGGATGACATCCGGGGCCTGGGCGCGGACGAACGTCAGCACATCGGCGGCGGCATCGATGATCTCCGGGATCGACTTGCCATGACTGCTGCGCATCAACTGCGGCGATGTGCCGATGACGATATCGATACCGTGCACGCCGGTATCGAGGGCGCGCAGCGCGTCCTCGCGCTTGCAGCGCACATGGGTCAGGATGCGGGCGCGCAGCCCGGCGGCAGTCACCGCGCGGATATCCGCCTCACTCTGCGGTGAGGCCAGCGGCGAGGTCATCTCGATCATCTCGACGCCGAAATCGTCGAGCAGCCCGGCGATCTCCAGCTTCTGCGCCGTGGTGAAGGTGGCCGTGCTGAATTGTTCGCCTTCGCGCAGGGTGCTCTCGATGATGCTGAAGCGGTCTAACGGCATAGGCAGTCTCCTCGATCATGCGATCGGACTGCACCGCGGGGGAAAAAACAACCGCCCGGTGCAGTCCGGGCGGTCAAAACGCAGTAACTGGGTTCGCGCTGTCGGTCAGGAAAGCACAAACGCCCGGACGAGTCGTTCGGGTGGCTGCTTCTTGACCTGCTTGCTGCTGAAATGCGCGATCATACGGCTCACAAAATCTTATCGATCCTTTACAGAGGATAGCGTAACCCGGCGCGCAATGCACTGCACGATCTATACGAATCGATCGGGTCAATCTGGACAATCGACACCCCGATAGGGTCATTGCGATGTCAGATCGACGCCTATCCGCCCGTCACTTTTGCGACTGGCCCGGAGATCTGAATCGACTCGATGCCAATTTTCTGCTCATGCACGATTCAGAGTCAGCGTTATAATCCAGATCGAAAGATCCCGATCGGAGTCAGTGTTTGAGCCGGGGACTATGAGCCTGCCCAGGATCATCAACATCGTCGTCACCGGGGCTGCGCGCAGCGGCAAGCGGACGTTCATCAACAGCATCCGTGAGCGGGAGGCTTATGACGGCGGTCTGGTGCCGGCCTCCAGCTACTTCGGGCGCGTCCGCCTGCTGCCTGAGATCACCCTGTTCCTGTTCCCGGCCCCGGCCTCGCGCCCGCTCAAGGTGCTCAACGCCATCCTCGACCAGTCATTTTTCGGCGCGGTGGTGCTGGTGGACAGCGCGCACCCCGACCAGTTCCGCGAGACGCGCGCCGCCATCAACACGATCGTGAGCCAGAACATCCCGCTGATCGTGGCCGCCAACAAACAGGATCGCCCGGACGCCTGGAGCCTGACCGATCTGCGCATTGCGCTGCATCTGGGGGACACGATGCCGCTGCTGGCCTGCCAGGCGACCGAGCGCGACTCCGTCAAGGCCGTGCTCGAAGGCTTGTTCGCGCAGATCCTGCTCAACCTCGAAACACAGCCCCCCGATCCGTCTCCGACAGCGCCGTTCGTGCCGCCGGAGCCGCCCACCCCGCCCACCGAACCGCGCCCGCCGATCAAGCCCTTGAAACACACCGCCGCGCTCGGCAAATCCTGAGCGCGCCAGCGCCGTCAGCGGATGTAACCGTGCTCGACATACCAGCGGTAGGTATCGGCGACGCTCTGGCGCATCGCGATCTGCGGCGGGCCGAACGCCGACCAGGCTTTGGATGGATCGAAATAGATGAAGCGCGAGCCGAAGCGGGTCTGATTGCCATCGACCGGCAGCGCGATCCCATTGGATTTGGCCAGATCGATCAGCAGGGCCAGCGGCTCCAGCGCGAACGCCGGGACGGGAAGACCGGGGCGCGGCGCACCGACAACGTCGGCGATCAGCGCGAACCAGGCCGCATACGGGTAATTGGCGGTGCTCAGGATGTAGCGTTCGCCGGTCGCGCCGCGCTCGGCGGCGGCCAGATGCCAGCGCGCGACATCGCGCACGTCGGTCACCGCGACGCCGCCGGGCGGCACAGGGACGAGCCAGCCCATCCGCCGGATCTGGAGGATGAACGCCCCGCTGATGACGTTGAGATCGCCGGGGCCGATGACGACCGACGGGTTGACGATGACGACGTCCTGCCCGCGTTCGACCGCTTCCAGCGCCACGACCTCGGCCATCGCCTTGCTGTAGCCGTAGGGGAAGCGGTGCGCGCCCATGTTGAAGCGCAGCGTCTCATCGACCGGACGGCCATCACGCCGCATGCCCAGCGCGGCGGCGCTGCTGGTGAAGACGACCCGGCTGACGCCGGCGGCCCGCGCGGCGGCCAGCACCCGGCGCGTCCCCTCGATATTGGCGTCGTACAGCCGGTTCAGGTCGGCGCGCCAGTAATCGGCGACGGCGGCGATATGGAAGACCCAGTCGATGCCCTCGCAGGCCCGGCGCAGCGAGGCGTCGTCGGTGATATCGCCGATGGCGCTCTCGTAACTCAGGCCGGCCAGCGCATCGAGCCTGGAGGTGGCCCGGTGCAGCACGCGGACGCTGTGCCCGGCCTCGATCAGCGCGCGGACGACGTGCGAACCGACAAAACCCGTGCCGCCCGTCACCAGGGCGCGCTTACCGGGATGAGAAGGGACGTTCATGTGCCGATCACTTCCGTGAGATAGCGTATGACTCGACAGGATTGTAGCGCGCGGGCCGCCCCGCCCGCCATGCCCCTGCCCGGCGGGGAGTGGCGCAATCGCTGGCGCTGGCCCTCACCCCGTGCGACTGCGTCGCATCCCCCTCTCCCAGGGGAGAGGGACAGGCTGGCCGCCGGCCA
>DAOUBU010000108.1:0-48195 GCA_034432395.1 Anaerolineae bacterium
CGGGCACCAGCCTGACCGTCAGCGGGGTGACGTTCACCTCGTCCGTCGGCGGGACGTTCACCGTCACGGCCACGAGCCACGACGGCAAGCCGTATGCCTTCACCGGCACCTGCTCATAAGGGCTGGCGGTCATTCATGCTGCAAGGTGGGGCGTCCGTGCGGGCGCCTCACCCTTTTTTCCGGGCTGGCCCTCCCCACCAATATCGCCTTGATCGCCGTGCGCCGAAACGGGGTATCATATGCGTAAAAGTGACGGGCGGCCGTGGGCGGCCTTTTATGCAGGGTGACCGAAATCCGTTTCTGTAAAATTGTCGATTGCCGATCTGACGCCCGCCGGCCCGCTGCGCTATTCTCAGTGCACCTTTTAAAGGACGCAGAGCCATGCACCGATACCGTGCGCGCGCGTGGTTAGACCGGTTGTTCGATCTCTTCCCTCCGCTGGTTTCTCTGATCGTCGCTCTGTCCGTCTCATCGATCCTGCTGATCGCCCTGAATGCCAGCGTCGGTGACGCTTACACCGCGCTGCTGCGCGGCGCCTTCGGCACGGAAAACGCCACCGCCGAAACGCTGGTCAAAGCCATCCCGATCCTGTTCGTCGCCATCGGCATCTGCGTGGCCTTCCGCGCCAGCGTGATCAACATCGGCGGTGAGGGCCAGATGATCGCCGGCGCGGTCGCCGGGGTGACGGTCGCGCTGGGGCTGGGCGGCCACCTTCCGGCGCTGGTGGTGATCGTCCTGACGCTGGCGGCGGGCTTCGTGGCCGGCGGCCTGTACGCGGCGCTGGCCGGTTTCCTCAAAGCCTACTTCAACGTCAACGAGATCCTGAGCACGATCATGCTCAACCAGGTGGCGGTGCAGATGATGAACTATCTGCTCAACGGCCCGCTGCTGGATCCGGCGGAAGTCGGCACGAACCACATCCCCAAAACGGCGCGCATCCTGGCCGAACTACAGCTACCCCGCCTGACGATCGGGCTGTTCGACGGCGCGGAGATCTTCGCGCGCACGCGCCTGCATTCCGGGCTGATCCTCGCCATCGCGCTGGCGGCTGTCATCTATCTGCTGCTCTGGCGCACCCCGCTCGGCTACCGGATCCGGGCCGTCGGCTTCAACGAGCGCGCCGCGCGCTACGCCGGGATCAACGTCCGCCGGCAGGTGGTGCTGGCGATGTTCCTGGCGGGCGGCTGCGCCGGGCTGGCCGGCGTCGTCCAGGTGCTCGGCTTGCAGTACCGGCTGCAAACCGACGGATCGCCGGCGGGCTTCACCGCCAACGCCGGGTTCAACGGCATCGTCGCGGCGCTGTTCGGCGGCCTGAACCCGTTCGGCGCCATCCCGGCCTCGATCTTCTTCGGCGGGCTGCTGGTCGGCGCGCAGAACATGCAGCGCACGGTCGGCGTGCCCGCCGCGCTGATCACCGCCGTCAACGGCATCATCGTCATCTTCGCCGTCAGCAGTCAGCTCTTCGTCCAGCGGCGGCGGCAGCGGCGTCTGCAGATGGAAGCGCCGGCGTCCGCCGCGCCCGCCGCCGTTGACCCCATCCCCCGGAGGGCCGAGTCATGATCGACCAGATCCTCACCGCCAGCGTCTTCGCGGCGGCTCTGCGCCTGGCCACCCCGTACATGTTCGCCGCCATCGGGGAGATGTTCGGGCAGCGCAGCGGCGTGCTCAACCTGGGCGTGGACGGCATCATGCTGATGGGCGCGTTCTTCGCCCATTACGTCGCCCTGACCACCGGCAGCGCCGTCCTCGGCGTCGGCGCGGCGCTGCTCGTCGGCGCGCTGCTCGGCCTGGTGACCGCTTTCGTCAGCGTCACCCTGAAGGCGGAACAGGGCATCAGCGGCATCGGCATGTATCTGTTCGGGCTGGGGATGAGCGAGCTGCTCTTCCAGCGGCTGGTGGGCACGCCGCGCTCGGTGGAAGGCTTCACGGCGATCAACATCCCCATCCTCTCCGACATCCCGATCCTCGGCGAGATCTTCTTCCGCCACAACATCCTCGTCTATCTGGCGTTCCTGCTCGTGCCGATCGCGGCCTACATCATCAACCGGACGCCGTTCGGCCTGCAGATCCGCGCCGTCGGCCAGAACCCGCAGGCGGCGGATGCGATGGGCATCAGCGTGGCGCGCGTGCGCTACCTGACCGTCATCCTGGGCAGCGCGCTGGCCGGGCTGGCTGGCGCGTCGCTGTCGGTCGCCCTGCTCAAGGTCTTCCAGCAGAATCTGACCTCCGGACTGGGATTCATCGCCGTGGCGCTGGTGTATTTCGGGCGCTGGCGGCCCGTCGGGATCATGCTGGGCGCGCTGCTCTTCAGCTTCGTCAACGCGCTCCAGCTTCAGATCAGCGCTATCGGCCTCGATATCCCGTCCGAGTTCGCCGTGATGGCCCCGTATGTCATCACCATCATCGCGCTGGTTTTCGCGTCGCGGCAGACGGAAAAGCCGGACGCGCTGACCAAACCCTTTGACCGGGGTGAGTGATCGATCTGTTTCTTTATATCCGTGTATCCAAAGAGAGAGGTGTGCCCATGAACAAGCGTTTCCTAGTCCTGGCCCTGGTGCTGGCGGCGCTGGCGATCGGCATCGTGCCGGCGGTGACCGCGCAGGATGTCTTCCGCGTCGCCGCCGTCGCGCCCAGCGCCACCAATGACCTGGCGTTCAGCCAGAGCATGTACGACGCGCTGATGCGCATCGATGAGCAGATGGGGGATGCCTTCGAGTTCGTCTTCCAGGAAGGCACGTTCGTAGTCGATGATGCGGCGGTGGCGCTGCGCGAATGGGCGGCCAGCGGCCAGTACGATCTGATCATCGCGCACGGCTCGCAGTACGGGGCCGTGGTCGAAGAGCTGGCGGCGGAATTCCCGGAGGTCTCGTTCGCCTGGGGCACGGATGAGGATACGTTCGGCCTGCCCAACGTGTTCGCCTACACCGCCGCATCCAACCAGGGCGGCTTCCTCAACGGGGCGATGGCCGCCATGATGAGCCAGACGGGCATCATCGGCGTGGTCGGCCCGATCGAGGTCGGCGATGCCAAGCTCTACGTCGATGGGTTCGTCGCCGGCGCGCAGGCCGCCCGGCCCGACATTCAGGTGCAGGTGACGTACATCCAGTCGTTCAGCGATGTCCCGCTGGCCACCGAAGCGGCCAACACCTTCATCGCCAACGGCGCGGACGTGCTGACCGGCACGGCGCAGATGGTCGTCGGCCCGATCGCGGTGGCCAAAGAGAACGGCGTGCTCTGGTTCGGCACGCAGTCGAGCCAGGCGGAGCTGGCCGAATCGTCCGGCGTCATGTTCCAGGTTTACCGCTGGGACGTCGTGCTGATGGACATGATCGAGCTGATCCAGAACGGCACGCTCGGCGGCGAGTCGTACACGCTGACGCTGGCCAACGGCGGCCTGCAGATGATCATGGGTCACCACGGCATGTAACTGGATCTCATGCGCGCGGCAGGGGGCGGCTCGTCGGGCGGCCCCCGCCGCGCTTTCCCCGGAGGACGGCCATGGCAGCCAGTGACAGGCAGATCGACCATCTGGAGATGCGCGGGATCGTCAAACGCTTCCCCGGCGTGCTGGCGGTCGATCATCTCGATTTCGACGTCCGGGCGGGCGAGATCCACGCGCTGCTGGGCGAAAACGGCGCCGGCAAGAGCACGCTGATGAAGATGCTCTACGGCCTGTACCAGCCGGACGAGGGCAGCATCGTCATCAACGGACGGGAGACGCGCATCCGCTCGCCCCAGGATGCGATCCGCCAGGGCATCGGCATGGTGCATCAGCATTTCATGCTCGTGCCCGCGCTCACCGTGACCGAAAATACCGCGCTCGGCCTGCCCTCCGGCTGGCGGCTCGATCTGAAAACGGTCGCCGCCGGGCTGGCCGAACTCTCCGAAAAGTACAACCTCAAAGTCAACCCGCACCTGCCGATCTGGCAGCTCTCGGTCGGCGAACAGCAGCGCGTCGAGATCCTGCGCGCGCTGTACCGGGGCGCCGATCTGCTCATCCTCGACGAGCCGACCGCCGTGCTCACGCCGCAGGAAGTCGATGAGCTGTTCCGCGTCCTCCAGCGCATGATCGCCGACGGGCGCTCGATCATCTTCATCTCGCACAAGCTGCACGAGGTGCTGGCCCTCAGCCACCGGATCACCGTGCTGCGGGCCGGGCGGCGCGTCGATACCATCCCGACGGCCAGCGCCACCCGCCCCCTGCTGGCGGAGATGATGGTCGGGCGGCCGGTCGTGTTCGAATACGACAAGGCTCCGGCCCGGACGACCGGGGCGCGCCTGCGCCTGGAGCGGGTCTCGGCGCTCAGCGATCGGGGCGAGCCGGGCCTGCGCGAGGTCTCGCTGATCGTCCACGGCGGGGAGATCGTCGGCGTGGCGGGCGTCTCCGGCAACGGGCAGAGCGAGCTGGCGCAGGTCATCGCCGGGCTGCGCCCGGTCACCGCCGGGGCCATCTTCCTCGATGACGTCGAGATCACCCGCCATTCCCCGCGCCAGCGCCACGAGGCGGGCATCGCCTACATCCCGGAAGAGCGCATGGCCGACGGCGCGATCAAAGAGATGACCGTCGCCGAGAATTACATCCTGCAGGATCACGGGCGCGCGCCGTTCACGCGGGCCGGCATCCTGCTCGATCGGCGCGCCATCCGCCGCGCCTGCGAGCGGGCGATCCGCGCCTACGAGATCAAGACGCCCTCCACCGAGACGCCGATCAAATCGCTCTCCGGCGGCAACATCCAGAAGCTGATCCTGGCGCGCGAGCTGGCGCGCTCGCCCCGGCTGCTGATCGCCGCCCAGCCGACGCGCGGCGTGGACGTCGGCGCGACCGAATACATCCACCGGCGGCTGCTGCAGGAACGCGCCAGCGGCACGGCGATCCTGCTCATTTCCGAAGACCTGGATGAGATCTTCACCCTGGCCGACCGGATCGCGGTCATGTACGAGGGCCGGATCGTCGGCATCGTCCCGTGCGAACAGGCGACGCCGCGCCAGATCGGTCAGATGATGGCCGGGGTCGTGGACGCGGCGGAACGCGCGCCGGCCTGAGCGATCATTCGAGCGGTTCGATGACGATCTCGCGCCCTTCCGCCGCCGAACGGTAGCACGCATCGATGATCTGCGTCCGGCGCAGGCCGTCCAGCCCGACCTCGCGGCTGAAATCGCCGCTGGCGATCACCGCCAGCATGTCGCGCACGACCTGATAGTGCCCCTCGCCGCGCCGGGTCATCGGGCGGACGACGGCGGGCGCATCGCCGACATCGACGTACAGCTCCAGCGTGTCGCGCTCGCGCCAGCCGTTGGTATGGACTTCGCCGCCGCCGTGCGTGCCGAACACCGCGACGCTGAAATCATCCCACGTCTTGCCGTAGATGGCCCACGAGGCCTCCAGCAGCAGCGTCGCGCCGCCGGCCAGGCGGATGAACGCCGTGCCGAAATCCTCGACCTCGAAGCGGCTGCTATCGACGGTATCGCCCCGGCTGCCGATGCCGCGCTTGCCCAGTTCATCGTAGGTGGCCGCCGTCACGCTGATGACCTCCGGCTCGCCCATCAGGTACATCGCCATGTCGAGCACGTGCACGCCCAGGTCGATCAGCGGGCCGCCGCCGGCGGTCGCTTTGGTGGTGAACCAGCCGCCCATGCCGGGGATGCCGCTGCGGCGCATCCACGAGGCTTTAGCGTGGTAGATGCGCCCCAGCGCGCCGGAGTCGATCTGCTGCTTGAGCGTCTGGACATCCCCGCGCACCCGGTGGCTGAAGGCGACCTTGAGCACGCGGTTGTTGGCCCGCGCCGCATTGACCATCTGCTGCGCCTCCGCCGGGTTGAGGGCCAGCGGCTTCTCGCACAGCACGTGCCGCCCGCTGTTGAGCGCGGCCACGGTGGCCGGCATGTGCAGGCTGTTGGGCGTCGCCACGCTGACGATGTCGATGTCATCGCGGGCGAGCAGATCGGCGAAATCGGTGTATGTGGCCACGTTGTAACGCGCGGCCAGCTCGCGCAGCCGGTCGGCCCGTGGATCGGCGACGGCGACGATCGTGCAGCCCTGTTCGGCGAAGGCTTTCAGGTGAGTTTCGCCCGCCCAGCCCGCGCCGATGATGCCGACGCGCAGCGGGAGGGGACGTGGGGAGGTCATGAACGCACAATCCTTTCCTGGATGACCGCTGACAGACGCAACCCATTGTAATCCCGCGCTGCGGGGCGCGGCAATCGCCACCCCGATCGGGCGTTCATCACTTCATTTTCGTTCGCAATCGCCCGGAAATGCGGATGAATATCAGTTGTAGCGCTTTCGCCGCCGCATGTATAACAGAGAAGTGCGGATCAGCGCGGCTGACCCGCCGGCAAAACAGGCGCGAACTATTGTTTTTGTTGGGAACTGAGGTTGTTTTGATGACCGATGTGGGCATCGTCGGCTGGGGGACGTATTTCCCGCCAGCCATTCAGACGGCGGACGATCTCGCCCCGCTGACCGGCATTCCGGCGGACATCCTGCGGACGAAGATGGGCATCCGCCAGCGCCATATCGCCGGGCCGGAAGACACCATCACCGCCATGGCGACCGAGGCCGGTCGCCGAGCGCTGGCGCTGGCGGGCGTCGATCCGGCGCAGGTGCGGCTGGTCATCTCGCATGGCAGCGAACACAAGGATCACCTGGTCTGGAATGCCGCCGCCAGGATCCAGCACAACCTGGGCATCGCGCAGGCGCAGGCGTTCGAGGTGTACGCCCTGTGCGCCGGCGCGCCGATCGCGCTCAACACCGCGCGCGGTCTGATGCTGGCCGACCCGACGATCGAATACGCTTTGCTGGTGGCCGCCAGCCGCGAGAACGACCTGATCAACTTCCAGAACGAACGCTCCCGCTTCATGTTCAATTTCGGCGCGGGCGCGGGGGCGATGCTGCTCCAGCGCGGGGCGGCGCGCAACCGCATCCTCGGCGTGTCCGCCCTCACCGACGGCGCACTGTCCGAGACGGTCATCCTGACCGAGGCGGCGGTCGGCTCGGGCGACCCGCACGTGGGCGATCTGCGCGGGCGGCTGGACGTGACCGATCCGCAGTTCATGGCCGACCGGCTGGGGGCCAGTTCGCTGCCCAATTTCGTCCGCGTGATCACCGAGGCGGTGGAGAAAGGCGGCGCGTCGCTGGCCGATGTCCGCTTCCTCGGCATCACCCACATGAAACGTTCCTTTTATGAAGAGATCCTGCGCGCCATCGGCCTGACGCCGGAGCAGTCCGTCTATCTGGAAGATTACGGCCATGTGCAGAGCGCCGATCAGGTGATCGCCATCGAGCTGGGGCTGGCGCAGGGCAAGATCCACGACGGCGATCTGATCGTGCTGGCGGGCGCGGGCACGGGCTACACCTGGAGCGCCGCCGCCGTCCGCTGGGGGCCGGCCTAAATATGGCAGCGAATAATCCGTTTGTCGGGTAAACAGACTTGACCGGGGAGTGGGGGCATCATGATTCGGGCTTCGGATTGGGTCGCTTTTCACGCCGACCGCACGCCGGACAAGCTCGCCCTGATCGACCAGGCGACGGGGGCGCGCTACACCTACGCCGAATTCAATGACCGGGCGGCGCGGCTGGCGGCCTACCTGCGCGACGTCTGCGGCGTACAGCCCGGCGATCGCGCGGCCATCCTGGCTAAAAATTCGGTCGATTACTTCACTTTCGAGTTCGCCTGCATCAAGCTGGGCGCGCTGATGCTGCCGCTCAACTGGCGGCTGGCCGAGCCAGAGCTGCGCTTCATCCTCAACGATGCCGAACCGGTCGTGCTGGTCTACGACAGCGAGTTCGCGCCGCGCATCCCGCCGCTCAAGGATACGCCGCCGCGCCATTTCCTGCGGCTGGATTTCGACGGTTTCCCGCCCGATGACGCTCCGTCGTTCGACGAGGCCATCGCCGCCACGACCGGGCACGTCGTCATGGATCCGCAGACGACGCACGACACGCCGATCACGATCATGTACACCGCCGGCACGACCGGCCACCCGAAAGGCGTCATCATCACCCACGGGATGACGCTGTGGAACGCCATCAACATCAGCACGCCCACCGGCCTGAACGACGAGAGCGTGTTCTACTGCGTGCTGCCGACCTTCCACACCGGCGGCCTGAACCTGTACGTCAACCCGCTGCTGCATCAGGGCGGGACGAGCATCATCGCGCGGACGTTCGATCCCGGCCTGACGCTGCGCACGCTGAGCGATCCCGCCCTGGGCGTGACGCATATGTTTGGCGTGCCGTCGATCTACCTGTTCCTGAGCCAGCACCCGGATTTCGCCAGCGCCGACCTCTCGCGGGTGCGATCGTGGGGGTGCGGCGGCGCGCCGCTGCCCGTCAGCGTGCTGGAGACGTATGCTGCGCGCGGGATCGTCATCCAGCTCGGCTTCGGCATGACCGAGACCAGCCCGACCGTCTTCCTCAATGACAAACGCCGCGCCCTGAGCAAGCCGACCAGCGTCGGCAAGCCGCTGCTGCACACGCGCGTGCGCGTCATCCGCGAGGATCTGACCGATGTGCAGCCCGGCGAAATCGGCGAGGTCGTCATCAGCGGGCCGAACATCACCCCCGGCTACTGGAAGCGCCCGGATGCCAATGAGACGTCGTTCTTTCACGATGAGCATGGCAACCGCTGGCTGCGCAGCGGCGATGCCGGCACGGTCGATGAGGAAGGCTGCATCTACATCGTCGATCGCTACAAGGACATGTACATCAGCGGCGGGGAGAACGTTTACCCGGCGGAGGTCGAGCAGGTGATCTACCAGCTCGAAGCGGTGGCCGAGGCCGCCGTGATCGGCGTGCCCGATGAGAAATGGGGCGAGACGGGCATGGCGATCGTCGTCGTCAAACCGGGGTACAGCCTGACCGCCGATGAGGTGATCGCCCACTGCGCGCGCAATCTGGCGAAATTCAAGACGCCCCGGCACGTCGCCTTCACCGATGCGCTGCCGCGCAATGCCGCCGGCAAGGTGTTGAAACGTGAATTGAAAGAGAAATACCGCGGTTCGTAGGGGCGCTGTAGGGGCGCTGTAGGGGCGCAGCGTGCTGCGCCCGCACCCTGCGCCCGCGCCCTGCGCCCGCCGTAATCGTAATAATCTGTAGGGGCGCAGCGCCCTGCGCCCGCCGTAATCGTAATTATCTGTAGGGGCGCAGCGTGCTGCGCCCGGGAGAGAGACAACCATGCCCGTTCCAACCATGCCCGGAATCACCGCACAGACCCTCACCACCAGCCGGATCACCACGCGCGTGCTCTTCAGCGGCCCGGATGACGGGACACCCGTGCTCTTCATCCACGGCAATGCGTCGTCGGCCACCTTCTGGGAAGAGACGATGCTGGCGCTGCCCCCCGGCTTCCGCGGGATCGCCCCGGATCAGCGCGGCTACGGCGATGCCGATCGCGCCGTCAGGATCGACGCCACGCGCGGCATGGGCGATCTGGCCGATGACGCCCTCGCGCTGATGGATCACCTCGGTTATGCGCGCTTCCACGTCGTCGGCCATTCGATGGGCGGATCCGTCGTCTGGCGCCTGATCATGGATCAGCCGGGCCGCCTGCTCACGGTGACGCTGGCCGCGCCCGGATCGCCCTACGGCTTCGGCGGCACAAAGGATCTGGAGGGGACGCTCTCCGCCCCGAACGGGGAAGGGAGCGGCGGAGGCATCGTCAACGCCGAGTTCACGCAGAAGATGGCGGCGGACGATCGCAGCGCCGACTCGCCCCAATCGCCGCGCAACATCATGCTCAACTACTACTTCAAGCCGCCGTTCAAACCGGCGCGCGAAGAGGATCTGCTGGCGTCGCTCAATTCGCAGCACATCGGCCCGGAAGACTACCCCGGCGATTTCGAACCTTCGTCCCACTGGCCGTTCACCCGTCCCGGCAAATTCGGGCCGGCCAATGCGCTGTCGCCGATCTACGTGGGCGATGTCAGCCGGATCTGGCGGGCCGATCCCAGGCCGCCGATCCTGTGGGTGCGCGGCGCCCACGATCAGATCGTCAGCGATGCCTCGCTGTTCGACATGGCGACATACGGCATCCTCGGCGTCATCCCCGGCTATCCGGGGCAGGAGGCCTTCCCGCAGCAGCCGATGGTCGGGCAGACGCGGGCCGTGCTGGAGAAGTACGCGGCCCACGGCGGGCGCTACACCGAGCTGGTGCTCGATGCCGGCCACACGCCGTATCTGGAACAGCCGGCGGAATTCAACGCGGCCTTCCACCGGCACTTACAGGGCGGTTGATGAGCACGCCGTTCCAGCGCAGCGGGTTCGATCAGCTCGACCGGGCGATCCTGCGCGAACTTCAGGTCAACGGGCGCATCAGCGTGGCCGACCTGGCGCGCCAGATCCACCTGTCGCCGCCGGCGGTGCACCAGCGCATCAAGCGGCTGGAACGCGCCGGCCTGATCCAGCGCTATGTCGCCCTGGTCGATCGCGAGGCCATCGGCTGGGATGTCATGGGGTTCGTGCGCGTCAGCATCCAGCCGCACAACCGCGAGACGCTGGACGGCTTCCGGGCGCGCATCGTCGATCTGCCGGAAGTGCTGGAGTGCTACCACACAGCGGGCGCGTTCGATCTGCTGCTCAAGGTGGTGGTGCGCGATCACCGCGCGCTGGAGGCGTTCTTACAGGAACATCTGATGACCCTGCCCGGCGTCGAGCGCGTGGAAACGACGCTGGTGCTCAGTGAGATGAAGTCCACGACAGCGCTGCGGCTGGAGTGAGGGACGTATGTACGTAGGCGATTATCTGGGACGGCGGGCGCTGTACACGCCCGATCAGCTTGCTGTGGTGGACGCGGGCAAAACCCCGCATCGCTCGTTCACCTATGCCGAACTCAATGCCCGCGCCAACCGGCTGGCCAATTGGCTGCACGACGGCGCGGGCGTCAGCAAGGGCGATCGCGTCGCGGTGCTGGCCTACGACGGCGTGGAATATCTGGATACCTTCTTCGCCTGCGGCAAGCTGGGCGCGATCCTGAGCGGGTTGAACTGGCGGCTGCACTGGCGCGAGCTGCGCGATCTGCTGATCAAGGTGCAGCCGAAAGTCCTGATCTTCTCCGGCGAATTCACCGAGGCGGTGCGCCAGATCGTGGAAGCCGACGACGGCCAGACCGGCATCGCCCACTACCTGCATCTGGAGGGCGACGGCCTGCCCTACAGCCGGGACTACGAAAAGACGCTGATCGACTCGATCCTGCGCCCGGTGACGACGGAGGATCTGACCGAGGAGGATATCGCCTGCCTGATCTTCACCGGCGGCACGACCGGCCTGCCCAAAGCCGCGCAGATCAGCCACCGCATGATCGGCTGGAACGCGCTCAACACCATCATCCACGACCTGCAGCACGGCGATATCACCGTCAACACCTTTCCGCTCTTCCACACCGGCGGTCTGCTGGTTTACACGATGCCGCTGCTCATCCTGGGCGGCACGGTGGTGCTGACGCGCCGCTTCGACGCGGTGCAGGTGCTCAAACTGCTGGAACAGTACGCCGCCACGGTCTACGCGGGCGTGCCGACCATGTACCAGATGATGACGACCGCGCCCAACTGGCCGCAGGCCGACCTCTCCAACCTGCGCTTCTGCACCAGCGGCGGCGCGCCGCTGCCCGTGCCGCTGGTCGAGCAGTTCCTGCGCGAAAAAGGCGTGCAGTTCAAACAAGGGTTCGGCATGTCGGAATTCGGGCCGGGCGTGTTCGCGCTCGCCCCGGAGGACGCCATCCGCAAGGCGGGCAGCATCGGGCGGCCCAATTTCTTCGTCGATGCCCGCATCGTCGATGACGACAACCGCCCCGTGCCGCCCAACACCGTCGGCGAACTGGTGCTGCGCGGCCCGTCGATGTGCTCCGGCTACTTCAACGATCCGGCAGCATCGGCCCAGGTGGTGGATGCCGAAGGCTGGTTCCATACCGGCGATCTGGCGCGCATGGACGAAGAGCACTACTTCTACATCGTCGATCGCAAGAAGGACATGTTCATCAGCGGGGGAGAGAACATCTACCCGAACGAGATCGAACAGGTCATCTACCGGCTGCCCGCCGTCGAAATGTGCGCCGTGATCGGCGTGCCCGATGAACGCTGGGGCGAGGTCGGCAAGGCGTTCGTCGTGGTGCGCGCCGGCTTCACCCTGACGGAAGAGGAGCTGCGCCGGCACATGCAGCACTACCTGGCCGGCTACAAAGTGCCGAAATACATCGAATTCCGCGACAGCCTGCCGATGTCGGCGGCGGGCAAGATCCTCAAGCGTGAACTGGAAGGCGAAGGGATCGGCGATCGCTAGGGGCGTCAGGGCGCAGCGCCCGCCCGAAATGCCCGATCCGCCATGGGGGACAATGCGCCGGGATGCCGCCTGAATGCATCCCACGCTTGCACCGAATGTATCGATAGACGTGCTCTTTATGGAGGAATACGGAAATGTCTCGCAAGATCCTGTTACTGCTCGTCGTCGGCGCGCTGGCGCTCGTCCTGGCCGTCAGCGCGGTCTCCGCTCAGGAAGGTGAACCGCTGCGCATCGGCCTGCTGACCGATCAATCCGGCCCGCTGACCATTTACGGCTACGAACTGGAATTCGGCTTCCGGCTCGGCCTGCTGTATGCGACGGGCGTCAACCCCGCCGACTATAACTACGATCTGGATGCCGCCCTGGCCGCCGCCCGGGTTGCGGGCCGCCCGATCGAGCTGTTCGTGCGCGATAACGGCAGCAATGCCGACACCGCCGCCACCCAGGCGCGCGAGCTGATCGAGCAGGAAGGCGTCGAGATCCTGGTCGGCGCGCCGTCGTCCGGCGTCATGACCGGCGTGCAGCAGGTCGCGCTCGACAGTGACGTCATCCTGTTCGCCGCGCCCGCCGCGTCCCCGGCCATCACCGGCGCGAATTTCAACGTCAACACCTTCCGCGTCTGCCGCAACACCTTCCAGGACTTCCTGGCCTTCGCGCCCTATGCCACCGCCGAACTGGGCACGAACTTCATCATCCTGGCGATCGACAACGACTTTGGCCGCGCGTCGGCGGCGGCGGCGGGCGTGCTGGCCTCGGCGGGCATCACCTTCGTCAGCGAGCCGATCTACGCGCCGCTGGAGACGACCGACTTCACGCCGTACCTCCAGCAGGTGCTGGACAGCGGTGCGGATGCGCTGCTGCCGATCTGGGCCGGTGACGGTTCGGTGACGCTCTTCCAGCAGATCGCCGAGCTGGGCGTGGGCGAGCAGATGGCGATCGTGGCCGCGTTCAACAGCAACGACATCGTCGCCGTCAGCGATCCGAGCACGATCGGCAACATCTCGTGGATCGTCTATCACTACTCGTTCCCGCAGAACCCGATCAACGACTGGCTGGTGGAAAATCACCGCGCCGCTTACAACGACGTGCCCGACCTGTTCACCGAATGCGCGTTCGCCACGGCCCAGGCGCTGGTGCAGGCCGTGACCGAGACCGGCGGTAATACACTGCCGGAGGCGATGATCCCCGTCCTCGAAGGCATGGTCTTCGAAGGGCCGAAGGGCACCTACGCCATCCGTCCGTCCGATCATCAGGCGCTGGTGCCGATGTACATCGCCCGGCTGGTCAACCTGGACGATCCGGATCAGAACTTCTACGAACTGCTGGCGGAGATCCCGGCCAATCAGATCATCCCGCCGGTGCTGCTGCCCCAGGAACTGGCCGCCGAACGCCTGCCGCTCGATGAGGAATTCAACGCGATGCTCGCGGAGATGGGACAGGGCTAAGTCAGGGATTCAGGGTGGGGGCGGGGCCAGGCCCTGCCCCCCCGACAGGCGGCGTACACCCCGCCCCGGAACAACACGGGCGGCCCCGCTGCGGGTCGCCCCGAATTAGAGAGACGACGAACCAATGACCGATATCCTTCTTTCCGGTCGCAATTTACGCAAAGAATTCGGCGGTCTGGTGGCCGTGGACGATGTCAGCATCGATATCCGCCGGGGCACGACGCACTCGATCATCGGGCCGAACGGCGCGGGCAAGACCACGCTGTTCAACCTGCTGACCGGCAAATACCGCCCCACCCGCGGTACGGTCATCTTCAAGGGGCAGGATATCACCACGATGCCGGTGTACCGCCGCGCCCATCTCGGCATGGGGCGCAGCTTCCAGATCACCAATTTGTTTCCCAACCTGACTGTGCTGGAGAACGTCCGGCTGGCCGCCCAGGCGCGCGGACGCGACAGCTTCCGCCTGCTGCGCCGGGCCGAGTCGTTCAGCGCCTACCTGGCCACCGCCCGGCAGATGCTGGAGATCGTCGGCCTGAGCGAGGTCGCGCTGCTGCCCGCCAACGCGCTGCCCCACGGCGGCAAGCGCAAGCTGGAGCTGGCGATCATCCTGGCCGCCCAGCCGGAGATCCTGCTGCTCGACGAGCCGACGGCGGGCATGGCCTCCGAGCAGGTTCCCGAATTAATGCACACGATCGATACGATCCGCCGCCAGGGGGACAGGACGATCGTCATGGTGGAGCACAACATGAACGTGGTGATGAACAGCTCCGATCTCATCACCGTGATGCACCTGGGACGGGTGCTGGCCGAAGGCACGCCCGCGGCCATCGCCGCCGATGAGACGGTGCAGCGGGTCTACCTGGGCGAGCTGTACGATCTGCCGAAGGAAGGCCAGCCATGACCGCGCCCGCGCTCGAAGTCCGCGACATCCACACCTTCATCGGCCAGTTTCACATCCTGGAAGGCGTCAGCGTCACCGTGCCGCAGAACAGCATCACCGTGCTGCTGGGGCGCAACGGCGCGGGCAAGACGACCACGCTCAAGAGCATCCTCGGCATCACACCGCCAGCGCGGGGGGAGGTGCTCTTCGCCGGGCGGTCGATCGGCGGGCGGCCATCGTATGCCAATGCCGCGCTGGGCATCGGCTTCGTGCCGGAACACCGCGCCATCTTCCGCACGCTGACCGTGCGCGAGAATTTGCAGATCGCGGAGCGGCGGCGCGGCGATCTGGCCCGGCGCGAAAGCCTGATCTTCGAGCTGTTCCCCGATCTCAAACGGCTGATCGATCTGCCCGGCGGCAGCCTGAGCGGCGGTCAGCAGCAGATGCTGGCCATCGCCCGCGCGCTGGTCCCGGAAAACCGCCTGCTGCTGATCGACGAGCCGAGCGAGGGCCTGGCCCCGGTGATCATCGAGCAGCTCATGGAAGCGATCCGCCGGCTGACGCAGCATGCCAGCGTGCTGCTGGTCGAGCAGAATTTCCGCGTCGCCAGCCGGCTGGCTGATCGCTACACGATCATCGACGAAGGGCGCAGCGTCCACGGCGGGGCCATGCCCGATCTGCTGCGCGATGAAGCCCTGATCCAGCGTTATCTAGGAGTGGCGTGATGGCATCTTCCGCTCTATCCCGGCCCGGACGCCGGTCAGCCAATCGATCGGTCACGGCGATCGTCGTCATCATCGCCGGGCTGGTCGTCCTGGCCTATCTTTCATCCGGCAGCCCGGGTAATTTCGGCATCACCCTGCTGTCGGGGTTGTTTCAGGGGATGCTGCTCTTCCTGGTCGCCTCCGGCCTGTCGATCATCTTCGGATTGATGGACGTGCTCAACTTCGCCCAGGGGCAGTACTTCATGATCGGCGCGTATGTCGCCTACGATGTGCAGCATCGCGGCGGCCTGATCGACGTGGTCAGCCTGCTGCCCGACCCGAATATCCGCTTCATCGTCGCCGTCATCGCGGCGGTGCTGGTCGGCGCGGTGCTGGGCGTCATCCTGGAGCGCTTCCTGCTGCGCCCGCTGTACGCCCGCCCGATCTTCCAGCTCGTGCTGACGTTCGGCGTCTCGCTGGTGCTGCTGGAAGCGGTCAAATTCATCTGGACGACCACGCCGTATAGCTGGACGGAGGTCTTCGGCGTGCGCGAGAGCTTCTTCACGCTGTTCGACCAGCGCTTCAGCACGTACCGGCTGTTCGTGGTCGGCATGGGCGCGGCGCTGATCGTCGGCATCGCGGTGCTGCTGCGGCGCACGCGCATCGGCATCATCATCCGCGCCGGCGTCGAAGACAGCGAGATGGTGCAGGCGCTGGGCATCAACGTGCGCACGGTCTTCACCCTCGTCTTCACGCTGGGGTGCGCGGTGGCCGCGTTCGGCGGGGCGATCGCTGCGCCGTTCCTGGGGGCCTCGACGTCGATCGGCAGCACCTTCCTGCTCAGCGCGATCGCGGTCGTGGTGCTGGGCGGCATGGGCAGCTACGAGGGGACGGCCGTCGGCTCGATCATGGTCGGGCTGGCGGTGGCGGTCGCCCAGTCGCTAGCCATCGGCACCGATTTCGCCTTCCTGCCGTCGATCACGCCGATGCTGCTGTTGATTCTGGTGCTGCTGGTGCGGCCCGCCGGGCTGTTCGGCACGCCGCCGCGCTGAGATGGATCCCGCTTATGAACGCGCTGCTCACAACCTTACGCACGAACCGATGGCTGCTGCTGCTGCTGGCCCTGCTGATCGCCTTCCCGTTCATCGTCGCGGCGCTGACGGGCAGCAGCCCCTACGGCGTGCCGCGCGGCGACCGCATGATCATGCGCGGCGAATCGGTGCGCTGGCAGTCCGTCCTGATCGAGGTCTACATCCTCGGCATCCTGGCGATGAGCTACAACCTGCTCTTCGGCTTCACCGGGGTGATCTCGTTCGGCCATGCGATGTTCTTCGGGCTGGGTGGCTACATCCTCGGCCTGCTGCTCGAATACACCGGCATCGATACCGGCGCGGCGCTGGCGCTCGGCATCGGCCTGGGGATCGCGGTCAACGGCCTGCTCGGCGTGCTGATCGGTTTCGTCACGCTGCGCCTGCGCGGGGTGTACTTCGCCATCTTCACGCTGGCCGTGGCGGAAATGGCCTTCATCTTCTTCGGGCGGCTGCGGCTGACGCGCGCGGAGGACGGTTTCGCCATCACCGATCTGCCGCTGTGGCTCGATCCCTCGCAAAGCCGGATCACGTTCTACTATCTGGCGCTGGCCCTGTTCACGCTGACGTTCCTCTTCATCCGCCGCATGGTCGGGTCGCCCACCGGCGCGGTCTTCAAGGCCATCCGTGAGAACGAGGATCGGGCGCAGGCGATCGGCTACAACACGCTCAATTACAAGCTGATCGCCATCGCCACGTCGGCCATGCTGGCGGCGGGCGCGGGGATGCTTCAGGTGCTGCTGAACAAGAAGGTCGGCCCGGAGATCCTGAGCGTGACCTACACCGTCGATCCGCTGCTGATGACGATCATCGGCGGCATCGGCACCTTCACCGGCCCGGTGATCGGCGCGGCGGGCCTGCACCTGCTCGATGTCACGCTGCGCGAACAGGTCATTAACATCGCCGGCCTGCAGATCAGCATCGCCAACATCTGGTCGCTGCTGCTGGGGGTGATCTTCATCCTGGTGGTGATCGTCTTCCCGCAGGGCATCGTCGGCACGATCCTGCGCTGGCGGGCGCGCCGCGCATCCCGGTCAAAGCCCCCCGCCGGCTGATCGCAGCCCCGGCACAGGGCCTGCGCCGTGTTCATCCTGCGCCCGCGACGAAACGCGGGCGTTTTGCCTCCTGCCGGCCTACCGCCCGGCTTCATTAACATTCGCGCCCATTTTCACCGCTGAATTTCTGTAAATTATGGTTATAATCCAGTCCATACGTCGGACTGCTAAGCCAGAAAACCTCCGCAGAACATCGATCAGCTTATGACCGCCTTCATCGAGTTACTGAGTCAGGCCGCTCAGGCCTGCGATCGCGCGGACTACGCGACCGCCCTGGAGCGGGCGCAGGCGGCCTGTGCCGCTGCGTCCCACCCATTCGAGCAGGTCAAAGCCTATGAAGCCCAGATGCGCGCCTATCACGGGTGCGGCCTGTACGATCAGGCGCTGGCGATCGGGCAGGTGGCCCGGGCGCGCCTGGCCGAGGTGGAAACAGCGGCGGATATCCCGCCGGATGAACGCCTGGGCGTTGAAGAACGGATCCTGAACACGCTGGCCGCCAGCCAGCGGCTCTCCGGCGATCTCTCCAGCGCGCTCGAAACGCGGCATCGTCAGCTCGAGCTGGGGCAGCGGATGGGCGACGCGCGCGCCCGCAGCGAAGCCCTGAACGGGATCGCCGTCATCTACGCCTCGCGGGGCGAATTTGCGCGCGCCATCCCCTATCAGGAACAGGCGATCGCCCTGCAGCGCGATCGGGGGGATGTCGGCCAGTTGTGCCGGATGCAGTCCAATCTGGCCGATCTCTACCTGCACGCCGATCAGGTGGAGGCCGCGCTGGATATCGCCCAACAGGCCTGGGAACAGATCCAGCCGCTTGGGGACAGCGCCGATCCGCAGGTGACGACCCAGATCCGCTATATCCTGGCCGAGGCCTACGGGCGCACCGCGCAGTTCGACCTGGCCCGGGCCGCCTTCGAAGACGCGCTGCGCCTGGCCGAACGCTACCGGACGCCGCGCACCTGGATCGATGCCTGTTCGCGCTATGCCAGTTTCCTGCTCCGGCAAGGGCAGCACGGTCAGGCCCTGGCGGTGCTGCACCGCGGCATCGCAGTCAGCGAAGCGATGGGGGCCAATACGCCCTGGATCTACGAGCTGCACCGTCAGTTGGCCGCCGTTTACGAGGCAATGGGCGACTGCCCGGCGGCGCTGGCCGCTTACAGAACCTATCATCAGCGCCAGCTCGCCATCTTCAACGCTGAAAGCGAGGCGCGCCTGCGCCAGATGGAGGCGCGCTTTCGCACCGAGGCCGCCGAGCGCGAGGCCGAGCTGTTCCGTCAGCAGGCGGCAGCCGCGCAGCGGCAGCAGGAACTCGACCGCCAGTATTTTGAGCGGCTGACCCGGTTGAAAGATGAACTGCTGGCGACGGCCAGCCACGATCTCAAAAATCCGATCGCCGCCATCCGCATCAGCGCCGATCTGCTGCGGCGCGCGGTCGATCCGCGCCTGCATGACCACCTCGACCGGATCAACCGGCAGGTGGAGCGCATCAACCAGTTGATCGGCGGCGTCCTCGAGCTGGCCCGGCTGGAGAACGGCCGCGCCATCACCGTTCGGGACGAGTCGCTGACGCGGCTGATCGAGGACGGCGTGAGCCGCTTCCAGCCCCAGGCGGAAGCGCTCGGCATCGTGCTGACGGCAGAGCCGCCCGCCGAGCCGCTCATCGTCCCCCTCGATGCGCTGCTCATCAGCCGGGTGATCGACAACCTGATCTCGAACGCGCTCAAATACACGCCCGCCGGCGGGACGGTGCGCGTCTCGGCGGCGCGCGATGGCGACCGGATCCGGGTCAGCGTGAGCGATACCGGCATCGGCATCCCAGAGGCGGAACTGGAGCGCGTCTTCGAGCGTTTCTACCGCGTCCAGAGCGATCGGCGATCGGAAGTGGAGGGAACCGGCCTGGGGCTGGCGATCGCGCGCACGATCGTCGAGCAGCACGGCGGCCAGATCGACGTGCGCAGCGCCCCCGGCCAGGGCAGCACGTTCACGTTCACGCTGCCGCTGACCTGACGGGCCGTTAGCTGCGGCGGCGCGCGGGGGGCTGCGCGCGCATCGCTGGCAGCCAGACGATGAAAGTCGATCCCAGGCCCTCGCCCGGGCTGGTCGCGGTGATCGTGCCGCCGTGGGCGTTGAGGATCTCTTTGACGATCGCCAGGCCCAGCCCCGTCCCCCGGCGCGAGCTGCGCGTCTTGTCCACCTGGTAAAACCGTTCGAAGATGCGCGGCAGATCCTCCGCGGCGATGCCGATGCCGGTATCCTGCACGCTGATCTCGACGCCGCCACCCCGCGGCCTGGCCCGCACCCAGATATGGCCGCCCGGCGGCGTGTACTGAATGGCGTTGCTGATCAGGTTGACCAGCACCTGGGCCAGCCGGTCGCCATCCCCGGAGACGAAAGGCATCGCGGGCGCTTCGACGTGCAGCTCGATCTGCTTTTTCTGGGCGACGATGCGCAGCCGCTCGCTCACGGCGGCGGTCAGCGCCCCCGGATCGATCGGCTGCATGGTCATCGACAGCCGCCCGGCCTGGATGCGCGCCAGATCGGTCAGTTCGGTCACCATGCGCGTCAGGCGGGCCGCCTCTTCGTAGATGATGCGCGCCGCCGCCACCGGATCCGGCGCCGCCCCGTCGATGATCGCCTGCGAGTACCCCTGAATGCTCGTCAGCGGGGTTTTGAGATCGTGCGATACGTTGGCCAGCAGATCCTGCTGACTCTGCTGTTCCGCGCGCACCTCCGCGCTCATCCGGTTGAAGGCGGCGGCCACTGCGCGCACCTCCTCCGGCCCCTCCAGCGGCACATCCCGCTCATGCTGGCCCGCGGCGATGGCGGCGGCCGCCCGCGCCACGTTGAGCAGCGGCTGGGCGATGCTCCGGCTGATCACCCCGGCCAGCAGCAGCGCGATCAGCAGACCGACGACGAACGCCTGCATCAGCACCGGCATGACGTCCGTGCCGAACGCCCGCAGCGCCGCGCCCAGGTTGAGCGTCGGGCGCGGCACGGCCAGCACCAGCAGATAATTCTGCTCCAGCAGCCGGCTGATCAGCGTCTCCAGCCCGACGAACAGCCATTCGCTGTTATCCGGGTTGAGCAGCACGCCGGCCAGCGCAGTCGCCTGGATCAGGCCGCCGGGGATGCCCGGCCCGCGCACCGGCAGCCCTTCAGGCAGCGGATACGGCTGAAAGCTGGCGCGCACCGTCTGGCCGCGCAGGTACGTCCCGGCGCTGTCCCACAGCAGCAGGCGCGTATCCTGGTTGAAGAGCAGCAGGCGCACCCCGTGATCGTCGGCGAACGCGCGCAGATTGGCCGCCAGATCCTGGATCTGCTGCTCGATCGGCAGCAGACGGCGGCCCGCGGCGTTCGTCCACAGGCGGCGCAGCGGCAGGTCAGCGGCGATCTCCGCGAGCTGACGGAACGTCGCGTCGATGGGCGCGGGCCGCGTGTTGATGATCACGAGAAAGGCCACCGTGATCACGCCCAGCGTCACCCCCAGCAGCAGCAAATACGACAGAAAGAGCCGCCAGCGCAGGCTCACCCCGTTCGCGATCATCCCGGCACATCCAATCGATAGCCGACGCCCCACACCGTCTCGATCGACGCCTGCATCCCCTTGAGCTTGTGGCGCAGGTGGGCGATGTGGACATCGACCGTGCGCGTTTCGCCGGCGAAATCGTAGCCCCAGACGACATCGAGCAGCTTCTCCCGCGTGAAGACCAGGCCCGGGTTTTCCGCCAGCGCCACCAGCAGATCGAACTCCTTGACCCGCAGATCGACCGGGCGGCCGTCAACCGTCACGATGCGCCGCTCCGGGTAGATCGTCAGGTTGCCGTGGGTGATGACCGTCTCCGCCGCCGGGGCCGCGGGGCGCCGGTCTTTGTCCACCCGGCGCAGGATCGCCTTGACGCGCGCGACCAGTTCGCGCGGGTTGAACGGCTTGGTCAGGTAATCATCCGCGCCCAGCTCCAGCCCGACGATCCGGTCGATATCATCGCTGCGCGCGGTGAGCATGATGATCGGCACATCGGACTCGGTGCGGACGCGGCGGCACACCTCCCAACCGTCCATGCCGGGCAGCATCAAGTCGAGCACGACCAGGGCCGGCCTGTCGTTCAGAATGCGCTGGAGCGCCTGCCGGCCATCGGTGACGGAGGCGGTGCGGAAGCCCTCGATCTCCAGGTACATCCTGGCCAGATCGATGATGTGCTGCTCGTCGTCCACCAGCAGGATCAGATCGGACATGGGAAAACCTCAGCAGGGGTGCGGCCCGGATCGCCGCGCGCAGCCCTCAATCCGCGTCAGCGGCAGCGGCATCAGCGGGCGGCGGCAGCCGGGCGATCAGGACTTTATCGACGCGATGGCCGTCCATATCGACGACCTCGATGCGGAAACCGTGCCACTCAAAGGCATCGCCAGCGGACGGGATGCGCCCCTGCTGGCTCATGATGAACCCGCCCAGGGTGTTGAAATCGTCCCCTTCGCCCTCGATCGGCTCATCGATCTGCAGCAGCTCGCGCATCTCCTGCAGGTCGATCATGCCGTCCAGCAGCCACGAGCCATCTTCGCGCTGCACGGCGGCTTCGTGCGCCTCATCGCCGACGATCGCCTCCAGCAGATCCTGCACCGTCACCATGCCCAGCAGCGCGCCGTATTCATCGATGACGAACGCGGCATGCAGCGACGTCTTGCGGAACATCTCCAGCACGCGGGAGGCCGGTGCGCTGTCCGGCACGAAGATCGCCTCATTGGCGCAGGCGCGCAGGTCGAGCGGTTCATCGGCCAGCAGTTGGACGATCAGATCTTTGGTCTGCACCAGGCCGATGATGCGATCCAGGCCGCCATCGCACACGGGATAGCGCGAGAAGGGATGCTGCCGCAGCTTGTCGCGGGTCTCCTCCGGCGTGTCCTGCACATCGAGGTAGATGACATCCAGGCGCGGGATCATCAGCGCGGCGATGCGCCGGTCGTTGAGGCGGAAGATGTTCTCCACCATGTCGTGTTCCGCCGCTTCGAACACGCCCGCGGCCACCCCCTGCTGGATCATGACGCGGATCTCGTCTTCGGTCACCACCGGGGCTTCCATCCGGGATGCGCCGAGCAGGCGCAGCACGACATCGGTCGATGCGCTCAGCAGGCGCACGACCGGGGCCGCCGCCGTGGAGAGCGCCGCCATCGGCCGGGCGACAGCCGCCGCGATCTGCTCGGGCGAGCGCAGCGCCAGCCGCTTCGGGACGAGTTCGCCGACGATCAGCGAGATGTACGTGGTCGCCAGCACGATCAGCGCCACGCCGATGGCCTGCCCGTAGGGTTCGAGCGCCGTCCCGGCGAACAGTGCAGCGATATCGCCGGCCAGCGTCGCACCGCCGAACACGCCGCCGAGGATGCCGATCAACGTGATGAAGATCTGCACGGTGGAGAAGAAGCGGTTCGGGTCATCGGCCAGCCGCAGCGCCGCGTTCGCCCCGGCGGAGCCGGCTTCGGCCTGCCGGTGCAGACGCGGTTTGCGCGCCGCGATCAGCGCCGCTTCGCTCATCGAAAACAGACCGTTGACGATCTGCAGCAGGATGATCACGCCGATCTCGATCACGGTTCGCCTCACTCTTCCTTCATCGGGGGTCGGGCGGCCTGCGCCGCCTCCCAGGCCCGGCGGATGCCCGTCAGCAGCTCGGTTTCCTGACCGGGCAGCACGGTGCGCGGGTCGAACAGCGCCGCATCCCGCTCGATGCGCGCGATCACCGGGGGATCCTGCGCGCGCAGCGCCGCCAGAAAATCATCGGGGGATGCCGGGCGCAGCGCCAGACAGGCGGTCGGCAGGGTCGCGCCGGGCAGGCTGCCCCCGCCCACCGTCGACTCCGATGGGATGACCACCGCCGGCAGCGGGGCGAGCGCCGCCGCCCACGCCTCGGCCTGCTGACGGAGTTCATCCAGCGGACGGGCGATCATGCGCCACACCGGGATGGCCGTCAGCGCATCACCGCGCCGGTAGTGATCGAGCGTGGCCGCCAGACCGGCGGTCGTCAGCTTGTCGGCGCGGATGGCGCGCATCAGCGGGTGACGTTTGAGCACATCGAGATACTGTTTGCGCCCGACGATGATCCCGGCCTGCGGCCCGCCGAGCAGCTTGTCGCCGGAAAAGCAGATCACATCCATGCCCGCGGCCAGGCTTTCGCCGACCGTCGGCTCGTGATCGAGGCCGTAGGCCGCCGTATCGAGCAGCGCGCCGCTGCCCAGATCGTCGATCGCCAGCACGTGATGGCGGTGGGCGATGCGCGCCAGCTCGTCCACCGGGACGGATTCGACGAAGCCGATCTGCTTGAAGTTGGAAGCGTGCGCGCGCATCAGCGCGGCGGTATCCGTCGTGATGGCGCGCTCGTAATCGACGGCGCGCGTGCGGTTGGTCGTGCCCACCTCCACCAGGCGCGCCCCGGACTGGGCCATGACCTCCGGGATGCGGAAGCCGCCGCCGATCTCGACGAGCTGGCCGCGGCTGATGATGACCTCGCGATCGCGCGCCAGCGCCGTCAGGATCAGCACCAGCGCCGCCGCATTGTTGTTGACGATCAGCGCCGCTTCCGCGCCGGTGATTTCGCGCAGGACGGCCTCGGCGTGGACGAGCCGGCTGCCGCGCTTGCCCGTTTTCAGGTCAAATTCCAGCGTCGAATAGCCCGCCGCCGCCGCGAGTATCGCCGCCTGCGCCGCCGCCGACAGCGGCGCGCGCCCCAGATTGGTATGGATGATGACCCCGGTCGCGTTGATCACCGGGCGCAGCGACGGGGTGAAGCGCCGGCGCAGATGCTGCGCCGCCTCATCGATCAGCGCCCCCGGATCGGGATCGATCGGCTCACCTGCACGGGCGCGCGCGCGGGCGGCATCGAGCGCGGCGCGCACGGCGGCGGTCACGGTGTCGCGGCCATAGGCGGCGATCAGCCCCGCCGCCCGGGGATCGGCCAGCAGCTTATCTACGGCGGGCAGCGCCCGCAGAACGGCCATGACAGCGGGTGGAACTGCGGAGTCGGTCACAGTGAGGTAGAACCGGTCAGGCGCTCGTGCGGGATCTCGCGCGAGCGCAGGAACCCTTCGATGACGATCAGCGCCAGCGCCAGGAAGAACGCGATCGGCGCGTTGAGCGCGCGCGGGATCTGCAGCCAGGCGCAGGCGACCACGAACAGCCCGATCCAGACCGCCTGACGGACGAGCACCCCACCGGGGGGATAGCGACGGGTGAGCGGCGTCAGGCTGGTGTTGAGGGCGCGGACGAACGGCAGCGCCGTCCCCACCACGGCGATGTACAGCAGGGCGAAAAACGCCCACAGCGGGCCGACGCGCGGAAGCTGCGCGTTGACCAGCCAGTACAGCCCACCCCAGCCGCCGATCAGCATGATGAACGCGGCGATCATGATGCCGGTGTGATCGGGGGGCGTGGGGCGGATCCGGGCGGTGTACTCGTGCTCGTTCATGACAGCCTGTCGGGCGAAACGTTCTGCCTGCTGTTCATTATACCGATTTTTGCCCGCAGGTTGTTAACGGCGCAGCGCCCCGCGCCCGCCTTCGTCCGGGACATCCCCCCCGCGCCTGTTATGACCGCATGATCGCATGATCGATCAATGATTGAGGCCGCAGGACAGGGCGCAAAAATCCCAACCGAATCTGAAGGCACAACTGTAATATTATGCAATACACTGTATTCAGTGAAACCAAAGTACTATAGCCGCGTTGAGGAAATCCAATGCCCTGTACAGAAGTCTCGCTCGAACACTATCACGGCGTCGTCCACCTGCGGGTCACCTGGAAAGGCAGCGTCGATGGGACGGCCATCAACACGACGTTCCGCGATCTGCAGAGCTACCTCGACGCAGCCAGAGAGCCGCTCCCCATCGTCTTCGACATGTCGCAGTGCGCCCGCTTCTCCGCGCCGGATGCGCTGCGCGGCGCGCTCTTCGGCCCGTTCCGTCACCCGCTGGTGGATGAGTGGCTGATCATCGGCGCGGACGCGCTGGCGCGCAACGTGGGCCGCGTGCTGACGAACGTGACCGGCATCGACAACATCCGCTGGTTCTTCACCCACGAGCAGGCCTACACCCATCTGCTGGCGAAGGCCGGGGTCGATCCGGCGACGATCCGGGATCTCATCCAGTCGGCCTGAAGGCCAACCGTTCCCGACGAACTGAACTCCCGCTGTGCCAGTGCAGCGGGAGTTTTTCTGCCTCGATCTCCCCGCCAGCGTCACACTTCATCCGAGACTCATCATCCAGCGGTAGACTTGACAGACAGTCACCGATCACCCCCGGATGTACACCCAGCAATGACCCAGGATCGCATCATCGTGCGCGGCGCGCGCGAACATAACCTGAAGAACATCGACGTCGAGATCCCACGCAACCGGCTCGTCGTCATCACCGGGCTGTCCGGCAGCGGCAAATCCTCACTGGCGTTCGATACGATCTTCGCCGAAGGCCAGCGCCGCTACGTCGAAAGCCTGAGCGCCTACGCGCGCCAGTTCCTCGGTCAGATGGAAAAGCCCGATGTCGATCAGATCGAAGGGCTGAGTCCGGCGGTGTCGATCGACCAGAAGGGCGTCAGCCACAACCCACGCTCGACCGTCGGCACGGTGACCGAGATCTACGACTACCTGCGCCTGCTCTACGCGCGCATCGGCGTGCCGCACTGCCCCGTGTGCGGGGAAGAGGTCGTCGCCCAGTCCGCCCAGCAGATCGTCGATGAGGTCAGGGCGCTGGCCGTCGATGACGCGGGCGTGCGCGTGCAGATCCTCGCCCCGGTGGTACGCGGGCGCAAAGGGCAGCACGAGAAAGTGCTGGACGATATCCGCCGGGCCGGCTTCCAGCGCGTGCGCATCAACGGGGAGGTGCGCGAGCTGGACGAGGCGATCGCGCTGGAGCGCTACGCCAAACATGACATCGAGGTCGTGGTTGACCGCCTGATCATCCGCCGCTACGCCGATCCGGAGAGCGAAGAGGCCCGCTCCGCGGAGACGCGCCTGACCGATGCCATCGAGACCGCGCTCGAACTGGGCGACGGCCTGATCATCGTCAACAATCTGTCGGCGCAGCCGCCGACCGACACGCTGTACAGCGAACATCTGGCCTGCGTCAACGGGCACGGCTCGCTTCCGGAACTGGAACCGGCCATGTTCAGCTTCAACACCCCCAAAGGCGCGTGCCCGGAATGCCAGGGCCTGGGCTTCCGGCTGGAGATCGACCCGGATCTGATCGTCCCCAACCCGGATCTGAGCATCGCCCAGGGGGCGATCAACGTGGGGGGCTGGCGCTTCGATGAGGCGGGCGGCTGGGGCAGCAACATCATCCGCACGCTGGCCGGGGCTTACGGCTTTTCGCTGCACACGCCGTGGCGCGATCTGCCGCAGGCGGCGCGGGATGTCATCCTGTACGGCACGAAAGGCGGCAAGCTGCGCGTCAAATACATCAACAGCGGCGGCTACGAGCGCGAATACCAGACCAGCTTCGAAGGGGTGGTCAACAATCTGGCGCGGCGCTACGCCGAAACCAACAGCGACATGATCCGCGAGCAGATCGAGGCGGTGATGACGCCGATCGCCTGCGCCCGCTGCGGCGGCAACCGCCTGCGCCCGGAAGCGCTGGCCGTCACCGTGGCCGGCAAACGCATCGCCGAGGTCGTCGCGCTGCCGATCACGCATCTGCAGGAGTGGGTGCTCGATCTGCGCGGCAAACGCGGCCAGCCCGCCCTGCTCAGCCCGCGCGATCAGCAGATCGCCCATCAGATCCTCAACGAGATCGAGGCGCGCGTGACGTTCCTCAACGACGTCGGGCTGAACTACCTCAACCTGGCCCGCTCCGCCGGATCGCTGAGCGGCGGCGAAGCCCAGCGCATCCGCCTGGCGACGCAGATCGGCAGCCGCCTGACCGGCGTGCTCTACGTACTCGATGAGCCGTCGATCGGCCTGCACCAGCGCGACAACGCCCGGCTGATCCGCACCCTGGAGGGGCTGCGCGATCTGGGCAATACCGTGCTGGTCGTCGAACATGACGAAGAGACGATGCGCGCCGCGGACTGGATCATCGACCTGGGGCCGGGCGCGGGCGAACACGGCGGCCAGATCGTCGCGGCGGGGACGCCGGAACAGGTCATGCAGGTGGAGTCCAGCCTGACCGGGGCCTACCTGAGCGGGCGGCTGCGCATCGACGTGCCGGCGCAGCGCCGGCACGGCACGGGTAAGTCGCTGATCGTGCGCGGCGCGCGCGAGAACAACCTGAAAAATATCGACGTCGAGTTCCCGCTGGGCAAGCTGGTGTGCATCACCGGCGTCAGCGGGTCGGGCAAGTCGTCGCTGATGGTCGATGTCCTCTACAAGCGGCTGGCGCAGGTGCTCAACGGCGCGCGCGAGCGCCCCGGCGCGCACGATGCGATCGAGGGCATCGAGCATATCGACAAGATCATCAATATCGACCAGAGTCCGATCGGGCGCACGCCGCGCAGCAACCCCGGCACGTACACCAAACTGTTCGACGCCATCCGGACGCTGTTCGCCGAGCTGCCCGAAAGCAAGATGCGCGGCTACAGCGCCGGGCGCTATTCATTCAACGTCAAAGGCGGGCGCTGCGAAAAGTGCGAGGGGCAGGGCATGCTGCGCATCGAGATGCAGTTCCTGGCCGATGTCTACGTCCCGTGCGACGTCTGCCACGGGGCGCGCTACAACCGCGAGACGCTGCAGGTCAAATACAAGGGCAAATCGATCGCCGACGTGCTCAACATGACGGTCAGCGAAGGGCTGACGTTCTTCGCCGCGCTGCCCGCCGTGCGCACCAAACTGGAGACGCTCGATCAGGTCGGGCTGGGCTACATCCGCATCGGCCAGCCCGCGACGACGCTGAGCGGCGGCGAGGCCCAGCGCATCAAGCTCAGCCGCGAGCTGTCGCGCCGCGCCACCGGCCAGACGCTGTACATCCTCGATGAGCCGTCCACCGGCCTGCACGCCGCCGACGTCAAGCGGCTGATCGGGGTGCTGCAGACGCTGGTCGATAACGGCAATACCGTGCTGGTGATCGAACACAACCTCGATATCATCAAGGTGGCGGACTGGATCATCGACCTCGGCCCGGAAGGCGGCGACGCGGGCGGCGAGGTCGTGGCCGTCGGCACGCCGGAGATGGTGGCGGCCAACCCGGCCAGCCACACCGGACGCTACCTCGCGCCCTACCTGCGCGGCGAGTCGATCATGACGCTGGCGCGCTAAGTCGCCCTGGCCCACATGCGGCGCGCGCACGCATGCAGATGGGCGCGCATCGCCTCCAGATCGGCATCGAGCACGACGCCGGCGCGCACGCGCCACACCCCGGCCACCATGACATCGCGCACATGGGTATGATTGCGCCACAGCACGAGCTGATCGTACAGGTTGTGCTCGGCGGCGGGCGTGGGGAACGCCGCATCGATGATCTGCACATCGGCGGCCCAGCCCGGTTCGAGCCGGCCCACCCGGTCGAGCGCCAGCGCGCGCGCCCCGCCCTCCGTCGCCAGATACCAGACCTGATCGGCGGGCATGACCTGCGGGTTGAGCTGCGCCGCCTTGTGGATCAGGAACGCGCCGCGCATCACCTCGAAGAAGTCGTTGATGTACCCGTCCGATCCCAGGCCGACGGTGACGCCCGCCGCGATCTGCTGCGGGATGGGGGCGATGCCGCCGCCGACCTCGCAGTTGCTCAGCGGCATGTGGGTGATGCGGATGCCGCGTTCGGCGATGATGGCGCGCTCGCGCTCGGAAAGCTGGACGCACTGCGAGGCCATCAGGCCCGGGCCGGTCACGCCCAGCGCGTCGTAATACTCCAGCGTGCGCCTGCCGAAATGCGCCAGCGCGTACTCCGGCTCGTGCACGCCTTCGTTGCAGTGGCAGTGCGTCAGCACGCCGCGCGCCGCCCCCAGTGCGAACGCCTGGCGGATGAACTCCGCCGAGCAGGTGAACGTGGTGTGGAAGCACATCAGCCCCTGCGTCAGCCCGCCCTCGCGCTGGCAGTGGGCGATGAAATCGTCGTTTTCGCGCAGGCCGAGCTGCCCGTTCTCCCGGCTGACGCGCTCGGTGGCTTCGAACGAGAGCAGCGTGCGCAGCCCGCGCCGATCGGCGACCGCTTTCTGCGCCAGCAGCGCGCCGGGCAGGGCATACGGCGCTTCCAGGATGTCGTAGACCGTGGTCACGCCGCTGCGCACCAGTTCGGCGCAGGCCCAGTCGGTGGCGGCGGCGATCAGCTCGTGATCGAGCGCATCCTCCACCAGCGGCCACCAGAAATCCTTGAGGAAGCCCCAGAAATCCGCTGGCGCTTTCGTCAGCGGGATGCCGTGCGCCAGCACGCCGTAGAGATGCGCGTGCGCGTTGACGAAGCCGGGCGCGACGACGTGACCGGCGGCATCGACGACCTCATCCTGCGGGAAGCGGGCGCGCAGCGCGGCATGGGTATCGATAGCGTCGATGACCGACCCCGTCACGCGGACGCCCCAGCCGCGCTGGGGCGTCTCGCGCGCGCTGGTGATCAGCCAGTCGCCGAGGATGAGCGTCATCGCACGCCCGCCGCGCGCAGTGCCGACCACACCCGTTCCGGCGTGAACGGGATCCGGTTGATGGCCACGCCGGTGGCATCGAGGATGGCGTTGCGCAGCGCCGGGGCGACCCCGTCTTTGGGGATCTCGGCCACTGCCTTCGCGCCGAACGGCCCGCTCGGCTCCAGCGTCTGCACCAGGATCACCTCCAGATCGGGCATCTCGTCCGCCCGGTAGATCTTGTACGGCCCCAACTGCGGGTTGACCATGCGCCCGGTCTCGTCGTAGGCCATTTCCTCGCAGTGGCCGTAGCCCAGCGCCTGCGTCATGCCGCCCTCGACCTGACCGCTGGCCGTGATCGGGTTGATCGCCACGCCGCAGTCCACCGCCATGACCAGCTTCTTGACCGTCACCTGCCCGGTTTCGATATCGACCTCGACCTCGGCGAACTGCCCGGCGAACGGCGGCGGCGATTCGGGCGAGACATACGACGCGGTGGCCATGATCTGGCGCTGATCCTGCTGATGCAGCGAGTGCAGCGCGATCGCGGCCAGCGTCACCGAGCGGCCGTCGGGCGCGATCGCCCGGCGGTCGCGCAGGATGACGCCGCTCCAGTCGTCCAGCCCCAGCATCAGCCCGGCGCGCTCTTTGATCTGCTCGCGCACCTGTTCGGCGGCGCGTTTGACCGCCGTGCCGGAGATATACGTCGTGCTGGAGGCATACGCGCCGGTATCGAACGGCGTCATGTCCGTATCCGACGAGTAGATGATGATGTCCTCCAGCGGCACGCCCAGCACCTCAGCGGCGATCTGGGCCAGCACGGTATCCGATCCCGTGCCCAGATCCGTCGCGCCGACCAGGACGTTGAACGATCCGTCGTCGTTGATCTTGATACTGGCCCCACCCATGTCCAGGCCCGGGATGGCCGTGCCGTGCATGCACATGGCGAAGCCGATGCCGCGCCGGATGTACGGGCGTTCGGGGTCGATGCGCCAGGCGGGATCGTCGCGCCGCGCCCAGTGGATCGCCTGCATCCCCTGCAGGACGCACTGCTCCAGCCCGCTGGAACGGATGACCGGCAGCTCGGTGATCTCGGCCTCGCCCTCGCCGAGCTGCGGCGCGATATCCAGCACGTCGCCGACCTTGACCCAGTTTTTGTGCTTGAAGTCGATCACGTCCATGCCGAGCTGGCGGGCGATGTCCTCCATGTGCGCTTCAAGCGCGAACAGCGCCTGCGGCGCGCCGTAGCCCCGGTACGCGCCCGGCACGGGGATGTTGGTGTAGACGACGTAGCAGTCAAATGCTTTGTTCGGGCAGTTGTACGAACTCAGACCACGCAGGCCGGTCACGGTCTGCACGGTCAGGCCGTGGGTGGCATACGGGCCGGTGTTGCCGATCACGGTCATCTTCTGGGCGACGAGCCGACCGTCCCTGCTCACGCCGGTCTTGTACGTGATCGTCTGCGGGTGGCGCGTGCGGCTGGACATGAATTCCTGCGCGCGCGTCAGCTCCAGGCGCACCGGGCGGCCCGTCGCGATCACCAGATGGCCGACGATGTCCTCGATCAGCATCTCCTGCTTGGCCCCGAAGCCGCCGCCGATGCGCGGTTTGATCACGCGGATGCGCTTGACCGGCAGGCCGAGCAGCGGCGCGACCATGCGCCGCACGTGGAAGGGAACCTGCGTCGATGTGCGCAGGATCAGGCGCTCGTCGCTGTCCCAGTAGCCGATGCAGATGTGCGGCTCGATCGGAACCTGCTGCACCTGATGGACGTAGAAGCGCTGCTCGAAGACGTGATCGGCCTGCTGGAAGCCGGCCTCGACATCGCCCACCTGCGCGTGGATGTGATGCGAGATGTTGCGCGCGGCGTCGAACGCGCCTTCCATATCCGGCTCATCGTGGATGACCGGCGCGCCCGGCTGTATCGCCTCGTTCTCGTCGAAGACGGCGGGCAGCACCTCGTAGGTCACGTGGATGCGCTTGAGCGCCTCCTGCGCGATCTCCGGCGTCTCAGCGGCCACCGCCGCCACGCGGTCGCCAACATAGCGGACTTTGTTATCGAAGCTGACCTGATCGTGCGGTTTCGGGTTCGGGTACGACTGCCCGCCGGAAGCGTAGCGCACGCGCGGGACGTTCTTGTAATGGATGACGGCGTGCACGCCGGGCAGCGCCCGCGCTTCGCTGTCGTCGATATCGAGGATGCGGGCGTGGGCGTGCGGGCTGGTCAGCAGCGCGGCGTAAAGCATCCCGCGCAGCTCGATGTCATCGACGAAGGCCGGGTTGCCTTTGGCCAGCTTGAGCGCATCGACTTTGGTCTCCGGCTTGCCGACGACGCGCGTCTCCGGGGCTTCCGGCGCGACGATGAACTTGGGCAGCTTGCGCGTGCGCACCGGCGCGCCCCCGTCGTCGCCGCCGAAGTCGTCGTCGGGTTCATCGCCCGTCCAGCCGAACAGGTCGCGTTCGGGCAGCGCGATCGGCGTCAGCACGTTCGGCACGACCTCGGACGGCTCTTCGCCGCGCATCACCGCCGCCGCTTCCAGCACCGCCAGCACCGGCTTGACGTAGCCGGTCTCGCGGTCGAGGATGCCGGAGAGCGCATCGCGCACCTCGGCCTCGGTCGGGTTCGGGTTTTTCTCGATCAGGGCTTTGGCGGCCAGTACCATCGCCGGGGTGGCATAGCCGGACTGGATCGCGCCCATGCGGATGAAGGCATCCTGGATCGGGTGCAGGTTCAGGCCTTTCGCCAGCCCTTCCACCGTCTCGATGCGGTGGCCGTCCGCCGCCGCCGCCAGCATGACATCGGACGTGACCAGCTCGCCATCGAGCAGGATGGCCGCCGCGCCGGTCTCACCGGTGTCGCTGCCATAGCGCACGCTGAAATAGCCCTCGCGCCGCAGCACGCGCATCAGCGTCTCGTGCGGCTGGCAGGCGATCGTCTTCGCTTCGCCGTTGATGGTGACGTGAATCTGCATCGGATCTCACCCTCCCACCTGACTCAGGACGCGCTGGCTGAGCAGCGCGGCCATCTCTTTGCGATAGGTGGACGACCCGCGAAAATCGCCGGGGGGATCGAGCGCTTCCACCGCGCCCGGTTCGACCCGCACCGGCGTCGGCGCGACGCCGCACAGCGCCAGCCGGATCGTCCCGTCGGCGGCGCGGCGGGCGGCGGCGGCCACGATCGGGCGGTCGCCCGGTGTGCGCCCGACGCGCGCCTCAGCGAATGCGCCGTCCACGCGCAGCCGGAGTTCGGTCGGCAGGCCGTCGCCGCGCTCGGCCAGATAGTCGCTCAAGGCGGCCTCGCGCGCGCCAGCCAGCGATTGGACGGTCACCGCGGCATCGCACACCAGCAGCGCGGCCAGCAGGGCGCTGTCGGCTTCTGGCCGCAGCAGCAGATCGGCCAGCGTGCGCATATGGCGGAAGGTGCTGACGTCCTCGCGCCGGGCCGTCTCGCGCAGCCAGTCGGGCAGCGCCGGATCATCCACCAGCGCCTGCAGGCGCGTCAGCGCGCCCAGCGTCACCGCCGCGCCGTCCACGATGATCGCGCGCAGGCCGGCCAGCGCCTGCAGATCGACCACTTCCTCCGCTGTGTCGTCCAGCCGGGCATCAAAGCCGGGCAGGACAGCCGTATGCACCCCCGGACGGGCCAGCAGATGCAGCGCTTCCTCCAGGGTGTTCGGACGATGATACGCCCGGATCATCGATCAGCCTCCTTTGCCATCCCAGCCGGCGAACGCATCGATCACCGCCTTGATGTCGTCCATCATCGGGTACAGGACGGGGCACGTCACACCGGCGTCGATATACTCCGCGACCTTGTCGCGGCACTCGCGCGCGGTTCCGACCGCCATCAACTGGCGCACCACCGAGTCGGGGATGATCTCCGCGCCCCGCCGGTAGTCCGCCTCGGTCGCCGGCCAGCCGACGACTTCCTGCACCCGCTGAATCAGATCCTCGTCCACCTTGCTGGCCTTCATGATGTGCGGTTCTGTCCCCAGATAATACGCCACCAGCATCTTCCCCGCCAGCATCGCCGCTTTGGGATCGTCGTCGGAAAGCGAACAGACCAGCAGTTCGGGCCGGTCGATCTGCTCGAGAGTCTTGCCCGTGCGGGCCGCGCCGCGCGCGACCGCCTCCACCGCCTCACGGATGTACTCGACCGAGACAACGTAGTTGAGCACCGCCCCGTCGGCGATCTCCCCGGTCAGCTCCAGCATCTGCTGGCCGGTCGCGCCGATGTAGATCGGGATATCGCGGGGAGAACGATCGCCGAAAGCGACATCCAGCCGGACGCGGTCGAGCGTGACGAACTCGCCCTGATACGTCACCTCGTCCATCGTGAACAACTGGCGGATCGCTTCGACGTATTCACGCATCGCCCGCAGCGGTTTGACGCGCTGCACCCCGACGCGCGACGCGATCGGCTCCCACCACGCGCCCAGGCCGAGCATGACGCGGCTCTGGCCGTCCACCGTGCCCGCCATCTCCCACATCGTGCTCCAGGTGGCGGCGATGACCGCCGCGTTGCGCGTCCAGATCGGCAGCACGCCCGATCCGATGCGCAGGCGTTTGGTGTGCGAGAGCAGCGCGCTCATCAGCACCACGCAGTCGCGGGCCAGGCGCGTATCGGCCTGCCAGATCTCGGCGAAGCCTTTCTCCTCGGCGTACTGCGCCATGGCGATCTCGTAGCAGATCGGGTGTTTATCCTGCATGTAGAGGGCCAGGCGCTGCATGATCGTCCTCCTCAGAAATCTTCGACAGCGGGCAACCGGTGGTATGCTCAGCACACGACGTCGATGGCGCTCCCTGTGGGCGCTGACCGGGCTGCGGCACGGCCAGCGCCGGACGCTGGACAATCCGCTGCAAAAAGAGGATCATCTATGAATAGATTATCGGCATGAACCGCGCCAGCGGTCGAGCACAGCGAGTCGATGTAGCTGTACTATACTGAATCTCATTTTCGTCAACAAGGACTGTACACTGTGAAGCTGGGCGATCGAATCAAGCAGCGGCGCCGCGAGATGAACCTGAGCCTGCGCGATCTGGCCGAACAGGCCGATCTCACCGCCAGCTATCTCAGCCAGGTCGAGCGCAACATCTCCATGCCCTCGATCGAGTCGCTGCGCAAAATCAGCCGCGCGCTGGATATCCCGACGTTCTATTTTTTCCTGGAAGAGGAAGCCCCCAGCCCGGTGGTGCGGCGGGGGGAACGGCGCAAGCTGATCATCCCCAACGCCAACGTCACCTATGAGCTGCTGACGCCCAACCTCAACCGCAAGATGGAGATCATCTACGCCGAGGCCGGCCCGGGCGAGATCCCGCTGGTGCATTACACCAACACGGAGGAGTGCCTGGTCGTGCTGGAGGGCCGGCTGGAGGTTGAGATCGGCGGCGAAACGTACCAGCTCGACCCCGGCGACACGGTGTATTTTGAAGGGGCGCTGCTGCGGCGCATGGCGGTGCTGGGCGACGCGCGCGCCCGTTATTTCTCGGTCGTCACCCCGCCGATCTTCTGACGCGCGGGCGCTGCACGCGGCGCCCCTATCTCGGGCGCTGCACGCGGCGCCCCTACTGGACGCGGAAGGGGACTTCGTAGGCCGGCTGGACGTAATTGCCGTCGTGGCCGACCACCGCAAGCTGGAGCGCGTAATCCCCCGGTGGCAGCGGCGCGAGATATTCGAGCACGCCGTTGACGACCGGCGTGGTGTGGATCTCGCCGATGGTCGTCCATTCCGGCCACATGCCGCCGCGCAGTTCGACCTTGTAGAACAGCGCCTGAGCCGGCGAAAACTGCGCCGTGCCGATGATCGGGATCGCGCCGCTGATCGTCTCGCCCGGCGCGGGCGAGCTGATGTACGCCGTCACGATCGGCGATGCCCCCGCCGCGCCCAGCAGTTCGGGCGTGCAGGCGATCGTCGGCAGGAAGGCCAGCCCCTGGCTGCGCGCGTACTGTTCGGCGGCGGCGGCATCCTCCGGGAACGGCGGCGGCGCGATGAAATACAGATCGCGCGCGGCGAACGCGCTCCCCTCCAGTTCCACCGGAACCTGACAGTAGATCGGCGGGGGCGGCTGCGGCTGGCCCGGGCTGACGGCAAAGATGATCCCCGCCGCCACTTCTGGCGGGATCGGGTTGGCGAGCACGCGGTAGATATCCGGCTCGATCTCGATCAGCCACGGGCCGGCGGCCGGGCGCTCGTTGCTGGGCGGCGGCGTGATCGGCGGGTAGATCAGGCCGCCCTGGCCGTCGGGGATGCCCGCCGGCCCGTCCAGCATCCACTCGCGCACCGTCTGGGCGCACGTCTCCGCCGGCACGCGCAGGCTGTAGATGTTGCACAGCGCCCGCAGCGACATCCCCGGCGGCACTTCCGCGCGATCGGGCTGCAGGACGCCGTTCAGCGCGAAGGAACCGAGCAGATCGTTGCTGGCATAGATGCCGGTGATCACCGCGTTCCAGATCGGCGCGGCCCCGGTCACGCCGGTCGTGTTGATCATCGGCGTGCCGTCACTGTTGCCCACCCATACGCCGACGACCAGGTTGCGCGTATAGCCGACCGTCCAGTTGTCGCGGAAATTGTCGGTCGTGCCCGTCTTGACGGACGAGTCGATCCCCGGTGTGAACAGCGGGCTGCGGCTGCCGAAGGCCGGCGTGCGCGCGGCGTTATCGGCCAGGATATCGCTGATGACGTAGGCGATGCGCGGGTCAACGGCCTGCATGCCCGCGGGATACTCGTTGACCGTGTTCTCGTTCGGCGTGCCGGTCAGACAGCCGTTGTTGTACTGATACAGGATGTTGCCGACGTTGTCGAGCACGCAGCGGATGGCCGTCGAGGGCACGTAGGCCCCGGCGTTGGCGAACACGCCGAAACCGCGCGCCAGTTCCAGCAGCGAGATCTCGCCCCCGCCCAGCGTCAGCGATAGGCCGAAGCGGCTGGCATCCGTCCCCCAGCTTTCGATGCCGAAGCGCTGGACGAAATTGAGCAGATTCTGCACGCCGACGCGCCGCAGCGTCTGCACGGCGGGCACGTTGTACGAGTTGGCCAGCGCATCGCGCATGCGCACCGGCCCGTGGAACGTCCGGTCGTAATTCAGCGGCGAATACCCGTCGATCGTGGTCGGGGTATCCCAGATGATGTTGGCCGGGGTGAGGCCCATCTCCAGGGCCGCCGCGTAGGTGAACGCCTTGACCGTGCTGCCCGGCTGGCGCGGCGAAATGGCGACGTTGACGCGCCCGTCGATGGCGTCGTTGTTGTAATCGACGCTGCCGACCATGCCGATGATCTCGCCCGTCAGCGGCTGCAGGACGACGACCGCCGCATTGCCGACGCGGTTGGCCGCCAGGCCGGCGATCTGCGTGCGCGCCGCCTGTTCGGCCAGATTGTTGACGCGCAGATCGAGCGTGGTGTACACGCGGAAGCCGCCGGGGGCCAGCGCCGACGGCGGGTAGCCGATGCGCTGCATCAGCCGGGTGAATTCGCCCTGCGCGTACACGGTGAAATGCGGCGCGCGCAGCGGCGCTTCCGGTTCGACCAGAGTGTATCCCTGGGCGATGGCGGCGTCGCGCTCCGCCTCAGTGATGAAGCCTTCCTCCACCATGCGTTCGAGCACGGTGCGCCAGCGCAGGTTGACCTGCGCCTGGATCTGCGGGTTGGTGCTGAACGGATCGAGGTTGGCCGGGGCCTGGGGCAGCCCGGCCAGCAGCGCCGCCTCCGCCAGCGTGAGCTGGTTGACGCTCTTGTTGAAGAAGGTGCGCGCCGCGGCTTCCGCCCCGTAGGCCAGGTTGCCGTAGTAGATCTCGTTCAGATACAGCGTGATGATCTCCTGCTTGCTGCGCCGCTGCGTCAGCAGGAAGGCCAGCGCGATCTCCTCGATCTTGCGCTGTACCGAACGCTCCGCCCGGTATTCCGGCTCGAACAGCACATTGCGCACGAGCTGCTGGGTGATCGTGCTGCCGCCGGTGGCCGTGCTGCGGTCGGACAGGAACTGGAAGAAGGCGCGCAGCGTCGCCTCGACCTCAAAACCGGGGTTCGTCCAGAAGGTATCGTCCTCGATGGCGATCGTCGCATCGATCAGGTACTGCGGGAAATCCTCGTAGCGCACATTGACGCGCCGTCCCTCGTTGAACGCCTCGTACAGCAGCGTGCCGCCGCGATCGTAGAAGAAGGTGGATTGAAAATTGGTGTACGTATCCACCGCCGCGATCTGCTCCTGCAGGCGGTTCTCCAGTTCCGCGCCCAGCGTGGCCGTCAGCACCAGCGCGATCAGCGTGACGCCGCCGCACAACGTGACCACCAGGCCGACCAGCGCGATCAGGCAGCCGGACGAGCAGCCCAGGCAGCCCGGCTGCCGTTTGCGGCGGCGCGGCGGCAGGTTGACCGCGTTGGCCGCCATGTTCGGCGGCGGCGGCTGGGTGTAAGTGGGCATCCCATAGGGCGACTGCGGGCGCGGCGGGCCGCCCTGGGCCGGGCCGGGCTGGGTGTTCTGGCCGGGGGCCGAACGCTCTGGCGGCACATGCACCAGCGTATGCTGGAACGGGACGATGTGCGGCTGGGTGAACTCCGATCCCCCTTGCTGCCCGGCGGATGGCGGCGGCGGGGTCACCGCGCGCCCGCCGCCCGATACGGGCTGCGTCCGCAGGGTGCGCCCGGCGTTGAAATCGGGATTGGGGTCAAGGCCGCCGCTGCCCGGCAGCGTCTGCGCATCGGGCCGGCGCGGCGCGTGCGGCAGCAGCGGCTGACCGGGGGCGGGCCGCGACGCGGGCAGCGGCAGCGTCTCCTGATCATCGTTCGGGCCGGGATCGACCGGCGGCAGCAGCGGATCGGTCAGATTAGGGTCACGCGGCGGGGTGGGCACGCAGGCACTCCAGATCGGTTCTGCTTCGGGCTGGCAGGGTGGATCATCCACCTGCAGATCGATTGTATCACGGTTCCGTCGCACCGCAGTGAAGGGTACTATCGATGACCGCGCTGCGCCCGCCACACGCCCGGCCACCGGGCCGCCGGCGCGGCCTCAACGGCTGCGCCGCTTCATCCCCAGCACGCGGTACATGATCGTGAAGTCCGCCCGGTCTCTCGTCCGGGTCGGTTTGACCGGTTCGCACTCGAAATACGGTTCGGCGAAGGCATACGTCGCCTCGCTCAGCAGCACGACGCCCGGCCCGGCGTTCTCCTGCAGCAGCTTGGCCAGATCGACGGCATCGCCGATCGCGGCGAACTCGCGCCGGTCGCGGCTGCCCACGTTGCCCAGCACCGCCAGCCCCGTATGGATGCCGATGCCGAAATTCAGCCGCTGTTCCGGCGGCAGCACTTCATGCAGCGCGGCGACATCGTAGCTCATGCTGAGCGCGGCGCGCACCGCCCGCACCACATGATCGACCTGCGGGTTGAGCTGCGTGTTGAACAGCCCGGTGACGGCGTCGCCGATGTATTTATCGACCAGCCCTTCGTACAGGTGGATGGCGTCGCTGGCCACGGTCAGGTAACGGTTGACGATCGTCATCAGATCTTCCGGCTGGAGGCGCTCGCTGAACGCGGTGAAGCCGCGCACATCGGCGAACAGGCAGGTGATCTGCCGCTCCACCCCGCCGAGCGCCGCCAGATCTTCGCTGCGGATGTGCTCGACCAGCGCGGGCGGCAGGTACTGGCGCACCTGGGCGAGCTGCGCCTCGCGGGCGCGCTGCTCGGTCAGATCGTCGAGCACGATCGTCACGCCCAGGCTGACCGGGATCGTGCTGTCTTCGGAGCCGGCGGACGACGGGTTGTAAAAGCGCTGGCGGGCCGCGGTCTCGTCGCGCAGCGGGGTGAAGCGCAGGCTCCAGATCCGCTGGCGGCCATCCGCCAGCGTCACCGTCGTCTCTTCAGCGGACGAATAGCCGGCGCGCGCCGCCGCGATCGCGTTCTGGAACAGCGCGGCGAAATCGGGCAGCGCGCGGTTGAGCGGCTGGCCGACCGCCGCACTCACCGGCACGCCGGTGATCTGCTCGGCGGCGGGGTTGAAAGCGGTGATGACGTCGGTCGGGTCGAGCGCGATCAGGCCGCTGGCGATCGAGGTGAAGACGCCGTCCATCAGGTTGCGCAGCTCGGTCACCGCGCTCAGGTGCGCGCGCGCCTGTTCGAACAGCCGGGCGTTGTGGATGGCCACCGCCGCCTGATTGGCGAACGCAGTGAGCAGATTGAGTTCGTAATCGCGGAACAGGCCGGCCAGCACCCGGTTATCGCAGTACACCACCCCGATCAGATCGGACAGCACCATGAGCGGCACGGCCAGGATCGAGCGGAGCTGATAGCCGACGATGCTCTCGTGGCCGGCGTAGCGCGGATCGCTGCGAGCGTTTTCGGTGCGCACGGGCGTGCGCGTCTGCACCACCTCATTGATGATCGTGCGGCTGATGGTGAAATCGTCGCGGCCCAGTTGTTCGCGGTCGATGCCGCGCGCGACGCGGAACTGCAGGTCGCCGCGTTCATCGCGCAGCAGAATGAACCCGCGCTCGGCCCCGGTCAGTTGGATGACGGTGTCCATCACCTGTTCGAGCACCGAGTCGAGGCTGTGCGCCGACCGGAACAGCGCCGTCGTCTCGGCCAGCGCGCGGAGCTGGCGCAGCTCGATCGCGCTGGCGGTCGCCTCATTCAGCAGTCCGTCGAGATCGCTGGTGGCGGCGTGCAGCGCCTGCTGCACCCCGGAGGGCAGGCCGATCCCGCGCTGGCGCATCTGCGCCGCGTATTCGCGGATCTGCGCCTCCAGTTCGGCGAAGCGCTGCTGCACCTGGCGCACCTGATCCTGCGGCGAGATCGCGCCCGCATCGACGGCCTGAAAGCGGCGGGTGTCGCTGCGCTTGCGCCAGTCGATGCCGGTGGTGCGCGCAGGGGGTTCCGGACGGGGGGGCTGGGACTGCGGGATGCGGTCGTCGGTCATGGGACGGCTCACAATCGGCTTCAGGCCTGAAGTTCGAAGATGCGCGTGGGCTGGGTGCGCCCGCGCGCCGTCAGCGGCGTCCGCTCGATCACGGGCAGATCGAGCACGGCGGCGCCGGCGGTCGCCTGGGCGTGGAGCAGCGTCTCGCCGCTCATCAGGATCGTCCCGATGCCGGCGCTGTCGTAAATGCGCCGCGCCAGGTTGATCGAGTCGCCCAGCGCGGTGAAATTGCGCCGGTTCAGGCTGCCGACGTTGCCCACCGTGGCGACGCCGGTATGCAGCCCGGCGTTGAGCGCATCGCCGCCGAAGCCGAGGCGGGCGTGCAGCTCGTGGAAGGCCCGGCGCAGCGCCAGCGCCATGCGGATGGCCGCGTAGGCATGGCCCGGCTCCGGGTTGAGCGGCGTGTTGAACAAGACCATGATCTCGCTGCCCATATATTTGTCGATCACGCCGCGCGCCGCGTGGATGACCTCGGTGGCCGTCTCCAGGAAGATGTTGAGCAGTTCCATCATCTGCGGCGGGCGCAGCCCGGGCGGGAACTGGGTGAGCTGGCAGGTGGATAAGAACACGCAGGTCACCTCGCGCCGCTCGCCGCCATGGGCCAGCCGCGCGATCTGATCGATGTTCTCCACCATGCCCGGCGGCAGGTAGCGCTGCATCAGGTCGAGGGTTTCCTCGCGCTCGCGCTGCTCGGTCAGATCATCGACGACCATCGCCACGCCGGTCTGATCGGCATGGCTGACGGAGTCGAGCGGGCTGAGCTTGAAGTTGAGCGCCGCGCGCCCGCGGCCCGGCACTTCGGCCCGGATTTCGGTGACGAAGGACAGGCGCTGAGCGCGCACGGCGGACAGCAGCGGCTCCAGTTCGGAAAACACGCGCGGCAGCGCCTCGGCGATCGGCTGGCCGACCGCCCGTTCGGGCTGGAGGTTGAGGATGCGCGCCGCCGCCGCGTTGAGCGTGCTGATCGTATTGGCCGCGTCGGTCGTGATGACGCCGCTCTCGATCGAGGCGAACACGTTCTCGATCAGGTCTTTGGCGCGGGCCATCTCACGCGCCGCCGCCTGCACCTGGCTGAAGAGCAGCGCGTTTTCGACCGCGACAGCGGTCTGATTGGCGAACGCGGTCAGCAGGGTCAGCTCGCGTTCGGTGAAGACGCCTTCGCGGAAGCGGTTATCGACGTAGATCGCCCCTTCGACGCGATCGCGCGAGATCAGCGGCACGCACAGGATCGACCGCAGCGTGAAGCGCGCCACCGTATCCGACCCGGCCAGCGCCGGATCGCGGCTGGCGTTGTTGGTCAGGATCGGTTTGCCCGTCGCGATCACCTCGCGCAGCACCATGCTGCTCATCTCGCTGGCATCGGCCTGGCCGTCCATGCCGCGGGCGATGCGTAGATCGAGCGCGTCCGCCTCCGGGTCGTACAGCAGGATGAAGCCGCGCTCCGCGCCGGTCAGCGCGATGATCTCATCCAGGGCCTGCGCCAGCACGACATCGACGTCGAGCGACGAGTTGATCATGGCGTAGGTTTCGGCCAGCGCCTGAAGCTGACCGATCTCGGTCGCCTCATCGGCGATCGCCCGGGCGAGCTGATGCAGCGCAGTATCGAACGAGGCGAAGGCGTTGAACAGGTGCAGCGGCGGTGCGATGCCGCGCACGCGCAGCAGATCGGCCTGCTTGCGCAGGGCCTGAGCCGCATTGTCCAGACGCTCTCGCAGTGCCGCCACCGCAGCCAGACGCTGCGCTTCCAGATCGGTCATCCCGGTTACCGTTCCGCCCGTCAACAGGTTCTGCAACCGATTATATCCCCGCCGAGAGCAGTTTTCCCAAAGGATGATCAAGAGAGTACCCTGAGTTCGGTTAAAATTGAAACCAGCCTCGGCCCGGATCGCTGCACCCGCCTGGCCGACGCCGACGCATCGACTGAGGGAAAGGGGATGACCGCGCCATGCTCGCTCACACAGACCCAGGGATCGCGCAGCGCACCCGCCGGATCGCGCTGCTGTTCGCCGCTCTGCTGCTCATGCTCGTCCCCCGGCTGGACGCCGAGGCCGACCTGCTGCCGTATCAGAACCCGGATCTCTCTCCGGCGGAGCGGGCCGCCGATCTGCTGGGGCGCATGACGCTGGCGGAGAAGATCGGCCAGATGACGCTGGTCGAGAAGAACAGCATCGCCCCGGCGGACGTGACCGCCTACGCCATCGGCGCGGTGCTCAGCGGGGGCGGCGGCTACCCGGCGGACGCCAACACCGTCAGCAGTTGGGCGGACATGGTCAGCGCGTATCAGACGGCGGCGCTGGGGACGCGCCTGGGCATCCCGCTCCTGTACGGCGTCGATGCCGTCCACGGGCACGGCAATCTGGCGGGCGCGGTCATCTTCCCGCACAACATCGGTCTGGGCGCGGCGGGCGATCCCGAACTGGCGACCGCGATCGGGCGCATCACCGCGCTGGAGCTGCTGGCGACGGGCATCCACTGGAATTACGCGCCGGTGCTGGCCGTCCCGCAGGATATCCGCTGGGGGCGCACGTATGAGGGCTACAGCGAGAACACCGACGTGGTGACCGCGCTGGGGACGGCCACGCTGATCGGCCTGCAGGGGGACGATCTCAGCCTGCCGACCGCCGTGCTGGCCACGCCCAAACACTTCGTCGGCGATGGCGGCACGGCCTTCGGCACATCGCCGCTGAGCGACGGCCTGCTCGACCGGGGCGTGACGGCGGTCGATGAAGCGACGCTGCGCGCCGTCCATCTGCCGCCGTACCTCGGCGCCATCGAGGCCGGGGCGCGCAGCATCATGATCTCGTTCTCGAGCTGGGGGGGCCTGCCGATGCACGCCCAGCGCTACCTGATCGACACGGTGTTGCGCGGCGAACTGGGTTTCGACGGCTTCATCGTGTCCGACTGGGGAGGGATCGATGCGGTCGCGCCGGATTACGCCGATGCCGTCGTCACGGCGATCAACGCCGGCATCGACATGAACATGGTTCCGTATGATTACCGCCGCTTCATCGACGTCATGCTCGACGCGGTGGCCACCGGCGCGGTCGATCTGGCGCGCATCGACGAGGCCGTGACCCGCATCCTGCGCGTCAAGTTCGAATTGGGGCTGTTCGAGCGCCCGTTCGCGCGCGAAGACCTGCAGGCGCAGGTCGGATCCGAAGCGCATCGCGCCCTCGCCCGCGAGGCCATCAGCCGCTCGCTGGTGCTGCTGCGCAACGACAACGCCGCGCTCCCGCTCGATCCGACGGCGGCGCAGACGGTGTTCATCGCCGGGGAAGCGGCGGACAACCTCGGCATGCAGTCCGGCGGCTGGACGATCGAATGGCAGGGGTTCGACGGGAACCGGGCGACGACCGGCACAACGATCCGGGCGGCGCTGGAGGCCGGCTTCGGGCCGGATACACGAGTCGACTACAGCGCGCGCGGACGCTTCACCGGGCGGGCGGACGTCGGCATCGTCGTCGTGGCCGAGCCGCCGTATGCCGAATGGTTCGGCGATGATGCCGATCTGGCGCTGCGCCCGCGCGACGCGCGCCTGATCGAGGCGCTGCGCCCGCAGGTCGATCGGCTGATCGTCGTCCAGCTTTCGGGCCGCCCGCTGATCATCACGCCATGGATCAACCAGGTCGATGCCTGGGTCGCGGCCTGGCTGCCGGGGACGGAGGGCGCGGGCGTGGCGGATGTCCTGTTCGGCCAGCGCGATTTCAGCGGACGCCTGCCTTACACCTGGCCCCGCAGCATCGATCAACTGCCGTTCGACTTCGCCAACCTGCCGTCCGCCGGGTGCGCGGCGCCGCTCTTCCCGTTCGGCTACGGCCTGACGTATGCCGATGCCTCTGCGGGTGACCCGTGGCTGACGCTGGCGCAGGCCTGCGCCGGGTGACGCCGGCGCGATCGGCTGGCGGGCGCGGCACAGGAAAACAGGCTAGAATAGCCGCTGCCATATAATTGCATTTGCAAATAATTGGGGGCGTGCGATGTCAATAGAGCCGATTCAGGACGAGTTTTTGCTGCCTTACGAGTGGCCCGGGAGTTATTTCATCGGTGAAGAAGAGATCGACGCGGTGACGCGGGTGCTTCAGGCGCGCAGCCCGTACCGCTTTTACGGTCACGATGTGCAGCATTACGCCGATCAGGTCGAAAACTTCTTCCGCCAGCGGCTGGGGCGTAAACATGCCGTGCTGGTCACCAGCGGGACGACGGCGTTGTCCACAGCGATGCTGGCCGCGGACGTCGGGCCGGGCGATGAGGTAGTGCTGCCCGGCTACATGTGGGTGGCGTGCATCTCGGCGGTGGTGCGCTGCGGTGCGATCCCGCGCCTGGTCGATATCGACGATACCTACACCATCGATCCCGACGACCTGGAACGCAAGATCAACGCGCGCACGAGGGCGGTGCTGCTGGTGCACATGAGCGGGGCGTGCGGCGATGTCGAGCGCATCGCTGCCATCTGCAAGCAGCGCGGCGTGCTGCTGATCGAGGATGTCGCGCAGGCCAACGGCGCCAGCTTCCGGGGCAGGCCGCTGGGCAGCTTCGGCGATCTGGCCATCTTCAGTTTCCAGTACAACAAGAACATCACGGCGGGAGAAGGCGGCCTGGTCGTCAGCGATGATGACACGCTGGGGGCCAGGGCCTGGGCGTATCATGACGTCGGCTATGCGCGCAACGCCGCCGGGCGAGTCGATGTGAGCGGCCCGATCCAGACCTGGGGCCAGTGCGTTCACATGAGCGAGGTCTCAGCGGCGGTGCTGTACGCGCAGACGCAGAAGCTCGACCTGATCACCGGGCGGATGCGGGCGCGCAATCATCAGTTGTATCAGGGCATCGGCTCGATCCCCGGCGCGACGCCGCGCCGCGTTATCGATCCGCAGGGGGACAGCGGCCCGTTCGTCCTGATCAGTTGGCCGAGCAAAGAGGCAGCCCGTGAACTGGTCGAACGGACACGGGCCGCGGGCGTCAGGCCGGGGCCGTGGGGCGTCGGCAACATCCACATGGTCGATTGGGGCCTGCACATCTACTACAACAATGTCAGCCTGGTGGAAAAGCGCGGCGTCAACCGGGCGGGCCGCCCGTGGAGCGATCCGCTCAACGCTTTCCATACCGAGATCGATTACCACAAAGGCCTGCTGCCGCGCATGGACGACCTGATCGACCGCAGCATTCTGATCACCGTCCCGCCGTCGCTGACGGAGGACGCGGCCAACCGGATCATCGCGATCTATCACGAGGCGGCACGCGCAATCGGCCTCGGCTGACCTGGCCGCGCCCGGCTGTCACAGGTAGATTTCGCGGTGCGTCCGGGCGGATTCGTAAATCGCCAGCACGATCTCGAGCGATTTGCGCGCCTCGCGTCCGTGCGTGCTGGGCGGATGTCCCTGACGGATCGCCTCGATCAGATCGATGATCTGCTCGCGGTGGCTGGATCCATATACGCTGGGCGGGTCGAGCGCTTCCCGCGTCAGCAGTTCGCGCTCTTCCTCCAGATGATCCTTCACCTTCCAGATCACCTTGCGGTTGAGCGCCGTCCCGCCCACCTTGACCGACCCGTGCTCGCCAAAAATGGTGATCGAGCCTTCCAGATTTTCCGGGTAGGTCACGGTCGAGCCTTCGATAGTGGCCAGCGCGCCGTTCTTGAAGCGCACCACCGCCACGCCGACATCTTCCGCCTCCATACGGTGCGCCAGCGTGGCGGTGTAGGCGAACACGCTCTGCACTTCGCCCATCAGCCACTGCAGCGCATCGATGTGGTGGATCGACTGGTTCATCAGCGCGCCGCCGTCCATCGCCCACGTGCCGTGCCAGCCGTCCTCGTAATACGACTGCGGACGATACCAGCGCACCGTCACCGCGCCGAGCAGCAGCCGGCCCAGCGCGCCGGAGTCGATCAGCGCGCGCAGATCGCGCATCGGCGGGTTGAAGCGGTTCTGCAGGACGACGCCCAGCGTCACGCCGTGCTGTTTGCTGGCGGCGATCAGGCGGTCGGCATCGTCCAGCGTCAGCGCGATCGGCTTTTCGACCAGCAGATGTTTGCCTGCGCGGGCGGCATCCTGGCCGATCGCACTGTGCAGGCCGGACGGCACGCAGATCGACACGACGTCGATATCCTCGCGCGCCAGCAGGGCATGGTGATCGGTGTACGGCTCCGCACCGTAAGTCCGGGCGAAGTGCTGCGCGCGCGACTCGATCACGTCGCACACTGCGACCAGTTCGACGTTGTGCGTGGCGCGCAGATCGCGCAGCGACTGGGCGTGGCGCGGCGCGACCCGTCCGCAGCCGATGATGCCGAAACGCAGCGGTCTGTCCGTCATGAGCGGCGATCCTTCAGGTGGGGCGGCGGGCCGGGGATAGGAGCGCGCTCCAGAAGCCCAGCCCCCAGGCGAGATGAATGGTCAGGAAGACGAGTGGCAGCCGCCAGACCGGGACATCCGCCCGGCGGGCCGCCCTGAACGAAAAGAACAGATTGAGCGCGGCGTACAGCCCGACGCCGATCAACCACGGAAGCCACAGCAGCGGGACGATCAGCGCGAGCGGGATGCCGCCGATCAGCCCGGCGGTGAACAGCGGCGCGATCAGGTGGCGCGGGCGCAGCGATCCCGGATGCAGCCGCAGCGTCTGCACCTTGCCGATGCCGTAGCGGAAATACTGCCGCCACAGCGCGCGCAGCGTCTGCCGCCCGAAGTACTGCGAGCGGATGCGCGGCGTCAGGTAGATCCGGTAGCCCGCCGCGCGCAGCCGATAGTTGAATTCGTAGTCCTCGTTGGGCGTGGCCGCGGTGTTGAACAGGCCGACCCGGTCGAAGACCGCGCGCGGCCACGCGCCCATGTAGACCGTGTCGGTGAACTGCGCCCGCTCGCTGACGTGGAACGCCGTCGGCACGGCGAACGACGATTTGCCCGCCGCGGCGATCGCCCGACCCATCGGCGTCAGGCCGACCGGATCCATCGCCCCGCCGACGTTGCCCGCGCCGGTCTCGACCAGCGCGCGGACGCACTCGCGCACATAATCGGGCGCGATGATCGTGTGGCCATCCACGCGGATGATGTACTCGCCCGTCGCCAGGGGGATGAGCAAGTTCAGGCCCTCGGCCTGCTTGCGGCCCGGGTTGTCCACGATCTGGACGCGCGCTGCGCCGGGCAGCGCACGGATGATCGCAGGCGTGCCGTCATCGCTCTGGCCGTCGGCGATCAGAATCTGCATTCTGTCCGCCGGGTAGTCCTGGGCCAGCACCGCGCCCAGACTGCGGGCGATGAACTGCGCCTCATTGCGGATCGGCATGACGATCGTGACGGCGGGCAGCGGCGCGGTCATGGGGTCAATTTTGAGCGGCA
>DAOUBU010000109.1:0-156153 GCA_034432395.1 Anaerolineae bacterium
GCCGCGCCGCGCGCCCCTGTGGAGCCACCCGCCGCGCCCGAAGCGCCGCGCCCCGCCGCCGGCCCGTCCGACCTCGATGCGCTGCTCTCGGAAATGACGCAGGCCTATTACGCGGGCGATTATCAGATGGTGGTCGATCTCGCCACGCGCGTGCTCAACCAGTACCCCGGCAACGCGACGGCGCTGGAATACCGGCAGAAAGCCGAAGATAACATCATCCGCGGCGTCGTGCCCGATCACCGCATCCCCTTTGACGCGCGCGTGTCGTACAACCGCGCCAATTCGCTGGTGCGCGCCGGCAACTACGATGAGGCGGAGCGGCTGTACCGCGAAGCCCGCGATATCGCCGAGCGGGCCGGCATCCTGTCGTGGAAAGATGCCGAGCGCGCCCTGCTCGACATTCAGGATCTCTCTCTGGCCCGGCGCATGATCGGCGATGGCGATCGGGCGCTGGCCGCCGACGACTGGAGCGGCGCGCTGGAGAAATATGAGGGGGCGCTGCGCGTCGTCGCCAACGACCCGCAGGCGAGCGAGCGCATCGACAAAGTGCGGCGCATCCAGGCGGAGGCGGAGTCGATCGCGGTGCAGCTTTCCATGCTCGGCGGCACACTGACCGAGCAGGTATCGACCATCGGGACGCTGCAGGCGGCCCTGGCGCGCGTGCGCCAGCTTCTGCCCAACAGCGCCCGGCTGGCCAACCTGGCCGATCAGATCGCGGCCCGCGCCAGCGCGCTGAAGACGCAGATCACCGAACAGGCGCGGCTGGCCCTCGACCGGGCCACCGCTTCCCCGTCGCTTGATGAGACGATCGCCCTCTCTGGCGAGGCCGTCACCCTGCTGGAGCAGGCGCTCAAGCTGGATCCGACGGACAGCAGCCTGAACAGCGCGCTGATGTCCGCCCGGGCCGCGGCCAGTGACGCGCAGCGCGCCCGCCAGGTCATCGAGCGCGCGGCCAGCCTGGTGGCGCAGAATTTCGATGCCGATCTCATCCAGGCGCGTTCCATGCTGGCCGGGCTGATGGACTACGCCCAGGACAGCCGCTACCGCACCGTGGTCAGCGATCTGCTGACCCGCTTCGTCGAGCGGGCGGTGGCAGCGTTAGAAGAAGGCGATATCGATGAGGCCGCCGCGCTGATGGAGAGCGCGCGCGAGGAGCCGTTCAACATCCTGGGCCGCCGGGCGGAGATCGCGCGCGTCGAAACGCAGATCCGCCAGATGCGCCAGGCGGCGCGGCTGCGTCTGGCCGGGGCGATCGGGGGCGGCATCATCGTGCTGCTGCTGGCTCTGCTGCTGACGCGCCCGGTCTGGGAGCCGATCGTCAACCCGCCGCCCACGGCGACGCCGACGCCGACCTTCACCCCATCGGCCACGTTCACCCCGTCGGATACGCCGACCCCGACGGAGACGTTCACGCCGACGTGGACGCCTTCGGTCACGCCGACGAACACCTTCACCGCGACGCCCACCTTCACGCCGACGGCGACCTTCACCCCGTCGGCCACGTTCACGCCGACCGATACGCCGACCGCGACGCCGACGCCGCTCATCTTGTGCCTGGTCATCAATGTGACCGGGGAGAACCGCTTCGTCCGCGCGGAGCCGACGACCGCCTCGACGCAGATCGCCGTGCTGCCGCCCGCGCGCATCGCCAACGTGATCGAACAGCAGCGCAACGCGGCGGGCGAACTGTGGTTCCGCATCGAGTACACGGTGGACGGCTCGCGCATCATCGGCTGGACGCGCGCCGATAACGTCCAGCAGGCGACGGAGTGCCCGGACTTCCCCGGCTAGTCGGGCCGGTCGCGCGCGCTGATCCCCGTCAGCCGCGCAGTCGCTGCCACGGCGCGAGTCCGCTGGCGAACGACGGATTGGTCAGCAGGTTGGTGTCCGCGGGCGGGTTAGCCGCTGACGGGGCAGACATCGGGTGTATAGTTAATCTTCTTTATTTGCATATTAACGAACGGATTGATGGTGTCGATCGGGCGGCGTCCCATGTTGCGGTAGCCCTGATGCGGACGCCGGGTATTGTAATACATCTGCCAGCGATCGGGGTCGGCTTATAGGGACTCGACCGTGTCATAGAACGTGGTGCGTCACGTCGTGACGAAGAACTCGTTGGTGTCCGCGGGCGGCAGCGCGATCGGCGTCGGATCGGGCGCGAGATTGGATGGATGCGGCGGGGTGACAGTCACACCGTCGTGTGCGTTCCGCCGGATGCAGCGGTATACTTCGATCCGTTTGTTTGAAGAAAGTTCTCATTACAGAGACACTGGGACTTTTCATGGCGATGACCACACCACAGAACAGAGGGACGCCGGTGCTCGAAGTCCGCGGGCTGACCAAGCGCTTCCCCGGCGTGCTGGCCAACGATCACATCGATCTGGCGCTGTATAAGGGGGAGGTGCTGGGCCTGCTGGGGGAAAACGGCGCCGGCAAATCGACCCTGATGAACATCATCTACGGTCTGTATGCGCCGGATGAAGGCGGCATCTACCTCAATGGCGAACACGTCACGATCCACAACCCGAGCGATGCGATCCGGCGCGGCATCGGCATGGTGCATCAGCACTTCCAGCTCGTGCCCGTGCTGACGGTCACCGAGAACATCATGCTCGGCAGCGAGACCGTCGTCGGCCCGTTTTTGAACCGACGGGCGGCGCGGGCGCGCATCCTGGAGATCGCGCGCCAGTACGCGCTGGAAGTCGATCCGGATGCGCGGGTGGAAGATCTGCCCGTCGGCGTGCAGCAGCGCGTCGAGATCATCAAAGCGCTGTATCGCCGGGCCGATATCCTGATCCTCGACGAGCCGACCGCCGTGCTCACGCCGCAGGAGGCCGTCGGCCTGTTCGCCATCATGCGCACGCTGATCGCCAGCGGCGTCAGCATCATCTTCATCTCGCATAAACTCAAAGAGATCCGCGAGATCTGCGATCGCGTCGTCGTGCTGCGCGGCGGGCGCGTGGTCGGCGAAGCCGATCCGAAAACGACGGACGAAAAGCAGCTCGCCGCCATGATGGTGGGGCGTGAGGTGATCCTGCAGGTCGATAAACAGCCGGCACGGCCGGGTGCGGTCGTGCTGGAGATCCGCGATCTGCACGTCAAGGACGATCGCGGCCTCCCCGCGGTCAACGGGGTGTCGCTGGATGTGCGCGCGGGCGAGATCGTCGGCATCGCCGGGGTGCAGGGCAACGGTCAGACCGAACTGGTGGAGGCGATCACCGGGCTGCGCAGCCCGGTCAGCGGCCAGATCTGCATCGATGGCAAAGACCTGACCGGCGCCTCGCCCCGTGCGATCACCGAGGCGGGGGTGGCCCATGTGCCGGAGGATCGCCAGAAGAACGGCATGGTGGCCAGCTTCCCGATCACGGCCAACATGGCGCTGCAAACGTACTATCGACCGCCGTTCTCGCACGGCGTCGTCATCGACGATCGGGCGATCGCCGCGCGCACCAGCGAACTGGTGCAGAAATTCGACGTGCGCACGCCGGGGATCGACGTCAACATCGGCAAACTGAGCGGCGGCAACCAGCAGAAGGCGATCGTGGCGCGCGAATTTTCGCGCCCGGCGCGCCTGCTGATCGCCGCGCAGCCGACGCGCGGCCTGGACGTCGGCTCGATCGAATTCATCCACAGCCAGATCGTGCGCATGCGCGATCAGGGGACGGCGGTGCTGGTGGTCTCCGCCGAGTTGGATGAGATCCTCTCGCTGTGCGACCGCGTCGCGGTCATGTTCGCCGGGAAGATCATGGATATCCTGCCGATCGAGCGCGCCGATCGCAATACGGTCGGCCTGCTGATGGCCGGCGTGCACCCGGACGGTCACGCGGGCGCCGCCCATGCGGATGAAAGGACACATCATGGCTGAAACGACTCTCCAGCCGGATCTGACCGGCGGGGCGGCTCCAGCGGTCGGGCGGCGCGCCAGCCCGCTGGCGCGTCTGTGGATGCGCCTGTCGCCCCGCCTGGTTCCCGTGTTCGCGGTGCTGACCGCGCTGCTGCTCACCATCCCGTTGATGATCGTCACCAGCGCGCGGGGAGATGTAGGCCGCGGGCTGGCGATCGCGGGCACGGCGTTCAGCGCCCTGATCGAGGGTTCGACCGGGATCGTGATCAACGACATCGTCTCGCGCGATGACTTCAACGAGGTGCTGGCGCTGGCCGCCAGCGGCCCGCTGGAGGTGCGCGAGCTGCGCGATCTCCAGCGCGGGCTGGGAGTGCTGGTCAGCGCCGGGGTGGAGAATATCCGCCGGTTCGCCGCGGCGCGGGCGCAGTTCGCCGCCGTCCCCGATGAGGCGCTGGCCGATCTGGTGACGTTCCTGCCGGAAGTGGCGCGCTTGAATGCCGCGCTCGCCCCGCAGACGCTGGCCAATTTCGCCCCGGTGATCGGCGAACTGGAGAGCCAGAGCCGCCCGGAAGTGCGCGCGCTGGCGGCGGATTTCGCCCCGCTGGACGCGCTGACGGCGGAGCAGCGCGCCCGGCTGGCGGCGCTCGCGCCCGCGACGGCGGACTATGATGACGCGGCGCTGCTCGCTTTCATGCGTATCCTCAACGAAGAGGGGATCGTCCGGCTGGCGCGGGCGCTGAGCGCGGAACAGGCCGCCGGCGGGGAGGTCGATCCGGAGGCGCTGTCCGCGCTGGCGGGGGCGCTGGCGTTGGACGGCGGGTTAAGCGCGTTACGGTTGGCCTCGGCGGCGCTGGCCCGGATGGATGCCGCCGGGCTGACCGATCCGGAAGTGCTGCTCAACGAAGTGACGTATGTGCGCAATCTGTATCAGCTCAACCTGCTGACCGGGGACGATGTCGTCGCCGCGCTCAACGATCAGCTCGACGAGGTGACCAGCAGGACGACGCTGGTGCGCCGCCCCGGCGGGCGCATGTTGAGCACGTCCGACACCGGTCTGGTGGGGCGGTTCATGGATGCGCGCAGCACCCCGGACGACCCATCCGACGACGTGGTTGAGGCGCTCTACCTGCGCCTGGGCGGGTCGGCGCTGCTGTTCTTCCCGGCCAACCTCGAAACGATGCTCGTCCGCGCCATCCCGTTCATCATCGCCGGGCTGGCGGTCGCGCTCGGTTTCAAGGCCGGTCTGTTCAACATCGGGGCGGAAGGGCAGTTGTACGCGGGTGGCATCCTGGCGGTCTGGGTCGGCTTCTCGCCGATCTTCGCCGGGCTGCCGGCTTTCATCCACGTCCCGCTGATGATCGTGGCCGGCATCTTCGGCGGGTTCCTGTGGGGGGCCATCCCCGGCGCGCTCAAGGCCTTCACCGGCGCGCATGAGGTCATCGTCACCATCATGCTCAATTACACGGCGATCCGCCTGGTGGACTGGCTGATCAAATCGACCGATCCGATCATCCTGCTCGATCCGGCGGCTTCGACGCCGCGCACGCCGTACATTTTGCCGACGGCGATCCTGCCGCGCTTCAACCTGCTCGGCACGCCGGTCATCCTGGTGGCGGGCGCGGTCGTGCTGCTGATCGGCCTGTGGAGCGCGCGCCACCGGCTGCGCAGCGACCTGCGCGCGGCGCTGCGCCCGCTGCTGCTGGCGGCGGTGACCGTCATCGGCGGGCTGTTCCTGACCTTCATCAACACGCGTGGGCTGCTGCACCTGGGATTCATCATCATGCTGGCGGCGGTCTGGTTCACCGACTGGTTCCTGAACCGGACGACGCCGGGCTTCGAGCTGCGCACCGTCGGCGCGAACCCGAACGCCGCGCGCTACGCCGGCATGAGCGTGCGCCGCACCATCATCATGGCCATGGCGATCAGCGGCGGGCTGGCCGGGCTGGCGGGCGTGGTCGAGATCAGCGGCGTGCAGAACAACATGCAGCCCGAGTTCTTCAGCGGGCTGGGCTTCGACGCCATCGCGGTCGCCCTGCTGGCGCGCACCAACCCGCGCAGCATGATCCCCGCCGGCCTGTTGTGGGGATCGCTGCTGGCCGGGGCCGGCCTGATGCAGGTGCGCGCCAATATCTCGATCGACCTGGTCAAGATCATCCAGGCGCTGATCATCATGTTCATCGCGGCGGATGCCATCATCCGCTTCATCTACCGCGTGCCGAAGACGGAAAAGACCGCGCTGACGACCTTCTCGAAAGGCTGGGGGAGTTAAACGACCACATGACCGCCGTATCCCTGCCCACCGAGGCGCAGAGCGCCCCGCGCCTGCGTCTCAAGATCACCCGCACCGGGGTATTTTCGGTGTTGTTCATCCTGATCGGTGCGTTCCTGCTGGTGCGCGCGCCGCAGGCGCTGACGCCGGAGACGACGACGACGCTCACCTTCGGGCAGCGCCTGCCGCAGCTCCCCATCCCCACGCTGACGTATCTGCTGGCCGCGGGCGCTCTGTACCTCATCAGCGGCGCGCTGGGGCTGATCCCGCTCGCGGAGGAGTCGCGCTGGCGCGCGCCGCGCACCGCCCTGCTGATCCTGGGCGGCGCGTTCATCATCCCCACGGTGCTGATCGCCGCCGCCGCGAACAACAGCACCAACGTGACCGTCATGCTGTCCGTCAGTGTGCGCCTGGCCACGCCGATCGTGCTCGGCGCGCTGGCTGGCATCTGGAGCGAGCGCGCCGGCGTGGTCAACATCGCCATCGAGGGCATGATGCTGACCGGGGCCTGCTTCGGCTTCACCGCGTTCACGCTGCTGCAGAGCGCCGGTATGGTGACCGGGACGGCTCTGCTGATCGGCGTGATCGTGGCCGCGCTGAGCGGTGGTATCATGGCGACGCTCCACGCCTGGCTGTCGATCACGTTTCGCACCGATCAGGTCGTCAGCGGCACGGTCATCAACATCCTGGCGATCGGGGTGACCAGCTTCGTCCGCCGCGAGATCCTGTTCTCGTCCGAGGCCGGGCGCGAGACGCTGCAGCAGATCCCGATCCCGGTGCTGTCGGACATCCCGGTGGTCGGCGATATCCTGTTCAACGGCCGCCCGATCTTCTACGCCATGTTCATCCTGCTGATCGTCACCCATGTCGTGCTCTTCTACACCCGCTGGGGGCTGCGCATGCGCGCCGTGGGCGAAAATCCGCGCGCCGCCGACACGCTGGGCGTCAATGTCATCCGCACGCGCTGGATCAACGTCATCATCGGCGGGCTGATCGCCGGGCTGGCCGGGGCCTGGTTCAGCCTGGAGACGACGGGCAATTTCGACGACAACATGACCAGCGGCCGCGGCTTCATCGGCCTGGCGGCGATGATCTTCGGCAAATGGCTGCCGTTCGGCGCGTTCGGCGGCGGCCTACTGTTCGGCTTCTCCGACGCGCTCGGCCAGCGCTTTCAGGTGCTGGGCGTGCCGATCCCGCCGCAGTTTTTGCAGATGGTTCCCTACGTGATCACGATCATCGTGCTGGCCGGTCTGGTGGGCCGGGCGGTCGCCCCGAAAGCCGACGGCGTGCCGTATGAGAAAGAGGGCAAGTGAGCGCGGCGGGGCGCGCAGGTTCAGCGGGCGCGCCCCGCTTCATCCGTCATGACAGGGGACGAGGACACCGTGATCGCATCTGAGGTCATTCTGCACATCATCCCGGCGTATGCCTGGGAGCACGCCCGTCAGTACGCCGACTACCGGGGCGACACGCTGGAGGCGGAGGGGTTCATCCACTTTTCGACGCCCGATCAGATCGTGGCGACCGCCAATCGGCGCTTCCGCGGGCATACCGGGCTGCTGCTGCTGGTCGTCGATCCGGCCAGGCTGGCCCATGAACTGCGTTACGAAGCGCCGTTCGAGGGGACATCCGCCGACGGGGACGACTACCGCGATCAGCGCTTTCCGCACCTGTACGGCCCGCTCAACCTCGACGCCGTCATCGACGTGCTGCCGTTCGAGCCGGATGCCGACGGGCTGTTCCATCTGCCGCCCGCGCTGGCGCGTTAAGGCGCGAACAGCCGGAACAGTTTGATGGCCACCTGAAGGTTGATGCGCGTATCCGGGTCGGTCAGATCGACGCCGGTGATGGCGGCGATCCGCTCCAGGCGATAATTGAGCGTGCTGCGGTGGATGCTGAGCAGCTCCGCCGTGCGTACGCCGCTGCCGCCGGAGTCAACGAAGACCTCCAGCGTGCGGAACAGATCCGCGCCCGGCTCACCGGACAGGCGGCGCAGCATCGGGATATATGGGTTGGCGTCCAGCGCCGCGCGCCCGGCGCGGAACAGGGTGTACAGGTAGCCCAGATCGTCGAAGTAAGCGATGCGCGTCTCGGGCTGGCCCAGCCTGCTGGCGATGAACAGCGCATCGCGCGCCTGAGCGTAGGCGGTGAGCACATGACCGGGGCCGCGCCCGGCGGCGCTGACGCCGATGCGCAGCGCAGTTTTCGGCTCGACGACCTCAGCCAGCGCGGCGATCAGGCGCGTCAGATCGGCATCGCGGCGCGGATCGGGGCCGGAGGCGCACACGATCACGCACTGACCGACGAATTCCCCCGCCATGATGCGCCAGCCCTCGCGCGCGGCCAGCCGGTTGACGCGCCGCGTCAGCGCGACGGCGTCCAGCGCAGCGGTTTCGAGCATCAGCAGCACATGGGGCGCGCTCAGGTTGACGCCGTAGCGCAGCGCCTGATCGGTCAGAGGGGCGGCGCTCTCGCCGATATCGCCCTGCAGCAGGCGCGTCAGCAGGCCGCCTTTGAGCGAGGCTTCGGCATTCTGGGCGGCCTCCTGATACAGCAGCATGAGCGCGGCGATCGTCGCGCCGCTGTCGATCGCCAGCATGTCCAGCGTGGACAGCGGACGTTCCGCCGCGATGATCCACATGTAGCCGTAGATCTCCGCATGGACGATGATCGGGGCCAGGATGCGTTCGAATTCCAGGCCGACTTCCGGCAGCGGCGGCAGGTGCACCGGGCGCAGTGTGCGCCGGATATCGGCGAACACCCCGCGTCGCTCCAGCTCCGCCAGCAGGCGCGGATCGGTGCGCTGCTGTTCCTGCGTGTAGCGCCGCGCCTCGTCCACCGGCGCGACGTTGTGGACGGCCAGGCTTTCGAAACGCTCATTTTCGATGCTGACCGACTGGCCGATCAGCTCGGCGAGCTGCCGGGCGAGCTGCGGCAGGCCGCCGCCCTCCAGCACCAGGCGCGTCAGCGTCTGGTTGATGTGCAGCACCCGCTCGATGATCGCCATGTTGGTCTGGCTGATGCGCTGGTTGACGGCGCGGGCGATATCGACGAAGCGCGCCTGATACGGGATCTCGATCAGCGGGAAGCCGCAGGCGTCCGCCTCGGCGCGCATGTGTTCGGGGGCGGCGTGGATGTAGCTGCCCACGGCCAGCGCCAGCGCCGCCACCCCTTTGTCCGCCATCTGACGGACATAGGTGCGCTGCCCGTCCACCGACTGGGGCAGGTTGAGCGCGGTCGTCAGCACCAGTTCGCCGCCGTTGAGCCACAGCGGGGCGTCTGGAACCGGGCTGACGTGCACCCAGGCGACCGGGCGGTCGATGCCCGCCGCCCCGGCCACCACGCGCGCCCCGACGAGTTCCTGCATCCGTAAGACTTCGGCCACGGTCGGCACGGCGTTCAACGCTCCAGCAGGTGGGTGCGCAGCGCCTCGATCTCCGCTTCCGTCATGCCGGCCTGGTCGGTCAGGTAGCGGATCGCGCCGCCGTAGCGTGTGCGGACGTAGTCGAGCGCGGTGCGCATGGTATTCGGGGCGGCCAGCAGCATCGGATGCAGGGCATCGATCCGGACGCCCAGCCGGCGCAGTTTGTCCGCCTGCACCCCGGCGGCCTCTTTGAAATGGTCGAAGAATCGGTTGCTGAGCGAGTAATCGGCGATGATGGTCGCCTCCGGCACGCCCAGGGCGGCCAGCAGCAGTGCGGAGACCATGCCGGCGCGATCCTTGCCCGCCGTGCAGTGCAGGATGACGGGCAGGTTGGCCGGGTCGGTCATCTGGCGGTAGATGGCCCCGAAAACCGGCGCGTTCTGATCGATCATGTTGCTGATGTAGCCGCGCAGCAGCAGTTGATCCAGGCGGTTGCGGTAGCGCAGCACGGTGAGGATCTGCCGGATCTTGCTGCCTTCCGTCAGCAGGGGGCGGGCGAAGGTGGCCGCGCCCCGCAGCGGGCGATCGGGCTTGGCGGCGATCTCATCGGGGACGCGCAGATCGCAGATCAGCCGGATGCCGATGCGTTCCAGATAGGCCTGATCGTCCGGCGTCAGATCGCCCAGATGGCTGGTGCGGAAGACCCGGCCCCAGCGCACCCGCCGCCCATCCGCTGTCGCGTAGCCGCCCAGATCGCGGGCGTTGAACGCCCCTTTGAGCGGCAGGTAGCGCTCCGCCGCGGTGATCTGGCGATCGTCAATCAGCGTGACGCGGAAGTAGTAGCGGGTGAGCGGGTCGAGGCCGCAGGCGGCGTGATCGACCACGGCGGCGCCATCCTCCAGCGTGAACGGGATCTCGCGCCGGGCATCGATCGCGTCGGGGTGCGTCCCGGCGTGCAGGGCGGTGATCGGCACGGCCCCGGCCGTCCGGAAGACGAGATCGCCATCGGCGCGGCGGGTGACCGTCACCGGCTCATCCGGCTGGATGATCAGCGACAGCGGATCGACCGGGGCGGATACTGGGGTGCGGGCAGTCGTCACAGGTGTGTCCTCTCTCTGCTGATTCGACCCTGTGCATGATACATCAGAACGGCGGCTGCAGCGCAACCGGGAACCCTGCTGCCGGATCGCGATCGCTCATGCCGGGTCGGCGATCAGCCTTTCACCGCGCCCGCCGTCAGCCCCTCGACGATGCGCCGCTGGAAGATCAGCACCAGTACGATCAGCGGGATGGTGACCACGACCGAGGCCGCCATGACCTCAGCGATCGGATCCTGGCGCAGCACGCGCCCGCCGAAGAGCGCGATCGCCACCGGCACAGTCTGCGCTGACGGGTTGACGATCGTGAACGTCAGGGCGAACAGGTATTCGTTCCAGGCGCTGATGAAGGCCAGCAGCCCGGTGGTCACCAGCGCCGGGGCGGTCAGCGGCAGCAGGATCATGTAGAAGGTCTGGAAGGTAGTCGCCCCATCGACGAGCGCCGCCTGTTCCAGTTCGGACGGCAGCCCGCGGAAGAAGCTGGTCAGCGTCCACACGGTGAACGGGAGCGTGAGCAGCGGGTAGGTGACGATGAGCGATCCCAGCGACCCGTACAGCCCCAGGTCGGTGATGATGGCGAACAGGCCGGAGAGGATCGAGATCTGCGGGAACATCGTCATCGCCAGCACGGCGTAGAGCATGAGCAGACGCCCGCGGAACTGCAGGCGTCCCAGCGCATAAGCGGCGAACGACCCGACGGCCAGCGCGAAGATCGTCGTCGTCGCGGCGACGAAGGCGCTGTTGATCATCCCGCGGATGAACTGGTCGTTGGTGAAAACGGATTCGTAGTTGATCGTCGTCGGGTTGAGCGGCCAGAACGTCGCGGTGGCGAAGATCTCGTTTTCGCCCTTCAGCGACGAATTGAACGCCCAGTAGAACGGGAACAGCGTGTACGCCAGGATCAGCACGACGACGATCCAGAACAGGATACGCCCCAGATGATGTTGAAACGCCCGGCTGGTGGCGCCCGCTTCGGCGCGGGCGGCGGTGGATGCGGTCGCGGCGGTCATTCAGCACTCACCCCCAGGATGCGCACGTAAATCACGGTGAAGACCAGGATGATGACGAAGATGACCACGCCGATGGCGGAGGCCAGGCCCAGCTCCTGATCGAGGATCAGCGTCCGGTAGTTGAACGTCGCCAGCGACAGGCGGGTGTTCTCCAGCAGCACCTGGAAGACGTCGAAGACGCGCACCGCATCCAGCGTGCGGAAGACCAGCGCCACGGCGATGGCCGGGCGCAGCAGCGGCAGCGTGATCGAGAAGAACTGGCGCACTTTGCTCGCGCCGTCCACGTCCGCGGCCTCGTACAGATCGCCGGAGATCACCTGCAGGCCGGCCAGCAGGATGAGCGCCATGAACGGGGTGGTCTTCCAGACATCGACGAAGATCAGCGCCGGGATCTGCAGATGGGAAGCCGCCAGCCATGCCTGCGGCTGATTGACGATCCCCGTCAGCATCAGGAAACGGTTGATGACGCCGGACGAATCCGGGCGCAGCATGACCTCCCACAGGCGGGCCGAGACCACTGTCGGGATGGCCCAGGGGATGAGCATGGCGGCGCGCATCAGGCCGCGGCCTTTGAATTTGGAGTTGATGACCATGGCGATGAACAGGCCCAGGATCAGCTCCAGCGTGACGGAAACGACCGTGAAGACGAGCGTGTTGCTGAACGAATTGACGAAATCGATGCCGGTCGCCCCGCGTGCGCTGAAGATCCAGCGCGTGTCGCCGAGGGTGATGCCGGTGGCCTCGCGGAAGCGGAAATCAGTGTAGCCCTGATCGAGGACGTCGCGCGGGCGGGGGAAGACAGGCGTCCCGTCGGCATTCGTCTGGCAGGCGCCGCTCTCGTCGCGGCTGCATTCCAGCCGGTCGATGCGGAAGCTGAGCAACTGTGAGTAATTGTCGAAGCCGACGTACTCCGCCGGGCGGTTGTCGGCGAAGCGATCGTTGGTCAGGCTGGCGACGAACGTCTTCTCCAGCGGGCGCAGCGCCACGATGATCATGATCGCGATGGTGGGCAGCAGCAGATTCCACGCCGAGCGCGCGCTGGCCTCCGTCAGCGTTTCGACGCCGCGGAACAGGTTCAGGCTGCGCCCGAGCCAGCCATACGCCGCGCCGACCAGAGCCGCGGCGGCCAGCCAGGGCAGCGCGTTCTGAACGCCGCTGCCGGGCGTTCCTGCAGGGCCAGCCGATCCCGCGCTGAAACCCTGCACGGCCATGACCAGCGCGGCGATCGTCAGCCAGAGCAGGATCTGGCGCGCCCAGTTGGCCGCGCGCACGTCGCGCTGGAAGATGCGGACGCCGAGCAGCGCGAGGTAGATGCCGGCCCCGGCGATCAGGACGGGCAGGATGATGCCGTAGGTATTGAGGAAGCGCAGCAGCGTATCGCCGCTGCGCTCTTCCGGCGCAGCGGTATTGATGACGCCGGCGATATTGCTCACCACAAGTGTGAAAGCCGCCGCGGCCAGCGCGAGGAAGAACAGGCCCAGCCCGTATACGCCGATCGCGCCCACGCCATCACCCGCTGCTGGCCGTCTGGCCGGGGTTTGCGAGAGTGCCATAGTCTATACCTCTGTCAAAACAGCAGTTCCAAATAAAGGCAGGGGCGCAGCCTGCGACGCGCCCCTGCCTGAAGACAACCGTCTGTGAAACCGGTGGGTTCGCTCAGACAGGCTTACCTGTTGAGGATCTCATCCACCAGATCCTGCAGATCCACTTCCATATCTTCCACGGCGGTGCGCGCATCGACCTCGCCGGTCAGGACGCTGTGGACGCCGCTGAAGAAGATCTGCGAGGCCGTGTTGTACCGGTCAGCGGTGAAGCCGGACGGGCGCGCCACCGCCGTGGCCAGGATCGGCCCCATGCGGCTGAACAGCGGATTGGCCTCGATCAGGGCCGGATCTTCGTACAGCGCCGGGATGGTCGGGTTCGTGCCCTGCGGGCTGAGCGCACGGATGAGCTGTTCGTCATACGACGCCATGAACGCGGCGACGCTGGCGGCAGCCGCCGGATTCTCCGAGTAGGCGCTGACGGCGAGCTGCCAGCCGCCCAGGCAGGCGGCGGCGGTCACCGCACCGCGCGGCAGCGGGGCGTAATCGAACAGGCCGGCCACGGCGCTGCCTTCGCTGTTGCCCAGACCGTAGGCATACGGCCAGTTGCGCATGAAGGCGGCGTTGCCCGCCTGCCAGACCGCGCGCGACTCTTCTTCGCCGAACGTGGTGACGGCTTCGGGGCTGATCGTGCCGACCCAGCCGGCGGCGCGCTCCAGCGCGGCGACGAACGCATCGTTGTTGACGTTGACTTCGCCTTCAGGGGTGATGAAGGTCTGCCCGGTCTCGGCCACCAGCCACTCGTGCGCATCGCAGGTCAGGCCTTCGTAGCTGTTGCCCTGCCAGACATAGCCGTAGAACTCGCTGTTGCCCTCAGCGCGCTCGCCTTCCTGGATGATGGCGGCGGCTTCGGTCAGTTCGTCCCAGGTCGTCGGCACTTCCAGACCGTATTTCTCCAGCAGGTCGGTGCGGTAGTACAGACCGGCGGCGTCGGTGAACCAGGGGATGGCGACCAGGCGGCCGTCGATCGTCTGGCCTTCGACCATGGCCGGGAAGAACTGCGACACGTATTCCTCATCGACATAATCGTACATATCGACGACGTGCGGAGCGATGATACCGGCCCAGATCACGTCCACCTGATAGATATCGACCACATCGCTGCGCGCTTCCCAGAACTGCTGGTACAGGCCGAGGCGATCGGTGGTCAGGTCGGGGGTCTCCAGCAGCGTGATCGAGATGTTCGGGCACATCGCCATGTAGCGATCCGCCTGTTCGCTGACGACTTCGTATTCGACGCCGACGGCCCCGGCAGCGATCGTGATTTCGGCTTCACCCTCCGGGCAGGCCATGCCGTCCTGCGCGCTGACGGTCGCAAAGGCGCCCAGAATCAGCGCGAGCACGAGAGCAGCACTCAAAAACTTCCGCATCAGTCAATCCTCCTGAAAATGGGCGCGCTGACAATATTTTCGGCTGCGCGCTTACAAGCACGTAAGCTTAACGCGATCTGCGTTTCTTGCAAGCCGGTCTGCGACAGGAATTTGTACAAACTGCACCAAATGTTCGGTTCTGCTGCGGGCAAAATCGCAGATGGACGCCCGGATGCCGGGCCGGAGCGGGCCTGGCAGGCGTTTGCGCGATCGGGGTCTGCGCGCCGCGGAGTATCGCCCCTGCTGTGAAAACAGTGCGGGGGCCTGTCCGCCCCCGCATTCCTGCGTCCGTGGGTTACAGTTCGTCCGCGCCGGCGATCGTCAGGCTCTGCGCGACCCGGTCGATCAGCGGGCCGTATGGATCGAGGCCGCCGGGGGCGACAAAGGCGATCACGGAAACGGTGACATGCTCGCGCGGTTCGCCGCGCGGCACGATCCAGAGATACATGCGCACGTCGAGGGGTATCTCGCCCATATCCGCCCCGAAGATGTCGAGCACGGCGGCCTGATAGGCGTTCACCTGCCGCTGCTGCATCGGGCCGTTCTGGCCGCCGAACGGCATGCGGATCGCGCTGCGCTCCAGAAGGGTCGGCGCATCCAGCCCGATCGCGTTCATCTCCCACGCTTCTCGCGCGGTGAGCGCGATGTACACGCCGTCTTCAGGGAAAGACCGCTGGAGGAAGTCGGGCAGGTTGAGGCCCATATTGCTCATCAGCCCGGTGTAGCTGACGATGTCGTCCCGCTCATCGTCGTTAGCGCTGAACGCCCAGCCCTCCGGCACGCCCACGGTGACCGCCGCCACCGTCTGCGTTTCCAGCGCCGGTACAGGCTGATCGCTTTCGACCAGCGTGAGTTCGGCCAGCGGCGGAAGCTGATCCGGCGGCGTGTAGGTGAGCGTCGCGGCGATCGCATCGGCCAGCGGGATCCAGCGCTCCGGGTCGAAACCGCGCGCAGCCGAGTTCACACCGATCGTCCAGATCAGCGTCGCGCCGCCCTCGCCGGGATATGCCTCGATCGCGATGCCGTAGGTGCGTCCGGCGATATCTTCGTAGAGCGCGCTGGCGGCGGGCCGCCCGTTGATCGTATATTCGCGGATCTCGTCCGGGGTGGTGTCGTTGTAATCGGGGTAGCGCAGCGCCGCCTCGATCACATCGCGCGGGGTGCTGTGCGTCTGGCGGCTGTAGCCGAAACGCGAGTCCGCGCGCGTCAGGGCAATGCCGATGCTCACCTCATCCGGATCGGCTGAGAAGCCGCTGCTGGGATCGGCGTAATTGTTGACGCTGGCGTTGAACAGCCAGCCCTCATTGAGATAGTCGAAAGCTTTGCGTGAGAGCGAACTCGTCCCCGGATTGGGCCGACAGCGGAGCGGCGAGAACGACGATGGCGACGGTCAGGATGAACCACCAGCGCACACGGGTGAACACGATTCCTCCGGCATCATCTGCTGACGACATCTTCATGATATTCGCCCGATTGGGCGAGTCCATAGGCCGCAGGTCAGCGGTCGGGGAAACGGCGGATCGCCGCGCGCAGGTTGCCGCGCCGCCGCCCAGATCGGGTACAATCCGGGATCGCGAAACGTTTTTTGCAAAACAGGATCGGTGTATTCATGGCTGAACCCAGAATTTGTATGGTAGGCAGTTCCAATATCGATCTGATCGCGCGCGTGCCGCGCCTGCCCGCCCCGGGCGAGACGCTGATCGGCTCGAAGTTTCAGATGGGCTTCGGCGGCAAGGGGGCCAATCAGGCGGTCATGGCGGCCAGACTGGGCGCGCAGGTGAGCGTCGTCACCCGGGTCGGGCGCGACATCTTCGGCGAAGACACGGTGAAAAATTACCGGAAGTTCGGCATCGATACGACCTACGTGCTGTTCGACGACGAGCGCTTCAGCGGCGTCGCGCCGATCACGGTCGATGAGAACACCGGGCAGAACAGCATCATCATCGTGCCGGGGGCCAACGACGGCCTGTCGCCCGCTGATGTGCGCGCGGCGGCCTCCGTCATCCAGAGCGCCGATGCGCTGATCTGCCAGCTCGAAGTCCCGATCGCGACGACGCATGAGGCGCTCAGGGTTGCGCGGGAAGCGCCGAAGCGGGTGCTGACGATCTTCAACCCCGCGCCCGCCGCTGAATTCCCGGATGATCTGCTGCGCCTGACCGACGTGTTTGCACCCAACGAGGTCGAGGCGGCCATGCTGACCGGGATGCCCGCCAGCACGCCGGAGGACGCCGAACGGGCGGCGCGCGCGATGCAGGCGCGCGGCGCGACGACCGTGATCATCACGCTCGGCGATCGGGGCGCGTATATCGTGGAGGGCGATCAGCCGGGCTATCACGTCCCGGCGGAAACCGTCCAGGCCGTCGATACCACCGGCGCGGGCGATGCCTTCGTCGGTTCGCTGGCCTATCTGCTGGCGGCGGGGCGTCCGCTGGCGGAAGCGGCGCGGCTGGCCGTGGCCATCGCCACGCGCTCCGTCCTCAAGACCGGGACGCAGACCTCGTTCCCCTCACGGGATGAGGTGGCCGATCTGCTCGGCTGAGCGGGCGTCATCGGTTATCCCGCGCGGCTTGATCGAGGCGGGCGAAGATTTCCGGCGTCAGTTCGCTGTCGAACACGCGCGCCACGACCTGCGCCCAGCCGTGGACGAAATAGATCCAGCCGTCCTCGACCGTCAGGGCGCGTTCGGCGCGCTGGCGTTCGGCCTGATGCAGAAAATCGAGCGCGCCGCGGTAATTGATCTCCCAGGCGAAGCCGCCCTGGGGAAATACGCCCACATCCGTGATCGGGCTGCCGGGGCGATCTTTGCCCATGCCGGTCGCGTTGATGACCAGCGATCCCGGCGGCAGCGCGGCCATCCGCGCATCATTGACGGCGGGATCGCCGTTGAGGACGTACTCGAACGGCAGATCGGTGCGCAACCGTGCGTGGATCGTCCGGGCGTGGTCGAGCCGCTCCGGGGCGATATCGGTGATGATGAAGCGGCGCGGGCGGCTGGCGGGGGGCAGCGATGCGGCGAACGTGCTGATCGCGATCGCCGCGCCGCCGCCACCGAAGCACAGCACCTCGGCTTCGCTCCGCGCCCAGTGATCGTCCGGGATGAAGGCGCGCCAGGCCAGCCCGGATGAGATCGGATCGACCGCGCCGCCGATCAGCCGGCCTTCGCGTTTGTAGATCGCCGAGACTTCCTCGCAGATCTGCGCATAGGTGTCGAACGCATCGAACAGATCGCGCGCCGCGGCGTAGACGCCGATCTTGTGCGTCGTCACCAGCGCGCCGCGCGTCTCCGGTTCGTCTTTGATGCGCGCCACGACCGCGCGGTAATCGGCGGCGGGCGCGCCGGGCGGCAGATCGATCCCGACCAGGCGCGCCTCGACGCCGAGGATGTCCATCCAGCGCGGGAAGATCTTCATCATCGACGACTGACCGGTCGTCACGCCGATGAAGTACATGATCGCGCTCATGCCTGCGCCCCGGCGATCTGATCGTAGATCGGCACGAGCGCCTGATAGGCCGCGTCGAAGATCGGGTACAGCTTGTCGTAGACCGCCCGGGCCGCCGGGTCGGGCTGGATCGTCTCGGCGATCGGGTTCATCTGGCTGATGATGTCCCAGTCGCGGTACAGGCCGACGCCGATGCCCCCGGCCACCGCCGCGCCCATCGAGGTCGCCTCTTCGAGCACGCTCAGCCGCAGGATCGGCATGCCGTAAATCGACGCCATGATCTGATTCCAGAAACGACCGCGCGCCCCGCCGCCGATGACGCGCATGGCATCGATGCGCGTGCCCTGGGCGCGGAAGGCGTCGAGGATGACGCGCAGGTTGAACGTGATCCCCTCCAGGCTGGCGCGGATCAGGTCGGCGCGGGTGTGGCGAATCGTCAGGCCGATGAACGCGCCGCGCGCGCGCGGGTTCCAGCGCGGGCTGCGCTCGCCCAGCAGGTAGGGCAGGAAGAGCAGGCCGTTGGCCCCGGCGGGCGAACGTTCGGCGCTGAAGTTCATCAGTTCATACGGGCTGAGGCCCAGATCGCCGGCGGCGCGCACTTCGAGCGGGCTGAGCTGATCGCGCATCCACTGGTAGGAGGCCCCGGCGGCCTGCATCGTACCGGTGGGCATGAAGCGCCCCGGCATCAGATGGGCGAAGGTGAAGGTGCGCTCGGTCGGATCGAAGATCGGCTCGGCGGTGCACAGCGCGATCCATGACGATGAGCCGATGTAATTGTAGGCCGAGCCGTCGGCGATCACGCCCGCGCCGACGCCCGCGCACGAGCCGTCACCGCCGCCAGCCACCACCGGGATGCCCGCCGGCAGGCCGAGTTCGGCGGCGGGTTCGGGCAGCAGTTCCCCGGCGATCGCGGTGGAGGGGATGATCTCCGGCAGCTTGGCGGCGTCCAGCCCGGCGGCATCCAGGATCGCCGCTGACCAGGTGCCCGCTTCCAGATCGTACATGTTCGTGCCGCTGGCGTCGCTCGGTTCGGTGATGAAGCGCCCGGTCATGCGCGCGATCATGGCGTCTTTGGCCATGACGAAGCGGTGCGTCCGCGCGTAGATCTCCGGCTGATGCTGCTTGACCCACAGGATCTTGCTCAGGGAGTACGAGGCGCTCAACCGGTGGCCGGTGATGCGGTAGACCCGCGCCGGGTCGATGCGTTCGGCGATCTGCGCCTGCTGTTCGACGGAGCGCTGATCGGCCCAGATGATGGCGCTGCGCAGCGGGCGGGCGCGCTCGTCCAGCGGCACGCAGCCCATCATCTGCCCGCTGAAGACGATGCAGGCCACCGCTTCGCCCCGGATCGACGTCTGGGCGAGCAGTTTCTGAGTCGAGTCGCAGACGGCGCGCCACCAGTCCTCGACGTTCTGCTCCGCCCAGCCGGTGGACGGGAAGCTGACGCCGTATTCGAACAGCGCGCTGCCGATCAGCCGTCCGTCGGCATCGTACAGCGATGCCTTGTTGCCGGTCGTGCCCAGATCGTGGGCGAGGACGTACTGGCCGGTCATCGCGTCACCCCGCTGAAGCGCGGATTGGCGATCACGCGGTAGCCCGCGCCATCGGCGACGACGATCGAGGCGAAGCCGCTCCGTTCGATCGAACCGTAGTCGTAGCCCGCGTCTGCCGCGAACAGGCTGAGGAAGACGAAATTGTCGCTGCCGACGTTGGCCGTGCGGTGCGCCATATACGGCGGCACGTAGGCGACTGTCCCGGCGCGCATTTCCTGATACTGCGTTTCGCCCTCCGGCGTCATCAGCAGCAGCACGCCCGTCCCGCTCAGGCCGTAATAGACCTCGGCGCACTGGGCTTTGGCGTGGTAATGGCCTTTGGTCATGAAGAACTCATCCCCGACGCGCCCCGGATGGATGATCGTCGTGCCGAAGCTCAACTGGCCGTCAACGGAAGGCGCATCCCAGCCGTAATGGACTTCGTAGATCAGCGGGTTGGCGGCCTTGAGCGCGTCCTCGGCAGCGGCGTCGGCGTAGTAGCCGGGCATGTCGCTCAAAAAGCGCCGCTGGATGATGCCGGGGACGGGGATCGCCCCGGAAGCCAGATCGATCTGAACGGTGAAAGAAGGCGTGTAGTTCATCAGTTTGTCCCTTTAAATGGCACAATGAAGTCGCAGGGTTCGCCGCGCAGCACGGCCAGACAGTTGCGCGCGGCCAGCAGACCGGTGCGCTCGACCGCTTCAACGGTCGCCGCGCCCGCGTGCGGGGTGACGATGACATTGTCCAGCGTCAGCAGCGGGCTGGATGCGGGCGGCTCGTGGGCGAAGACATCGAGCGCGGCCCCGCCCAGCCGCCCGGAGGCCAGTTCAGCGTACAGCGCGTCCTCGTCGATCAGGCCGCCGCGCGCCGTGTTGATGACGACCGCGCCATCGGGCAGCAGCGCGAGCGTCCGGGCGTTGAGCAGGCTGGCCGTCTCCGGCGTCAGCGGGCAGTGCAGCGATACCGCGCGCGCTTGGCACAGCAGATCGGGCAGATCGACCGGCTGCGCGTCTTCCCAGTCGCCCGTATACCACGGATCGTGGGCCAGCACGCGCATCCCCAGGCCGTGCGCGCGCCGGGCGACCTCGCGTCCGATCGCGCCGAAGCCGATCACGCCGAGCGTTTTGCCCGTCAGCTCCCAGCCGGTCAGGCGCATCGGCGTGCCGGTGCGCGCCTGCGCGTTCATCTGGGGGATGCCCCGCGCCAGCGCGAACAGCAGCCCGATCGCCAGTTCGGCGACCGCGATGTGATTGGTTCCGGGTGTGTTGGTGACGATCACGCCGTGACGGGCCGCCGCCGCCCGATCGATGTTATCGACGCCGACGCCATAGCGGGCGATCGTGCGCAGCGCGGGCGCGCGTTCGAACACGGTCGCGTCGCAGGTATCCAGGCCGAGGATGACGCCGTCGATATCGGCCAGGCGGGCGGCCAGTTCAGCGGCGGAATAGGCCTGTCGCGGCGGGTCGAGCACCAGCTCGCAGCCGCTGGCGCGCAGGTAATCCTGATGCGGCCCGGGCGTGGCGCAGAACGCGCGGGCCGTGACTAGAATGCGAAATGGACGGGCATCCAAGCGAACCTCGCCAGGTGAGCGGTCAGTACCGGTTCTTCCGGGTCAGGAGTATACCCCGCCGGGCGGGAAGTGACCACGGACAGGCCGGCTCCGGATCCCGATGCTGCTGGCGGCTGGCGATCCGGTTATACTTGATCTGTGTTTCTGCTGCGGCCCGCGATCGACGGCGGTGTGCCGCCGATCCTGAGACTGGAGATGCCCCGATGAAGCGACCGACTTCCGCTGGACGTGCGTTCATCCTGCTGTTCGCCCTGCTGCTCGCATCCATTCTGATCCTGGGTGTATGGGTCGTGTCCGCGCAGGATGCCCCGACGGGGCCTCTGGAGCAGCCGGTCACGTACACGGTGCAGCCGGGCGACATCCTCGACCTGATCGCGGCGACGTTCGATGTGCAACTGACCTGTCTGGCGCAGTTGAACACGCTCGACAACCCCGCTCAGATCTTCCCCGGCGATACGCTGATCATCAGCCCGGAATGCCCGCCATATGACGGCGCGTCTCCGGTGCGCTTCCCGCGCTTCCCGGCGGGGCAGGGCGGCGGCGGTTCGGAGGATGCCCTGATCTACGTCCGCCCCGGCGACACGCTGGACACGCTGGGGCAGCGTTACAACGTGTCGGTGGTCTCGCTTCAGCTCGCCAACAATCTGCTGCCGGGGGCGATCCTGTTCAGCGGGCAGCGGCTCGTCATCCCGGCGGGCGCGCCGCCCTACGGCTTCTTCCCGGCAGTCTTCCCGGCGGATCAGGGCGGCGGCGCGGTTTCCGGGAGCGTGTACGTCATCCAGCCGCGCGACATCCTCGATCTGATCGCGGCTTACTTCCAGGTCGATCTGACCTGCCTGATCGAGCGCAACAACATCGCCCGGCCCGATCGCATCCAGCCGGGGACGGAGATCGTCATCCCGGCGGACTGCGGCCCGTACCGCGGCTTCTCGTCCCGGCTGCCGGGCGCGCTGGGCGGGCTGAACATCACTTCGGCCCCGGTGATGGCCGCGACGGGGGCCGCCAGCGCGACGCCCGTCCCGGCCCAGCCGACGGCTGCACCGCTGCCCGTGACCCTGACGGCCTTCCCGACCGCGCCGGTCATCGCGGCGACGCCGACCCCGGAGACGCTGCTGAGCGCGCCGACCGCCACCCAGCCCGGCCTGAGCGGTCAGCGTCCGCCCACCGTCACGCCGACGCCGGGCGGTTGAGCGCGCGGTCGCAGCACCCGATCAGCCCGGTTCGGGAACCCGATCCGGGCCACGCGCGTCTATAGTCTTCAAGCAGTTCTATTCATCCATTGGAGGAACCATGCGGAGTCTGTCCGGTATTGTGATCGTATTGATGCTGGGAGTCGGGATGCTGAGCGCGGCGGACGGCCTGCTGGCGCAGCCTGCCGATCCGTCCCCGCTGGCCGGCACGCGCTGGCAGCTCGTCGAGATGAACGGCGCGGTCGAGCCGTTCGTCACCCTGGCGTTCGATGATCAGGGCCGCGTGAGCGGCAGCGGCGGCTGCAACCGCTACGGCGGGGGGTACAGCATCGACGGAGAAACCATTCGCTTCACCGATCTGTTCAGCACGATGATGGCCTGCCCGCATCTGCAGGTGGAGCAGGCGTTTTTCGCCGCGCTCGGCAGCGCCAGCACCTTCGAACTGGGCGATGACAGCCTGATCATCCGCTATGGTTCGGGGGACGCGCTCGTGTTCGCCCCGGCCCCGGCGCTGGAAGGGTCGATGTGGCAGCTCGCGGCTATCGACGGCGCGCCCGCCGCTGACGGGGCGCTCGTCACGCTGTTGTTCGCCGAAGATGGCAGCCTGGGCGGGGACAGCGGCTGCAACCGCTACCGTTCCAGCTACAGCGCCGATGCCGATGCCGGGACGCTGGCGATCGAGCCGGTGCTGAGCACGCGCCGCGCCTGCCTGAGCGAGGAATTGAGCGCGCAGGAAGCGGCCCTGCTGACGGGGTTGGAGGCCGCCGCTCGCTACAGCCTGCGGCCCGACCGCCTGCTCATCACCACGACGGCGGGCCAGCGCCTGGAATTCACCCCTTACAACCCGCTGGCGGGCACAGCCTGGGCGCTGACGACGATCGACGGCGCGGCCCCGCTGCCTGAGACGTCGATCACCCTGGAATTCAGCGCGGACGGGCGCGCCGCCGGCTCGGATGGCTGCAATCAGTACAGCGGCGCGTACCGCGTGACGGCGACCAGCCTGCGCATCGGCCCGAATCTGATCGCAACGCTGCGCGCCTGCCAGCCGGAGATCATGGATCAGGCCCAGACCTATCTCGGCATGCTGATCGCCGCGACCGGCTACAGCCTGAGCGGCGATCAACTGACGATCACGGATGCGGAAGGCGGAGCGCTGGTCTTCCGCGCGCAGCAGTAGACGACTGTGCGTGCGCTGCGATGATGCGCCGGGGCGGCTGTCAGGCCGTCCCGGTTCGATTCTCGCTCTGGCATCGGGCGGGAAACCTGCTATTGTGGTGCGCACGATCGGTTTTTTTTTAAGATGGTATGAAGGTTGCTGTATGTCACCCGGATTCACGCTGTGGCTGACCGGCCTCTCCGGCGCGGGCAAGACCACGATCGCTGCTGCCCTTGAAGCTGAACTGCGCGCGCGCGGCGTGCCGGTCGAACGGCTGGATGGCGATACCGTCCGGCAGGGGCTGAGCCGCGATCTCGGCTTCAGCAAGGCCGACCGCGACAAAAACATCGAGCGCGTCACCTTTGTCGCCAAACTGCTGTCGCGCAACGGCGTCGGCGTGATCGCCGCGTTCATCTCGCCATACCGGGCCGCCCGCGACGCCGCGCGCCGCGAGACCACCAATTTCATCGAGGTCTTCGTCTCCGCCCCGCTGACGGTGTGCGCGCAGCGGGATGTCAAAGGGCTGTACGCGAAGGCCCTGGCCGGGGAGATCAAGGATTTCACCGGCATCGACGATCCGTATGAGGAACCCCTCAACCCGGAGATCACCCTGTATACCGACCGCGACCCGGTCGAAGTGTGCGTTCAGCAGGTGCTGACCTATCTGGAAGAGCGCGGCCTGATCCCGGCGGCGGTGTCGATGTCGGACGGGGCGTCGCGATGATCGCCCCGATCCCGCCGCACGGCGGCGCGCTGATCGACCGCCTGCTGACCGGTGACGCCCGCCTGCGGGCGCTGGAGGAAGCGGCGCGCCTGCCCAAGCTGCGCCTCAACGAGACCGCGCTGGCCGATCTCGAGCTGATCGCCACCGGCGGCTTCAGCCCGCTGACCGGCTTCATGGATTCCGCCGATTACCGGACGGTGGTGGACGAGATGCGCCTGGCCAGCGGCCTGCCGTGGTCGATCCCGATCGTGCTGCCCGTCCCCGCCGATCAGAGCGAGGCGTTGGCCGGGGCGGAGGCCGTCGCCCTGCTGGAAGAAGACCGCCCGATCGCCATCCTGCGCGTGACCGATCGCTTCACCGTCGATGTCGAGCGTGAGGCGGAGCGCGTCTACCGGACGACGGACGCGGCGCATCCCGGCGTCGCGCGGTTGTATCAGGCCGGCGCGCAGCGCCTGGGCGGGCCGATCGAGGTCATCGACCTGCCGACGCGGGCGCGGACGGAGTTCGCCGAGCTGCGCTTCACCCCGGCGCAGACGCGCCAGATCTTCGCCGAGCGCGGCTGGCGGCGCATCGTCGGCTTTCAGACTCGCAACCCGATCCACCGGGCGCATGAGTACATCCAGAAGACGGCGCTGGAGATCGTCGATGGGCTGCTGGTGCATCCGCTGGTGGGCGAGACCAAAGCCGACGATATCCCGGCGGATATCCGCATCGAGAGCTACCGCGCCGTCCTCGATGTCTACTACCCGGCGGAGCGCGTGCTGCTGGCGGTGTTCCCCGCTGCGATGCGCTATGCCGGCCCGCGCGAGGCGATCCTGCATGCGATCGCGCGCAAGAATTACGGCTGCACTCACTTCATCGTCGGGCGCGATCACGCGGGCGTGGGGAACTATTACGGCAGCTACGATGCCCATCACATTTTCGATCAGTTCAGCGCCGACGAGATCGGCATCACGCCGCTGTTTTTCGAGCATACTTTTTACTGCCGGCGCTGCGGCGGCGTGGTCAGCCTGAAAACCTGCCCGCATGACCCGGGCCAGCACGTCACGCTGAGCGGGACGCAGGTGCGGGCGCTGCTGGCGCGCGGCGAACTGCTGCCGGAGGAATTCACCCGGCCCGAAGTGAGCCGGGTGCTGATGCGCGCCATGCGTCCCAACGGGGGCGCGTGACCGAACCGGTCACAGGACATCGACCGGATCGACGTCGATATGCCAGCCGCGCGGCAGATCGATGCCGGAGAACGCGCGCGTCGGATCCGGCCCGCGCAGCAGCAGGTGCCAGCGGAAGCTGTCGTTCTCGCGCGTGAAGTAGCACGGGGCCGGGCCGATGATCTCGGTCGCTGTCATCTGGAGCTGATCCAGCCGCGCGCGCAGCAGCGCCTCGGCCCGGCGCGCCTCAGCTTCGGCTTTGCGCTCGGTCGGGAAACGGAATACCAGCCGCACCAGCCGGCGGAACGGGGGATACCCCAGGTCGCGCCGCCGGGCCAGCGCGCGCGCGTAGAACCCGGCGTAATCGTGGCGCGCCGCCATCTGCAGCGCATCCGAGTCGGGCTGGTAAGTCTGCAAAATGACCTGCCCCCCCAGCAGCCCGCGCCCGGCCCGGCCCGCCACCTGCGTCAGCAGTTGGAACGTGCGCTCCTCCGCCCGGAAATCGGGCAGGGCCAGCGCGGTATCGGCGCTGACCACGCCCACCAGCGTGACCAGCGGCAGATCCAGCCCTTTGGCGACCATCTGCGTGCCGACCATGACATCGGCCTTGCGCTGGATGAAGCGATCGAGGATCGCCTCATGCGCGCCGGGGGACGACGCCGAGTCGGCATCCCAGCGGACGACGCGCGCCTTCGGGAAGAACTGGATGACGGTATCCTCAACCTGCTGCGTGCCCGCCCCGAAATACTTGATCCGCGCCGAGCCGCATGCCGGGCAGCGCGCCGGCGGCTGACTGGCATAACCGCAGCGGTGGCAGCGCAGTTCCCCGGCCCGATGGTACGTCAGCGGCGTGGCGCAGCGCGGGCATTTCTCGACGTGGCCGCAGTCCCGGCAGAAGATGAAGGTGTTCTGGCCGCGCCGGTTGAGGAACAGGATGGCCTGTTCGCGCCGCGTCAGCGTCTCCGCCAGCGCGTGCTGCAGGGCGATCGAGAACATCGACGTGTTGCCGCGCTTCAGTTCCTCGCGCATATCGACGATCTGCACCGGTGGCAGCCCGGTGATGAGCGCGTCTTCGCTGGCGCTGTCCGGCTGGTAGCGGATGCGCGTCCCCCCGGCCAGATCGCGCCCGGCGCTGACGCGCTCGGTCTGCTGGCGGATGTGCTCGCGGTGGCCGACGATCCGGTTGGGCAGCGTCAGCCGCGTGATCGGGCTGGCCCCGGTGACGACGCCGCCCTCGCTGCGGTAGAACGTCTCCAGATCCGGGGTGGCGCTGCCCAGCACGACCACGCCGCCGTTCAGCCCCATCATCATCTCGGCGACGGCGCGGGCATGGTAAGCGGGCATGGCCCCGTTTTTATATGACGGATCGTGTTCTTCATCGAGGATGATCAGGCCGACGTCCGGCAGGGGGGTGAACAGCGCTGAACGCGCCCCGACAACGACACGGATCAGGCCGTCGCGGGCTTTGCGCCAGGTGTCATAGCGCTCACCGTTGCTCAGGCCGCTGTGGACGACCCCCACCTGACCGGGGAAGCGCGCCGCCACCCGGTTGATCGTCTGCGGGGTGAGCGCGATCTCCGGCACGAGGAAGATAGCGCTGCGCTCTAACGCCAGCGTGAGCTGGATAGCGCGCAGGTAGATCTCGGTCTTGCCGCTGCCGGTCACGCCGTGCAGCAGGAACTGCGCGCCCTGCCCGCGCTGGATGGCCGCCTTGATCGTCTCCCAGGCCGTGGCCTGCTCCCCGGTCAGGCGCGGCGGGGACATGGCGATGAATTCGCGATCGGCCAGCGGATCGCGCCATTTCTGCGCTTCGCCCAGCGCGACCAGCCCGGCCTCCTCCAGCCGCCTGAGATCGGCCAGCGTGGCATCGGTCTGGGCGTAGACCCAGCTCACATCCACCGGCTCGGCCTCGCGCGCCAGCATGCGCAGGATGCGCAGCGGCTTATCGACCCGGCGCAGCTCCGCCAGCCGCTGATCGACCTCGCGCGGAGGGATGGCCAGCACAAGGCGATCGTCCTCCAGGCGGATCAGGCCGGCATCAACCAGCTTCTGCGCGTGATCGCGCGTCGCCCCGGCGGCGCGAAGCGCGTCGCGCAGCAGCAGCGGTTCCGCCGCTCTGGCCACAGCGGCCAGCAGCGCGGCGCGCCGCGAGGGTTTCTCCAGCGCGCGCACCGCCCGCCCGATCTGCTCCGGCGGGATGGCGAGCGCGGCGGTCTGCACCATCCTGGGTTTCTGCTGCGGCGGCGTGATGATCGACTCTTTGCTCACCAGCCCGGCGCGCGCCAGTCCATCGACGGCGGTGCGCCAGTCCTGGCCGGGCAGCGCGGCGTTCAACTGCGTCCCGCGCAGCGGGCCGCGCCGCTCCAGCAGCTCGAGCAGCGTCGTTTCCAGCGCGGACAGCCGATCCGGGCTGGTTGCACCGGGGATGCGCGTCACGCGCACGTCGCGCTGCCCGGTCAGGCCGGGGGGGAGCCACAGCCACAGGCACGGGCCGAGCGGGGCGAGGTAGGTCGAGGCGATCCAGCGCGACACCGCGATCTGGCCCGGCGTCAGGATGGGTCGGGGGTCGAGCAGGGCGGCGATCGGTTTGGCTGTCTGCGCTGGCGGGGTGTCGTGCAGGCGCAGGATGATGCCGTGCTGCGCCGCCGTGCCGAACGGGATCTGCACCAGGTGGCCGACCGTCAGACGGTCGGCCAGTTCCGGCGGAACCAGATAATCGAACGTGGCGTGGACGGGCGCATCGACGGCGATCTCGGCGTACATGGACGGTGTACCGGTTTCATCTCACGTCGATTGTAGCACAAATATTCGATCGCGTGATCGAGAACCGGTCACACGGGCGCTTGCGTCGTGGATCATCTGAGGACAATCCAGTCATAAATACTCGATGTGATCGATCATCTCTTCAGCGCTCAACACGCCGCAGATGACTTCCAGACCACGTACCCAGTCCCCGATCGTGGTGCTGAAATGCTGAGCGATGATGATACCCGCATGAGGGATCCCCTCAGCATGCAGCCGCAGAAAATCGTGGTCGAAAGTACAGAGAACGCGCCCCATCGCTGAAGCACGCAGCAGGTGGTTGATATCGGTATCGCCCAGCAATCCGAGATCGCGTACTGTGACAGCATCGATGCCCCGGCTGCGCATCTGTTGAGCAACAGCGACCTGTACACCTTCATCGAAGTACAGGCGGATGGCGCTGCCCAAAGCCCTTGTCCCTGGCTTCACGGATGATCCGGTCATTTTCCATGATCTGAGCGTCGATCTCGTCCTGATGTTCGTAGTAGTAGGCCAGTGCCGCATACACCTGCGCCAGCGAGATCTGTAACTGCTCCGCCAGTTCGTCGGGCGTATAGTGACGATAGCGATGATGCGCTGCGACATCCTGCACCATCAGCGTCGTCCCGGCGATGATCGGACGTCCGTCGCGGATGCGCGGATCAGAAACGATGGTATTGATCGACAGCACGGTGATATCGCTCATGGTATTCCTCTCACAAGTCACAGGGGCACCATTCCAACGGGCTGCGACTCGCTCCCCGGACTCGGCGATCGATCATCACCCGATCGCAGCGCGGGTTCCCTATCATTCAAGCATACCAGACTTCGCGACAATCCACCGGACTGATGACGGACTTTACCGCACGATCACTCCCGGTCAGCGGATGCCGGTTTCAGACCGCGCGCCAGCAGATCGGCGATGTGGATGACGCGCTTGCTGCTGCCCTGGCGGCTCAGGCCGCCGTTCATCTGCGTCAGACAGCTCGCATCCCCGGTGACGATGACGTCGGCATCGGCGGCGTTGATGTTCCTGACCTTGTCGTCCAGCATCGCCCCGCTGATCTCCGGCATCTTGACGGCGAACAGGCCGCCGAAACCGCAGCACTGATCTTCCCCCTCCAGCCGGGTGACGGTCACGCCGTCGATGTGTTCGGCCAGCGCCACCGCCTGCGGCCCCAGCCCGCCCAGGCGCAGCCCATGGCAGGCGTGGTGGAACGCCACCTTCGTCGGCGGCAGCGCCGCGCCCAGATCGGTGATCCCCAGCCCGTCCACCAGGTACTCGGTCAGCTCCCAGGTGATCGACGCGGCCCAGTCGGCGCGCGGCCCCCATTCCGGGTCGTCCTTGAACAATTCCGGGTAGTAATGCTGCACCATCGAGGCGCAGCTCCCCGATGGGGTGACGATCACCTCGGCATCGGCGAAGGCGGTCAGGAACTGGCGGGCGACGGCGCGCGCATCGTCCTGGAAGCCGCTGTTGAAGGCGGGCTGGCCGCAGCACGTCTGAGCAAGCGGGAAGCGCACCTCGATCCCCAGATGTTCCAGGATCTGGACGACCGAGATCCCGGTTCCGGGGTAGATCATGTCAACGATGCAGGTGACGAACAGCGAGACCGGCTTGTGCCGCGGTGAGGGACGCAGATCGCGATCGGTGACGGACATTTCCCAACTTCCTCGATATATCCCTGATGAACACGGTTTATCCAAAATTTGGGATTCTGTGGCCTGTTATCCCAAAAATATCCAAAACGATCAAGATTTATCATTAAGAACATGTAAAGATCGATCCTGTGACAATGATCGGATCGATCGGAACCTCAGGCGACCATCGGCCTCACCAGACTTTGCCGCGCGCGGCCACCGGCCAGATCTGTTCGACGGCGCCATCGCGCCAGCCGCCGCGCACGCCGTAGATCTGATCGTGCATGTTGGTGGTCACGCAGGTATGCACCGGGATGATGTGGACGATATCGCCGACATCCGGGCGGTCGGGGCAGGCGCTGAAATCGACGTAGGCATGTTCTTCGTTGAGGCGGTAGATGCGCGCCTGCGGATATTCGACCAGATAGCCGTAGCCACCGTCGATCGTCTCCGGGGTCAGGGTCTTGCTGCCCGCGTCGAGGATGCCGCGATCGTCGTTCGGGCGGCTGACGACGGTGCTGCGCACGGCCATGGCGCAGTCATCCAGCGCGCACCAGCCGTTGAGGACGGTCGTCCAGTCGTTGAAGACATACGTCCCGACACGGATCTCGGTCAGTTCAGGAAATTCGCCCAGGTGCAGCACCGCGCCCGTGCCGCCGCCGCTGATCAGATCGACGCCGATGCCGGCTTCGTCCAGCCGGTCGAGCACGTACTGAACAGCCGGTCGGGCCGCCGGATCGCTGGGATACAGCAGCAGGCCGGCGAAGTGCAGGTGCTCATCGGCCTCGATCTGCTGCGCCAGCTCGACGGCGCGTTCCGGCGGCGCGCCCGCCCGCCGTTGATCGGTCTCCAGTTCGACCAGCACGCGCAGCCTCAGCCCGGCGGCCTCGCTCGCTGCGGACAGTCCGGCGATCGTCTCCCGGCTGTCCGCCGAGACGGTGATGCGGTTGTACAGCGCCAGATCGGTCAGCCGGCGGGTCTTGAGCGGGCCGACGATGTTGTAGGGGATGAGGATGTCGTTCAGCCCGGCGGCGGCGAACACCTCCGCCTCGCTCACCTTCTGGCAGGCGATGCCGATCGCCCCGGCCTCGATCTGCATTCGGGCGATGGCTGGGATCTTGTGCGTCTTCACATGCGCGCGGAAAGCCACCCCGTGTTCGTCGCACAGGGCCTGCATCCGCTGGATGTTGCGCTCCATGATGGCGAGATCGACCAGCACGGATGGTGTATCGAGGTCATGGACGGTCTGGACATCGGTCATCGGCAGATCCGGGATCGGGGGCTGAGCCTGTTGACCGGATTGTACCGCGTCCGCGGTCGATCTGTCACCGGGTTGCCCGCCGTGCCGTGGGTGACATGTGACCCAGGCCGGGGTGAAGAATGTCACTACTGATTAAAGGCTGGTGAGGCCAAACTCAGAATGTATATGGATATCCGAATAGGTGGAGTGGGCGATCATGGCCGTCCCCGGACTCGATGAACTGCAACTGCTGCACACGCAGATGTGCCAGGCAGTCGGCGATCCCCGGCGCATCCAGATCCTGTACGCCCTGCATGACGGGCCGCTGCATGTCACGGGTCTGGCGGAGCTGCTCGATGCCCCTCAACCGACGATCTCGCGCCATCTGGCGCTGCTGCGCGATCGCGCGCTGGTGACTGCGGAACGCGACGGGCAGGCCGTGATCTACCGGCTGACCGATGAGCGGATCATCACTGTGCTCGACCTCATGCGGCAGATGCTGCGCGACTCGCTGGCGCGCCGCGCCAGCACACTCGATTGATCGTTTTTAGCAGGCACGCAGGAGCTGTGTGACGATGCTGCGTTCGTTCAAGTACATCTGGCTGCTGGGCCTGATCGGCACGGTGGCCATCGTCGTCGGGGTCGTGCTGCTGGCGCTGTCACCGCTGCAAACGGAAGCAGCCGGCGATCCCTGGGCGCATGTTCCGGTGCGCCTGGAGCCGACCGATCACCGCGCGTTGATGCCGGGGCCGTATGAAACCGGGCCGGAGGTGACCGCCGCCTGCCTGACGTGCCATGAGGATGCGGCGCATCAGGTGGCCATGACCACGCACTGGACCTGGCAGAGTCCGCCGGTGCAGGTGGCCTGGCGCGATGAGCCGGTCTCGATCGGCAAGGCCAATGTCATCAACAATTTCTGTATCGGCATTCAGTCCAATGAGCCGGACTGCACGCGCTGTCACGTGGGGTACGGCTGGGAGGACGATACCTTCGACTTCACCAACCTGGACAATGTGGACTGCCTGGTCTGCCACGACCAGACCGGCACCTACGTCAAAGGGGAAGCCGGGCTGCCGCAGGAGAACGTCGATCTGACGCTGGTCGCCCAGAACGTGGGTATACCGACGCGCAATAACTGCGGCAGTTGTCACTTCAATGGCGGCGGCGGCAACGGCGTCAAGCACGGCGACCTCGACTCCAGCCTGTACTTCCCGTCGGAGACGCTCGATGTCCACATGGGCCGTTATGACTTCCTGTGCATCGACTGCCACCAGACGCATGATCACGAGATCGCCGGGCGGTCGTTCACAGTCAGCGCCGACAACGCCAATCAGATCGGCTGCACCGACTGCCATGAGCCGACGCTGCATGAAGACGATCGCATCACCAGCCATATCGACAGCGTGGCCTGCCAGACGTGCCATATCCCGTCGGTGGCGCGGCGCGATCCCACGCGCGTCAGTTGGGACTGGTCGCAGGCGGGCGATATGACGCGCGAGAACGTGCCCGGGCTGTACCTGCAAACGCGCGGCGAGTTCCTCTCCACCCTCAATTACATGCCGACGTATGCCTGGTACAACGGCACGGGCATGCGCTACCTGCTGGGCGATCTGATCGATCCGCTCAACATCACCGTGCTGGCGCAGCCGCTGGGCACGATCGACGATCCCAATGCCGTCATCTTCCCGTTCAAGATCCACTACGGCGTTCAGCCATACGATACCGAGTACAACATCCTGCTCCAGCCGACGACGGCGGGCGAGGGCGGGTACTGGCATACCTTCGATTGGGACTCGGCGCTGGCTCACGGCGCGGAGGCCGCTGGCATCCCCTACAGCGGACACTACGATTTCGCCGAGACGGCGATGTACTGGCCGCTGACGCACATGGTGCAGCCCGCCGAGTACGCGCTGACCTGTACTGACTGCCACAGCGACAACGGGCGCATGGACTGGCAGGCTCTCGGCTATTACGGCGATCCGATGGTCTGGGGCGGGCGGTAGGAGTGAAAGCGAGATGACTCACACCATGCTGCGTCGCACCTTCATCGCGCTTGTCGTCGGTTTCGGTTTCACTTTCATCGGGCTGGGCGTCTGGCTGCTCGGCGCGCAGCCGACCAGCGCGCAGACCAACCCGGCATTTCACCCGCCTGTCACACTGCTCGATGCGCAGGGCGTGCCCGTCTACGAGTCGGGCGCGCCCGCCTCGACGATGACGACGTGCGGGACGTGCCACGATACCGCGTTCATCGCTGCCACCAGCGGCCATGCGGACGGTGCGCTGCGCACTGTCGCGGTCGGCGTCGAGCCATCCGCCCCCGCTGAGCCTAGCGGCGTCGAGATCAACTGCTTCCTGTGTCATATGGCCGAGCCGGACAACGCGGCCCGGCTGGCGGCCATCGACGGGGGCCAGTCCGAATGGGCCAGCAGCGCGACGCTGGCCACGACCGGTCTGATCGCGCCCGCAGATGATGGCTGGGCCTGGAACCGCGAGGCGTTCAACGCCGATGGCAGCGTGCCTTCCAGCGTGCTGGGCATTCAGGATCCGACCGATGCCAACTGCGGCGCGTGCCACGGCACTGTGCACACCGATGCGCAGACGCCCCTCGTGCTGGCCAGCGGTGACGCCGGCTGGGAGACCCTGCTGCGCGGGCAGGTGGTATCGCCGCAGCGCATCGCCAACAGCGGCCTGAATTTGGAGGATAAACCGGAACTGACCCGCGTCTGGGACGTGCACGCCGAGCGCGTCGTCGGCTGCACCGACTGCCACTACGCGATCAACAACCCGGTGTACGACACCGAGCCGACGGGCAGCCGGCCCGCCCACCTGCTCTTCGACCCGCGGCGCATGGATTTCGGGGAATATCTGCACCGCCCGATGCACACCCTGGCCAATTCGACCGCCGCGCAGATGGCCGGCTTCGCTGGAGCGGAGCGCTCGTGCGCCTCGTGCCATGACGCTGCATCCACCCATACCTGGCTGCCCTACACGCAGCGTCATATGGACGTGCTGGCCTGCGAGACCTGCCACATCCCCGAACTGTACGCTCCGGCGCTGGAGCGCGTCGATTTCACCACCGTTCACGCGGACGGCACGCCGCTCATGGCCTATCGTGGGCTGGAGGGCGATCTGATCACCGGCTTCCAGCCAGTGCTGCTGCCCGCCGAAGGCGTCGATGGCGGGATGCGCCTCTCCCCGTACAACCTGGTCAGCCGCTGGTACTGGGTGGACTCCAGCGGGACGCCGGTCAGCGCGGCGGACGTGCAGGCGGCCTGGCTGGTCGATGGCGCGTATGCGCCGGAGATCCTGACCGTGTTCGACGCCGATGGCAGCGGCACGCTGGATGAGACGGAACTCATGCTCGACACGCCGGCCAAGATCGATGCGATCGCGGCGCGGCTGGCCGCGCGCGGCATCGACAACCCGCACATCCGCGCCGACGTGCAGCCGTTCGCGCTGCATCACAACGTCATCGGCGGCCAGTGGGCGACCGGTGACTGCGCGACCTGCCACGCCGATCAATCGCGGCTGGCCGCGCCGATCGTGCTGACGTCGTTCACGCCCGGCGGCGTCGATCCGATCCTGGATGGCGGGCGGACGGATGGTGCGCTGGTCGGCTCGATCCAGCGGACGGACGACGGCACGCTGCTGTATTACCCGGCGCTGGCCGCTGCACCGCCGAGCACCGATCTGGTCAACCTGTACGTGCTCGGCCATCATGACGTGGACTGGGTCAACCTGGCCGGCGTGCTGATGCTGCTGGGCGTGGCCGCCGGGGTCAGCGTGCATGGCGGGCTGCGCTACCTGAGCGCGCGCCGTCAGGCGGGGCATCTGTCCGCCGAGGTCAAACCGGTCTACATGTACACGGTGTACGAGCGCTTCTGGCACTGGATGCAGACGGTGGCCATCTTCGGGCTGCTGTTCACCGGCATCGTCATCCACATGCCGGATACGTTCAGCATGTTCAGTTTCCAGGCGATGGTGCTGATCCACAACGGCCTGGCCATCCTGCTGCTGATCAACGCGGCGCTGGCGCTGTTCTACCATCTGGCGAGCGGCGAGATCCGGCAGTTCCTGCCGCGCCCCTACGGCTTCTTCGATCAGATGTTCGCCCAGGCCAAGTACTACCTGTGGGGCATCTTCCGCGGTGAGCCGCATCCGTTCGCCAAGACGCCCGATCACAAGCTGAACCCGCTGCAGCAGCTCACGTATCTGGCCATCCTCAACGTGCTGCTGCCGCTGCAGGTCATCACCGGCATCCTGATGTGGGGTGCGCAGGAATTCCCGACCCTGACGGCGCAGCTCGGCGGGCTGGGCTTCCTGGCCCCGCTGCACACGCTGGTGGCCTGGGCGTTCGCGTCGTTCATCGTCCTGCATGTCTACCTGACCACCACCGGGCACACGCCGCTGGCCAACATCAAGGCGATGATGCTCGGCTGGGATGAAGTCGAAACCGGTTCCCACACGTCCGGGGCGCATGCAGCGCCCGGCGCGGAGCCAACAGCATCTGGAGCACAGGGGGAGAAAGCATGACCACACTCAATCCAACCAGTCCCACCGTCGGACGGGCCGGCGCCCAGACCCGCGTCCAGCGGGTCGAGCGGCCCTACATCAACCCGTACCTGGGCGGGATCCTGCTCGGCATCGTCCTGTTCCTGGCGTTCTTCATCACCGGCAATGGCCTGGGCGCATCGGGCGGCATGAACCGGATCCTGGTCTACGTTGAAGATCTGATCGCGCCGGGGCACATCGACCGCGTGCGCTACCTGCTCGACATGGCGGGCGGCGACAAGAACCCGCTCGATAGCTGGGTGGTGTTCATCACCGTCGGCACGATCCTGGGCGGCGCGTACAGCGGCTGGCGCAACGGACGCCTGAAGATGGAGATCAACAAAGGGCCGCGCATCAGCGGCCGCACCCGCCTGCTCATGGCATTCATCGGCGGCGCGCTGATGGGGTACGGGGCGCGTCTGGCGCGCGGCTGCACCTCCGGTCAGGCGCTCAGCGGTGGCGCGGTGCTCTCGGTCGGAAGCTGGGCGTTCATGTTCGCGGTGTTCGCCGGCGCTTACGCACTGGCGTACTTCGTCCGCCGGCTGTGGACGTAAGGGAGGGCGGCCATGACTCCGTTTCCACTTGACCTGAATGCCATCCTCGGCCACTGGCCGTCGTACATCGTCTACGTGCTGATCGGCTTCGGTTTCGGCTACGTGCTGGAAAGCTCCGGTTTTGGCAAATCGACCAAGCTGGCCGGTCAGTTCTACCTGCGCGAGATGACCGTGCTCAAGGTCATGTTCGGCGCCATCATCACCGCGATGATTGGCGTCTTCCTGACCTCGGCGCTGGGGCTGCTCGATTACAATCTGGTGTGGGTCAACCCGACCTACCTGTGGCCGGGGATCGTCGGCGGCCTGATCATGGGCGTCGGCTTCATCATCGGCGGTTTCTGCCCCGGCACGTCGCTGGTCTCCGCCGCCACGCTCAAGCTCGACGGCATCCTGTTCGCCGCGGGGGTGTTCTTCGGCATCTTCGCCTTCGGCGAGACGGTCGGCCTGTATGAGGATTTCTGGTACTCGTCGTACATGGGGCGCTTCACCCTGCCGGAACTGTTCAACGTCGATACCGGCGTGGTCGTGCTCGGCGTGGTGCTGATGGCGCTGGCCGCCTTCGGGCTGGCGGAAGTGAGCGAGCGGGTCTTCGGCAAAGGGCTGATCCCGAAACAGCCGCGCTGGCGCTTCGGCGCGGCGGGCGTCCTGATCGCACTGGCCGTGGTCACGCTGGCGATCGGCCAGCCGACCAACGCTGACCGTCAGCAGTGGCTGGCGGAGGAGCAGGAGACGGCCATCAGCGAGCGGCGCATCCAGATCCACCCGGCGGAGCTGCTCTCGTATCTGAACAACCGCATGGTCATCCCGTATCTGATCGACGTGCGCAGCGAGACGGATTTCAACAAGTTCCACCTGCCAGAGGCGCATCACGTGCCGCTCGATCGGGTGCTGGCGCTGGGGCCGCAGCTCAGTCTTCAGCCCGATAACACGCTGTTCGTGATCATGAGCAACGATGAGACGGCGGCGACGCAGGCCTGGCGCATCCTGAACGCCGAGAGCGTGCCCAACCTGTACATCCTGGAGGGCGGGATCAACCGCTGGATCGAGACGTTTGCCGATCCGGAGTTCGTCGCGGCGAACCGGATCGCCGGCGCCGCCGACGATCAGCTCGCCTTCCGCTTCGATGCCGCGCTGGGCGATCGTCAGCCGATGGCGCGGCCGTCCCCGGATGTCTTCGCCAACCTCGAATACGAGCCGCGCGTGACGCTGGTGCTCAAGCGCGGGGCGGGCGGCGGCGGCTGCGGCTGACGTCCCGCTGACCACCCCGATAGGCCAACCGGGCCGGCTGTGCTCTCCGCGGTGCAGCCGGCCCAGTCGTTGATCGTCAATCGGCAATTTTTAAATTGATGTTAAAATAAGTTTAAGAATTGTCGATAGCGCCGGAGGTGCGGACGATGACGCTGGAAACGCAGTTCACGGCGGCACTGTATCTGCTGCTGGCCGCATTTCTCAGTGCGGTGGTCGGTCTGGAGCGCGAGCACCGGCATAAAAACGCCGGGCTGCGCACGCATATTCTGGTCGGGGTCGGGGCGTGCCTGTTCACGCTGCTGTCGCTGTATGCGTTTCCGGGGTCGGAGACGGGGCGCATCGCCGCCAATATCGTCGTCGGCATCGGCTTTCTGGGCGCGGGGGTCATCTACCGCAGTCATGACCGCGTCCACGATCTGACCACGGCGGCCAGTATCTGGGTGACGGCGGCCATCGGCATGGCGGTCGGGACAGGGGCCTGGTTCCTGAGCATCGCGGCGGCGCTGCTGGTCTGGTTCATCCTGCGCGTGCTTTACCATATGCGCTCGCATGCGCAGGCCGGAAGCGTTCCCGCCGAGGGCAAAAACGCCCCGGGCGGCGCGCTCGTCAACAGCCCGGGCAGCGCGTGATGCGCCGGCTATCCTCGATCGCCGCGCCCGTCTCTGGTATCTTCTGATCCGTGATCGAGAGCACCCGGATCGCAGGAGAGGCCATGCGCGAAATCGATATCCTCGGCGTGCGCACCCACGCCCAGCCGTTCGCCGCTGCGATCGCGACGCTGCTGGACTGGGCGCAGCAGCCGGTCGGGCGTTACGTCTCAACCTGTCCCGTCTACACGCTGATGCGGGCGGTGGAGGATGCGGATGTCCGGTCGGCGGTGACGGGTGCGGATCTCATCACCGCCGACGGGATGCCAGTGGTCTGGTTGCAGCGGCGGCGCGGCGCGCCGGAGGCCGAGCGCGTTTACGGCCCGGATATCATGCTGGCGCTGTGCGAGCGTGGCGTGCCGCTGGGGCTGCGGCATTACCTGCTCGGCGGCGTCGGCGATACCGCCGAACGGCTGGCCGCCGTCCTGCAGAGCCGGTTTCCGGGGCTGATCATCGCCGGGATGGCCTCGCCGATGGTCGCTGATCCGCCCCAGATCGATCCGGCGCTGGTCGCGCAGATCAAGGCGGCGCGCCCGCATGTCATCTGGGTCGGGTTCGGGTCGCCCAAACAGGATCGGTGGATGGCGGCGCACCGATCGACGCTGCCGGCGCTCATGATCGGGGTCGGGGCCGCGTTCGACCTACTGACGGGCCGCAAGAAGCAGGCCCCGCGCTGGATCCAGCGCAGCGGTCTGGAATGGCTGTATCGACTGGTGCAGGAACCGCGCCGGCTGTGGCGGCGCTACCTCGTTTACAATGCGCGCTTTCTGTGGCTGCTGGCGCGCCGCGGTGAATGGCGGCGCGGTCACGGCGCGTGACCCGCTCAAGTTCCATTCCCCTTCACTGTTAATAACCTGTCAGTTAACAAATTCGATGTATACTGAAGATCAGCGGCGATCGTGCTGATGCGATCGTCGGTACGATCATGCATTATTTGTCTGAACTCATCTGGAGATGGTATGGGACTGTTCTGGTACGTGCTGCAGAGCAAGCCGCGCAAAGAAGTCCAGGTACACCGTTATCTGCTGGAACGCGATATCGAGGTTTTCTTTCCGCACATTCACGTCAGGCCCGCCAACCCCCGCTCCTCGCCGATCCGCCCGTATTTTGCGCGGTATCTGTTCATCCAGGTCGATTTCGATACGCTCAGCGCCAGCGCGCTGCGCTGGATGCCGGGCGTGCTCGGCCTGGTCGAATTCGGCGGCGAGCCGGCCATCATCCCGGATAACTACATCTACGAGCTGCGCCGTCGGCTGGCCAGCCTGAAAGCGGTCGAGTTCGCCCGGATTGACGATTTCAAACGCGGCGAGCCGGTCACGATCACCAGCGGGCCGTTCGAAGGGCACGAGGCGATCTTCGATATGCGCCTGAGCGGGGAAGATCGGGCGCAGGTGCTGCTGCACTGGCTGGGGCGGCAGGTCAGGGTCACGGTCAGCGGGGGCGCGCTGCGGCGCAAGCCCGCGCGGCCAGCCGCCGGATAACGGGAGCGGTTTTTCAGCGCGACCGGGGCAGCGGCAGCGTCCGCAGAATGCCGAGGCAGCCCAGGCGCACCAGTTGATAGGTGGCCTGGAAATCGCCGTTGGGAAACGGATCGGGCACTTCATCGACGCTGACCAGCCCGATCCGTTGGGCGGGCGCGAGGAACAGATCGACCGCGGCGGTCGTGCCCTGACGATGGCGCAGGATGAAATTGAGCACGCGCCGATCCATGGCGTAGACGTAATCGAACCGGTTGAGATCGTCGTATTCAAGCTGACGAGACAGGCTCGGGTGGGCGATGCCGTGCGCATCGAGCACGTCGAGGGTGCCGCTGCAGGCGGGTTCGCCGGGGTACAGACAGGTAGTCCCGGCGGAGTCGATCAGCACCTGCTGATCGAGACCGGCCTCGTGCGCCATGCGCCGCATGACGGCTTCCGCCATCGGCGAACGCGCCAGGTTGGCGTAACACACGAACAGGATCGACAGCGGACGCGGCGGCATCCTTTCACCTTCCAGTTCTGACTCTGAAGGTAGCCTGTGTGATCGAAAACGGGGTGTTGGTGGCGAACACCGGCGGCGCGTCAGTGGGCAGCGGCATGAAGGTGCTGAACGCGGTGGGCGGCGCTGTCGTAGGCTGGATCAGCAGAGGGATCGGCGTCAACGTCGGGGTGGCGGTCGGCGTCGTCGTCGGCGTATGGGTCAGCGTCGGTGTCGCAGTGGATGACGGCGTGAAGGTCGTGGACGGCGTCACGGTGGCGCTGGGGGTCATGGTGAAGGTCGCCGTCGGGGAGGATGTCAGCGTCGGGATGAGCGATGAGGTCGCTGCAGCAGTTGCCGACGGAGCAGGTTGTTGATCAGCCCCGCCCCCGACCTGAAGCTGAGCGGTCGCCTCAGCGGTGGGCGGCGTCCCCGGCGCGATCTCGCGCGCATCATCGCGCCCGGCGAGCAGGAACAGCGCGATCAGGGTGAGCGCGCCCAATCCCGCCGCGGCGATCGAGAGCAGGCGCACGATCTGACCTGATCGGGGGATGTTCATCTCATCCGCCGCTGAGGGCTGTTCCATGGAGGGTGCGGGCAGCGGCCCGAAGCTGCTGACATCGGGCACGACCTGGCGCAGCGCTGCGATCAACTGGTCGATCTGGTTGGCCCGGTTGACGAAATAGATCGGGCGCTTGAACGTCTGGGCGACGTGATAGTCCTCGCTCAGATATGCAGGGACAGTTTCCCCTTCAGACCAGATGAATACGAAAACAGCGGCCCCTTTGAACGCCGCATCGAGGATCGCCGCGGACGCGGCGTCGCTGTATCCGAGGTCGGGTTCGCGCCGCCAGACACGAAAATCGTTCGCTTCCAGCCGCCGGTGCACCTGCTCGGCGAGTTCCCGGCTGGCCGGTGTATAACTCAGGCAGATATAAGCCATGCTGAGATCGATCACCGTCAGAAGACACGCCTGTCTCACTTTATTCTACAGCGAGACAGGCGTGCGCGCAGGTTTACTGGTCTGAGGAGAGGCTGCCCGGTACCGCCATCTGGTGCACGAGGCGGCGGATCAGAAACCGAATGTCCGGCAGATCGCTGCGGGCAGACGGTTCTCGTTGCAGTAGCGCTGGATGACAGCCGCCGCCTGGGGGTTCGGGAAGATGATCTGCGGGATCGGCCCGCCGATGCCCGACGCCAGGATGATCTGCGGCAGTTGGATGGTGTAATTCAGGATATTCGACGGGATCTGCGTCAGCAGACTCAGCGCGGTGAGCGCCGCCTGATCGAGAATGACCGGATCATTGAAGGTATACGGGCCGCTGCGCTCATCGGCGTCACCTTCATTGCCCAGGCTGACCAGATCCGGGCCGAGACCGATGCGGATGCGGTAGCCCGCCGGGACGTAGATCGGTCGGGAAGTATCCGGGTTGATCGTGACCACGCCGTTCAGGACGATGATCTCCATCGTCCGCCCCATCGGGAAGCCGAGGTCGAAGGTGCGGATCAGCATGGTTGACTCGAGGCGGACGTGAATGCCGTTGGGGAGCAAGTCAACTGCGGTATTGCGCGGCCCCTGCACCAGGATCAGGGACTGCGTCTCCGCGCAGTCGCTGCGGCTGCCCGTCACTGCATAAAAACGCTGATACGGCGAGAAGTGACCCTCCGGGAGCACCGGCAGACCGTTCAGGTCGGCGCTGTTGAAGGCCGATGCGCGGAACCAGACCGGGTCCCCGGCGAAGATGCCGCGCACCCAGTTGCCATCCTGGCTGATGGCGTCGATCTGCACCGACGAGCCGGCGGGGGCATTGCCGGCCAGTTCGGCCAGCGCCGGCGGGGTCAGCGTCGCCAGGCGCAGTTCGCTGGCCGCGGTGGTGGTGGCGGTCAGCGGCGCTTCCAGCGGCTGGAAGAGCAGATCGTTCTGCACGCCGTGCTCAAGCTGCGTCTCGCCAAAAGTCACGACGATCACGTCGTTGGGGAAACCGCTGGGCAGACTGGCCTGGAGGTTGTAGACGCCAATCCCCCACGTCCGATCCGTGCGATTGCTGGCTTCAGCCGACAGGCGAACCAGATCGTTCAGGGGGATGCGTTCACCCGGCTCATCGAACAGGGTCGCGTCGAAGCCCGGAACCATCATCGGTGTCAGTTCTGGAGAGGCGTAGCAGGCGAAACCGGTTTCGTTGTTAGCGCAGTTCAGCCCGATCGACTGGATGGCTTCGTTGACGATCTGCTGGCAGACCGGAACAGTCTGGGCAGAGGCAACCTGTGGTATGGCAATACTGAAAACGATAACAAGCCCGAACAGCAGAGGCCACATGAATACACGATGAATGCGCATCAGACTACCCTCCAGGCTGCGTAACTTAGTGATGACGGGGTATTGCAGATTGCTGACTTGTTATTGAGTTCAGTTTACCTTGAAATCTGCACTTCAGTCAACCTGTGGCAGATTAAATAATTTTTCAGTATGATACTCGACAAACTGAAATTGCTCCAATCGAGATCAGTCGATTGCGGGCCGTGATCGCACTGTTCAAGTGAACGGAGTCCCTTATTGGAACTCAAGCAGTATATTCGCCTGGCGCGTAAATGGCTGTGGCTGATCGTGATCTCCGCTTTCATCGGCGGCGGGATCGCATTCATCAGTGCTGTGCGTCAGGTCCCGGTCTATCAGGCGTCCGCCACGGTTGCGATCGGGACGTTCATCCAGTCCCCGAACCCGGATTACGCCCAGATCGCGATCGGCTTCGATCTGGTCGAGACGTATGCTCAGCTTGTGAAGACGACGGCCGTGCTCTCCGGCACGGTCAATGCGCTCAACCTCGATATCCCGCCGCGGGCGCTGCTGCCGCGCATCAGCACGCGCATCATCACCGGGACGACGCTGCTGGTGATCACGGTCACGTACCCCGATCCAGTGCTGGCCGCGGATATCGCCAACACGCTGGCGGAGCAGTTGATCGCCAACAGTCCGACCAATCTGACGCCGGAGCAGCAGGAACAGATCGTCTTCCTGAACGCCCAGATCGATGATCTGAATACCCAGATTCAGGACGCGCGCGATCAACTGGCTGTCATCGCTGAGGAGCTGAATACCGCCGCCGATCAGGCCACGATCGATCGGCTGATCTCCCAGCGCACTGCGATCATCGACCAGATCAACCTGGCGCAGTCGAATATCGCCCGCTTCACCGCCACGATCGCCGATCTCCAGCAGCGCACCAACGCCCTCGATATCGTCGAGCGGGCGGAGATCCCGACCGGGGCCAGCGGGTCGCGCCCGGAGAGCAGCGCGCTGCTGGGCGCATTCATCGGCGTGGTGCTGGCTTTCGGCGCGGCCCTGGTGATCGAGTACCTGGACGACACGATCCAGACGACGGAACAGGCGGCTGAACTGCTGAAGCTGCCCGTGCTGGCGGCGATCGTCCGTTTCGGTAAAAAGAACAGCAGCTACCCGGATCGCCTGATCACCCGCTTCCCGTCGATGTCCGCCATTGCCGAGGGCTACCGCACCGCCCGCACCAATATGCTGTTCAGCAGCAATGGGCAGAACGGACGGAAAGAGACGTTCATCATCACCAGCGCGAACCCGCAGGAGGGCAAAACGATCACCGCCAGCAACTTGGCGATCGTCATGGCGCAGGCCGGCCTGCAGGTGCTGCTGATCGATGCCGACCTGCGCCGCCCGAAAATTCACGAGGTTTTCGGGCTGGAGAACAGCGTCGGCCTGACGACGCTGCTCTTCAGCGATCCGGCGCAGGTTCCCGCTGAGGCGATCCCGCAGGTGGGCGATAACGCCGGCCTGCCGCCCAGCTTTGCCGAGTGCGTGCAGTACACCGCGATCCCGCGCCTGCGCGTCATCACCAGTGGTTTCATCCCCTCCAACCCGACGGAGATCCTGGGATCGACCGTGATGGGGCGCTGGATCGACCTGATGCGCCTCTCCCCGGCGATCGACGTCATCATCCTGGATACGGCCCCGGTGCTGGCCGCCGCCGACAGCGCCGTGCTGGCCGCCACCACCGGCGCTGCGACAGTCCTGGTGATCGATGCCGGATCGACGCGCCGCGGCGCTGCGCTCCGCGCCAAAGAGCAGTTCGATAAACTGGGGCTGGCGCTCAAAGGTGTTATCGTCAATCGCGTCGATCCACGGGATGACGAGTACGGTTACTACTATAAGTATTATTATACTTCTCGTCCAAATCAGCCGGTGAAGCGCCAATCAGAGAAGCAGAACGCCTGAGTACTCAAGGGACGCTAAGTGATGATCGATTAAAATTAGTAAAAAGCGGATTTTGTGGTAGAGTTGATATATCGAAAATGCTTTCCCGTTAGCCGGTATGGCATTTCAGGGGGCAGGGCGTCTTTATGGATCTTCGATCGTATCTCTCTATCATGTACGCGAACACTCGTCGGGTCGCCGCTGATGTATCGCTCGATGTCCTGATCGTCCTCGCCGTCTACATCGTCCTATTTCTGATCACGGATTATCGCTTTTTTTCCGTCCCTGAACTCAATGTCGCCTTCATTTTTGTCGCTTCGTTCGTCCTCATCGGGGTGATGCATGCGTTCAGGGTATACGATCGGCTGTGGGCGCTGTCGAGCGGCCACAATGTCACCATCATCATCAATGCGGTCGCAGTGGCCACGGTCGTGATCATCAGTCTGGGCGTGGCGGCGCGCCCGCGCTTGATGAGCGTGGGGTTCATCCTGCTGGCGGATGCCCTGGTGCTGACCGGCTTCGTCGCGGTGCGCTACCGGTCGCGCCTGATCAGCGGCGGAGTCGCCCGGCTGCGCTATTACTTGAATCCGTCCGCGCGCGTGCAGACGCAGAAAGCGCGCCTGCTGATCATCGGGGCGGGCGAGTCGGGGCATTCACTGGCTCAGCGGATCCGGTACGGCCCGCTGAGCCAGCACTATCAGATCGTCGGCTTCATCGACGACGATCCGCACAAGCAGGGCCGGATCCTGGAAGGGGTGCGCATTCACGGCGGGCGCGAGCGGATCGCCGAGGTCGTGTCCGCGTATAACGTCGATCTGATCGCGTTCGCCATCCACAACATCAGCGGCCCCGATTTCCGCGCCATTATCGCGGAATGCGAGAAAACCCCGGCGCGCATCAAAGTCGTGCCCGACGTCGTGAACGATCTGCTGACGCGCACCGCCAGCGCGCCGCTGCGCGATGTGCAGCCGGAAGATCTGCTCGGTCGCAGCGTGATCGCCCGCCATGAGGCGGTCGATCTGTCGCCGGTGCTGCACAAGCATATTCTGGTGACCGGCGCCGCCGGGTCGATCGGATCGGAGCTGTGCCGCCAGCTCGTCGATTTCGAACCGCAGACCCTGATCCTGCTCGATAACAACGAGAGCGGTCTGTTCGATCTCGCGCTGGATCTGAGTGCGCGCTGCCCGCACATCCAGTTGATCCCGGTGCTGGCCGATATCACCTGTCATGAGAATATCCGCGCGGTGCTGGCGGCGCACCGCCCGCAGATCGTGTTCCATGCGGCGGCTTACAAGCATGTGCCGATGCTGCAAAGCCACCCGACCGAGGCGGTGCGGGTGAACGTGCTGGGCACGCGCAACCTGGCGGAACTGGCGCGCGAATTTCACGTCGAGCGGTTCGTGCTGATCTCGACCGATAAGGCGGTCAACCCGTCCAGCATCATGGGGGCGACCAAGCGCACCTGCGAGCTGATGCTGCACGCGCTGTCGCTCCAGTCGCCGCGGACGACGATCTTCACCGCGGTGCGCTTCGGCAATGTGCTGGGCAGCCGGGGCAGCGTCGTCCCGATCTTCACCCGCCAGATCGAACGCGGCGGCCCGGTGACGGTGACGCACCCGGAGATGACGCGCTATTTCATGAGCATCCCGGAAGCGGCCAATCTGATCATTCACGCCGCGGCGATCACCACGGGGGATGATATCTACATCCTCCAGATGGGGGAGACGGTGCGCATCCTCGATCTGGCCGAGCGCCTGATCCGCCTGCGCGGTCTGCGCCCGTATCACGACATCCCGATCGTTTTTTCGGGCATGCGTCCGGGGGAAAAGCTGCACGAAGAGCTGTACACGCTGCACGACAAGCCGACGACGACCGTGCATCCGGGGATCATCCGCCTGAATACCTGGAGCCGGGATTTTGACCCGGCCCTCTTCTGGCGTAAACTGGATGCGCTGCCCGCTGCGATGTCGGCGGAGATCGACGCTGGCGATCTGCTGGAACAGATCCGGGAGATCATCGCCGGCGTCAAACTCGACCCCGTCCCGGACGTGCGCGATCATTCAGCGTGAGGGCAGCATTCGGCGGGTTTCAGATAGAGTTGCAAGGTGAGTTTCTGTGACACGACATCCCGACGATCTCAGGGCCGTGCCGCCGTCAATCCCGCCCACTTCCCTGCCGGGGACGGGGAGCGCGCCCCCGCTTCAGCGTGAGCGCGTGCGCAAGCGCGTGCGGCGCGGGCCGCGCTGGCTGCGTCAATTCCGGCGGACTGTCATCGGGCGGCTGCAGCCGCTCAAGATCGCCGCTATCCTGCTCTCGCTGATCGCCGTTGCCGCGGTCGCTGTGCTGGTGCTGGTCAGCGATGCCACCAACCGCGTCGAGAACGCGGTCGCCAGTCTGAACCGGGTCGTCAGTTCGATCGGCGGGCGCACCGGAACCGATCTCACGCTGAACGATTTCACCCGCCTGCAATCCGCCGTCGCCGATGTCAGCAGCACCCTGTCCGGGGTGCGCCGTCAGCTCGCCTTCCTGCAGCCGATCAGCGAGCAGATCCCGGACACCGCCGGATTGTTCATTGCGCTCGATGCGGCGCTGGAGCTGGCCAACGCCGGCGGCGCCATGCTCAACGGCCTGCAGCCGACTCTGGTCTTCCTGGTGGCCGGCGAAGACGACGAGACGCTGGTCGCCCCGATCTCATCCGGCCAGCGCGTCGTCGAACTGCTGCGGCTGGGCCGCCCCAGCTTTCTGGCCGCGCGCGAGACGCTGGGCCGGGCGGACGCGATCATCAACCGGCTGGCGGCGGCCGGATCGTCCGCCCAGAACGTGCTCAACGCCGAACTGCTGGCGCAGTACGCCCGCGCGCTGGAGCAGGCCAACACGCTGCTGATCAACGCGCCGGATCTGCTGACGGTGGCGCTGGGGCTGGAGCGGGAACAGAGTTACCTGGTGCTGGCGCAGAACAGCGATGAGATCCGCCCGCCGGGCGGCTACCTGAGCACATACGGCTGGTTCACAGTGCGCAACGGGCGCATCGAAAATTACGCTTACAGCGCGACAACTGCCAACAGCCCGAACCCGCCGCCGGCATCGATGGCCGCTGAAGTTCAGGTGCCGGACTGGTGGATCACCTATCAGCAGCCGATCTACGCTGCCTGGGATGGGAGCTGGGACGTCGATTTTCCCACCACCGCGCAGCGGGCGATGTGGTATTACAACAGCGGCGGCAACCCCCAGTCCCCGGTGGACGGCGTGATCGCGATCGATATCGTCGCGTTCGAGCGCATCCTCGGCGTGCTCGGATCGGTGACGGTGCCCGGCTACAACGAGATCGTCACGGAAGCCAATTTCCGCGAGGTCATCTACGATATCCGCGCCAGTGGCGAGGGGGATTCGCCGCACAAGCGCTTCCTGGCGGCGCTCTACCGTCAGATCTTCAGCGATTGGCAGTCGTTCTCCGCCACGCCGGAGACGGGGACGCGCATGATCAGCGCGCTGCTGGAGCTGCTGCGCGAACGGCATATCATGCTGGTCTTCACCGATGCGGCGCTCAATCAGGCGGTCGATCTGCTCGGCTGGAACGGCCGCCAGCTCCCCGCCACCGCAGGGGATTATCTGCTGGTGGCCGATGCCAACCTGGGCAACAAAGCCAACCGATCGGTCGTGCGGCAGACGACGTACGATGTCCAGATTCAGGCGGATGGATCCGCCAGCAGCCGCCTGAGCCTGATCTACGATTATTCCGACAGCCGGGCGCGCCTCGATCCCGCCGTCGCGCCGGAACACGGCAGCATCGATTACAATAATCTGCTCCAGGTCTTCGTCCCGGTGGATGCGCAGCTCGAAAGCGCCACGCTGGGCCTGAACGCCGTGCGCATCGTCCGCGATGCGGCCCACACGCGCCTGATCTCGCGCTTCACCGTGGCCTACGACCGGTCGGAGCGCTATCAGTTCATCTACACCACGCCGGGCGTGATCGAGCCGGTGGGGAACTTCCTGCGCTACGAGCTGGTCATCCAGAAGCAGCCGGGCATCCAGCCGGACGTCGTCAATGTGCAGATCGCGCTGCCGCCGGGGGCCGTGCTGATCAACGCCACGCCGACGCCGAGCGCGTCGTACCCGCTGGAGCAGTTGATCCTTGAATACCGGCTTGAACTGACGACCGATCTCACGTTTGAGGTGATCTATCAGTTGGGCCAATGACCGACGGCAGAATGCACTGAACAGCCAGCGGAAAGCACAGCGCCGGGAGCGGTCAACCCCCGGCGCTGTAGTTTTACTCACATGCAATCGCTGACCCGCATCCGGGTCACCGGGCTACTCAACCTCACCGATCCGCTCGGCCTGATCGAGGTTGTCGCGGGTGATCATGATCGGTTCCAGCAGCACCAGCGGGTTGGCATCGTAGGCGCAGCCGCGCGCGTTGAGCGTCGCGATGCGGACGGCGATGCGGCTCTGGCCGCCGGGGAACTGCTCGATCGTGCCGGCCAGCCCGCCATCGCGGACGCTGGCGAGCGCTTCCGGCAGCGCGTCGAAGCCGAAAATGGCGATCTGATCCTGCAGGCCGGCGGCGATGACGGCCTCCAGCGCGCCCAGCGCCATATCGTCGTTGGCGGCGATGATGACATCCGGCGGCGTATCCAGACCGGCCAGACCGGCTTCCGTCACCGCCAGACCCTGATCGCGGCGGAAGTTGGCCGTCTGCTCAAAGACGATCGGGTAGCGGTCGGCCACCGGGTCAAGGACGTTGTGCACGCCCTGATTGCGGTCGATAGCCGGGCCAGCGCCGGGCTGCCCCTGCAGGTGCATGATGCGCGCGCCGTTCGGGAACATGGCCATGACGGTCTCGGCCTGGATCTCGCCACCGCGCACATTGTCCGCGCCGACGTGGGCCAGGATGCCGTTCACGCCTTCAGTGCGGCGGTCAATGGTGACGACCGGGATGCCCGAGTCGATCGCGTCCTGAAGCGCCGGGGCGATGGCCGCGACCTCGATCGGCGAGATCACGATGCCATCCACGCCCTGGATGATCGCCGCTTCGACGTCGGCGGTCTGCTTGCCGGTGTCGTTCTGGCCATCGGTCTGGATCAGCGTGATGTTGCCGATCGCCTCAGCTTCCGCCGCGATCTGGTTCTGCATGTGGACGAAGAACGGGAAGGCCAGATCGGGCAGCGACGACGCCAGCGTGATCGGCGTGTCGTTCGGGCAGGCGGCGATGGCATCCGCGTATTCATTGACGGTCGCCAGCGGCGGCGTCGGGGTGGGTTCGCCCATCACCTCGCCGATGCGCTCGGCTTCCATGATGTTGTCCGCCGTGATCATGCGCGGTTCCAGCAGCACCAGGCTGCTCTCCGGCTCGACGCCATTGCGGATGAAATCGACCAGCACGTTGAGCGCTTCACGGCTCTGGCCGCCAGGGAACTGTTCGATCGTGCCGGTCAGGCCGCCGTTCTGCACCGCCAGCAGCGCTTCCGGCAGGGCGTCGAAGCCGAAGATGGCGATCTGATCCTGCAGGCCCGCCGCCATGACGGCTTCCATCGCGCCCAGCGCCATATCGTCGTTGGCGGCGATGATGACATCCGGCGGCGAATCCAGACCGACCAGACCGGCTTCCGTCACCGATTGCCCTTCCACACGATTGAAGTTGGCCGTCTGCTCGAAGACGATCGGGTAGCGGTCAGCCACCGGGTCGAGGACGTTGTGCACGCCCGCGTTGCGATCGATGGCGGGGCCAGCGCCGGGCTGCCCCTGCAGATGCAGGATCGTCGCGCCGTCCGGGAACATCGCCAGCACGGTTTCGGCCTGGATCTCGCCGCCGCGCACATTGTCCGCGCCGACGTGGGCCAGGATGCCATCGACGCCTTCGATGCGGCGGTCGATCGTGACGACCGGGATGCCGGCGTTGATCGCTTCCTGAATGACTGGAGCGAGCGTGGCCACATCGAGCGGGGCGATCAGGATCCCATCCACCCCTTGAATGATCGCCGCTTCGACATCACCGGTCTGTTTGACCGAGTCGTTTTCACCATCGGCCTCGATCAATTCCAGGCCGCCGATCGCCTCGGCTTCGGCGCGAATCTGATTGAGCATGTGGACGAAGAACGGGAACTCCAGGCTGGGCAGCGAAACCAGCAATCGCAGCGGCTGATCCTGCGCCATGACGGGAGCGGACAGGGTCAGCGCCAGCAGGGAGACGACGAGCAGAAGCAGATTGAGACGCTTTTTCATGAATCTGTCCTCCAAAGGCAAAAGATTCTCTATCCAGACAAAACGGGAGCGGAACACAACACACCGGATGCTGCCTGCGCACCTCCTTGACTTGAGCCGGACTCAGGCGATACCGCGCTGTCGTGGGCGCGGGCGGGCGCATCAGCGCCGCCGCGACTTGATGAAGCGGTCGAAGCCCACCGCCAGCACGATGATCACGCCGATGATGATCTGCTGCACATAGGACGACACGTTCATGAGCACCAGACCGTTGATGAGCACGCCGATCAGCATCGCGCCGATCAGCGTGCCGAGCACGCTGCCTTCACCGCCGAACAGGCTCGTCCCGCCGATGACGACAGAAGCGATGACGCGCAGCTCGTAGCCATCCCCGGCCACCGCCTCCGACGAGTTCAACTGGGAGGACAGCACGAACCCGGCCAGCCCGGCGAAGAAACCGACGATGACGTAAACGCTGAGCACCAGCCAGCGGACGTTGAGGCCGCTCAGGCGCGCCGCCTCCGGGTTGCCGCCGACCGCGTAGATATGCCGCCCGTAGCGGGTATACGTCAGCACGACGTGGGCCAGCAGGGCGAAGCCGAGGAAGATCAGCACCGAGACGGGGATGCCGTTCTGATCGGGGATGCGCGCGCTGCCCCAGAACCGGTAGGCTTCATCGAAGCCGCTGATCGGGCCGCCGTTGGACAGGATCAGCGTCGCCCCGCGGAAGATCGACATGCCGCCCAGCGTGACGACGAACGCCGGGATGGCGAAGCGCGTGATGACGAACCCCTGGATCAGCCCGCACAACGAACCGACGATCATCGCGCCAGCGGCGGCGGCGGCCACGCCGTAACCGGCGGTTTCCTCAGCATTGAGCGTCAGCGTATTCTGATTGCCTCCTTTGAAGATGACCGCCGCCACCATCCCGGCCAGCGCCAGGATCGAGCCGACCGACAGATCGATGCCGCCGGTCAGGATGACGAACGTCATGCCGATGGCGATCATGCCGGTGATGGCCACCTGGCGCATCACGTTGAACAGATTGCGCGGGTTCAAAAAGTTCGGCTGAAGCGTGGCGAAAATGACGATCAGGATGATCAGGAAGATCAGCGGGGCGAACTGGCCGATCAGGGCCAGCGTGTCGCGTTTTTTGACCGGCGTGCCGGTTCTGGCAGAAGCGGTGTGTGCAGTCATGAACAACCAGTCCTTTATCAATCAGCAGCAGTCAGCCAAACGAGCAGTACTTTTTTGAGCGCTTCAATATCCGGGCGGCCCATCGGGCGCGCTGCCGCCCGCCCCGAACCGATCCCGGCCTCGATCATCCTGCCTGTTCCAGCGTCATCAGGCGCATCAGCGTTTCTTCGGTGGCGTCAGCGCGCTGGATCTCCCCGGTGATCCGCCCCTCGCGCATGGTGAGAATGCGATCGCTCATGCCCAGGATCTCCGGCAGCTCGGACGAGATCATGATCACGGCGATCCCCTGTTCAGCCAGTTGATGCAGCAGCCCGTGAACTTCCGCTTTGGCCCCGACGTCGATCCCGCGCGTCGGCTCATCGACGATCAGCACCCTGGGTTTGAGCGCCAGCCAGCGCGCGATGATCACCTTCTGCTGGTTGCCGCCGCTCAGGTTGACGATCCGCTGTTCCGCCGACGCCATGCGGATGTTGAGCTTGCGCTGGTATTCGGTCACCAGCGCGCGTTCCTGCCCCCGGCGGATGAAGCCGCCCGGCCCGGTCAGCGCGCCCAGCGCCGCCATGCTCAGGTTTTCGCGCACGGCCATGACCAGGAACAGCCCCTGCTGCTTGCGATCTTCCGGGACGAGGCCGATGCCGTGGTGGATGGCATCGGCGGGGGAGCGGATCTCGACCGGCACGCCATCGATGGCGATCGTGCCGGAATTGCGCGCATCGGCCCCGAAGATGGCGCGCGCCAGTTCGGTGCGCCCGGCCCCGACCAGCCCGGCGATCCCCAGGATTTCGCCTTCATAGACGGCAAAGCTGATATCCTCCAGCACCGTCGCCGAGGGATCGCGCACGTTGCCGCGCCGGCTCAGGCCGGTCACGCGCAGCACCTCCCGCCCGCGTCCGCGCGGGGCATGGCTGTACTGATCGTCGATATCGCGGCCCACCATCATGCGGATGATGTCGTTCTCGGTCACATCGGCGACGTCCGCCTCACCGGCGTTGCGCCCGTCGCGCAGCACGGTGATCCGGTCGCAGATCGTCTTGACCTCTTCCAGCCGATGGGACACGAAGATGACGCTGATGCCCTGCGCCTTGAGGTCGCGGATGATGCCGAACAGGCGCTGCACTTCATGCTCGCTGAGGGCGGACGTCGGTTCGTCCATGATGATCAGGCGCGACTGCACCGACAGCGCGCGCGCGATCTCGACGAGCTGCTGCTCTGCCACGCTCAGATCGCGCACCAGCGTCGTCGGATCCAGATCGACGCCGAGCTGATCGGTCAGCCGGCGCGTCTGACGGCGCATCTCGCCCCAGGCGATCAGCCCGCCGCGGCCATGCTCGCGCCCGATGAAGACATTTTCGGCGATCGACAGGCTGGGCACGAGCGTGAATTCCTGATAGATCGTCACAATGCCGAGCTGGCGCGAAGCGACCGGGTTTTCGATCGTGACCGGGCGGCCCTCGAACAGGATCGTCCCGCCGTCCGGGTGGTACGCGCCAGAGAGCATCTTGATCAGCGTCGATTTGCCCGCGCCATTTTCGCCCAGCAGCCCGTGGACTTCGCCGCGTTTCACCGTCAGCGAGACGTCATCCAGCGCCAGCACGCCGGGGAAACGCTTGGTCAACCCGCGGATGACGAGCAGATCGTCCATCGTCACACTGTCCTTTCAGGGGGGGCGGCGGTCGAGTGACGCACGATCAGCGTCGGCTCCAGCGTCACCTGGGTCGGCCCTTCATGGCGCTGGTGGATCAGATCGAGCAGCAGATCGATGCCCGCGCGCGCCATCTCGCGCAGCGGCTGGCGCACGGTCGTCAGCGTCGGCTGGATGTAAGCGCCGACTTCGATATCGTCCACGCCGACGATCGAGAGATCGTCGGGGCAGCTCAGGCCGGCTTCATCCAGGGCGTGCATCGCGCCGATGGCGAGCAGGTCGTTGCCAGCGAAGATCGCCGTGGGCGGATCGCCTTCCGCCAGCAAACTGCGCATCTGACGGTAGCCATCCTCGCAGTTCCAGGCGGTGCTCGATTGATCGACGCGCTCGTAAGTCAGACCGAATTCGTGCAGCGCCTGCCGGTAACCCTCGGCGCGTTCGCGCGCGCCGCGCACGGTCAGCGGGCCGGCCAGATGTGCGATCCGACGGTGTCCCAGTTCGCACAGGTGGCGCGTCGCCAGCAGGCCGACCTGGAAGTTGTTCAGCGCGCACGACGGCCCGGTGTAGCCATCGGGCACGCGGTCGATCACCACGGTGGGGATCGTCAGTTCGGTGAAGGTGCTGTCGAACGGCTGGGCGGCGGCGATCGGCGCGATCAGCAGGCCGTCGATCAACCGGTTGGTCGCCCGGCGGATCGACTCGGTCTGGCGCTGAAAATCCTCGTGGCTGCTGAAGATGATGACGCTGTAGTGGTGTTCCTGGGCGATATCCTCCACCACGTTGACGATGTCGCCGAAGTACGGGTTGGACAAGTAGGGGACGATGAACCCGATCGTCTGCATCTGGCCGGTGCGCAGGCCCTGCGCGATCGGGTGGGGCGAGTAGCGCAGTTCGCGGATCGCTTCCTGAACTTTCTGGCGCGTCTCCTCGGCGATGTACGGCCACCCGCGCACCACATTCGATACGGTGGTGACCGAGACTCCGGCGAACTGAGCGACATCTTTCAGCGTAACGCGGTTCTTCATGATGTCTGTCTCTTCAGAAAAGGCGAAATATTTAACGTTTCACATTTGATCTGATTGTAGCCTGAATGCGCCGTGCGAGTCAACAGGATGCGCGCGCGGGAAGGGTCGAAATCGCGCCTAGTTCCCTATCCGGAACAGGCTGAGCGTCGCGCCGAAGGTGAGCACATCGCCATCGCGCAGCGCCCGGCCTTTCTCGGTGACCGGCGTGCCGTTGACGAACGTGCCGTTGGCGCTGCCCAGATCGCTGAGCACCCAGGTCCCGTCGATCAGCTCGAGCCGGGCATGCGGGCGTGAGACCGATGGATCCTGCAGCGAGATCTCCCAATCGGCTTTGCTGGTCGCCCGGCCGATCGTGACGCGCGCCGTGAGCAGCGGGATGATGTTGCCCTCCTGCGGGCCGTTGGTGATCAGCAGGTGCGCCCGCCCGGTCGGCGACGTCGCGGTGATCTGCGTGCGCTGTTCACCCGTCCCGGTGCTGACGGCGGCATCCGGGGTGTAGGCTTCAAAGCGCAGCTCCGGCACGTACAGGCGGATGACGTCGCCTGCCGTCAGCGGATACGGCTCGGTGATGCGCTGGTCGTTGACGTAGACGCCGTTGACGCTGCCCAGATCGGTGATCATGAAGACGCCGTCGCGGTAGTTGATGACCGCGTGCTGCCGCGAGACATGCTGCTCGCGGATCGAGATATCGCACGTCTCCAGGCGTCCGATGGTGACGGTTGCGCCTTCAGCCAGCAGAAACTCGTAGGTTGCGCCGCTGGTCGGATCGTCCCACGTCACTCTGGCCAGATACTGCGGTTCTGTGTTCATAGCGATTCGCTGTTCCTCATTTCGCCGATGCTGCGCCAGCGCTCCGGATCGATGGGCCGGCTGCGCACCCGGTCAACGCCTATTCCAGCCGCCGCCGATCGGACTGGGTGCTCTGCTGCAGGGTGTGCAGCGCGCGTTCGGTCTCGCTCAGGCGCGGATGCCAGTCCGCCAGGATCGGATCGACCGGCTGGGTGACCGTGCCGCCGCGCAGATCGCGGGCGATCCAGGTCACGCTGGAGGGATCGAGCCACGCCGCCAGGTCGATCTGCACGGCTGTCGCGCCCGCCTGCAGATAGTCGCGCGCATCCTGCGGCGTGCGGATGCCGCCTGCTGCGACGATCGGCACGTCGATGACGCGCGTCATCTGCCCGACCTGGCGCAGGATGAGCGGATGGATCAGCGAACTGTACAGCCGGCCACCGACCAGCCGGCCCGCCCCATCGCGCGCGGTGCCGCGCGGCGGCGCGCTGACCACCAGCCCGCCCGCGCCCGCCTCGATGACCGCCCGCGCGTACTCGATGCCTGCGCCGAACGGCAGGCGGGCGATCAACGGCTTTTCGGCCTGATCGGCGGCGGCGCGCACCAGGGCGGCGGCCTCATCGGCGCTGGCATCATCGTGCAGGCCGATCTCCACCCCGGCGACGACCTCTTCTTCTTCCAGCCGCGCCAGACAGCGGCGCACGTCGTCCGGCGCGCTGGCGATGATGTGGACGATCACCGGGATGCCCAGCCGTTCCCAGGTGTTGCGCTGCGTCAGACAGACCTTGTTCAGGCCGGGGTTGGGCAGGCCGGTATGCACCAGCAGACCGTGATCGAGCGGCACGACGCGCGTGCCGTTGGCCGGGCCGCGCGGGGCCAGCGAGACCGGGTTGGTGACGAACGCGCCCAGTTTGGTGAAGTCGATCAGCCCGGCGTATTCATCGCCGAAGCCGAAGATGCCGGCGGCGTTCATCACCGGCGCATCGAGCGCCAGGCTGTGCTTGTCCCCGCGCGTGATCGGGTAGGTGCGGTCGGTGCGGTCGATCATCGGACGCTCTCGTTCATCACAGACTGACTTCACCGAGGTCGAAGGCGGGGCCGTCGGCGCAGGCCAGCATGTACGCGCCGCCGCGCCCTTTGACCATGCAGGCGGAGCAGGCCCCTACCCCGCAGGGCAGCGGCGGGCGGAAGACGCCGAACAGATAATTCGACGGCACGTCCGCGCGCAGCGACCTGAACAGCTCCCAGATGCGGCTGAACTGCGCCAGTTCATCCAGCGGGTTGACGACGGCGAACACCTGATCGGCCCAGCCGACTGTGGTGACGCGGTTGGGGAAATTGAGATCGGCATCGCCGCGCACGATCTCGACTTCCGGGGCCAGATGTTCGGTGCTGTAATCCGCCGCCGATCCCAGCAGCACCAGGGTGACGCTGCTCTTCTGATTCAGCAGATGCGAGATGGTGAACAGCAGGGGTGTCGGGCTGGTATCGAGGGCCAGCAGCAGGGCGGCGCGCAGCGTGCGGCGGAAGCGGAACGGTTTGCCGACCGCGCCGATGACATCGACCGTCGTGCCCGGTTCGTAGCGTTCGCGCAGCGGGCGTTCGATGACGATCGACTGTTTGGCGGCGCTGACCGGCCACCAGACTTCGCGCATCGGCGCCGGGGCGGGGCGCAGCGCCAGCAGCGTCTGGCCCGGCTTGATCTGCCCCAGGGAGGGATCGACCGTCAGCGCGAGATGCTGATGCGTCGCGCTCACCTGTTTCACTCGTTCGATTACCGCCTGTGTCTGTCGCATGATCCTGCTGCTGCACCGGTTCAGACTGACACTATCTTACAGCCCGTCGGCGTCGGACGGCAATAGGCGCGGGGCCAGCGCGGTCAAATAGTCAGATCATCGATGAGACCGGGGCCGCACGCCGGGCGCTGCGCCCCGACAGGGAATTTCGCTCGACAGCGACATCTGCGACTCTGCGGCGTGGCCTGCGTATAGTGAGTCGATAAAGATCACACTTGCAGACGCCGGGAGTCGTCATCCATGTCCAGCCCATCCCTGCTTGAGCGCCTGTTCATCGCGGTCTTCGGCACTGCCGGGCGCAATTTCGTCACCCGCGTGACCGACTCGGTCAGCCAGGCTTCCAACCGGTTGAGCGATTTCGTCTACGTGCGCATGTTCGGCCTACCGTTCATCGTCCTGGGGGCGCGCCAGACCGGCAAGACTACGCTGATCGAGTGGCTGCGCCGCAATGTCACCGCGCTGGGCGAGTTCAACCCGGCCCCCACCGCGCCGGGCGGCGATCCGGTCGGGTCGTTCAACGCGCACATCGGCGATGAGCGGATACGCCTCAAACCGACGCGCGATGTCGGCGGGGAATACAGCATGTGGGAGACGGACTGGACGGAACTGTTCCGCGAGACCACGCCGCGCGGCCTGATCTTCCTGATCGATCACACCGATGTGCTGACGCACAAGGACGCGCTCAATTTCGTCCTCAACCTGATCGAGGAAGAGGAAGCCGCGCGCCGCAACCTGCGCTCCTTCCTGCTGCTGGTCAACAAATCCGATCTGTGGCAGGCGGGGATGCCGCTCGATAAGCTGATGCTGCCCTACAGCAACGAGATCAAACGGCTCAACAATCAGGCGGCGCGTCTGGGTTACCGGGTCAAGATCCAGTCCGTCAGCGTCATCAATGGGACGGGCGTCGATGATGCCATGCGCGCTTTCTTCAATACGATCCGCCCGCTGCCCAGGCCGGGCGTCAGCTAGCAGCAGGCGCACTGGGAAGGGCGCATCCGTGATCACGCTGACGCTGGACTACGTTCTGACCGGGCAGCGGCGCGGCTACACCCTGTCGCCCGCTGACGCCGTGCCGTCCGATATCTACCGGGCGATCTGGCGGGGGGCGCTGCCGCGCGGGCAGGGGTGGGATGCGCCCGCTTTTATCGGCGCGCGCGCGCTCAAATCATTCCCGATCGATGCGCGCACTGCGGTCATGAGCGCGGTCACGATCAGCGATCGACGCGACGAACTGGGGCGGGGCGGCATCAAACAAGCGCTGATCCACTACGGCACGCATGACGAGATCCAGGGCGCGCTGCGCGCCCGGCTGGAGGCGCTGCCTGCGTCGGTCGTCCACCGCGCCGAGGCTGCGCTGGCCTCGCGCGCCTGGGCGCTGCTGTTCAAACGCCACTGGGAGCAGACGCGCGGCCTCAAACCGCAGACCGTGCTCGTTTTTCCCTACGATCCGGCGCGCTGGCTGTTCATCGAGGCGTGCCTGCTGCTGCTGGCGACGCGCGCCACGCTGCTGACCAACCTGATCGAGCTGTCGCCGACCGTCAACCCGTTTGCCGATAAACTGCTGTCGTTCACCACGCTGGCGCTTGACCCGCGCGATGAAGCGCGGCTGGTGGCTGTGCCTACCGGCGCTCCGGCGCTGGCGGGCGTGCCGCATATCGATCTCTCGTCTGCTCAGGGGGTGCCGCTATGAACGTTTCCTCGCTTGCCAATCTGACCGACGCGCAGCGGGCCGAACTGCGCCGCCGCGTCACCGAACTGGTCGCCCGGCATCGCGCGCGGGAACACCGCCGCGCCTTTCTCTTCTCGCTGCTGACCAGCGTCGTCCTCACCGGGCTGGGCTATGGGATCCCGATGACCATCCCCGGCGCGATAGAGGCGATCTGGGCCGCAGAAGCCGGTTGGATGGTGCTGGTCTTCCCGGCTGCCGCCATCGTCATGAATCTGATCTATCATGGTTTCAGCCTGTTGAATGACACGCAGGCCAGCGAGGAACAGCTTCGCGGGATCTACACCGGCCAGGCGCTGAGTGCCCTGTTGATGGCGGACGATGCTGTGGCGGTCAAACCCAAGCGCGACGAGGCGCGTTACGCGCTGACGGATGACGGCGAACTGCTCGCCGAGGCCGATGTGGATGATGGGCTGAATGCGGGCGAGGCGGCGCGGCGGATGCAGCGCTAGCGCTAGCCCCGGATAACCGGAACAGGGGGGAGCACTGTGAGCTTCAATGCGTTCATCGGATCGAATCTGTCTCCGGAAAAGCGAGCGGAGCTGCGCCAGCGCGTCAACGCGCGCGTCGAACAGCAGCTCCGGCGCAGCGAAGTCAGCACGCTGATCGCCTCGATCATCAGCAGCGCGGTGCTGATCGCCCTCGGCATCGGCCTGCCTGGCACCGGTGGCACCCTGATCCTGCCATTTTTCATGGGGATCGCGATCCTGATCAACCTGCTGCTGCATTCGATGACGGTCAGGCTGCGCAGCCGGGATCATGTCGAACGGCTGCGCGGGCAGATCGCACGGCAGGTGCTCAACGCCATGCTGACGGCTGACGTGCTGGACGAGGACGCCGCCGGCAAGCAGAAGCGCGACGAGCGGATCTACCGTCTGAGCGATGATGGCGAGATCATCGACGGCGATGAGGACGAGAACGATACCTACACGGGCGGCAGCCTGGCGATGCTCTCGTGAAGCGTTCGCCCCGGCGGCGCAGCGTGCTTCGTGATCAAGAGCGATATCCGGATCGGCGGAACGACCTAAATCGCAGACAACTGATGCTGTTCCTTGAGGCCAATCATGTGCAAACGAGCCGGAATACGCGGGTCGATCCTGATCGTTTTCATCCTGTTCATCCTGCTGAGCGCGATATCGTCCGCCGCCCAGGACAACCGCAGCGTCACGGTGCAGCGCTGGGACGTCACCCTGACTGATTTCGATCTCAGCCGCAACCAATTTCGCGTCACCGAAGAACAGGACGTCGTCTTCACCGGGACGTTTGAACGGGGGACGCGCCGCATCCCGCTGACCCATCTGGACGATATCACCGCGATCCGGGTCAGCGTGGATGGAACCGTCCTGCCGCTGGACTGCGCGCGCAGCGCCGGCGCGGTCTGCGTGACGGACGAAAACGGCGAACGCCTGATCCGCTACGCTTTCCCCGCGCCGGTGCGCGACAGCACGGTCAGGGTCGTCATCGAGTACACCGTCAGCGGCGCGCTGCGCATCGACCCTGGCGGCGATCAGCTCCGCTGGCGGGCCGTGCCCGAACAGCACAGCTTCCCGATCCGCAGCGCTTCGATCGCGGTCATCCTGCCGGAGGCGCTTGCGCCGCGTCCGCAGATCGATCCGGTGGAGACGGCGGGCGTCCCGGCGGATATCCGCATCAGCGGGTCGATCATCCGCGCACAGGCGCTGCGCCCGATCGCACCGGATGAGCCGCTCAGTATCCGCGTTCAGTTCCCCCATACGGCTGGCGCGCGCATCCCCGCCTGGCAGGCCGATCAGGCGGCGCCGGATGAAGCCGATAACCGGCTGGCGCTGATCAACGTGGGAGCGCTGGCGCTGGCGCTGCTGATCGGCGTGGGCGGCAGTCTGTTCTGGTTCGTGCGCTGGCGGGTGCGCCGTGGGAGCGAGCCGCGGCCGGTCGTCCCGCAGTATCTGACCGAGCCGCCCGGCGATCTGCCCCCGGCTTTTGCCGCTGTTCTGGTGCAGGACAGCTCCAGCATCACCGATCCGATCGTGCTGGGGACGGTGCTCGATCTGGCCCGGAAAGGCTGTATCAGTCTCGCTGAAATCGAGACCGGCGAGGGCAAGACGCTGGAGCTGATCCAGCGCCAGATGGAACAACCCGGGCTGCTGCCCCATGAGCGCAGTCTGCTGGAAAGCCTGTTTCGCGGCCATGAACGGCGGATGCTGTCCGATCTGCGCGCGATGGGCCTCACACGAGCGGACAGTGACTGGCAAAAGCAGATCGTGACAGCGATGACCGGGCGCGGGCTGATCGATCTCAGGATCGCCGCGGGCCGAAAGAGACAGGTCGTCTCGGCGAGTGTGCTGGCCGCGCTGGCTTTTGGGGTGGCGCTCTTGTGGATTGTTTCGGTTCCCACACCGCTGCGCGGCGCGGGCGTCCTCATCGCACTGGCGCTGCTGATGAACGCGGGGGCGCTGTGGCTGTTCGCGCCGCCGCGCAGCGTCGTCACCCCGAAAGGGCGCGAAGAACAGGCGAAGTGGCGGGCTTTCAAAACGGATCTCGAACGCCGCATCGATCCCCGAAACGGGCCGGCCATGCCAGCCAGCGATTTCGAGCGCTATCTGCCGTATACGGTGGCGTTCGGCCTGGCAAAAGGATGGATCGCGCAGTTCAACCACCGCCCCGCCGCGGACGCGCCCGTCCCGGGGACGGGAATTCCAGGATGGTACGAGTACGAGCCGCTGCCGCCCGTGATCCTGCTCAACAGAGACAGCCGTTTCCCCTCGACTGAACCCGCCGACATATTCGCCGATCGACCGTTCGATGACTTCGATGTCGAACCGGATGCCGCCCCCGATTTCGATGCCGCCGAATCGCTGGACTCGCTCAGCGCGGGCCTGAGTACGGCGTTCAACAGCCTGTCCGACAGCTTCGGCGACATGCTGGACTCGGCGGCGTCGGCGTTCGGCGATCCTGGCGGTTCCGACTCCGGCTGGGGCGGTGGGGGGGACTGGGGGGGCGGCGGCGACAGCGGCGGTGGCGGTGCGGATTTCTCCTGATCCGGGGCGTCAGTTCAGGATCTGATACTCGAAGCTGAACGGCCCCATCAGGCCGCTGGCGTCCTGCGCGGCGATGGCGACCCCGGCGAAGCGGCTGCGGGTGAAGCCGTCCCAGGTGACGGTGTTGGCCGTCACCTCGAAGAAGTTGTCGTACAGAAGCGAGCCGGGGCGGCGCAGCGCCACGATGTAGCTGCGCGCGTCGGGCGACGGCTGCCAGACCAGCGTCCGCTGGCCCGATCCGTCGTCGCGCAGGCTGATGTTCTCCGGCGGACGCGGCCCGCCCGCCAGCGCCATCGCACTGGCCAGCACGGTCTGGGTGGCGCGGACGAAATACGATACGCGCAGATTGCCCACCACGTCCTGATCGTTGTGGTTGCGGTTCGGGTTCTCCAGCGCCTCGATGAAGCGCACGGCGGGCACGCCGATCTCGCTGAACGACAGGTGATCGCTGTAACGGCCCTCGCGATCGCCCGCCGGGATCACCTCCAGCGTCATGCCGGGGATGTAGCGCGCGGCGATCAGGTTGAGCGCCCGGGCGAGCTGGCGCGACGGGGCCATGTCGTCTTCACCGGCGGAATACACGCGCATCCGGTTGTCGATGAGCGACCCGTTCGGCCCGGTGCTGCTGCCGATGATATCCATGTTGAGCATGTAGCTGATCTCGATATTGTTCGGGCGCAGGTATTCCTCGATCAGGGCGAGGCTGCCCCGGCGCTGAAATTCCTCCGCGCCGAACGCCACGAACATCACCGTGGCCCGCTGCGGGTACTGGCTCATGATGCGCGCGATCTCGATCAGCGCGGCCACGCCGGAGGCGTTGTCATTGGCCCCCGGCGCGAACGAGACGGCATCGTCGAAAGCGACCGTGCGCGAGTCGTAGTGCGCGCCGATCAGGACGATGCCCGCGCCCGTCTCCGAACCGCCGATCACAGCGATGATGTTGCTCTGGGTCGTCTGGATATCGGCCATCGTCATGCTGAACTCGTGGGGGGGCAGCACGGTCAGCCGCCCGGCGGACTGCGCCCGGATGGCCTCGAACTGACGCTGGACGTAGGCCGCGGCGGCCCCGACCCCGCGCGCAGGGTCGGTGCGGCTCGAATTGATGTGCCGCGTGTACATATTCTGCAGGTTGGTGACGTGTTCGTACAGCCGGTCGCCCTGCACCTGGTTGATGATGTTGACCAGCGCCGTGCCGGTCTGCTGCTGCGGGATGCTGGTGGCGACCAGCGGCAGCTCTTCCGGGGCCAGTGTGGCGTAGCCGATGGTGGGCGGCGGCGTGGCGGTGGCGCGCGGCACGATCGTCGGCGGGGCGCTTTCGCTGCTCAGGTTGCAGGCGATCGCAGCCAATCCCAGTGAGGCCAGGGCGAGCAGGGGAACGAGCAGACGGCGCTTCATGATCGGCATTCTAGCATACGGCGGGCGCGGCTTGCATAAACGTCGAGGGGTCGGCGGGCGCGCGGATGATCATCAGCGGGGCAGCGCCACGACCATCGCGATGGCGTGATCGCGCGTGTGCGACAGGCTGACATCCCAGCGCATCAGATCCAGGTCAGCGGCGGCGCGCGCCGCTTCGCCATGCAGATGCAGCACCGGACGTCCGGCGGCATCGGCCAGGATTTCGATATCGACCCAGCGCACCGAGCCGATCCCGGTTCCGAGCGCTTTGGCCACGGCCTCTTTGGCCGCCAGCCGCGCCGCCAGCCGCATCGGCTGATCGGCGCACAAGGCCCGTTCCGCCGCGGTGAAGAACCGGTTGAGGAAGCGCGCGCCGAACCGGTCGATGCCGGCGCGCACCCGTTCCGTTTCGATCAGATCGACCCCGCAGCGCAGCATCCCGTCCTCATGATCGGCCACCCGGATGGTGATACATTGTTACAGCCGCGCGCGTTAAAATCAAGCGATAGTGGGCGCGCTCGTCCGCGGGTTTGTTCCCTGAGGCGTTCCAGCAGTCAGATGAGGATCCAGGCCATGATCGACACCCAGAACCCGGCATCGCAGCCGACCGACTATCCGCAGATCCCGGTCACCAACCCGGTGACGGGCGAGGTGATCGGCACGATCCCTGCGCTCGATCGGGATGCGGTCGCTGAGGCGGTGGCGCGTGCCCGCGCCGCCCAGCCCGCCTGGGAGGCGCTCAGTCCACGCGAACGGGCGCGCATCGTCCGCGGCTGGAACGATGACCTGTGGGCGCGGCGGGACGAGATCATCCCGATCCTGCGCCGCGAGACCGGCAAGACGGCGGGCGATGCCTTCCTGGAGATCGCCGCGCAGGATAACCTGAACCTGTATTACATCAAGGCCGCGCCGCGCCTGCTGCGCCCGCAGAAGCGGCCCACGCTCTTCCCGATCATCCACAGCGCCGTGGTGATGTACCGGGCGCGCGGGGTGTGCGGCTTCATCACCCCGTGGAATTACCCGGTCTTTCTGGCGTGGATCGACCTCGTGCCGGCGCTGCTGGCGGGCAATGCCGTCGTCCTCAAGCCGAGCGAGATCACGCCCTACTCATCGCTCTGGCTGGCCGATCGCCTGCGCGAGCACCTGAGCCGGGCCGGCCAGTCGCCCGATCTGATCCAGGTCGTCACCGGGGATGGGCGCACCGGCGCGGCGCTGGTCGATCAGGTCGATTACATCGCCTTCACCGGCAGCACGGCCACCGGGCGCAAAGTCGGCGTGCGCGCCGCCGAGCGGCTGATCCCCTTCAGCCTGGAACTGGGCGGCAACGATCCCTGTATCGTCCTCGACGATGCCAACCTCGACATGGCCGCGGCTGGCGTGCTGGTCGGCGCGCTGGAAAACACCGGTCAGGCCTGCGTCAGCACCGAGCGCGTGTACGTGCTGGAAAGCGTGTACGACCGATTCGTCGACAAAGTCCAGCACTACATCCGGCAGATCCGCATGGCCGTCGATGATCCCGACGCGCAGGTGGGCAGTATGATCAACGAGCGCGAAGTCCAGCGCGTCGAGGCCCAGGTGGCGGACGCTGTGGCGCGCGGGGCGCGCGTCCTGTGCGGCGGGCGGCGGCGGCCCGATCTGGGGCCGCTCTTTTACGAGCCGACGGTGCTGGTCGATGTCGATCACGCGATGGCCGTCATGCGCGACGAGACGTTCGGCCCGCTGATCCCGATCATGAAGGTGCGCGACGAAGATGAAGCGGTGCGGCTGGCCAACGACAGCAGCTTCGGCCTGTCCGCGGTCATCTTCTCCGACAATCTGGCGCGGGCGCGGCGGCTGGCGGCGCGCATCACCTCCGGCGATGTCACCATCAACAAGGCGCATCTCAACTTCTACACGCCGTCCGTGCCGATGGGCGGCGAGAAAGACAGCGGTCTGGGGCGGCGCAACGGCCCCGAAGGCCTGATGCGTTTCGTCCGCCCGCACAGCATCGTCGTCCAGCGGCCCTGGCACTGGCTGATCCGCCCGTACCTGGCGCATCACGATCCGCTGACGGTCACGATGTACAAATTGTGGCGGCACGTGCGCCGCCGTATCCCCTGGCTGGCGTGAACGATTTCAGCCCACCGGCATGCCGAACGACTCCGCCACCGCCGGGTGGGTGATGCGCCCGTCGCGGACATTCAGGCCCCGGGCCAGCCCCGGATCGAGGGCGAACGCTTCATCGACGCCGTGATCGGCCAGCAGCAGGGCGTAGCGCAGCGTCGCATTGCTGAGCGCGAAGCTCGACGTGCGCGGCACGGCTCCCGGCATGTTGGCGACGCCGTAGTGCAGGATGTCCTCGACGAAGTAGATCGGATCGCTGTGCGTGGTCGGGTGCGTGCTCTCGACGATGCCGCCCTGATCGACGGCCACATCGACGATGACGCTGCGCGGCGGCATCAGCCTGAGCATCTCCTTGCTCACCAGTTTGGGCGCGCGCCGCCCGGTGAGCAGTACCGCGCCGATCAGCACGTCGGCATGGCGCAGCGACTCGGCGATCGTGCCCTGGTTGCTGTGCAGCGTGATCAGCCGCCCGTGCAGCACTTCATCGAGGTAGCGCAGCCGGTCGGTGTTGACGTCGAGCAGGGTGACCTGCGCGCCCATGCCGAGCGCCACCTGCGCGGCATTCGTGCCCACCGTGCCCGCGCCGATGATGACGACGTGAGCCGGGCGCGTGCCGGGCACGCCGCCCATCAGCAGACCGCGCCCGCCTTCCGGTTTTTGCAGGTAGTGCGCGGCGATCTGGGTCGCCATGCGCCCGGCCACCTCGCTCATCGGCTGGAGCAGGGGCAGGCTGCCGTCGGGCTTTTCGACCGTTTCGTAGGCGATGCCGGTCACGCCGCTGTCCACCATCACGCGGGTCAGCTCTTCCGACGCGGCCAGATGCAGATAGGTGAAGAGCACCAGATCGGGGCGCAGGAAGCCGTATTCGCTGCTGACCGGTTCCTTGACCTTGATCACCATCTGCGCCGCCCAGGCCTCTTGCGCCGCATCGACGATGCGCGCGCCCGCCGCCAGGTACTCGGCATCGTCGAAACCGCTGCCCAGCCCGGCCCCGCGCTGCACCAGCACCGTGTGCCCGTGGCGGATCAGCTCGCGCACGCCGCCCGGCGTCATGCTGACACGATATTCATTGTCTTTAACTTCTTTTGGGACTCCGATCAGCATTTTATGTGCTCCCCGCAAACCCTGATTTATTCGTATTCTACATGATGCAGGAAAAATGCGGCGCAAATTCGTACAAACTGCCGCACTCTCCTTGCACCTGTTCGACCGGGTTGGAATACGTCACGCTGCGCACCGCACAGCGTCGCATGATCTGTGCCGAACGGGTTCAGGAGGAGATCAACAGGCCGATGAGCGACATCAGGGCAAAGGCGATGATGATGCCGCCGGACACGCGGTTGATCCACAGCAGCCAGCGCTCGGTGAGGTGCGTTCGTACCAGCGAGACGACCGTCGTCAGGCTCAGCCACCACAGCATCGACCCGCTGAAGACACCGCCGACCGTTCCGATCGCACAGACCGGATCGGTCGAAGACAGGTTGGCCCCCGCGAAGATGCCGGTGAACAGGAGGATCGTCATCGGGTTGGCAATCGTCAGCGCCAGTGCGGATAGGTATGCGCCGCGCCCGCCGGCGCGCTCAGCGCCGCTGGCCGCGGTGAGTTCGCGTGGGACTGGGACGGCCACCAGCGTTCGGATGCCCAGGTAGAGCAGGAACAGGCCGCCGACAAGACGAACGGGTGTATTCAGGCTGAGGAGGAAATTGCTGAGCAGTGTGAGGCCGAAAGTGGCGATGGCGGCGTAGACCGCATCGGCGCTGGCGACCCCTAGCCCGCTGAGGAGGGCATGTGTTCGGCCATGCACCAGCGTCCGCTGCATGATGAGGACACCGATGGGGCCGACGGGCGCGGCAAGCGAGACCCCGATGATGATGGCGTTAAACGCCGTTCTGAAGACACGTTTCCATGAACGTTTATCCCCTTTGTTTTTTGCAGTCCTGCATGGACAACGTACAGTCAGTGCGATGATAATCCTGATCGCTGATTTGTCAACCAGAAGAGGAACTCCATGCAGATTAACGTGCCCCATACGCTGAAGACGGAGCGTCTGCTCCTGCGCGCGGTGCAGGCGGGCGATGGGGCGCTGATCAACGAGGCGGTCAACGCATCGCACGAGGCGCTCAAGCGCTGGATGCCGTGGGCGCGTTCGCCCCATTCGCCCGCCGAGAGCGAGACCTTCGCCCGCGAGGCGGCGGCCCGGTTCCGCGCTCTGGAGGAGTTCAGCTACTGCATCTTCCTGACTGCGGAACCGGGATCGCCCGGCGCAGGGCGGTACATCGGCCAGATCGGCCTGCATCACCTCGACTGGGAGGTGCCGTGTTTCGAACTGGGCTACTGGCTGCGCAGCGATCAGACCGGTCACGGGTACATGACCGAGGCGGTGCGCGCGCTGGCCGAGATGAGCTTCGCGACGCTGGGCGCGCAGCGGCTGGAGATCCGCTGCGACGAGCGCAACCGGGCCAGCGCGGCGGTCGCGCAGCGCGCCGGCTTCACCCTGGAAGCGCGCATGCCGCGCAAAGCCCGGGCCAACGACGGATCGCTGGCGACGATCCTGCTGTTCTCCCGGCTGCGCCCGGACGAATAAAACCGAACTGCCCGCCAGGGATGCGGCGGGCAGTTCGCTTGCGGAGTTGCGGATGGGCTACGGGCCGAAATCGAGCGTCGGCGTCGGCCCGAGCGTCGGGAAGGGGAGCGGCGTTTCGAAGACCGGCGGGAAGGTCGGGATGACCGGCCCGAACGTCGGTAGGATCGCCGGCGGCGCGGTGGGGAGCAGCGTCGGCGTGGCCGTCGGCAGGACATTGCTGATCAGGATGTTGACCGTCCGGTACAGGTAACCGCCCGCGTTGGAGAACGCCGTCAGCCGCAGTTGGTATTCCCCGTTGGGGACGCGCGTCGTATCGAACGAAGCGAGCTGGCTGTTGGTGACCTGGTTGCCGAACGGCCCGGCGACCAGCACCCAGTTCTGCGTATTGGCCGGGGCCAGCTCGATCTGGTAGCGGTTGAAGTCCAGCGCGGTGATCGTGCCGGTGATGGCGATCGTCCCCTGGACGGTCTGCCCGGCGATCGGCGAGCTGATCTGCGCCACCGGGAGCTGCTGGCCCGGCTGGCACTCGCCGACGTTGGCGGGCACGGGGACGGGGATGCCCAGGCGCTGCGCAGTGGCCGCGCCCGCCGCCGAGTCCAGCCAGGCGATGGCCGCCGGGTCGGTGATGTTGACGATCGTGCCGGGGACGACGTTGTCCGGGCAGTAGGTGTTGGCGCGCAGGCCCAGCCACGAGTCGACCGGGACATTGCGGTTGACGAAACCGGCGCTGGCCGGCGGGGGCGGCTGGCTCTGGATGAAGAGTTCGGTGCGCACCTGCGCGCACGGGGCGACCGCGGGATCGAACAGCGTGCCGGTGTCGGCGCAGATCTGGGCCTGGGCGATGCCCTGCGGCGGCTGATAGGGATTCGGATTGGTTCCAGAGACGGCGGCGCGCAGCACGGCGCTCCAGATCGGCAGGGCGGTGTTCTGGAAATCGGCGCGGGTGGGCGCGTTGTCGTGCCGCCCCATCCACACGCCGACCGCGGCGGTGCGGGTGAAGCCGAGCGTCCACAGATCGCGGTTATCGGCGCTGACGCCGCCGAGCGCGCCGACCAGGCCGGGGTATTCCGGCAGGCTGAGGCCGTTGTTCGGCCCGTAACCGAGCACGCGCGCGTCGTTGTCGGTCAGCATCTGCTGCATCAGATAGGCGATCTGCGGCTGGATCGTCTGCGCGGGCTGCAGCCGTTCCGGCAGCGCGATCTCAGCGCCTTCGGCATCGGTGATGCGCGTGATCGCATACGTCTGGGTGCGCACGCCGTTGTTGGCGATGGTGGCGAACGCCTGCAGCAGATCGTACAGGCGGACTTCGGTCGCGCCCGCGCCGGTGGCGATGCTGAACTGCGCATTGTCGAGGAAGCGCAGGCCGAGGCGCGTCGCGGTCTCGCGGAAGCGGTCTGGCCCGACGAATTCGTAGATCTTGACCGCGGCGGTCGGCAGGCCGCTGCCCAGCACCGTGCGCACGGAGACGTTGCCGCTGAAGCGTCCGTTCGGGTTGGGGGGCGGGGTGTAGGGCGGCACAGCGTTCCACGAGGTCGGCACGTCCCAGACGATCGTGGCTGGCGTCATGTACTGGATGAAGCCGCCGATCGTGACGCCTTCCAGCGCCGCCGTGATCTGCACCGGGCGGATCGCGCTGCCGGGCTGCTGCCAGGTGAAGACATTGTTGACCGAACCGTCGATCGAGGCGTCGTTGACGTCCGGGCTGCCGACCATCGCCAGGATCGCCCCGCTCGCCGGGTTGGTGACCAGCACCGCGCCCGTGTTCACCCCCAGCGTCGCGCTGGCGGTCACCTGCTGGCGCAGCGCGGTCTGCGCGGCATTCTGCACCCGCGGGTCAAGCGTGGTGTAGATGTTGAAACCGCGCCGGAACATCTCCGACGAGCCGAAGCTCTGCTCGATCTGCGCCTGGATGTAGTTGACGAAATGCGGGTATTGCAGATTGTCGGTGCGCGGCTCGTAGTTGCGCGCTTCCACCCGCGCTTTGGCCAGCACGGTCGTGCCCGATGTCAGATCGCGCTGGGTGACGCAGAACGGCGTGTTGATGTACGGCGCGTGCTGGAACTGCAGGCAGCCGACCGCCGCCATGCGATCGAGGACGGCGTTCATCCGGGCGAAGGCCGCCTCGCGGTTCACGACCGGGTCATAGGCGGCGGGCGCGTCGATCAGGCCGGCCAGGAGCGCCGCCTGCGCGATATCGAGATCGGTGGCGCGCGCATCGAAGTAGAACTCGGCGGCGGCTTCCGCCCCGTAGGATTGATTGCCGAAGAAGCTCTCATTCAGATACAACTGCAAGATGAAGTTCTTGTCGTACTGCTGGGCGATCGCCGAGGCGATCACCAGCTCTTCCAGCCGCCGGGCGGGCGAGCCGGAGGTGTCCTGCAGCACCAGATTGCGCACCACCTGCTGCGTGATCGTGTTCTGGTTCGGGGCCAGCGTGCCGCCGGTCAGGTTCTGCACCATCGCCCCGGCGATGGCCACCGGGTCGAAGCCGACATCATCGTAGAACGTCGGATTTTCCACCGAGATGATCGCGTGCACCAGATACGGAGAGACATCCTCCAGGCTGACGACGGTGCGCGCCCCGGCATTTTCGCTCACCAGTTCCGCGATCAGGCTGCCATCGGCGGCGTAAACGCGCGCCGTCTGGAACTGCGGCTGGTAGCTGGCCAGCGCCGCGATCTCATCGCGCCACGGCTCCAGAATGCTGTTGTACCAGGCGATCGCGCCGAACAGGCCGATCGCGCCGACCAGCGCGCACGCGCCGATGACGACCGCCGCAGCGATCAGGACATTGCGCAGGGTGCGATCGCGCTGCTTGCGCTGCGCCTCCTCAAACACGGTGGAGGGGATGTTGATGTTGTAATCGGGCGGTTTGACGACATCCGGCGCGACCGGCGAGGGCACGGTCAGCTCGCCAACCGGGGCATTGGGCACGGTGACCACCGGGATCGTCTCCTGCCCGCTGATGCCGGGCGAGGGCATGGTCAGGTTGGGATCGACGCCGACGTCCGGTTCCAGCGTCCGCACCGGCAGGGTGGCGTCGATGTCCGTCGTCTCGCCGGGCGGCACGGCCCCGGTCAGCAGCACGTCACCGGTGGGCGCGCCGGGCGTCGGCACGGCGGGCGGCTGGCTGTAGAAGATCCCCGTGCCCGCCTGCGTCAGATCGGGATCGCGCACCGGGACGGGCCGTGGCAGCGGCATCTCCCCTTCGACGCCGGTGGGAGGGGCCGAGACCGTCGGACGCGGGGCGGCCTGCACGCCCGCGCTGGCCGCTTTGGCCAGCACCGGCGGCGTTTCCATCACCCACTGGCCGTTGACGTAGTGATACCAGTTGTCGCTTTCGACGCCCAGCATCCAGTACGTGTTGGCGTCGTCCAGCACCATCTTCTGGCGGGCTTCAGCCTGGAACTGCTCGCGGGTCAGCAGGCCGGCGCGGAAGCGCTCGCGCAGCGCTTTGACCTCGACCTCCGCCGCGCGGAATTTGCCGAGCAGGGCCTCTTCGGCGGGGGTCAGGACGACCGCCGGTTCCGCCGGGGCCGCCTCAACCGCGGGTTCGGCCACCACAGGTTGGCCGCCCTCCAGCGCGGCGAGCTGCTGCCGGGCGTACTCCGCCGGACTCAGTTCGCCGGGCGTGGTCGGCGCTTCAACCGCCGGCTCCGCGACGACGGGCTGCGCCGCCGCCATCTCGCTGGCGGCTTCGCGTTCCGCCAGGCTGGCCAGCGCGATCAGCTCGCTCATGCTGAAGGTGTGCTCTTCTTCATCTTCGTCGGTATCGGCGGCTGCCGCCAGCCCGGCCAGCGCCGTCAGGCCATCGCCGCTGTCGAACGGGATGACCTGTGCCTCTGCCGCTTCGGCGGAGGCCGGGATCACCTCATCATACGGGATCACGCTGTCGAGCTGCACCTCACCCGCCGAAGCGGGCTGGGCGGGGGCTGGGGCGTCCTCGATCGGCAGCACCGCCTCCGGCGCTGGCTCCGCCGGGGCCTCCGGCGCTTCCTCCTCGGTGAGGCGGCGGAAGGCCTGCGCCGCGCCGCCCTGACGGGGCGGGCGATGCCAGCCGCCTTGTTGCTGCGGCTGATCCGTCAGCGCGTCGGAGGTCGCCCGACGCTGCACCGCCTTCCAGACCGCGGCTTCAGTTGAGACGGGTTCAGACTCCGGTGCGAGCGGGCGCTCCGTCTGCGGCTGTGGAGCGTGCCAGTCCGCCTGCCGGGATGAGGGATTTTCAGTCTGGATCGGGCGGTCAGCCATTGGCGAGATCCTTCATGTCGATGATCGGACAGCGGCCAGTTGATGTTCAACGAAATGTTTGTGCAGCGCGAACAAACCCGTTTGCAACGAGATTATAGCGCAATTTTGTCGAACAACCTGTACGCCGACCTCAGGACAAAAGTCTCTTTGGGTCAGCGACGGGCGATCCTTCATGGTGGGGGGGCGGCGGCGCGGGGTTGGACTTCATCGATCGAAAGATTGCCTCAATTGCGGGGCAGCGTATCCGATCAGTCTGTGGGCCGGTGCGCCGCTCACCGTCCGTTTGATAATCCGTGTTAAAATGAGGGCGGTTCTTTCTATTGAGATCAAGATGATGTCGTCGAGTCAAAACGCCGCAGACTCCAGCAGTGTTCCCGTCTCAGGGCCGGCTGTCTCAGCGCCGGGCCGAGAGCGGGGACAGCCCAGAGGATTGTCGAATCTCGCCCAGCGGATCATCACGTCGCTGGCCTTTCTGCCCGTGGTGCTGGCGGCCGCTCTGCTGGGGGGCGTTCCGTATCTGCTGCTCGCGGGCGGCGTCGGCGCGCTCGGCCTGCTCGAATTTTACAACCTGGCCCGCGGGCGCGGCGTCACGATCAACCCGCTGCCCGGCCTGATCGCCTACTGCCTGGTGGTGCTGGCGTATGCGCTGGCTCAGCCGGTGCTCCCCAGTCTGGCGCTGGCCGTGGCGGCGCTGATCCTGACCGCCGCGACGCTGATCCGCCGGCTGGGGCGCGCGGTCAACCCGTGGCTGGGCCTCGGCGGGGTCATGATCGTGGCCGGCGTCGTCTACCTGGGGTTTCCGGTCGGTTTTCTGGTCAGCCTGCGCGACCGGGCGGACGGCCTGATGTGGACTTTCGTCATCTTCGCGCTGACATGGGGCACGGACACGTTCGCTTACGTGGGCGGTCGGCTGTGGGGGCGGCACAAACTCGCCCCGCTGATCAGCCCCAAGAAGACCACCGAGGGCGCGATCGTGGGCTGGTCGGCGGGGTTCACCGCGGCCATGATCGTGCTGGCGCTGCATCAGCAGATGAACCCACTGACGATCGTCCTGTGTCTGATCGGCCCGGCAGCGGCTATCCTCGGTGACCTGATCGAGTCGCTGATGAAACGCGCGTTCAACGTCAAAGATTCCCATCTGCGCGGGCTGGATATCCTGCCGGGACACGGCGGCGTCCTCGATCGCACGGATTCGCTGATCGTAGTTGCCACGCTGTGCTATGGTTATGTTATGTTATTCTTCCGGGGGTAGGAACACGCTTCGCACAGCCGGTGGGGCAGCAGGATGGGGGAAACAGATGGCTTTCGATTTCTCGGAAATGGGGGCAGCGGCGCCCAATCGCGAACAGCTTCTCAATCTGGCGATCACGACGGCCAAGGGCGGCAATCGCGATGCGGCCCGGGTGATGTTCATGCAGGTGCTGGCGGAAGACAAGCGCAACGAGCGCGCCATGCTGTGGATGGCCAGCATCGCGCGCAGCCGTCAGGAACGCATCGAGTGGCTTCAGCGCGTGCTGGAAGTGAACCCGAACAACCAGTACGCCCGTGACACCCTGCGTAAGATGAAATACGTCAAGAGCGCCCGCGAAAACCGCGTCCTGGTGGTTTTCGGCGTGATCGTCGGCGTGCTCATCATCGTGTCGGCGGTCATCCTGATCGCCGCCATTTCAGCTAGGTAGCGGCAGCAGCGAAAGCGAGAACGCGGTGGCCAACGAATCCAATCTGGACAGCATCCTTCGTCAGGGTATCGCCGCAGCCCGCAGCGGGGATAAGATCACCGCCCGGCGGCTGCTCCAGCATGTCTTGCTGATCGAACGCGACAACGAAACCGCGCTGATGTGGATGGCATCGGTCGTCGAAACGGTCGGGGAACGCCGGCAGTACCTGGAGCGGGTGCTGCGCGTCAACCCGAAGAACCAGCGCGCTGCGGATGCGCTGGCCCGGCTGGGCGGCAGCATCCCCAAACCCGCCGCCGCCAGCGATGCCAATACCCCGCGCCGTCCCGCGCCCAGCATCCAGGATTACACCCTGCGCCAGCCAGAACGCCGGCGGCAGGGTGGCGGGCTGGGCACGATCGTGCTCGTCCTGGTGGTGGTCGCCGGCCTGGTGCTGATCGGCGCGGCGACGGTGCTGGCCAATCTGCCGCCCGCCGCTCCTCCGGTGGACAGCATCGCGGCGACGTTCACCTCGGTCGCGCTCACCGGGCGGGCGCTGTCCGCCACGCCGGGGGCGGGGATGGCCCTGCTGCCCTCGCCGACGCTGCCGCCCAACGTCACGCCGACCGAAACCCCGTTCTACGGCGTGATCGTCACGCTGGACCCCAGCCAGCGCACGCTGCCGCCGACGTTCACGCCGACGCCAACGTTCACCCCGTCCGCCACGCCCACCGCGACGGAAACACCGCTGCCGCTGAGCAGTTTCCGCATCCTGTACACGGAATATGTGGACAATGCGCCCGTCCCCGCGCTGTTCAGCGCGCGTGCCGACGGCACGCAGAGTGAACTGCTGGGTCGGGAGGGGTACAGCGAGATCGCGATCGCGCCCGATGGCCGTCAGATCGCCTTCGTGCGCGGCCCGCTGACGCCCGCCGCCGCGGTGACGCCGGAGGCGACGGAGGCCGCGGAAGCGCCTCAGACGCTGCCCTCGGCGCAGCGCCCGCAGGTCTACCTGGCCGATTTGACCGATGCCGACGGAACCGCCCGCCCGATCACTCAGATGAGCGGCAGCCGTCTGGCGTTCCCGGCCTGGTCACCCGACGGGACGCGCCTCGCTTTCGCCAGCGATCAGGACGGGGATTTCGAGCTGTATCTCATCAGCGCGGGCGGCGCCGACCTGCGCCAGCTCACCAACAACACGGCGCTCGATACCGCCCCGGCCTGGTCGCCGGACGGCACGGCGCTGGTGTACACTTCCGACCTCGACTCGCCCGGTTTCACCGAGATCTACCGCATCGAGATCGCCACCGGCCAGATCACCCGTCTGACCGATCGCGCGGGCAGCAGCTACGCCCCGGCCTGGTCGCCCGATGGCAGGCGCATCGCCTACGTCAATGACGCGGGCGGCGACAGCGACATCTTCGTCATGGATGCCGATGGCCAGCGCCCGTTCCTGCTCACCATCGATGACGGCGGTGCGGAGGATGCGCTGCCCGTCTGGTTGCCCGATGGCCGGTCGATCCTGTTCCTGAGCAACCGCGGCGGCGGCATCAACTTCCAGCCGTTCGTCGTCGATCTCAATGGGCGGGTGCAGCGCGCCTTCACGACGACGGGCAGCCTGGAGTCGCTGCGCGTCTTCGCCGGGGGATGACCGGAGATCGAGCCGACGTTGAGTGGATGCGGATAACCGCTTTGGATGGACAGCAACCAGTGAGGGATGAAGCTTGACTGGCCCGAATCCGAATGACAATCTGCAGGCACTGCTCCAGCAGGGCATCGAAAAAGCGCGCGCGGGCGACCGGGCGGGCGCGCGCGAGCTGTTCGAGCGCGTCGTCGAACGCGATGAGAACAACGAGAAAGGCTGGTTCTGGCTGGCGTCGGTCGTCGATACCGATGAGGAACGGCGCATCTGCCTGGCCAATGTGCTGCACATCAACCCGAACAACGAACGCGCCCGCCAGGCGATGAATGCGCTGGAGGCGAAGAAGAAAGCCGCTCAGGAGCAGGAAGAGGTGCTGCCCGGCGTCAGCCGCCGCACCCTGACGCTGCTGATCGGCGGCGCGGCGCTGGTGGTGATCGTCGTCATCGCGCTGGCCGTGGTCATCGTCACTAACAACAACCGTCAGGCGCAGGAGATCGCCGCTCAGCAGACCGCCCAGCAGATCGCTTTCGCCGAAACGGGCACGGCCTTCGTCGTCCAGGGCACGGGGACGGCGGTCGCCGCCACCGAGACCCGGCTGGCGATCGCCACCGATACCCCGCCGCCGACCAACACGCCGAACATCCCGACGCTGCCCCCGACGTGGACGCCCGTACCGACGGCCACCCCGCCGCCCACCGCCGAGATCCTGCCGCCGCCGGTGGGGCTGAGCGGTTATCTGGCGGCGTTCCGCGGGCGCGATGTGCTGGCGACCGGCGATCTGGCCATCGGCGTGTTCGATCTGGCCAGCAACCTGGCCTGGCAGCCGATCGCCGGGGAGACCGGTCAGTATCCTTCGATCTTCATCAACGGGACGCGGATCGCCTACTCATTTTTCAATCCGATCGATTACAACACGGCGATCGCGGCGGTCAACTTCAACGGGTCGGATCCGGAGCGCTTCGCCGATCGCTGGTTGAGCGCGGGCGTCCCGGTATTTGACGCCAAGTACCCCCGTTACTCCCACGACGGCCTGAGCATGGTCGTCATCGGTCGCCCGCGCGATATGCAGACCGATCAGGTCTTCATCAGCAGCCTGGCCCAGCTTCCGCCGGGGCAGCCGCCGCCGCCGGGCTACATCCGCCAGCTCACCAACGATCCGAATGCGCGCTTCAGCTTCGCCTCACTGTCGCCCGATGGCACGCAGATCGTAGCCGTGCGCGAGATCATCAACGCCCAGCCCGCCGGCCCGGATATCGTCCTGATCGACGCGCAGGGGCGCGGCATCATCCCGGTGACGAACGACTACTCGACCACGATCGAAACCCAGCCGCAGTGGTCGCCCGATGGCAGTCAGATCGTCTACGCGGCGGCGCTGGCCAATGAAGGGGACAATTACGATCTCTACGTCATCAGCGCGCGCGGCAGCGGGTCGCCCAGCCCGATCTATCGCAGCCCGGCGTCGGATCGCTATCCGGTCGTCAGCCCGGACGGGCGGCACATCGCGTTCGCCAGCGATCGCGGCGGCTTCTGGGATATCTACATTTACGAGCTGGCGACGCAGACGCTGTATCAGCTCACCAACGGCCCGGATCTCGACTATCCGTCCGACTGGTGGATGCGCCCGTAACCTGCGGTGAGGGTGAGGATGAGACGGCGGCAGCCGGCACGGTGATCGATCTGCTTTTGATGCTGGAGTGGAAAGGGATCGCGCGGGTCATGGCGGCGGAGATGGGGCAGCGCCCACCGAACCTGAGTGTGGATGTGCTGCTGCGCAAAGGGCAGGAGATCCTTGACAGCGATCCGCAGCGCGCGCATGTCTATTTTCGTGAAGCGGCGCTGCGCGATCCGTATGACGAGCGCGTGTGGGAGCATCTGCTGCGCACGGTGGACGATCCGGAGGATCAGCGCGTCTGCCTGCAAAATATCGTCGCGATCAACCCGCTGAACGCGGACGCCCGCCGCCGGCTGCGCGCGCTGGAGACGCGCAAGCGCGCCGAAGAAGCCGAAAAACGTCTGATCGAGCGGCGCAAACAGCGCGGCGGGCGAGTCTTTCGCCAGGCGGTGCTGGCGGGCATGGGCATCGGCCTGCTGGCGACGGCGCTGGCCGTCTTCCTGGCCATCCTGATGTACGGCGTGGAGGCGATCCCGAAACTGCCCTGGTGACCGCCGCGATGACTGGAGCCGGTCAATGAAAACGGGACGCCTGTATCCGGCGTCCCGTCTGCAATGCCCCAGGCCAGACTTGAACTGGCGACCCACGCATTTTCAGTGCGTTGCTCTACCAACTGAGCTACCGAGGCTTACCGCTTACACCCTACAGTATAGCTAACCCGACCGCCCCGATCAAGGGTGGAGTCGCGGTGGAATTGCGCCGGGCTTTCAGCCGCCCGGCGGCACTTCGATCAGGATCTCGAACCAGTAATTGCCGGGCAGACCCTCGGCCAGCCAGCCCGTCAGCGTCGTACCGACGATCTGGACGTTCCACCAGTTGTAGCCGTCCGCGCACACCGGCCCGCCGATGATATCGAACGCCACCCCGGCGATCAGCGGCTGGATGGCCGCGCCAGAGACGGATGGTGCAGCGCGCAGCGTGCGCGGGACGCCGTCGCGGTAGGTCACGGCGGCGCGCGTGCCACTGCCCAGCCGCAGCGGCCGGCGGCAGAAGATCGTCGGTGTGGCCGGCGGCGTCAGCGGGTCGAGGGTGGCCGTAGGGGCCGGCGTGCCCGCCGCCGCGCTCAGGAAGTAGCGGTCGGGCCGCCCTTCGATCACCCAGCCCGGCTCGCCCACGCCGCCGACGCGCCACCAGTTGTAGCCGAACGCGCAGACCGGGCCGTCGAGGACGGTCAGCACGACTTCCGCGGTGTAATAGTTGACGATCGCGCCGCTGAGCGAGGGCAGGCTGCGCACGTTGACCCCCGGCGTCAGCACGACGCGCTGGCCGAAGCTGAACGGCAGTGGGGCGGCGCATTCGGGGGCGGGAAGCGGGTAGACCGTGCTGGTGGGCGGGGGCGGCGGCGTCCCCGGCGGAGTGGCCGTGATCAGGATCGGCAGCAGGGGCGTGCGCGTCGGCCCGCCGCCGCGCGTCGGCGTCAGCGTGGCCCCGATCTGCGCCGTGACTGTGGGCGCTCCGATCAGCAGGACAGCCAGCGCCGCGGCGATCGCGCCGATGAAACCGATGACGATCAGGATGCGACCGCGCATAACTTCCCCTCACTCCCCCGTGTCCGTCCCGAGCTGCCGCCCTCACCGAAGGCGCTGGCGCGCAGTGCTGACAGGGATTGTAGGACGGCGGCGCTTTTGATGCAAACGCCAGCCCCTCAGTCCGACGCGTAGGCTTTGATCACGCCGCGCGCGATCACCATACGGTGCACTTCCGACGCGCCGTCGTAGATCCGGAAGGCGCGCGCGGCCTCGTACCATTTGCTCAGCGGCAGATCGCGGCTGATGCCCATCCCGCCGGTGATCTGGATCGCCCGGTCGATGACGCGGTTGACCGCTTCGGCCACGAACACTTTGCACATCGATGTCTCTGACCGCGCCTTGTCCCCCTGTTCGATCAGCCAGGCGGCGTGCTGGATCATCAGCCGGCCCGCGTGCAGCTCCAGCTCGGAGTCGGCCAGCATCCACTGGATGGCCTGATGTTCGCTCAGCGTTTTGCCGAAAGCCTCGCGCTCGACCGCGTATCGGGTCGCGATCTCCAGCGCCCGCTGGGCGATGCCCGTCCAGCGCATGCAGTGGGTCAGGCGGGCCGGGCCGAGGCGCGCCTGCGTCAGCGCGAAGCCCTCGCCCTCGCGGCCCAGGATCGCGCTGCGCGGCAGGCGCAGGTCGCGAAAGCGGATCTCGCAGTGACCGCCCAGATCGTCGAAGCCCATCGTCGGGATGCGCCGGACGATCTCGATGCCGGGGGTGTCCGCCGGGGCGATGAAGATCGTCGCGCCCTTGTGCGTCGGCACATCGGGGTCGGTGCGCGCCATGATCAGCAGGAAGGCCGCGCCCGCTGCGCCGCTGGTGTACCATTTGTGCCCGTTGATGACCCAGTCGTCCCCATCGCGCACGGCGCGGGTCAGCAGCATGTTCGGGTCGCTGCCCGCGCCGGGGGGCGGCTCGGTCATGGCGAAGCCGGAGTGCACCTTGCCCTCGGCCAGCGGACGGAGGTAGCGTTCGCGCTGGTCGTCGTTGGCGAACAGGCTGAGCAGATGCATGTTGCCTTCATCGGGTGCGGCGCAGTTGAGCGCCAGCGGGCCGATATGGCTGCGCCCGGCGGCCTCAAAGATCGGCACGATCTCGCTCAGGCTCAGGCCCAGCCCGCCCAGATCGCGCGGGATCTGCGGCCCGTAGATGCCCGCCGCGCGCGCTTTGGCGCGCAGGTCGGCCAGCATCTCCGCCGGGATCCCGTCCTCGGTCGCATCATGATACCGTTCAGCGGGGATGCACTCCGCATCGACGAACGCGCGCACGCGCTCGGTCAGCTCGCGCACATGGGGGGGGATGGTAAAGTCCATTTTATGTCATCCTGAAAAAAGAGTATCACAAAAACGATTTCAACGCGCATCGAGGGCGCAGCCGCCCTCAGGTGCACCAGATTATATCGCGCCGGACTGCGATGAGGTGGATGCTTCTGAGGATGCGGAAGCCGTCTGCCCGATCTGGGCCTGCAAAAAATGACTGGCTTCCGCCAGTGTGGTAAAACGGCGGCTGCGCAGCCCGAGCCGGATCGCGACCGTGTCTGCGGCGAACTGAACCAGGAAGTTCGGCTGCGGCTCGACCACGGCGATCCAGCCGATGCGGTGGATGCGCAGGGCCGCCTGCGTCAGCATCCGGATATTCACGATGTCAGCGCTGAACCCGGTGCGCCCGGTGACATCGACGAGGATGTGGACGGATGCCGCTTCATCGGGCAGGTTTGCCGCGGCGACGAGCCGCCGGATCTCCTCGATGGCAGCGTAGCAGTCATCCAGCGTGATGACGCCAGTGAAGGTGAGGGCGATAATACGGGGATACGTATGCCACTGCGCGCTGCTCAACATGATCACAACCTCATCAATCAGGACGAAATCAGGACGAGATGAGCGATCGATCGGTATAGATAAGGTATATTCTCAATCACAATGAAAATCCAGTGAATTAAATCGGGATGATGGAGGAAAATGTCATTTATTCTTTTTTCGGGCGGGGCGAGCGGCGGCCCGATCGGGCCAACGGGTGAACACGCATGATCGATACAGCGCGCTTACAGGCGATCTTTCACGACAGCGGGCACGAGGTGCGCGTGCTGGCCGTCAGCCCGCTGGCGGGCGGGGCCTCGCGCGAGATGCTGCTCATCGATGCCGAGATGCCGACGGGCGAACGCCGTCGGTTCGTGCTGCGGCGCGATGCGCCGACGCAGATGAACGAGCGCGCGCTGACGCGGGCGCAGGAATTCGCGCTGATGACGGCGGCGGCGGACGCGGGCATCCGCGCAGCGCGCCCGCTGCTGCTGTACGACGGGGATGCGGAGAGCGCGCCGTTCTTCGTCATGCCGTTCATCGAGGGCACGGCGATCGGGCGCAGGGTGGTCAGCGCGCCGGAACTGGCGGCGGCGCGCGCCGTGCTCCCCGGTCAGATGGCCGACCAGCTCGCGCGCATTCACGCGCTGGATCCGACGGCCTTCCCGTGGCTGCCGCGCCCGGCGGACGGTCTGACCGCCGCGGAAGAGGCGGTGCAGCAGTGTTACGCTGTGCTCGATCGAGTGGGCGCGCACAGCCCGACGTTCGAGTATCTGCTGCGCTGGGCGCTGCGCCACCAGCCGGAGCCGGGGCCGCTCACGCTGTGTCATGGTGACTTTCGCATCGGCAATCTGATGGTGGACAGCGCCGGGCTGGCGGCGGTCATGGACTGGGAGTTCGCCCACGTGGGCGATCCGCACGAAGAACTGGGCTACCTGTGCATGCGCGACTGGCGCTTCGGCGGATCGGGGCGCATGGGCGGCATCGCCGAGCGCGAGCCGTTCCTGATCGCTTACGAGCAGGCCAGTGGACGCCGGGTCGATCGCCGCGCCGTCGAGTACTGGGAGTTCCTGGGCAACGTGCGCTGGGGCGTGATCTGTCTGGCGCAGGCGGATCGTCACCTGAGCGGCAAAGAGACCAGCGTCGAACTGGCCAGTCTGGGCCGGCGTTCGGCGGAGATGCAGATGGAAGCCCTGCTGCTGATCAAACGGATGGAGGCCGCTGATGCCTGATCGACCGACCCTGAGCGAACTGATCGCCGCCGCGCGCGGCCACCTGGAGGCGCACGTCATCCCGACGCTCAAAGCGTCGGGCGATCAGCGGCTGTATTTTCAGACGCTGGTGGCCGCCAACGTGCTGGCGATCGCCGAGCGCGAGATCGCCCACAGCCGCGCGCATCTGCTGCAGGACTGGGCGCTGCACGATCAGCTCGACGGCGCGGCGCACCCTTTGCCGGATGATCCGCAGGCGGCGCAGGCGGCGCTGGCCGAACGCGATGCCCGTCTGGCCGCCGCGATCCGCGCCGGCGCGTATGACGATGACCCCCGCCTGCTCGATCTGCTGATCGCGCGGACGACGCGCGCGCTGGAGATCGCCAATCCGCGCCTGCTCTTGACGTTGATCGCCGAAATGGGGCAGCCGTCGTGATCCACCGGCTGGACGAGCAACCGGGCATCGGCCGCCTGCACGAGCGTTCGCTGCACGCAGCGCTCAAGGCGCTCTATGCCCGGCCCGGTGACGCCGTCGAACAGCGCATCGACGGCCTGGTGATCGATCTGGCCCGCGCTGACGGGGAGCTGATCGAGATCCAGACCGGGAATTTCAGCGCGCTCAAACGCAAACTGATGCGTCTGCTGCCCGTGCACCGCGTGCGCGTGGTTCACCCCGTGATCGGCGAGAAGTGGATCGTGCGCATCGACGGCGGGCGCGCGGTGAGCCGGCGTCGATCGCCGCTGCGCGCGGATGCATCCGCCGTTTTTCGCGAACTGGTGTATCTGCCCGATCTGATCGCGCATCCCAACCTGACGCTGGACGTGCTGACCGTGCGCATCGAGCAGTACCTGGAGAACGACGGGGCGGGGAGCTGGCGGCGCAGCGGCTGGAGCATCCGCGATACCCACCTGCTGGCCGTGCTCGATCAGGCGGTGTTCGAGCGCGCATCCGATTACGCGGTCTTCCTGCCCGCCGATCTGCCCGCGCCGTTCACCGCGGCGGATCTGGCGCGCCTGGGTCGATACGATCGACGGCTGGCCGGGAAGATGGTTTACTGTCTGCGGCATATCGGCCTGATCCGGGAAACGGGGCGGGCCGGGAGAGCGATCCAGTATGAGCGGGTCTGAACTGTTCGTCCTCATCCTGACCGGGCTGGTGCTGCTGCTGACGCTCTTCAACATCCTGCGCCCGGACGTGATCGGCATTCTGGCGCTGCTGGCCCTGGGCGGTGCGGGCATCCTGACGCCCGATGCCGCCTTGAGCGGCTTCAGCAGTTCGGTGACGATCACGCTGATCGGCCTGTTCATCATCTCTGAAGGGCTGGAGCAGACCGGCGTAGTGCAGCGCCTGGGCGAGGCGATGGTGCGCCTGGGCGGTCACAGTGAGCGCAGCATGGTGCTGGTCGTGATGACGGCATCCGCCCTGGTTTCGCTGATCATGAACAACGTCGCGGCGGCGGCCATGCTGCTGCCGGCGGTGCTGGCGGCGGCGCGCCAGGCCGATATCCGACCGTCCCGGCTGATGATGCCGCTGGCCTTCGGCACGCTGGTCGGCGGGATGGCGACTTACTTCACCACCGCCAACATCATCATGAGCGATCAGCTTCAGCTTCAGGGGTACGCCGGGCTGACGATGCTCGATTTCGTGCCCACGGGCGGCCTGATCGCGGTCGTCGCTATCGGCTTCACCGCGCTGATCGGCTACCGGCTGCTGCCGCTGCGCGAGACGATCGGCGCGCATATGAGCGGCCTGAGCGATCCGCGGCGGCTGTTCGAGACCTATCAGCTCGATGAGCGGCTGTGGGAGCTGCACGTCCCGGCGGGGACGCCGCTGGTCGGGCGGATGATCCGGGACAGCCGCATCGGCTCCGAACTGGGGCTGACGGTCATGGCGATCTGGCGCGGGCAGCAGGCGATCCTGATCCCGGAACCGGATGAGACGATCCAGGCTGACGATCTGCTGCTCATCCTCGGTCGCGAAGATCGGGTGGAAGGGCTGCTGGCCCAGGGCCTGGAACTGGGCCGCCCGCACGAGACCGAGATCGCCCGGCTGGCCCAGCGGGCGCATGCGGTGGCGCTGACGGAGGTCGTCATCCCGCCGCGCTCGTCCGCCATCGGCCAGACGTTGAGCGATCTGCGCTTCCGCGCGCGCTACGGGCTGACCGGGGTGGCGCTGTGGCGCGAGGGCCGCAGCTACCGGACGGATGTCGGCAAGTTCCCGCTGCAGGTGGGCGATGCGCTGCTCATGGTGGGCCGACCGCGCAGCATCGAGGCGCTCGCCGCCGACCGCGATTTCATCGTCACCACCAGCGACCACCGGGCGCTGCCGCCGCGCCCGCAGTTCGCCCCGCGCGCCATCCTGATCACGCTCGCCGTGCTGCTGGTGGCGATCTTCGAGATCGTCCCGATCGCCGAGGCGATGCTGCTCGGCGGCATCCTGATGGTGCTCTCCGGCTGTCTGTCGATGGATGAAGCGTACCGCGCCATCGAGTGGCGGACGATCTTTCAGATCGCCGGGATGACCGCGGTCAGCATCGCGCTGATCCAGACGGGCATCGCCGGGCGCGTCAGCGCGGCGGTCGTGGAGCTGACGGCCCCGTTCGGGCCGCTTGTGCTCATCGGCGGGCTGTTCCTGCTCATCATGCTGCTCACTCAGGCGATCGGAGGTCAGTCCGCCGCGCTGATCGCCGCGCCGATCGCCGTGGCGGCGGCGGGGCAGTTCGGCATCCACCCGCAGGCGATGGGCGTGGCCGCGGCGATCGCCTGCTCGACGGCGTTTCTGACCATCACCGGGCATCCGGTCAACGTGCTGGTGCTGGGGCCGGGCGGCTATCAGCCGGGCGATTACCTGCGCCCCGGCGCGGCCCTGACGGTCATCACGTTTGGGCTGACGCTGCTGGCGATGCGCTTCTTCTGGGGCGTCGGCGCGTGAGCACCAGCCCGCCGATCGGTATCTGTTCGATGAGAAAGGATGGTGGTCGATCATGGTGAAGCCTCGTTCGACAACCGGCAAACCCGCCGGCAAGCCCGCCGATATCCCGCAGCCGCACAAAGCCCGGACGCACACGCCGCCCGCGCCGAAACCGCTGGCCGAGCGCCTGCAGATCAAACCGGGCATGGACGTGCTGATCGCCCGCGCGCCGTTCGACGCAATCCCGCTGCTCGGCCCGCTGCCGGACGGCGCGCGCGCCCGGAGTTTGAAAACGCTCAGCTCGCGCTCGCGGGCGGACTGCGTGCTGCTGTTCGTCGAGGATCAGGCCGCCATCGAGGCGCACGCCCCCCGCGCGATCGCTGCGGTCAGGCCGGGGGGCATGCTGTGGATCGCCTACCCCAAGCAGACGGGCGCGATCGCCACCGACATCAACCGCGATCGCGGCTGGGATGCCGTCAGCGCGGCGGGTTGGGAGGGGGTGCGCCAGGTCGCCATCGATGAGACCTGGTCGGCGCTGCGCTTCCGCCCGCTGGCTGAAATCGGCCAGCCGACCCGGCGGTCAGGCTGAAGCCGTAGATTGACGCAGCATTGATGTCGTTTCGATCGAGCGCAGGTTTTTGCAGTCACAATTGATGCTATACTTCCGGTCTGGGCCTGTTGATACGATCATTCGTATTTCCGGGGGCATCCATGACCGCGCTCGACCGGTTGGCGCATTTTCTCGCGCTCATCCTGCGTCACGAGCCTGACCGTCACGGTCTGGTGCTGGATGCGCGCGGCTTCGCGCCGCTCGATGCGGTCTGGCGGGCGGTGGAGGTGCAGTTTCCGGGCGTGTATGCGCTGTCCGATGTAGAAGCGCTGGCCCACCCGGTGCGGGGCGAGCGGCCTTTCGAGATCGCCGCCGACCCGCCGCGCATCCGCGCGCGCTGGGGTCACTCACGCGCGGTGCGCCCGATCGAATACGACCCGGCCATCCCGCCGGAGACCCTGTTCTGCGTCGCCCGTGCGGCACGGCTGGAGCGTCTGCGCGCCCGCGGGCTGCTGCCCGGAAGCCGTCAGTACGTCCATCTGATCGCCTCGGCAGAGCGCGCCCACGCCCGCGCGGCGCGCCGTCGGGAGGCTGAACCGGTTGTCCTGTCGATCCGGGCGGATGCGGCTCATCAGGCCGGCATCGTCTTTCATCACGCCGGGGCTGATCGCTATCTGGCCCGGTTCATCCCTCCCCGGTTCATCCAATTCCCCGTCGATGGCCTCGTCACGGAGGCGGACTGGCTGATCCCCGCTGTGCGCGCCGTGCCCGATCACGGGCTGCTGGTGATCGATCGCGACCGGCGGGTGCGCGCCGCCGTTGGGACGGCGCTCCACCGAGCGGGCATCGATCCGGAACAGGTTATCGGCCGGATCGTCGATCGGGCGCTGCCGCCCGATCAGGCGGCCCGGCTTGAGCCGCTGATCGCCGGGGCGTTCGACGGAAAAACCGGCTCGCATCGAGACAGCATGGCGAGGCGGACGCTGCTGTGTCGGTCATTCCCGCTGCGTCGGGCGGATGGTTCCGTCTACGCGGCGCTGATCCACCTTCAGGATGTCACCGAGCAGCAGCGCATTGAGGATGCCCTGCGCGAGAGCCAGCGCTTCATCGAGCGCGTCACGGCGGCCATGCCCGACGCCGTCTACGTCTACGATCTGATCGAGCGGCGCAGCATCTACAACAACCGCGAGATCGCCCACATTCTGGGCTATACCCCGGAGGCGATCGAGAGCATGGGGTCGGCTGTCATGGAGCGGCTGCTCCACCCGGATGATTACGCCCGCCAGCGGGCCGGCGAGGCGCGCTTCTGGCAGGCCAGCGATGGCGATGTCATCGAGTCGTCCTACCGCATGCGCCACGCCGACGGGTCGTGGCGCTGGGTCAACCTGCGTGACATCATCTTCCAGCGTGACGAGGAGGGCCGCCCGACGCACATCCTGGGGATCGCGCAGGATATCACCGATCAGCGCAGCGCCCAGGAAGCGGCCCTGGAGCGCGAACGGCTGCGCGCCGCGCTGCAAAAAGAGCACGAACTCAGCGATCTGAAGACCCGGATGATGCAGCGCATCTCCCACGAGTTCCGCACCCCGCTGGCGATCATCCAGACCAGCGCCGAGCTGCTCGGTCGGTATTTCGAGCGGCTGTCTGAGGTGCAGCGCCGCGAGCAGATCGACCGCATCAAACAGGAGATCGCGCATCTGGCGAAAATGCTCGACGATGTCAGCCTGGTGGTCAGCGGCGGCATCCACCGTGGGCAGCCCGTGCTCAAACCCTTCGATCTGCGGCAGGATGTCCAGCATCTGGTCGCTCAGTTCAGCCAGACTGCGCACCGCTCGATCGAAGTCCAGATACCAGAGGAAGCGCTGATCGTGCGGGCTGACCGCTCGATGATCCACGCCCTGATCCACAATCTGCTCAGCAATGCGGTGAAATTCTCGCGCCGCGAACGACCGATCGCGCTGTCGCTTTCCCGCTGCGCTGATGATGCCACAGTCGAGCTGAACGTGGTCGATCAGGGGATCGGCATCCCTGAAGCCGACATGAACCATATCGCTGAAGCGTTTTACCGCGGCAGCAATATCGGCGAGATCAACGGCATCGGCATCGGCCTGACGGTCGTCAGACAGGTGGTCGATGCGCATCAGGGCAGCCTGCTGATCGAGAGTCGAGTCGGCGCCGGCACGCGGGTGAGCGTGCGTCTGCCGATCTGTGCAGCACAGGACGCCGGGTGATCCCGCCCTTCCCGCTGCACGATCTACCAGTGCCTGATCCCGCTTTTTTTCGATAGAATAATCGGGAATGACTCACCACGCGCTTCGCCCCCGCGCCGGCGGGCGGTCTTGGGCGCGTTCACCCTGGATGAAAGAACGCTTGTCGACTCAGCCCACTCCCCAGACTGATATCGCTGTCACGCTGGATGACCGCGTGCGGCTGCTCTCGGCCCTGCTGGCCGCCACGCGCTACCCGGATGACGAGCAGCAGCGCTTCCCCCACGGGACGCACCCGCACGCCCGGCACACGCGCAGCCTGATGCTGGCGCACGAGCGCCATCCCGCGGTCATCGGCTTGCAGTCCATCCTCGATCGGGGCGTCCCGCTGGAGGCGCTCTTCACCGTGGCGCTCACGCTGGGTTGGCCCGATCTGACCGTCAGCGCCACCCCGGACTGGCTGCCGCCGAGCTGGGTCATCACCCTGCGCGATTTTTTCCGCGTTTCCGAGCTGGCCGGCTGGTGGGAAGCGGATGCCCACGCCTGGGACAAGGCGCTCGATGATGTGCGCCTCGTGCTGGGGGATTTCGCGCTCAAGCCGCTGTTCGAGTCGTTTCTGGGGCAGATCGAGGAGACGTTCACCTTCATCCCGAATATCAGCTACCCGACCGATCTCGAGCTGGCGCTGCGCCTGGGGCAGCGGTTGTTCCTGATCGTGCCGCCGCGCCTGGCCTGGGGAACCAACCCGCCGTGGCCCTACGCCGAAGATCCGGCGCATCTGCTGCGCGCGGCGATCAACGGTTACGGGCGGCTGCTCTTGCAATCCTACCTGAGCCGGCATGCCGACGCGGTGAACGAGGCGGCGCGCACCCCGCTGCCCGTCAGCGAGGCGTTCGCCCGCCTGCACCCGACCTGGGCCGACCAGTTCACGGCGCTCTTCATCGCCGGGGCGACGGCCATTTACCTGGAGGGGCGCGTCAGCAAAGCCGAGGCGGACGCCTACGTGCTGATGGAACGCAAGACCCGGCACATGGAGATCCTGCCCAGCGTCATCCACGTGCTGCGCCGGTTTTTGACCGAAACGGCGGGCGACAAGTTCAAGACGCTGGTCGATTACCTACCGGTGTTCGCCAGACAGGTGCGCGTCGCCCAGCGGCTGGTCGGGTCTTAGCCGGGATTTTCATTCTGCACGCAGCCTGCACGCAGCGTTTTCTCATCTGCGCCGTCTATCCTCTCCGTCATCAGGATGAGATGAGGAGAGACCGCGGTGCATCATCCGGAACCGCAGCATGAACACGACGACGATCGCCCGGTGGGCCGCGTGCTGACGCGGCGTGAGGTGCTGGCGCTGCTGGGCGGATCGGGCGCGGCGCTGGCCGTCGGTCTGGCGCTGCCCGATCGGCTCGCGCAGGGGATCTCCGGCACGCCGACGCCCACAGCGACCACTATCCCCGGCTGCATCGTGCGCCCGGAACTGGCTCAGGGGCCGTTTTTCCTCGATCGCATGCTCAACCGGGTCGATGTCCGGGTTGACAGCCGCGACGGCTCGATCAAGCCGGGGATGCCGCTGCGGCTGGTGTTCCGCGTCTCCGATGTGACCGGAGGCGTATGCACGCCGCTGCCCGACGCGGTCGTCGATATCTGGCACTGCGACGCTGACGGCGTCTACTCCGGCGTCCGCGATGGCCGCGCCGACACCACCGGCCAGACCTGGCTGCGCGGCTATCAGGTGACCGATGCGCGCGGCATGGCCGAATTTCTGACCATCGTCCCCGGCTGGTACAGCGGGCGCGCGGTGCACATTCACTTCAAGATCCGCACCGATCCGGCTGCGGCGCGCGGCCACGAATTCGTCTCGCAGTTGTTCTTCGATCCGGCGCAGATCGCGCCGATCTACAGCGAAGCGCCGTACACACGGCGCGGCCTCCCCGATGTGCCCAACGAGCGCGATTTCATCTACCGTCAGGGCGGTGCGCTGCTGCTGCTCGACCTGCGCCCGCTGACCGCTCAGGAGCGCAGCGCGCACGGCGTCGCAGCCGGGTATGCGGCGGTCTTCTCGCTGGGGCTGGATCGCAGCGCGTGACCGGAACTGCCCGCTGAGCAAACCTTCATTTTGCGCTGTGGGCGATCCCGGTTATACTGTTGTCATCGTCCAGGCATACGAAAGGAGGTGATCTGTGGGTAGTCGCAGTCTTATGGGGGTGTCCCCGAACTAGCCACACGCCTTCGGATGGCTCCGCTGATGACGGGGCATCCCCATGAGGACGCTCGTAAGGACGCCCGGCTGACTCTACAGCCGGGCGTCACTTTTTGTCCCGTTTTTTTTAGCGGGGTTTCGACGGCATCACTGGCCGCAGGTCTCGCGCAGCAGCGCCTGATCGCCGGTCGGTCGGGCTTCGAGCGTGACCGGGATCTCCAGCGTCTGGTCACCGCGCAGCACGAGCAGTTCGACGACGTCACCGGGCCGGCTGTTGGTGACCAGGTAGGCGACGATGTCGTCCATCGTCCGCACCGGCTCGCCATTGATGGCGATGATGATATCGCCGCCGGTGCATACCTCGCGCCCGCGCACCAGCGTCAGCCGCCGACCGCCCTGCAATCCCGCCGCCGCCGCCGGAGAGTTCGGATACACCGTATCGACGAGCACGCCCTGCGTCACCGGCAGATTGAGCGGCTCGGCCAGCGCGCCCAGGCCGAAGCCGTCATCGGCGCTCAGGCTGGAGATGCCCAGCCAGGCGTACTCGACGCGCCCGTTCTCGATCAGTTCGGGCACGACGCGCGCCACGGTCGCTGAGGGGACGGCGAACGCCACCCCTTCGAACACGCCGGACTCGCTGCGGATGGCGGTGTTAACGCCGATCAGCTCGCCGCGCGAGTTGAGCAGCGGCCCGCCGCTGTTGCCTGGGTTGATCGGCGCGTCCACCTGAATGATCGAGGGATTCTGGAAGCCGGTCAGGCGCGTGCCGGTCGCATCGACCGACGGGAGCTGCCGTCCCAGCGCGCTGACGATGCCGACGCTCATCGAGCTGTTCAGACCGAACGGGTTGCCGATCGCGATCGCCCGCTGGCCGACGCGCACCCCGCGCGAGTCGCCGAAGACGATCGGACGCAGGCGCGCCGGATCGCGCAGGGAGACGCGCAGCACCGCCAGATCGCTGTAGGTATCCGTCCCCAGCACCTCGGCATCGGTCACGAAGCCGTCGTTGAAGGTGATGCGGATCTCGCTGGCGCTGTCAACGACGTGGGCGTTGGTGACGATATGGCCCTCGGTGCTGTAGATGAAGCCGGAGCCGCGGCTCACGCCGCCCAGGCCGAAGCGCGTCTCGCGCGTGACCACCTCGATATTGACCACCGACGGCGCGACCCGTTCGTAGATATTCTGCAGCAGCAGATAATCGGCATCGGCGACATCGATGAGCGCGTCCGGGACGGGGGTGGGGATGCTGTCGATGCGCAGCGTCAGATCGCTGATCCGCGTTGCGGAGACGACGGGCGTCGGGGCAGGCCCGCGCCCTGGCTGGCACGAGGCCGCGGCCAGGGCCGCGGTCAGAACGAACAGGCTGACGAGTCGCTTCACAGAGCTTCCATTTCTCCCGGTTGGACGATGGCGGGCCTCAACGACGGCTGAGGACGGTGCGCAGGCGCTCGACCTCGGTGCGTTGTTCCGGCGTCAGGTGTTCGGGGACGGTGATCAGCACCCGCGCATACAGATCGCCGTGCTTATCCGGCTGGCGCAGCACCGGCATCCCTTTGCCCGCCAGACGCAGCTTCTTGCCGCTCTGCGTGCCGGGGGCGATGCGCACTTTGACCGGGCGGCCCAGCGTCGGCACTTCAACTTCCCCGCCCAGCATCGCGGTGAACAGATCGACTTTGATATCGGTGATCAGATCGTCCCCCTCGCGCTTGAAGGTCGGATGCTCTTCGACGGTGATGACCAGGTAGAGATCGCCGGGCGGGCCGCCGAACATCCCTGGTTCGCCTTCACCCGCCAGCCGGACGCGCGTGCCGTTGGTCGCGCCCGCCGGGATGTTGACGCGCAGCGTGCGCCCGTCCCGGGTCACCAGGCGGGTCGTGCCGGTGTAGGCTTCCTGAAGCGTGATCGTGGCCGTCTGTTCGATATCGGCCCCGGCGCTGGCCGTATTGAAGCCGAAGCCACCGCGCGAGCTGGCCGCGCCTGCGCCCCCCTGCCGCCGGAAGCCGCCGAACAGCGTCTCGAAGATGCTGCCGATGTCCTCATCGCCCGCTGTGCTGGTCGTGTAGGTGTAGGTGAACGGGCCGCTGCGCCCGCCCATCCCGCCGGGGAACTGCTGCGGGTCAGCCGTGCCGAAGCGGTCGTACAGTTCCCGCTTCTTTTCGTCGCTCAGCACCTCGTAGGCCTCGTTGATCTCTTTGAACTTCGCCTCGGCCTGCGGATTGTTCGGGTTGGCATCCGGATGATATTTCTTCGCCAGTTTCCGGTAGGCGGTCTTGATGTCTTTCTCAGTCGCTGTGCGGCTCACGCCCAGCGTTGCGTAGTAGTCCTTTGGCATACGTTAAAACCCCCGCTGCGCATCATCATGGTTGGAAAACAGGTGGGAGCAGCCGCAGCGCACGCACGTCAGGCGCGAAATGCGCTGCCAGTCAGATCAGCCATGCGTGCGCAGCGTTTTCATGCGCTCGACACACCCGTGTAGACTTCCGGTAAAACACCGTCCGCGATCGCAGTAGCAGACAGGATCGGTTGTACCGCCGTGCGATCACTGTTGATCGTATGATCACGCCGAAAAAAGGTCAATCACCCGGTCTGATTTCTTACGAAGGTTTTAGATCGCCCACCGACGCGGTCGGAAACAGGCCGGTGCGGGGTGGCGCGCCCCTACCAGGGCGGTTCAGGGACGGCGGATGCGCTGGGCATCGGCGGAATCGGCGAAGGGCGTCCCAGCACCGCCGCTGCATACAGCGCGCCGACCAGCCCGCTGAGCGGGACGGTCAGCGCCAGCGCCGCGATCCAGCCGATGCAGGGGATGACGTACAGTGCCGCCAGCCCCAGCCCGACGAGCACGATCATCATCACATACGTCAGGTAAGCGGGGCGGTGTTCGCCCAGCAGTCCCCAGGCCGGCTGGAACTGGAGCAGCGTCGCGAAGCGCCCGGTTTCGGTGTAGCGGCCCAGGTTGAGCGTGAAGATGGGGTAGATGATGCTCACGTAGATGATGCCGACCGGCAGGCTGAGGCAGAGCACGGCGAACGAGACTGTTGCGCCGAACCAGCCGCTGATCCCACCCAGCGTCGCCTGCAGGAAAGCGAGCGTGAACAGCGGGATCTGCAGGATCAACCAGGCGAACAGCGGCCGCCAGCCGCGCTGGAACAGCCGCTCGAAATCGACCCAGGCGGCCAGGGGCGTCAGCGCGCCATCGCGGGCGCGGCGGATCGTCTCGACCTGATAGCCGAACAGCACTGCCCAGCCGATCAGGCCGACGAGCAGCGGCGTGAAGATCAGCGTGATGCCGGTGATGACCGCGGCGATCACCAGTTTGGCGATCAGCCCGCGATCGCTGAACAGCGCCGTACTCAGCCGTTTGAAGGTCATGGCCCGCCCTCCGGGGTCGATCGCGCCAGCGCATCCAGATAGGCCTGGATCTCGTCCAGCGTCAGCTCGCCGTAACTGGGGTAGCGCACTACACCGGTCTGATCGATGACGAACGTCACCGGGATGTTGAACACGCCGTAGCGATCAGCCGCCGTCCCCTGTTCGTCGATCAGCACGGTCAGTTCGTCGATGGCGATGGCATTGCTGGCGGCGAATTCGCGCACCTGATCCGCCGATTCTTCCAGGTTGACGGCCAGGATGATCGGATCGTCGGGGGCGGTGTGCGTCCGCGTGAATTCGATGAAGGTAGGCAGCTCGCGTTTGCACGGTTCGCACCACGTCGCCCAGAAATTGAGGAACACGATCCGCCCGGCGTAATCGCTCAGGCTGACTTCATCGCCCTGCAGCGTGGGCAGGGTGAAATCGATCAGGGCTTCCCCGGCCACATTGACGACGGTGGGCAGCGGCGGGACGGTGACCGGCGCGGGCGTGACCGGGCGCGGCGCGTTCTCCAGGGTGGTGACGAACAGGAAGACCGCGGTCAGCGCCAGGCCGATCAGCGGCAGGATGAGCAGCAGTGGGTGAATGCGGCGCATGATGATCGACCTCGCTCAGGGGATCCAGCGGGGGATGAACCCGTTTTCCACGATGCGGGTGAGCCGACCGGTGGCGACATCGACCGTCCAGATCTCCGGGCGGCCCAGGTTGTTGGGCTGTCCGGTTTCGTCCAGCTCCGGGAAGCGCTGGATGACGAGCTGCGTCCCGGTCGGATCCCAGCGGAAGAAGTTGTTGGCATAGCGCGGATCATCGGTGAGGCGGCGCGCCTGGCCCACCGGCGTGATGCCGTCCATCTCCAGGATGTAGATCTGATAGGTGCGGGCGAAGGTTTCATCGCGCCGGGCGATCGCCAGATAGCGCCCGTCCGGACTCCACACCGCGCGCTGATCATCGACCGGGTCGTCGGGCGTGCTGATATAGCCGATCTCCCCGGACAGCAGATCGGCGGCCCGCAGCGACGTGCGCGTCCCCACGGACTCGATCAGGGTGACCTCCGGGTAGACCAGCCGCGTCCCGTCCGGGGAGAGCGCGCCAGAACTGCCCGCCCGCGAGGGCACGCCGATGATCGAACCGTCATTCAGATTGTAGACCAGGATCGCGGCGGTGGCGCTGTCGAAGACGGCGATGCGCGTCCCGTCCGCCGACCACTGCTGGCTGAAGCCGAGGATCTGAAGTTCGTCGAACAGCGGTCGCGTCACCGGCGGGTTGGCCAGCGGATCGACCAGCCAGACGCGCGCCGGGCTGGCCCCGACGCCCTGACTGGCCAGCGCGCTGTTGAAATCGACGCGGGTGTAGGCGATCAGCGCGCCGTCGGGCCGCCATTCCGGCGATGTGCAGGCCGCATCGACGCAGTTGGTGAGCTGGCGCAGCGCTCCGTTCTCCAGATCGATCACCTTGATGTCGTTCGTGCCATTCGTATTGTTCTCGGAGAAGGCGATCTGCGTCCCGTCCGGGCTGACGGCGAAATCGTAGATGCCGCTCGGGCTGTCCGTGAGTTGATAGGCCGCATCCGGGTTGAGCGGATCGGCGATCCAGATGTTCTGCGGGAAGCCGTCCGCGGGGTAGAGATAGGCCACGCGCGGCGTGCCGACGGTGAAGCTGAAGGTGTAGGCGCTCAGCACCTGCCGCCCGCCCTGGGCGTTCGCGCCGGCATCCAGCGTGACGGTGTAGGTGCTGCCCGGCCTCAGCGCCATCGTCGGGCGGAAGGTCAGCGTGCTGGCGCTCCACGAGAAGGTTCCCGGCACCGCCGGCTCGATGCGGAAGCGGCTCTCCACCGTCTCGCGCTGCATGACGTCGCTGAACTGGATGCGGATCGGCGAGGTGCTGTGCGCTGTGCCCAGCGGCGCGGCGCGTTCGATGGTCACGCCGACGCGGTCGCCCAGTGCGATCACGCCGATGATCGCACCGATGATGAGCAGGATCGCCAGCCCGATGGTGCGGTCGAACGCGCTCACCGGGGGCAGACGGAAGGATCGCGGTGTCGAAGTCATCATGGTCACTGTGCAGATCGGTCACGACATCCATGCCGGGGCGCTGCCGATGGCGGCGGCCTCCCCGGAACGTCAATCATACACGACGATCGCCGCGCTGTCCCCGGCGGTTTCCCGCTGCATGGCATCATGCTTCCCGTCGGGGGCGTTCACTCACCGCCGCGCTCGAAGATGATGACGCCGTCGTCGGGCGGTGACAGCGCCCCTGGATCGGCGTTGAAAGCCGCGGCACGCCGCCAGCCCGATGCCGGATCGGTCACGAGCGACCAGTCCGCGCCGCGCCCGGCGGAATAGCGCGGATCCCAGATCAGCACCGCCCGTTCGGGCAGCGCGGCGTAATCGTAGTGCCAGTCCCCCCACGGCGACTCGAAATGGGGATCGTAAAAACGCCAGAAGGCGATATGCGCAGCGGCGATAGCGGCATGCGGCGCGTCCGGGTGATGCTCGCGCACCCACTGCGCGGCGGCGCGCAGGGCGTCGTGCAGGGGTTCGACCGGGTAGAGCGGCGCGGTCACCAGCCCGAAGCCGATGATCGTCCCGGCGATCAGGATGCCGGCGGGCGGCAGGATGAGCGGCGGCAGACGCCGCGCCGCCCAGTCCGCGCCCAGCCCGGCCAGCACGGCGATCGCCGGAGCGAGCGGCAGCAGAAAGACGCCGTAGCCGCCGGAGGCGTACAGGCCGAACCGGTAGATGATCGTGTGCAGGACGAAGTAGAAGACGAAAGGCAGAAACCCGATCAGCACAGCGCGCCGCGGCAGCCGCGCCGCCGGGATCAGGCCGAGCAGCGCCAGCGCGCCGACCGGCAGGCCGACCCCTGCGGCCAGATGCGGGACGAAATGCAGCCAGCCGCCCGATCCGTATTCGGTCGTCGGGATCAGGTTGAACAGATTGCCGGACGGCCAGACGCCGATGATCGCGCGGTAGGCGAGGTTGTACGCGCTCAGGGGCAGCGCCAGCAGCGCCAGCTCGACGATCCGATCGCGCCAGCGGCGCCGCTGCACGCCCTCCGCAATGATGAAGAGCGCCGCGGCCCCGGTCAGGGCGACGCCTTCGTGGCGAATGACGGCCAGCAGACCGAAGCAGAACGCGGCGGCGGCGCGCCGTTCGGTCAGCGCGAACCAGACCCCGGCGATCAGGGCCAACATGAACGGCATCTGCGTCAGCCCCTGGTAGCCGAACTGGAGCGTCCACGGCTGAAACAACCCCGCCACCACGGTGAGCCAGAGCGGACGGACGCCCAGCCGCCGGGCGATGGCGGCGGCGATCAGCATTGACCCGACGGTCATGATCACCGCGCCGACCCGCCGCCCCTCGAACCCGCCGAGCAGCGCGGGCAGCATGTACGCCAGCGTGTTGCCCACGCGGCCCCAGGCGTGCAGCAGGGCCTCCGGGTACGTCCAGGCGTTGAGCGAGATCAGCGCATGCGTGATCTCGTCGTCGAGCGCCACCCCCGGCGAGATGAGGATGCGCAGCAGCAGCGCGCCCGTCCCCAGGACGAGCGCCAGCGCCAGCAGAAGGGCACCCCGTCGGGCGAAAACGACCGGTTCGACCCGCCTGTGCTGCCCGGTTTCAGAGACGAGCGCCGCCATCATTCCCCCGCGTGCTCACGGATACAGATACGGATGATCGGGCTGCGGGACGACCTCGATCGAGGTGGCCTGGACGAGCGGCAGCGTTTCGCCCCGGAACTGGCCCACGCCCATCGTCCCGCGCACGCGCACCCATTCGCCCTGCGGCAGGCTGGCGCTGTCGGCGTAGGCGACCGGCAGACCGATCGCCGCCGCATCGGCCACGCAGCACGATACGGTGAAGCGCGCCACCATGAACGTCCCGGCCTCGAACGTCGGCTCCAGATAGACGAACCCGACGACATCGACCGGTAAGCCGTTGAGTTCGTTGTAATCGGCGGCGCTGTTGAAAGCGCGCAGCCAGTCGAGCACGTTGCGCTGTTCCGGCGCGACCTGGAATGCGGCGAGCGATGTGCTCTGCACCGATCCCGCCGCCAGCGTCGAGATCGAGCCGACGGCTTCCGCCCCCAGCGGGCGCGACGGGATCAGCGTCCCCAGGGCCAGCGGCAGGGCGATGATCGCCAGCACGCCCCACGAGATCGGCGCGTGCTGATGATCGGCGTGATCGTGCTCATGATCAGGGTGATCGTGCTCATGATCGGGATCGGCGCGGCCCCGGCGCAGGTGATGCGCGTAGACATGCCAGCCGGAGACCAATCCCATGATCGCGAACAGCGCCGCCGCCACATACGACAGCCAGGCGAAGCGGTAGTTGATGTAGTTCGGCAGTTTGTCGGTGGCGATCAGCCAGGTGAAATAGGCCCCCAGCCCGATCAGCAGCGCGCTCTTGACGATCTCCAGCAGCACGATGCGGCGGACGTCGGGTTGCAGTTTCACGGGTGACCGCGTGAGCTGGGTGAGCTGCATGGTCTGTATCCCTCTCGCTCTCGATGGGTCAGATAGCCAGGTTGAGGTTCGTCCAGATGCCGATCAGCATCGTCAGCAGCAGCGGCAGGACGATCAGGTAGATGACGACCTTCTTCTTGAATACGCCGGCGAACATCATCGTGCTCTTGATATCGACCATCGGCCCGAAGCTGAGGAAGGCCAGGATCGAGCCGGTGGTGAAGGTTCCGACGAAGGCCAGCGCCAGGAACGAGTCGACCGTCGAGCAGACGCTGAGCACGAACGCCAGAAGCTGCATCGTCCACACGCTGACGACCGGGCCGCGCCCCAGCGCGATCAGCGTTTCCTGGCTGACCAGCGTCTGCATGGCCGCGGCCAGCGCCGTGCCGACGATCATGTAGCGGCCCATGTCGATGAAATCATCCACCGCCGCCTCGATGGCGGCGCGCAGGCCGGGCAGCAGCCCCCGACGCCGGGCGGGTGCGGGATCGATATCGAGCGCGATCGTCGGCCCCTGACGCAGCGGCGGGATCGTCCCCGATCCGCCCATGACCGGGGCGAGCGCCGGGTGGGCGAGCACGTCGCCCGGGCGGGCGGCGATGGCGAAGATCAGCCCGACCGTCGTGGCCACCAGCGCGGTGATGACGAAGCGCCCGATCAGCACCGGGCCGAAGCCGAAGGCGACATACGTGCTGGCGAGCACGATCGGGTTGATGACCGGCGCGGCCAGCAGAAACGCGATCCCGACCGACAGCGGCAGTCCTTTGTTGTACAGACGGCGCACCACCGGGACGACGCCGCACTCGCACACCGGGAAGGTGAAGCCGAGGAACGTGCCCATGAAGGTCGCGGCGATGCGGCTGCGCGGCACAAAGCGCGCCAGATCTTCCGCGCTGAGGAAGGCCTCGATCAACCCGGAAGCCAGCGCCCCCAGCAGCAGGAACGGCGCGGCCTCGATGAAAATGCCCAGAAAGCGTGTGGCGAAAATGGCGACGATCGTGCCGGGATCCTGGCCGGTGGCCAGGATCGCCGCCAGCAGCAGCGCGACGGCGATCAGCCCGCCGATCAGGCCGGCCAGCCGCCACAGCGAACGTTGCAAATGCGCATCCATGCGCGGTCTACCTCTGTTCCACGAACGATGTCGGTATTGTACCCGATCCCGTCCAGAGCCTGAGCGGACGGCGGTTGAACGCCGGGCGTGCGATCGGCGGATCAGCCGGGGCCGTCCGCCGTCTCGATCAGCCGAACCGGTTTGAGCAGCGCCCGGTCGAACGGGGGCGGATCGGCCAGATGGGCGCGCCGCTCCAGCTCGGCGCGGACGACGGCGGCATCGGCCCGCAGCGCCGCCAGATCGACCCCCTGGCAGATATCGGGCAGCAGGGCCAGCCAGCGCTCGGCCCGTTTGAGCATCTTCCACGCGCCGCGTTCATTGCCGCGCGTGATCTGATAGTAGCCGACGCCGACCTGGAGGATCGCCCGGTACAGGTCGCGCACCGGGCCGGGTTCGGCGGCCCACAGCGCTTCAAACGCATCGTGCTGGGCGTAGTACTCACCGGCGTTGAACAGCGCCACGGCGTCGCGCGCCGCCCCGGGCAGCGGCTGATCGCACTCCGGGATCATCAACATCCCTTCCGGCATCCGGCTAGCGCACCTGGGCGAGGATCTCGCCCGCGGTGCGGAACAACTGGAGCGCCGCCTGCGCCACCGGAAGCTGCCTACCGACCTCGTTGGTCAGGGTGCGGCTGTTGCAGGCGATGCGGAATGCCTGCCAGCCGGCGCGCGTCGCTTCCAGCGCCTGGTTGGTCAGATCGACGGCCTGGGCCAGCAGCTCATTGGCGCGCAGCGCTTCATCCAGCGCCAGCGCCTCCGGGATGGTCGGATCGGGCAGATTGCAGCCCGCCGTCTGCCCGCCGCGTTCGACATCGCGCCAGTACGTCACCAGCAGGGCCGCCGGGCCGCGCGTGCCCGTCATGCTGTCGATGACGTTGAAGGCGGCGGCCAGCGCGCGCGATGCATCTGGCGTCGGGGTCGGGGTGGGTTCGTCCGGCGCTGGCGTGGGGAGCGGCAGCGTGGCCAGGCCCTGCGGCGCCGTCGGGCCGCCCGGCGTGGGCAGATTCAGCCCTTCCAGCGCCACCAGATCGGCATCCAACTGGCCGACCGCGTCGATGGCGGGGCGGAAAGCCGCGAACACCGGCCCGACTTCCTCGATCGACAGCGGCTCGGTGCCGAAGCACGCCGCGTCGTACCGCGCGAAGGTCGTGTTGTACTGATCCAGCGCGGTGTTCATCCGCTCGACGAAGTTGGCGATATCGGGGTAGCGCGCGGCATTTTCCGGGCTGATGGGGAAGGGCTGAATGTTGTTGAAATACGCCGCGCAGTCCAGCGGATCGCCGCCCAGCACGCGCTGGAGCTGGCGCGTCATGTTGTTGACGTCGTCGCGCAGGCGGATGAACGCGCGCCGCAGTTCGGCCAGAATGGCGACGCGCCGTGGATCGCTGGGGTCGGGCCGGGCGATGAAACCGCTGGCCGCACCTGTAGGCAGGACGGTGGTCTGCGTCTGGCCACCGGCTGCGCCGATGCGGCTGAGCGCGCTCAGGTCGATCGAGTCGATCGCATCACCCAGCAGACCGGCGGGCAGGGCCAGATACAGGCCGAGGATCGCCACCAGGCTGAGGACGAGCGCGAACAACGTCGTCCGCAGCCCGGCGGTCGGGGCCGGGCGGCCCAGTTTGCCGTGAATGACGACATCCTGGATGATCTCTTCGGCGAACGCCTCATCCTGATCGAGCGCGTTCTGGAAAGCCTTGAACTGCCCCAGCGCGTATTTCGCCGCCTGACGCACCCGGCGATCGGGGTCGGTCTGGTACAGTTCGATCAGGCGGGGGATGGCGGGATCTTCCAGCGCCTCGCCCAGCCAGCGGGCGGCATCGCGCCGTTTCCGGGGATCATCCGATGTGAGCTGCGCGCTGTATTTTTCGACCATGCGCACGCGCCATTCGGGGATATCGACCATGCGTCCTCGCTTCCTCACCTGCTGCGCATCCCGTCCATCATAACCTGATCGGGCGGTTTGGCGCAAAACAGATTGTTTTTGTTAACAATTGTTAAGAAGATTAAGTGTTTCAAATGCCACAGATGATGATACAATGACCCTGTCAGTTCGTCATGGAAATACCCGGTTGAGCACAGTCTGTCCTCGTGCGTGTGGAGTTGTGTTTGAACTCAGGCCGTTTCCACAGATCAGCACAAGGCCAAAATGTTGTGAACCCATCCGATGTCACCCGCCGTCTGGAAGCGCTGGCGCGCACCCATAACCTCGACCTCGATCGCCTGCTGGCGGACTTTGCCGATTACGTTGAACAGACCGCTTCCACCGCATCAGCAGCGCCTGACGATGACACATCGTTAAAAATTGAGTTCGAGGGCAGTCCGCTGTCCGTCAACAGCCTGATCGAAGGCTGCCTGCTGATCGACCGCAGTGGGCGCATCCTCGAGGCCAGCCAGCCGGTGAGCGCGCTGTGCGGCTACACGCGCGCTGAGCTGATGGCGATGAACCTATCCGGCCTGATCGTGACCAGTGAGCTGCGATCAGCGGCGGGCGGGCCGAGCCTGATCCGGCTGCGGCATCGGGGCGGCTACCCGGTCAGCGCGCTGATGCAGCGGATCGACCTCGATGCCGATCGCGCGGCTGTGCTGCTGCTGGATACGGCGGTATTCCAGCAGGGGGAACGTCACCTGCGCCATATCGAGTCGATCTACCGCGGCCTGCTGGACAGCCAGATCGATCTGATCTGCCGTTACACGCCGGACACCGTGCTGACCTACGTCAACGAGGCCTACTGCACGTATTTCGGCAAACCGCGCGAAGAGCTGATCGGAACCAGCTTCCTGACGCTGCAGCAGGTGCTCGATCCGGAGATGGTGTATCGGCGCATTCAGACCGTGCTGCGCGACCCCACGCCGGACGTCAACATCGTCGCTGCATACACGATCGGCGGTGAGCTGCGCTGGGTGCAGTGGGTCGATTACGGCATCCGGGATGAGCGCGGCGTCGTCACCGAGATCCAGGCGATCGGGCGCGATGTCACGCCGCTGTTCACCCTGCAGCGGGCGCTGGCCGAACGGGAGAACATGCTCTCCGCCATGTTCGCCAAGATCCCGCTCATGCTGGTGCTGAACGATCCCGCCGCAAAGTATATCTACGTCAATGACTATTTCACCACCGTCACCGGCTGGACGGCGGAAGCGATGAGCGCGCATCCGAATATCATGGCCGAGTTTTACCCGGATGAGGCCGAACGCGAGCAGGTGATCGGCTTCATCCGCGCGGCGACCGGGGAATGGCGCGACTTCAAGACTCGAGTCCGAACAGGAAAAATAGTCGATACATCCTGGGCCAACGTCCGGCTGGCTGACGGGCGCACTCTGGGGATCGGCCAGGTGATCACCGAGCGGCTGGAACTGGAGAATCAGCGCGTGATCGCGCGCCAGCTCGAGCTGGATCTGGAAAAAGAGCGCGAGATCCGCGCGCTGCGCGACCGCTACATCGCGCTGGTGGCCCATGAGCTGCGCACCCCGCTCACGCTGGCGCTGTCATCTCTGGAGATCGTCCTCAACTATGCCTCTCGACTGCCGCCAGAGCGCATCGCCGAAAAGCTGACGCTGACGCGCGATCAGCTCGTCAGCATGGGCCGGCTGATCGAGGATGCGCTGCGTTATACCAGAGACCGAGCGCTCCAGACGAACCCGGCGCCGCACGCCCTGGATCTGAAAGCGGCGTGCGGGCAGGTCATCGACCGGCTGCGGCAGATCGACGACGGGACGCACGATTTCACGCTCTCCGGCGATGATGGGCTGGCCTGGTGCGATCCCGCCCTGCTGGAGAGCGTGCTCACCAATCTGCTCCACAACGCGATCAAGTACTCCCCACCGGGGACGGTGATCGCGGTCGAGGTGCGCGCAAAGACCGATCGCTGGTCAGTGAGCGTCAGCGATCAGGGCATCGGCATCCCGGAGCAGGAAACGGAGAAGATATTCCAGCCGTTCTTCCGGGGAAGCAATACCGCCGGGATCGCGGGGAGCGGCTTCGGGCTGTCGATCGTGCACGAACACGTCATCAAGATGGGCGGGACGATCACAGTGAGCAGCGTCGTCGGTCAGGGATCGACGTTCACCTTCACCCTGCCGTACCCGCCCGCCGATGCTCAAAAACCCTGACTGACCGCGCTGAGCTGGCTGATCTGATCCGGCGTCAGGGCGATGGCCTCCGCGCCGATCGCGTCCTGGAGCTGATCGACCGTGCGCGCGCCGACGATCGGCGCGGTGATCGATGGGCGGGCCAGCAGCCAGGCCAGCGCGATCTGCGCCGGGCGAGCGCCGTGCTCGGCGGCGATGGCGCGCACGACATCGAGCGCGTCATAGGCCCGTTCATCGGCTGTCAGCCGCTGGATCAGACTGCTTTCGGAGCGCGTGGTCTCCGGCTGGCGGTTCTCGCGGGTGTATTTACCGGTCAGGAAGCCCGCCGCCAGCGGGCTGTACGGGATCACGCCCACGCCCTGATCGAGGCAGGCCGCCTCCAGTTCGCGCTCGAACTCGGCGCGATGCAGCAGGCTGTAGTGCGGCTGGATGCAGTCGAAGCGCGCCGCGCCCAGCCGATCGCTCGTCCACAGCGCTTTCATCAACAGCCAGGCGGGATAGTTCGAGCAGCCGATGTAGCGCACTTTGCCGGCGCGCACCAGATCGTCGAGCGCGGTCAGCGTCTCGTCCAGCGGGGTCTCGTCGTCCGGGTAGTGGGTCTGGTAGAGGTCGATGTAATCCGTGCCCAGCCGGCGCAGGCTGTCCTCGCAGGCCTGGATGATGTGGGCGCGGCTCAGGCCGCTGCCATTCGGGCCGGGCCACATCGGGCCGCGGACTTTGGTCGCCAGGACGATGCTGCGCCGGTCTTGGCCCTTCAACCATCTGCCGATGATCGTCTCCGACTCGCCGCCCCGGTTGCCCGCGATCCAGTACGAATAGATATCGGCGGTGTCGAGGAAATTGATGCCGGCTTCGACGGCGGCATCCAGGATGCGGAACGACTCCGCTTCATCCGCCGACCAGCCGAACGTCATCGTCCCCAGGCACAGCGCGCTGACCTTCAAGCCGGTACGTCCCAGGTTGCGATACTGCATGGCTTTATCCTTTCCGCAGTGCCCGCGCCGATCGAGTCGATCAGGGCGGAGTATAACGAAGCGCGCCCCTGACGGACAACAGCGCGGCATCGACGGGCAGAGCGGGGATGCAGGGTGCGCCGTGCCCCTACCAGGCGCTTATTGACCCGTGTAACGCCCCATGTTACGATCCGGCTGTCATGTTGAGCTGCACGCTTTACGTGATGTCCGAATTCATCCGCCGCTCGCACGGGACAGCCAGCGCCCGATTGCTGTGCCCCCGGCGCTGACGGTTGCTTATGCATGAGGAGTTCCCCCTTGTCCCCAGATTTCGCTGCGCGCGTCATCGGCATGTTCGTCTTTGCGCTGCTCGGAAGCCGGCTCGGCCTGGACTGGGCCGATCCGCTCGGCCTGCCCGACTTCGCGCTGTCCGTCCTGTTCGGCCTGGTCGGGGCGCTGTTCGGCCTGGTCATGACGCCGATCGTCACCACCCGCCCGATCCGTCAGGTGCGCCGCATCATCACCGAGCTGCCGATCGAAGTCCTGTTCACCAGCATCCTGGGGCTGTTGATCGGTCTGCTGCTCGGCCTGCTGCTGGCGTATCCGTTCTCGCTGCTCAGCGGGCCGCTAGGCGATGTCATCCCGGCCACGCTGTCGGTGGTGCTGGCATATCTGTTCGGCACGATCTTCAACGCGCGCTCGCGCGAGGTGTGGAGTTTTCTGCACGAATGGCTGGGCCTGGGCAGCAACCGCATCGACTCCGCATCGCGGGGCGAAATTCAGTATCTGCTCGATACCAGCGTGCTGATCGACGGGCGCATCGTCGATATCGCCAAGACCGGCTTTCTGATCGGTACGCTGGTCGTGCCCCGTTTTGTGATCGATGAGCTGCATCGCGTGGCCGATTCGTCGGATACGCAGCGGCGCAACCGGGGGCGGCGCGGCCTGGCCAAACTCACCGAACTTCAGCGCGACCCGACGATCGCCTTTCGCGTCATCGAGGACGATGTTGAAGAGGAGAGCGAAGTCGATGACAAGCTGGTCGCGCTGGCGCTGCGCACCGATTCGCCGATCCTGACGATCGACTTCCCGATGAACCAGGTCGCGCGGGCGCAGGGCGTGACCGTGCTCAACATCAACATGCTGGCCAACGCCGTGCGTTCGGCCTACATCCCCGGAGAGACGTTCGCGCTGCGCATCCTCCAGGAAGGCAAGGAGGTCGGTCAGGGCGTCGGCTATCTCGACGATGGCACGATGGTGATCGTCGAGAACGGCAAACAGTACCTCGACCGGACGATCTTCGTCGAAGTGACCAAGCTGATCAACAAGGAAGCCGGGCGCATCATTTTCGCCCGCCCCGTCGATAAACCGAGCGCTTAAGTCGGATCGGCGTTCAGGCGGGGCGCGATCAGCGTCACCGCGGCGGTCGTCAGCAGCGCGCCGGTGTACAGCGGCCCGACCGGCAGCAGGTTTTCCATGAACCGGTCGCCCAGCACAAAGACGATCAGGCCGGTCAGGATCAGGCGCGGTACGTTCATTAATCGCACCGGCAGCAGCACCATCCACAGCATGTAGGCGAGGTAATACGGCGTGACGAACAGCCAGGCGATCGTCAGCAGCCAGTACTGCTCCGTGCGGGGCAGCGTGCCCCAACGCCGCCACCCGAGACGGATGCGCCCGGCTTCTCGCCGAATGGTGAGCAGCCGCCACCCCCAGACCAGCGCGACCGCTAACAGGGCGGCGGGGATCCCGTTGTTGATGCTCACGCTCAGCGAATAAAACTCCCCTGGATTGATGGCCAGATCGCTCTCCTGCGTCGGGACGATCGCCAGCCAGTGATTCAGCGTGACCAGTGTCGGCAGCATCAGGCCGGCGGCCAGCGCGAACGCCGTCCAGTCGCGCTGACGGAGGGCCTCCCAGCCGCTGTAGAGCAGCGTGAATACGCTGTCCTGCGGGCGGCCCGCCATCATCGCCCACGAGAACGCGCGCAGCGGCCCGCGCTTATCCGCCAGCAGGAAGATCAGGCCGAACGCCGTCGTGATGCCGGGCATGTTGGCCGCCGCGATCACGAACACGCCCGGCGGCAAGATGACGAAGGTCGCCGCGATCAGCGCGGCCCAGCCAGTGCGCAGCCCGGCGTACAGGATCGCGATCAGGACGATATTCCAGAAAGCCGCCGGGCGCTCGGTGAACATGACGAACGGTGCGGTCAGGAAGGCCGTGTGCGTCGGATGGAAATACAGGGTGAACGCCCGCTCGATCGGGTCTTCGAACGGGAAACGGTGGTTCAGGTAGACGTTGATCGACGCGCGGCGGTGGATGGTATTGTCGTAGCTGTTCACCTGCAGCCGCAGCACCACGACCGCGCAGAAGAACAGGATGAAGACGAAGAGAAATCCCGGATGATGCACCAGCCGGTCGAGCGCGCGCAGGCCGGGCAGATCTTTGAGCGCGCGCAGGCGCTGCACGGGGGGATGCAGGTGAGTCGAGGTCATGATCAGTTCATCGTCCGAAAATGATCCGCGTTTCGTCCGTGTAGATCGCGCGCCAGCCCGGCGGCGGCGCGAAAGCCCGTTCGCGATCGAGCGCCAGCTCCGCGCTTAGATAAAGGATATAGGCGGCGGGATCGGTGCACAGCCGCGCGTCGTCAGGCAGACAGGCGCCATCCAGCACAGCCGATGCGTCGCCCAGGCTTCCCGCGAACAGGGCATCGGTGCGCTCGACTCGGGTTGTATAGGCGATCGTCTCCGTGCCCAGGCCGACGTAAGCGCGCAGGTGGGTGTAGACCGGGATCAGATTGCCGGTCGGCGCAGTCGAGACAGCGACCGCCCCCGGCTGGCTGTGCTGGTGCAGCCAGTCGAGCGCGGCGATATCCCCCGCCGGGATGAAGATCGGGCGCGCCGGCGGGGCCACCAGCGTGGCGAACAGACCGCCGCCCCACATCAGCAGTGTGCTCAGGCTGAGCGCGAAGACGACCCCGACGCTGACCCACGTCCGCCCCAGGCGTTCGAGGCCGTAAGCGGCCAGCAGCGCCAGCGGGACGATCACGCCCTCAGCCAGCCGCCGCTGCACGTTGATCGGCAGATAGACCAGCACCGGGACGATCAGCGGCCAGGCGATGAGCAGCATGGCCCCGGCGCGTCCCCGGCCAGCGCGCTTCCAGATCCACGGGGCGCCGGCCAGCGCGAGCAGCGCCAGCGGGCCGTAGGCCAGCGCGTACAGCAGCGGCGGCGGTGATGCGAGGATGTTCTGCGCCGACCAGCGGGCGAAGGCCGGGTTGCCGGTGAAGGCGAGCGCGAAATAGCCGAAAAACGGGAGGGTCAGGGCCACCGGGATGAGCAGACGCCGCACCCAGATGAGCGGCAGCGCGCGCGTCCGCAGCCAGATGCTGATCATCCAGGCGGCCAGCACCACGTACAGCACCGCCAGGTAGAACGGCACGCACAGCCCGACGACGATCCAGAACGCCCCGGCCAGCATGCTCGACCGCCGCGTCGGCGCGGCTGTTCCGTGCCTGAACGCCGGGTGCGCCGGTAGGATCAGACTCAGGCCGAGCAGCAGCGCGGCCCGTCCCAGGGCGATGTGCGGCAGGCCGTAGATCGGCAGCCAGCCGAACCCTTCCGGGATATAGAACTCCGGCGGCGTGCCCAGCGTCTCCGTCAGGCCGCCGAGCACGACGGCCCAGCCCAGCCCGCCGCCGACGCAGGCGATCACGAACGCGGTCAGGCGGGGGCGCGGCGCCGCGACGAAGCGCCCGGTGAAGCGCCACAGCGCCCCCAGCAGCGCCGCCGCGCTCAGCAGACGAAAGACATGGAAGCCGACGATCAGCGCGTCGGTGTGCGCCGGGCTGGTTTCCGGCACGACGCGCCCCACGATCCAGCCGGTGAGCATGTACGGCAGGAAGATCAGCGGCACGCCGGGATGCGGCTCAGCGGTGTAAAACAGGCGGAACAGAAAATCGCCGCGCGCGCCCTGGCGCATCTTGGCCAGGTAACTGTGCCCATCCTCCACGCCGAAGACGTGCCCGCTGAACTGCCAGTCCGGGGTTTCGCGGGCGATGCCGCCGAGGTAAGGCAGGCTCGACCCGATCAGCAGCAGCAGGCTGAACAGCAGCGCCGGCAGATGGGCGCGCCGCGCCTGCCGGATAGGCCTGACGGGCTGTCTGCCGATGCGGATCGCCATGCTCCTCCCCTCACAACGCAGCGGCCTGTACCGTTCGCCAGCGATGCGTTAGAATAATGGCACAGGATCGCATCGATGTCGAACCGCGCGGGCGCATCCGGGCGCAGACTGTTTCCCGGCGATGCCGCCCCGGTCTGGCGATGCGCCCTGATGCCCGCGCGTTCACCGGACGACCGGGCGTTTCCCACTCTGTATTGTATCCACGCTATCGAGGAAAGACTGGCTATGCCGCTGCGTGTTTTCAACGTTCTGGGCCGCGAAATGCAGGATTTCGTCCCGCTGGACGAACGGCAGGTGCGCATGTACGTCTGCGGCCCCACCGTCTACGACGTGCCGCACATCGGCCATGCCAAGACGTATATCGCTTTCGATGTCATCGTGCGCTACCTGCGCGCCAGCGGTTACAACGTCCTGTACGTCCAGAACATTACCGACGTCGGCCACCTGCTCGATACCGGCGAAGATCGCATCCTGCGCAAGGCGGCCCAGCTTCAGGCCGTCCCGATGCAGATCGTCGAAACCTATACCCGCGCCTATTTCGAGGCGATGGATCGGCTGGGCGTGCAGCGGCCCGATATCTCCCCGCGCGCCAGCGGTCACATCCCCGAACAGATCAAGATGATCGAGACGCTGATCGCCAAAGGACACGCTTACGTGGTCAACGGCAGCGTCTATTTCGACGTCACCACCGACCCGGACTACGGCAAACTCTCCAACCGGCGCATCGAAGAGCAGGAAGCCGGGGTGCGCCTGGCCGTGCGCGGCGAAAAGCGCAACCCGGAAGATTTCGCGCTGTGGAAGAAAGCCGACCCCGAACATATCCTGCGCTGGGACAGCCCGTGGGGCGTCGGCTTCCCCGGCTGGCACATCGAGTGCTCGGCCATGGCGCTCAAGTACCTCGGCCCGTCGTTCGATATCCACGGCGGCGGTATCGACAACATCTTCCCCCACAACGAGTCGGAGATCGCCCAGAGTGAGTGCGCCAACGATGCGCTGTTCGCCAAATACTGGTTGCTGGTCGGCAGCCTGACGCTGGAAGGCGTCAAGATGAGCAAGAGCCTGGGCAATGTGCTGACGATCGAGGAAGCGCTCAAGCGCTACCCGCCGGGCGCGATCCGTCTGTTCATGCTGTCGGTGCATTACAGCAACCCGATCGATTTTAGCCATGACGCGCTGGAAGCGGCCACGCGCGGCTGGGAGCGGATCGTCAACGCCTATCGGCTGAACCAGCGCGCGCTGGCCAGCGCCGCGCCGGAGGGGGACGGGGCGGCCTTCCAGCCCGTCATCGACCGGCTGCGCGCCGACTTCACCGCCGCGATGGATGACAACTTCAACACCCCCGTGGCGATCGCCGCGCTGCAGGAATTCACGCGCGAGGTCAACGCGCTGCTCAACAGCGGGACGAAGGTCTCGTCGGCGGTGCTCAGCGCCATCGACCGGGCTTATCAGGAGACCGCCGGCCAGGTGCTCGGTCTGCTGCCCGCCGCGGAAGCCAGCGTCGGGAACGCCGCCCGCGAGGCCGGTCTGATCGAGCTGATCATCGATCTGCGGCAGCGGGCGCGCGCCGCCAAAAACTGGGCCGAAGCCGACCGGCTGCGCGATGCGCTGGCCCGGCTGGGGGTGGTGCTCGAAGATCGGCCCGACGGCACGATCTGGAAGATCGAGGGGTAAGGCGATGCCGGAATTCATCTACGGACACTGGGCGATCATGGAGTCGCTGCGGGCGGGACGCCGGCAGTTCGAGCAGCTCCTGCTGACGGAAACGACCGAGGAACGCGGCATCGTCGCCGAAATTGTGACGACCGCCGCCGATCGCGGCGTCAAAGTCAAGCGCGTCCCCCGGCGCATCCTGGACGATCTGGCCAACGGGGCCAATCACCAGAATATGGCGCTGCGCGTCGGCCCGTACCCGTATACCGACACGGAGGATGTCCTCAGCGCGGCCAAACAGAAGGGCGAAAAGCCGTTCCTGCTGCTGCTCGATCTGCTCAAAGACCCGCAGAACGTCGGCGTGCTGCTGCGCATCGCCGATGCCGTCGGGGTGCACGGCGTCATCATCCAGGAACGGCGCAGCGTGGCCGTCACGCCCGCGGTCGTCAACGCTTCGTCCGGCGCGGTCGAACATCTGCGCGTCGTCCAGGTCACCAATCTGGTGCAGACGATGAAGGATCTCAAGCAGGATGACATCTGGATGGTCGGGCTGGATATCGGCCCGAATATCCCGCCGATCGACAAGACCGACCTCAACATGCCGATCGGCATCGTGCTGGGCAGCGAAGGGGAGGGCATGCGCCGCCTGGTGCGCGATACCTGCGATCTGCTGGTGTGCCTGCCGATGCGCGGGCGCGTCGCCAGCCTGAACGTGGCGACGGTTGGCTCGGTCGCCCTGTACGCCGCCTGGCAGGCGCGCGGCTGGGAGGGCTGGGCGCACGCCGCCAGCCCGGACGTGCGCAAAGGCGCGCCGGGCAAAAGCCAGCCCACGGGCGGATAGCTGATGCGGCGGTGGGCCGATCGGTTCAGTCCGTCCGTTCGCGGTGACAGCGGTCGCAGTCTTGCTATCGGCTCGTTTTCCGCTGTTCGAGTGGACACCCCGGATGAAATCCGACTCATTGCGTTTGCCTGACCGATCATTCCTGCCCGGTCGATCCCGCCTCATCCTGGTGATCTCCATCGGCTGGGCGATCGCAGTGCTGCTGTTCGGCCTGTGGACGACATCCATCATCCCCGTGCCCGATCCCCAGTTCAAACACGATGATCCGGATTGGCCCTACTACACCCGCCTGCTGACACCGGATATGCCGCTGGCGGCAGTCGTCCGGCCGTGGCTGCGCTGGGATGTGCTGTGGTATCTGGCGCTGGCGCAGGACGGCTACCGCGAAGCCAGCTTCACCGCCTTCGCGCCGCTCTATCCGGCGGTCGTGCGCGGTTTCGAAGCTGCCACCTTCGGCCTGCTGGGCGGCAACCTGGTGCTGGCCGGTATGATCGTCAACCTTGTCTGCTCCGCTCTGGTCGTGCTGGGCCTGGCGCGGCTGGCACGGGCGCACTTCGGCAGCGATCGATCGTCGATCGCGGTCATCCTGCTCTTCCTGACCTTTCCCACCGCCTTCTACCTGATAATTCCGTATACCGAAGCGCTGTACCTGACGCTGGTCATCGGCATCTTTCTGCTGGCCGAGCGCCAGCGCTGGCTGCTCGCCGGGATTCTGGCCGCGCTGGCAGTCCCGACGCGCTTTCATGGTATCATCCTGATCATCCCGCTGGGGTGGATCGCCGTCCGCATGATAGCTGCAGCGCCACCCGGTGATCGCTGGCGCCGCGCGCTGCGGGCCGTGCCGCTGGTGATCGGGCCGGCGGTGGGCGCGGCGCTCATGCTGACCTTCCTGTATACGCAGGGCTTCTCCGGCTTCACTGCGACCGGCGCGAGATGGGGCAGCAGCTTCACCCTGCCGCATGTGTCGCTCCTGGCCTATCTTCAGCGCGCGCAAACGGGCCAGGCTCTGTGGCACGAGCATGAAACGGCTGCCATCATCGTGTTGATGACGCTGCTGTGTTTTGCGGCGGGCTGGCAGGCAGTTCGGGGACGGATGCGGCCAGAATATGCGTTGTATGCGATCGCAACGCTCGGTCTGTCGCTCAGCATCCATTACGAGGAGCAGCAGTATGTCAGCGTCTTCCGCCACGCCCTGCTGCTCTTTCCCTGTTTTTTCATATTGGCGGGAATGCTAAAATCAAAGTTAGTATGGAGCGCATGGGTCGGCGGGATGGCGATCTGGCAGGCGATCCTGATCCTGCGCTTCACCCACTGGGTCTGGGTGGCGTGAACAACCGGACACCTGCGTCTCTCCGAAGTGGGGAAACGCAGACAGCAGCGTGTATCAATTCGGGAAAAAGGTGGCTCGACCATGGTAGAAGACATTCTCAAAGAAGCTCGCAAGAAAATGGAATCGGCGCTGGCGGTTTACGAGACCGATCTGCACGGCATGCGCGGCGGTCGTGCCAGCCCGGCGCTGGTCGAGCGCTTGCAGATAGATTATTACGGGCAGGAGACCGAGCTGCGCCAGCTCGCGACCATTTCGACGCCGGAGCCGATGCAGATCCTGATCCGCCCGTATGACAAATCCGCGACCAAATCGATCGAAAAAGCGATCCGCTCGTCCGATCTCAACCTCAACCCCAATGTCGAAGGGGATGCCATCCGCCTGAACATGCCGCCTCTGACGCGCGAACGCCGGCAGGAATTGGTCAAATTCCTGCACAAGCGCATGGAAGAGGCGCGCGTCGCCATTCGCAATATCCGCCGCCACAGCAACGATGAGATCAAGGAATACGAGAAGGAGAAGCTGATCTCTGAGGATGAGGCGGAATACGGCACTGAGGAAATCCAGAAGCTGACCGATAAATTCATCAGCCAGATCGACGAGATCGGCAAACATAAAGAAAAAGAGATCCTCGAAGTCTGAGCGAGCAGGTGAGCACAGAGATGGTTGCAGCGGTGACGAAGCGCGCCAACGGCCTTGACGGCCTTCCAGCAGCAGATGAACATCCCGATGAGTCAGCCCCGGTGACGGACAGCGCCGCAGCCCCGTCGTCGCTCCCCGCCGGGCGTGTTCCCCGGCACATCGCGATCATCATGGATGGCAATGGGCGCTGGGCGAAGGCGCGCGGTCTGCCGCGCACCGAAGGCCACCGCCACGGGGTGGAGAACCTGCGCCGCATCCTGGAGGCCTGTGTGCGCGAGGGCGTGCAGATCCTGACGATCTACGCCTTTTCCACCGAGAACTGGAACCGCCCGCGCTACGAAGTCCAGATGCTGATGAAGTTTCTCGAATTCTTCATCGATCGCGAGCTGAACGAACTGGATCGCAACGGGGTGCAGATCCGGCATCTGGGCGAGATGGATAACGTGCCGCCGCGCCTGCAGGAGAAGATCCGCACGGCCTGCCAGCGCACGGCTGGCAACAACCGCCTCATCCTCAACGTCGCGTTCAATTACGGCGGGCGCGATGAGATCGTCCGCGCGGTGCGCCGCATCGTCGCCGACGGCATCCCCGCCGATCAGATCACGGAAGAGGTGATCAGCCGCTACGTCTACACCAGCGGTCTGCCCGATCCCGATCTGATCATCCGCACCAGCGGTGAGCTGCGCGTGAGCAATTTCCTGATCTGGCAGGCCGCCTACGCTGAATACTATGCCACACCGATCTACTGGCCCGATTTCGATGAGGCCGAGCTGCACAAGGCGCTGGAGACCTACGCCGGGCGTAAGCGCCGCTTCGGCATGACGGACGAGCAGATCGAGGCGCTGGCCGACGACGAGTGAGCGTCCGCTCCGCAGGCGGACGATGAAGCCGCAGTCCGCGATCCAGCGCAGGATCGCGGACTGCGGCTTTTTTGCTGGCGATCCCAGCCTAACCGAGCTGTTCGATCGCCGCTTTGACCGTGGCCGCGGAGCGCGCCAGCGCTTCCTGTTCAGCCGCGCTCAGATCCATCGGCAGCGCCTGCTGCACCCCGTCCCCGGAGAGCAGATGCGGCAGCGCCACCGTGACATCGCGCACCCCGGCGACTTCGTCCATCGGCGCGCACACGGTCATGATCGCATCCTGATCGTGGGTGATGACGTCGATGATGCGCGCCAGCGCCGACCCGATGCCGTAGTACGTCGCCCCTTTGCCTTCGATGATCCGGTAGGCGGCCCGGCGCACGCCTTCGTCGATCGCGGCGCGCGCCGCATCGTCCAGCGGCGGCAGGCCGAAAACGCGCACGTAGGTATCCAGATCGATGCCGCCAACCGAGACCAGCGACCAGGTGAGCACTTCCGAGTCGCCGTGCTCGCCGATCACGTAAGCGTGGACGTGCTGCGGATCGACGTGCAGATGCCGCCCCAGCAGCGCGCGAAAGCGCGCCGTGTCGAGCGTGGTGCCGCTGCCCAGCACGCGCCCGCGGGGGATGCCGCGCTCCGCGGCGATGCGCGCGGTGTAATGCGTCATGACGTCGACCGGGTTGGTCGCCACCACGATCACGGCGTCGGGGGCGTGATCGAGGATCTGCGGGATGACCTCGCGGAAGACGGCGGCGTTGCGCCCCAGCAGTTCCATGCGCGTCTCACCCGGGCGCTGGTTGACGCCCGCCGCCATGATCACCACCCGGCTGCCCGCCAGATCGGCGTAACCGCCGTCCCGCACCCTCAGCGGTTCGGCGAACGGGACGGCATGGAAGATGTCGTCCGCTTCCGCCAGCGCCCGCCGTTCGTTCTTGTCCACCAGCACGATCTCCCGCCCGACGCCGCGCATCACCAGGGCATACGCCGCCGTCGCACCGACCAGGCCGCTGCCGACCACGCCGATCTTCATCGTTTCTTCCCTTCCTCAGGCTGCTCTGTTGTCTGTGTCGTGCGGGCAACAACCATACCAGACGATCGCTGTTCTGCCCACGCGCCCCCTCTGCCCGGCGGACAGCGCCGCGGCTGAGGACGGCGTTTTCCGCTCACCCGCGCGAGCCGGACGTGCCGGGGGCGGGCGGGGGCGGCGGGAATGGATCGGGCAGGGCCACCCTGAACGGGATCGACTCGCTGGTCGCGCGCGTGCCATCGGCGAAGACGGCCTCGGCGGTCAGCCGGTACGATCCCGGTGCGAGCGTCCACCACAGCGCGAATGGGCGCTCGCTCACTGTCCCCAGGATCTGCGTATCGCTGCCGCTGTCGAGCCGGTAGGTCACGCTGACGACGCCGTCGGCGGCATCGGCGGTGAAGCGCAGGCGCTGCGCCTCCAGCGGGATCAGGGGGGAGATCTCGAAGACGGTGTAGGGATCCGGATCGAGCAGGCGCACGCGGGCGGTCTCCGTCACCCGCGCGCGGCCCGCTGGCGGCTGGGGGACGCCGTTACGCAGCGCCCAGTCGCGCGCTTCCGGCGGCACGATCAGAAACGTCTGCGCGACGCGGCGCTCGATCGGTGTCAGATCGTCGGCGATCAGGCCGGTCTCGCGATCGATGGCGATCACCTGGTACATGCTGTCATACGCCGTCGGCTGCGTGCCTTCGATGAACAGTTCGGTGCGGATGCGCTGGCACTGCGGCGTCGGCAGCAGGCCGGAAGGCGAACAGATGTCCATCCGGATGATGCCCGGCGGCATGGTGAAGTCCTGCTCCGGGCGTCCCGCCAGCGCCGCGCGCATGAAGCGATTCCAGATCGGGGCCGCGCCGGAGACGCCCGTCACCCCCTGCATCGGGGTGTTGTCGGCATTGCCCACCCACACGCCGACGATCAGATCCGGGGTGTAGCCGACGATCCAGTTATCGCGGAAGTCGGTCGTCGTGCCGGTCTTGGCGGCGGCGGGCTGGCCGATGTTGAGCGCGCTGTTGCGCCCGAAGCCGGGGATGCGCGCTGCATCATCGCTCAGGATGTCGGTGATCAGGTAAGCGACGCGCTCATCGATGACGCGCAGCCGATCCGTCGGCGGTCGCCATTCGTAAAGCGGCTGACCGTCCGCAGTTTCGACGCGCAGCAGATAGGCCGGCTGGACACGATATCCGCCGGTGGCGAAGATGCCGTATGCGGCGGTCAGATCGAGCAGGCGGACTTCGCCCCCGCCCAGGGTGACGGCCAGATCGAGGTTGGGGTTGCGCGCCAGCGTCGTGATCCCGGCGTTCGTCGCCAGTTCGACCAGCGCGGGCACGCCGATGTGATCGAGCGCGATCACCGCGGGGATGTTGAACGACGACGCCAGCGCCTCGCGCACGCTGACCGGCCCGTGTTCGACCAGGCCGAAGTTGGCGGGCGTGTACGACTCCAGCCGCCGGGTGACGAACGGCGTCTCGACATCGAGCACCATCGTCGCGGGCGTCCACGGGTCGGGGCGCGTCGGATCGAAGGCCGCGGCATACGTGAACGGTTTGAGCGCGCTGCCCGGCTGGCGCGGCGCCAGCGCCGCATTGACCGCGCCGTCGATCGACTCGTCGAAGTAATCCGGGCTGCCGATCAGCGTCAGGATCTGGCCGGTGAGCGGGTCGAGCGCGACCAGCGCAGCGTTGTGGGCATTGGCCGGGGCGCGCCCCGGCGGCGGATGGTTGAGCGCGTCGAGCTGGCGGCGGATGATCGTCTCTCCTGCGCGCTGCCAGTCGAGGTCGAGCGTGGTGGTCACAACCAGGCCGCGCGTCCGCATGGCCTCTCCGTAATCGCGCTCGAGCTGGCGGATGACGGCCATGACGAAGTGCGGCGCTTCGATCGGGAAGCGCACCGAGGCGAAAGCCAGATCCTCGGCCTGCGCGCGTGTCATCTGGTCGGCGGTGATGAAACCGGCGTCGCGCATCAGGCGCAGCACGACGGCCTGCCGTTCCGCCGCCGCTTCCGGGGCGGTGAGCGGGTCGTAGCGTGCGGGCGATTGCAGCAGGCCCGTCAGCAGAGCGCACTGCGCCAGCGACAGCGCCGACGCATCGATCCCGAAATAGGCCCGGGCCGCCGCCTGAATGCCGTAGGCCAGGTTGCCAAAATACGCCTGATTGAGGTACAGCGCCAGCACGTCATCCTTGCTGTAGCGCGCGGCGAGCTGCACGGCCAGGATCATCTCGCGCAGCTTGCGCCGCAGCGTGCGTTCGGCCCGCTGTTCGGGGTCGAGCAGCAGGATGCGCGCCACCTGCTGCGTGATCGTGCTGCCTCCGGCCAGCGTCTCGCCCCCCTGCAGGTTGATCCATGCGGCGCGGATGATCCCGATCAGATCGATGCCGGGATGGGCGTAGTAATTGAGGTCTTCGGTGGCGATGACAGCCTGACGACAAGCCAGCGGGATATCCGCCAGCGGGATGACGGTATTGCGACCGCCGGCCTCCGCCTGCGGGATGATCTCGTAGAGCAGGCGGCCATGTCGGTCGTAGATGCGCGTGGATGGCAGCGCCAGCCCCGCATCGATGCGGTCGATCGACGGCAGATCCCAGGTCAGCCACGCCCAGAAGCCGCCCAGCGCGATCAGCAGCAGCGCGGCGGCGCTGAGGACGATCCGGCGGCGCAGGGAATAGGCGCGCCAGCGGTGGTGCAGGGATGAGAACAGGGCATTCAACCGGGACATCGATCACCCGTACGCAGCAGCATATGGCGATGAATCCAGTATAGTCGCTTCCGGCACGTGCGTATCAGCGCGGAGGGAAGCAGCACTGTAATCGACAGCCATCCGGCGGAATATCTCAAACAGGGAAATAAATTCGTTTTTCATAGTAATCTTTTTCTTTCTTGTGTAATTTAGAAGATCAAGATGATGAAAATTTCATGTGTAAACGGACGATCGCCAGCGTGATCGGTTGACCGGGCAGGAAGCGATATGATATGGTGTCTCACATACGATCAGGCAAACAGGAGGTAATCACCGATGCGTCGTACGATCCTGCTCATCCTGTTGGCAATTCCGCTGGTGCTGCTGCAAGCGGCTGCAGCGCAACCCCCTGCGATCAGCATTGTGGAAGCCGAAGCATCCGTTCAGGCGGTTTATCCGGGTTCAGTTGTGGTATCGCTGCAACTGATCACCCGGCCCCAGGATCAACTGCGGATCTGGGAAGCGCGGCTGGATAACGGCACGATTGTCCAGGTGGACGCTCAGACGGGGGACGTGGTAGGGCGCAGTACGTCTTCAACCGCGCCGATCCCGCCGGTTCCGCCGATGCCGCCCGCTCCGATGTCGGTCAATCAGGGGCAGGGGGCCGGTCTGCTGGGTCTCAATCAGGCCCTGAATATCGCGCTGACGCAGTATCCGGGCGCTCTGCTGGTGTCGGCTGAGCTTGAACCCCGCGAACGCAGCCGCGATCGGGGGCCGCTGACCTGGGATCTCAAGTTGAATAACGGGATGGCCGTGTACGTGGACGCGAGAAGCGGTCAGATCGTTGAGACGGAGCCGTGGCGGATGCGCGGCAACCTCAACCCGATCACCACGCTGCCGATGATCGATCTCGATCAGGCGCTCGGGATTGCCCGGTCGGTGATCGGCGATCGTCCGTTCGAAGAAGTCGATCTCGAATTCCGCGGCCCCAGGCACAATTACGCGCTGGCCTGGCGCGTGGATTTCGGACGCGGCGCGCGGGTGTATATCGACGCAACCAGCGGTAACATCCTCGAAGTCCGATAAAAGCAGTTGATCGGGCCGGGGGAAGTGCCCGCGCATTTCCCCGGCCCCCAGCGCGAACTCACCGGTATGCCCCATTGTGCGATCACAGTGGGGCGTGTTTTTTTGTCAGGACGAGAGGATAGACGGGTCCGTCAATCCGTTCCGTCCGGGCCATCGCGGCCTGTCCGCGTCAGTGCGGAGGGGGAGGGTACGGAGAAAGGGGACAGGGAGACGATAGGGCCGACTCACGGCCATACAGCGAAAACGTCGAATTCGATCAGTTCTCTCTTCGAACTGCGTTTGCGCAGCGGACGGCATTCCACCGAACGGAGACCGAGCCGGGCGAGCATTTCAGCCAGCAGCAGATCATGTTCCTGTGTGCCTGCCGCGCTGACAGAGTCGATCGCCCGGCGTAATCGGGATAAAAACGACAGCGTCTCCTCCGGCCACCAGCGCTCAATGTTGTGGAGCGGCGGGAGGTCGGCGGCTTCCCGGGGGATATCGTTGATCGCAGCGATGATGCGCGCGGAAAGTACTTTGGTATGCTGAAGGGTATCTGCTGAATAAAACGCAGTTTTAACCCGGCCCAGCCATACAAGAAACGGGTTGATATCCAGTGTAACCGCTTCATGGCCGAGATAGGACGCGGTCAGTGCCGTTGTTGCTGTGCCGCAAAACGGATCGAGAAGGTGCATCGGATGATCGAATGTGCCGATGATCGCTTCGACAATTTTCACAGAGTAAGCTGGAGTGAGCCGCAGCCACCCATGACGTCCGGCATGGCGATTATGCTTATAGGTGTAATCGGCGCGTTGATGAAGATCAGCGCGATCGCGGTTCAACGGGCCTCCGGTGAGAGCAGATCGGTCACGATCTGGTGTATCTGCTGGCGGAGTATTTCGCTGTTTCGCTCAAAAAATCCAGCCAGATCATACCCGAAGACGGTGCTCATGAAATCAAATGTGGAGTGATACGGATCATTCCCCCCGATCGTGCCCGTGATGACCACCCAGCGTTCAGCGCGGTAGCGCAGCAGCACGTCCGTATCGATCTGGGTGGAGAGCAGCGCGACAACCGGTAAATGCTGGTCATGCCCCCAGCGGCTTTATGGGCCGCGCATGTGCGCAGCGGTTCGACGATGAGCTTCAGGTATTCTGAGTCCTGCTGAAACATGCGATCTGTTCTCAATACGCGCCCCGGCGGGTGAAGACCGACAGCGCCGTGCGGACGATGATCTGCATATCGAGCCAGAACGAGTAATGGCGGACGTAGTACAGATCGTCCTCGGTGTGCTGCTGCATCGGGCGGTCGGCCCGCCCATTGACCTGCCACCAGCCCGTGATGCCCTGCGGTACTTCAAAGCGCTTGCGCTGCCACCATTCGTACTTATGCATGAGCGTGGTCACCTCCGGGCGCGGGCCGACCACGCTCATCTCGCCCTTGAGTACGTTGATGAACTGCGGCAGTTCGTCCAGGCTGGTGCGGCGCAGAAAGCGCCCCACGCGCGTCACGCGCGGATCATCCCGCCCCTTGATGAATTCATGCGGGTTGATCATGTCCTCCGCGCCGACGTACATGGTGCGGAACTTGTAGATCACAAAGCGCCGCCCGTGCTGCCCGACGCGGAGCTGACGGAAGATCGCCGGCCCGGGCGAATCCAGCCGGATGGCGACGGCGATGACGATGAACAGCGGCCACGTCAGCAGCAGCACCAGCAGCGAGAAGGCGATATCGAACGCGCGTTTGGTCAGGCGCTGCACCGGCGTCAGGATGCTTTCGCGCAGGCCGACCAGCGGCACGCCGTCGAAATCTTCCGGGTTGGCGCGGAAGTAGGCCAGTTCAGAGTAATCCGGGGCCAGCCGGATGTTGACGTTGAACGCCTCGAGCAGGCGCATGATATGTGAGACCAGATCGCTGGCCTGCTGATCGAACCATTTGACGGCGATGATGACCTCATCGACGCGGTGCGCCTTGACCAGGGCGGGCAGATCGTCGATCCCACCCAGGATCTCCCCGCTCAGGACGGGCAGATCGAGTTCCGGCGGGGCGACGTAGCCGATCAGGTTGAGGCCGGCGCGGGCGTTGGCGCGCACCCGTTCGCCCACGGTGCGGGCATTTTCGGTCACCGCGACGATGATGACGTTGCGCCGCGTGTTGATGTACGGCAGGATGCGCGCGCTCAGCGCGGTCAGCATGGCACGGTGCAGCGCGATCAAAACGAAGGCGATCGTCACGAAGTAGATCACCTGCAGGCGCGAAAAATCGCGGAAGCCGATGTACAGCGCACCCAGAAACAGCAGCGTCGCCAGCGCGTGCCCGGCCAGGATGCGCCGCAGTTTGAGGCCCAGCGGCGCGCCGCCGTGCGCGGTGTACACCCCCATCTGTGCGTAGGCGAAGGCGAACAGCCCCGCCGCGATCGCGTATAGGATCGGTTGTGGGATGAACGTGCTGATCGGCGCTTCCATGCCCAGATCGATGTGAATGCGCAGGTAGGACGACAGCGCCAGCGCGATGAGGATCAGCACGGCATCGCTGAAGCTGAGGAACAGTTGGTAGCGCAGGTTGTAGCGCAGCACGGGCGGGATATCCCCCTGATATCGATATCAGCGCGCTATTATACCGGCTGCTGCGCTGGTCTAATACCGCGTGCTGGCCCCGCCCGCTGTGTTGCCCCCATCGACGACCAGCAGCGCCCCGGTCATATACGACGAGTCGTCCGAGGCCAGAAAGAGCACAGCGCGCGCGATCTCATCGACCTGGCCGACGCGCCCCAGCGGGAACGCCTGGCCGAGCTGATCGAGAAACCCCTCGAAATCCGCCGCCGCCCCTTCACCCCCGTAGCCGGACTCGCGCCAGCGTTCGACCACCGTATCGCCGGGGCAGACGGCATTGACGCGGATCCCCTGCCGACCGTGATCGAGCGCCATCGAGCGGGTGAGCTGGACGACCGCGCCTTTGGTCGCGGTATAGGCGGCGGCATTCTGCCCGCCGACCAGCCCCCAGTCCGAGGCATTGTTGACGATCACGCCGCCGCCCTGTGCGATCATGACCGGCAGGACGGCCCGGCTCATGTAGAAGATGCTGTGCACGTTGCTGGCGAAAGCGTCGTGCCAGGTTTCGATCGGCGTATCCAGGATCGTGCCGCGCGGTACGATGCCCGCGTTGTTGAACAGGATATCGACCCGACCGAACGCGGCCAGCGTCGCCTCGACCGCCGCCGTGCACTGCTGCGGATCGCGCACGTCGCAGGGGGTGAAGGCCGCGTTCCCGCCCAGCCAGCGGATCGCCTCCACAGTTTCGGCGGCCTTGTCGGGATTGCGCGCCGCGATCATGATCTGCGCGCCTTCCCTGGCGAACAACAGCGCCGTCGCCCGGCCAATGCCGGAATTGCCCCCGGTGATCAGCGCGATCTTGCCATTCAGACGTCCCACGGATGTCCCTCTCTCAGCCGAACAGTTCCCAGGCCGCATATTTGCCGGAGGCGACCGCTCCGTTCATGTAGCCGCTGTGCGAGCGGCTGGTGTGCTCGCCGATGAAGCGGACGCGCCCGGCGCGCCGCCCCTCGATGCCCCGGAAGGCGGTCACCTGACCGGGCAGGTAGCAGGCGTAGCTGCCCAGAAAATCCGGGTGATCCGCCCAGGTGACGCGGTGCGCCGCGCCGGCGTAGGCCGCCTCCAGGCCGGGGAAAGCGCGTTCCAGCGCGGGGAGCAGGGCGGCTGTCTGATCGGCGAGATCGCCGGCGCCGACCTCCAGACCGGACTGTCCGCCGGCGTAGTGAACCAGGATGCCGGCGGATCCGTCGCGCCCGTGGACGGTCTCCCAGGTCAATTGCAGCGGCGGCTCCCCGTTCAGCGTCCCGCTCTGGCCGTTCATCTCCCACGGGCGCGGATCGAACGCCATGAACAGCTTGGCGTTCGTCCCATAGCCCAGTTCCTGGATGCAGCGCCGCTGAAGGTCGTTCAGGTCAAGCTGAAGATCGACGCGGCGCAGCGTGGAGAAGGGCACGGCGATCATCACCAGTTCCGCATCGACGGTGAGGCGCGCCCCCGCCCGCTCGAACGTCAGCCGGTAGCCCCCGCCGCGATCTTCCAGCGCGATCAGGCGCGCGCCCAGTTCCAGCGGCGCGCGCAGCCGGGTGACCAGCGTATCGATCAGCCGGCTGTTCCCGCCCGCGATCTGATAAGTGCGCCCCTCGCGTTCCGGCGGCGTGGGCAGCATCTCCGGCGATAGATAATCGAGCAGGTAGAAGATCAGCAGCGCGGACAGCGCCCCCGGATCCCGGCCATATTCCCCGGCCAGGGCGGTCGCCAGGGCCGCGCGGGAGCGCTCCGGCAGGCTGTGGCGCGCCATCCAGTCAGCGGCGCTCACGTCGAGCTGGCGCGCGCCGGGCGGGTGATCGTTGTAGAACAGATCGGAGTACCCCTCTAGCAGCGGCAGATCGGCTTCACAGGCGGCGGCGATCGGCTCCCACAGGCGCAGGTAAGCGCGCTCGTCGAGCAGCGCTCCCCCGAACCAGTAGCTGTCAGCGAGATCGGCGAAGAAATCGGTGGTCTCGCGCACCGGCACGCCGAGGTCGGCGGCCAGATCGAGCAGCTCGGTGTGCCAGCCGTCGATGAATTCGCCCCCGGCCTCGGCGCTGCCCGGCCGTCCGAACAGATCGAGCGAATGAATGCGCCCGCCGGCCCGCGCGCCAGCGTCGTAGATCGCGCTGACCGGGATGCCGTTCCGCTCCAGTTCGTGAGCGCAGGTCAGGCCGGCGGCCCCGGCCCCGACGATCGCGATCCGGGGGAGATCCGGCGCAGTCCGCTGAGCGGCGCGGGCCGGGTACGGCATCCCGTCAGCGGCCAGCGCTCCGGCGGCGGCCAGCCCGGCGCTGAGGAACTGGCGGCGCGTCAGGCCGCCGCTGGATGGCGTTTTGAGGTGGCGTGCGATCGGTCGGAGCAGGCGAGCGGGCAGGCGGCGCGGCACTTATGGCCCTCCTGCGCCGGGCGGTTCGGTCGGCTCCGGCGTCTGCTCCGCCGTGGGCGCAGCGGACAGGGTGACGTCGAAAACGGGCAGGGCGGTCAGCGCATCGGGGTCGATCCGGAACAGATTGAGCGCCCCCCAGCCGAAGACATCGTTGTAGCCAAAGTAGATCCAGGCGTCATCGGCGCTGCGCGCGATCGGGGCGACTGCTGCGCCGAACGGCACGATCAGCAGGGTTGCGGCATCCGTTGAAGGCGCGGCGCGCAGGCGCACATTGAACAGCGCCTCCGCGATCTGTTCCGCGGGCACGATCACCCGTCCGGCGAAATCCGTCCCCAGGATCGGCAGGTCGTCCAGCGAGCCGCTGACGCGCACGGTGAAATAGGCCACCCAGCCGGTCAATGGATCGTCGGCATCGTCTTCATCCGCTGCGATCAACAGCCAGTCGTTGTTGAGTGAACTGCGCCCGGTGATGCGCACCGTCGTCCCTGCATCGAGCTGGCCGATGACCTCCGCGCTGATCGATGGGCGGGCGCGCACATTGATCAGGCCGTAGGCATAAGCGGTCGGCCCGCCCTCGGTCGGATCATCCGCATCGGGGATGAACACCGGCAGCGCCAGTGGATCGCCATCCGCGCGGACGGAAAAGAACGGGATCCAGCCGTCCAGCGGCTCGCGTTCGATCACCAGCCAGCGCCCGGCTGCATCGCGCCCGATCAGGGTGACGGTCTCGCCCGCTGCGGCGCGCCCGATGATCGGAAAGCGCGTATCCGCGCCGGAACGAATGTTGGTCGTGCTGACGACGACGGCGCTCAGGCTGGCGGGAGCCGTCGGGGTCGGGGGCAGTGTCTGCGCTGTCGGCTGCGCATGGGCGGTCAGTGCGGCGGACAGCAGCAGGACACCGAGCGGGATGATCGATTTCATGCGCCCATCCTGTTTCCAGTGCCAATATGCCGATTATACCGTTTCGATCCAATCGGGCGCAGGGCGCTGCCCGGATCGGCGCCGGGTCGGGATGCACCTGCGAACGGCCCGGTATGGCGTTTCGCATTCGTTCGCGGCATGATCGGGACAGGAGGTCGCGCGTGGTTGTCTCGATCCCGTCGTTGACTTATACCGAGTATCTCGTGGCCGGGGCGCTGTTGACAGCAATCGCGGTCGTGTGGCAGATGCGCCGCTGCGTCCCCGCCGAGCGCGTCATCGACTGCCTGCTCGCGGCGCTGTTCGGCGCGCTGATCGCGGGACGGGCCGGTCACGTCCTGCTGCACTGGGACTACTTCTCCGCGAATCCGGGCGAGATCGTCCAGATCCAGCGCGGGGGCAGCGACTGGCACGGCGCGCTGCTGGGCGGCTGGATCGGCGCGGCGGTGCTGGCGCGAGTGCGCGGCGTCCCGCTCCCTGCGCTGCTGGAAGCGAGCGCGCCCGCCATCCCCTGCCTGCTGATCGCGGGCTGGCTGGCCTGTGGCAGCCAGCAGAATACCTGCGGTTTCGGCGCGGAGATCGCCACGCTGGCCGATGCGCCGCCCGGCATTGCTGTCGAAGCGCCCGATGTCTACGGGCTGGCCGCGCCGCGCTGGAATACCTGGGCGTTCGGGGTCGCGCTGGGGGCGGGCATCGGGCTGATCCTGCTGCTGCGCCCGGCGCGCGGGCGGCGCTGGGGGCTGGCGCTGCTGCTGGCGGGCGCGGGGATGTTCTTCATCGGCGGGCTGCGCGGCGACTCTGTCTCATCGATCGCCGGCCTGCGCGCCGATCAGTGGCTCGATGCGGTGGTCGCGCTGAGCGGCGCGGTCAGGCTGCGGCGGCGGGGGCGCGGTTGCGCCCCGTCTGAACCCGGTATATAAACAACCCTGCTGGAGCTGCACCCGATCGAAGTGCGAGACGAGCGATCATGACCCAACCCCCGACCCAACCCGGCACCCCTCTGTCGGACAATCTGACCGGCAGAATGCTGGGCCATTTCGAGATCCTGGATGAGATCGGGCGCGGTGGCATGGCGACGGTCTATCGCGCGCGCCAGATCACGATGAACCGCATCGTGGCCATCAAGGTGCTGCCGCGCGCGCTGATGCACGATCCGAGTTTTTACGAGCGCTTCCGGCGCGAGGTCGATGTCATCGCCCATCTGGAACATCCGCACATCGTGCCGATCTTCGATTACGGCGAGGCCGACGGCATCCCGTTCATCGCGATGCGCTATCTGGCCGGGGGCAGCCTGGCCCAGCGGATCCGCCGGGGGCTGCCCGATCTGGAGACGCTGATCAAGCCGATCCGCCAGGTGGGGCAGGCGCTCGATTACGCGCATCAGCAGGGCATCATCCACCGTGACCTGAAACCGGGCAACATCCTGCTCGATGAGCAGGACAACGCCTACCTGACCGATTTCGGCATCGCCCGCGTGGTCAATTCCAGCCTGACGGGCAGCGCGATCATCGGCACGCCGGCCTATATGTCGCCGGAGCAGGCCAATGGCCTGCCGCTCGATGCGCGCTCCGATGTTTACACCCTGGGTGTCGTCCTGTTCGAACTGCTCACCGGGCGTGAACCGTTCGAAGCCGAGACGCCGGTGGCGCTGCTGCTCAAACACATCAACGAGCCGATGCCGTCGCCGCGCAGTTTTCGCGCTGGCATCCCCGGCGCGGTCGAGCGGGTGATCTTCCGCGCTACGGCCAAACATCCCGATGACCGCTATCCGTCGGCGGGCGAACTGGCCGAGGCGTTCGCCCTGGCCGTGACACAGCCGGCAACGGCGGTGCTCGAAGCGCCCGTTCACGACGACCAGCCCACGCTGATCGAAGCCAGCCAGCAGCGCGCAACCCCGATCCCGACGCGGGCCAAAGCCACGGCCCAGCCCGGCCCGCGCGCAGCGACCCGCCCGATCGAGACCGATGGGCGCACCGTGACCGCCGTCCCGGAGCCGGCGGCGCAGTCACGGCCCGTTCGACGGGGGGCCGTGATGCTGGGCGCGCTGGCCGTCGTGGCGCTGCTCGCGCTGGCCGCCGTCGCGCTCATCCCGCGGCTCGCGCCGCCCGCGCCGCCGATCCCCACCGCGCTGCCGACGCCGTTCGCCCGCGCCGTCCGCGTTTCGACCGAACAGTACTCGCTGAGCGTGCCCCAGGCCTGGCAGTTCGCCGATCGTTCCGGGGAGCGGCCCGAAGCCGCGCTCGCCCATGTCTGGCGCAGCGAGGATGAGGCGTTCATCGCCCTGACGCTGATCGAGACCGGCGCGCGCACGCTCGATCAGGTGACGCGCGAGTATCTGGAAGCGTATTACGCCGGTCGGGCAGCCCTGTCGCTGATCGACACCGCCGCCGCGCCCGATGGCACGCTGCGCTACAGCTACCGGCTTGAGGACGACGGGACGCGGCTGCCCTACGGTCAGGTCGATCTGTTCGCGTCACAGCGCGGCGCGTACACCGTCATCCTGGAGCTGTACGCGGCGGACAGCCGGGGCGACGACCTGGTTCCCGTCTTCCAGCACGTGCTCGACTCGGTGCGTATCTTGTGAGCGCGCCGCGGGCCGGACAGCGGAAAACCCGGTTTCGCGCAGGTCATCCCTGCGGCTGGCGATCCTCGATGATCTCGTAATCGTAGGTGATCTGCGCCGCGGGGCGGAGCGTCGCCGAAACCGAGCAGTACTTTTCCTCGGAGATCTTGATCGCTTTGGCGACATCCTCTTCGCGCAGGTTGAACCCGGTCACGATGTAGTGGATGTGGAACTTGCGGAATGTCCACGGCGGATCGGGTTCGCGCTCGGCGGTCACCTGCACGGTCAGGCCGGTCAGGTGCGCGCGTTTCTTCTCCAGGATGTTGACGACATCGTAAGCGGTGCAGCTTCCCAGCGCGACCAGCACCAGTTCGGCGGGTTTCATGCCGATCCCTTCATCGGCGCTGGAGATGACGACGGAATGTTTGGTGCTGTCCGTGCCGATGAACTGTTTCCCCTGGACCCAGGTGATCGTGGCGGAACTCATCAATCAATGCCCCTTCGTGGATACGACGATCGATCAGGAGTTCAGATCGCAGCGGGATGCGCGCTCTTACGCGGCGGCTGTCATGCGCCGGGTGTGATCAATGTCATCACTCAGATGGCTATCACCTAGATGGCGCGCTCATCGCGCTGGTGCTGACGGTAGAAACGCTGCCAAGCCGCAGAAAAATCCGCATCGGGCGCGCCAGCATCCGGCGCGCTGACGATTTCGGGGCGTTCGCTCTCCAGCGTTGGCATGTACGCCGGCGGTAGATCTTCCAGCGCTTTCTGGATGAAGAACATCATCTCGCTGGCCTGAAGCGCGGCGTCCGCCCGGTGCGCCGTCCACGAGAGCGCGGTCAGGAGCAGCACCAGGCCGATCCGCAGGGCCGGATCCCACCAGCCGACATTGAGGATGATGATGGCGAACAGCGCCGGCCACAGCAGCGCGCGCACCGCCTGCCAGATGAACATCCGCGCCTGCAGCCGGATCAGAGTCAGGGCGGAGTCCGCGTCTCCATCCACGGTCGCAGCGATCAGGGCGGAGCGCCCGCTGCGCCGCCGATGCGACCCGAACAGCAGACGGGTATCGCTGGTCATGTGAAAGCCCGCGCCGTCGAGCTTGATGTAATAGCGGCGGCCTTCGGCGAACAGGTCGCGCAGATGCAGCCGGTCGGTGCTGGGGCGGGCCGCCAGCGTCAGCGTTTGCAGCGCGGTCGGTCGGTTGGCGCCAACGACGATCACCACCGGGGGATGGATCCGCCACAGCGGGCGCAGCAGCAGACCGGCGCTGCGCAGAAGACGCCCGATCCCGTGCCGGGCGCGGGGCGTGGCTTCAGGGCTGGCCGCCATGCTGCCGCTCGATCAACGCCCGATGCTGGCTGCGGACGCGCTCCATGCCTTCGGCGTCGCCCAGGCGGCTGTAAATGGCATACGCTTCCCGCAGATGTTCCAGCCAGTACGGGGCGAAGCGCGTCTCCGCGCAGGTGTACGCCCGCACCAGATGTTCCAGCCGCGCGGCCAGCCCGCGCTGGTCGCCGATCTGACGGGCGATGCGCACGCCTTCCACCAGCAGCTCGACCGCGCCGGGATAGTCCCCTTCATCCAGCGCAGTCAGCGCCAGATTGGTCAGCCAGATGCCGCGCCCGCGGTCATCGCCGATCTCCTGGGCGATCAGCAGCGCGGCGTTGAGGTGAGCGCGGGCGGCCTCGTACTGGCCGAGGTCGCGCAGCACGCCGCCGATGTTGCCCAGCAGACCGCCCTCGGTGAAGCGGTCGCCCTGTTCACGGGCGATGACCAGCGCCGCCTGGAAGCAGTCCAGCGCGGCATCCACCGCGCCGCTGCGATACTCGATCAGGGCCAGATTGCCCAGATGCCGGCCTTCAGCGGCCCGATCGCCCATCTGACGGGCGAGTTCCACCGCTTGTTTCAGCCCGCTGCGCGCACCTTCCAGGTCGTTGTGCTGCAGCGCCAGCCGGACGGCGCGCAGCAGTTCCGTCTGGCCGATCATCAGGGTTCGCGTCTCCGGCTCAGCAGCGTGAGCAGCAGGGCGAGGATGGCGGCGAAGGCGAGCGCGGGCAGCAGCCAGGCCAGATCCGGATCGAGCGGGGGCAGGCTGGTCGTCTCGTCGGACGGGTCAAAACGCACGATCACCATGCGCCCCCGTTCATCCGCTCCGACGCGGTCGAGCAGCGGCGTCGCCGGGCTGGCGCTGCGGTGAAACAGCGTCAGCGCGCGGTTCATCTCACCGGGATCATCGAGGAATGTCGCGCGCGCGGTGAAGTGGCGGCGGCCCTGCTGCACCCGGCAGATCGGGTCAGCGCGCAGATTCTTGACCCAGTCGGCATCGGGCCAGGCGGCGATCGCATAGGTTTTGCTGCCGTGCTGGCGATATTCGATCGGCGTCGGGCGGGGCAGCCCGGTTTTACGCCCGCGCGTGGTCAGGATCATGATGCGCAGGGCGTTGAGCGTGTCGCCAAAGCCTGCACGGTAGCCCAGACGGGGCAGCGCGTACAGCGCGCGCATGATTCCGGCGGGATAGGGAAGCGGTGTCCGGGTCGGGTCGGGGCCTGGGGGCGCGAATGACATCGTACGATCCTACATAGCTACTCTGTAGTATAGCACAGCCTTCTGCCGCTGGATGCTGTGGACGGGGATGCCGCCGAACAGCCGTGCCGGATGCAACCCCCGGCGCGGACGACTTGCGAGCGGGGCTGCAAGCGGATCAGCGACGCAGCGGGCGGAAGCTGAGGCTCAACTGCCATGCTCGGCATCGATCCGGCGGATGAACTCCGGCGTGAAGTGCGTCAGGTCGGGCAGGTGATACTGCGCCAGCGCCAGCACCTCCGGGGCCAGCGGAAAACCGGGGCTGGGCACGGCGACGCCGATCATGCCGGCGGCGTGCAGAGCGCGCACCCCGTTGCCGCTGTCCTCGATGCCGACGCACGAGCGCGGCTCGACCCCCAGCCGGGCCGCCGTCTCCAGGTAGATATCGGGGTGCGGTTTGCCACGCGCGATCGTATCGCCGAAGACCATGACCTCGAACACCCGATCCAGACCGGTCAGCCGCATCACCGTCTCGATGACGCGCGTGGGCGAGCCGCTGGCCAGGGCCACGCGGTGCAGGCTGGCGGCGGTGTGCACGGCTTCGACCGCGCCGGGCAGCAGCGGCAGCCGGGCTTCCAGCCGGGCGATGACGCGGTCGGTCACATCATCCATGATCGCCTGCAGCGGCAGATCGTCCAGATGCAGCCGTTCCTGCATCACGTGCGCCCATTCGACGGTGTTGCGCCCCATGGCGGCGCGCTGATCGTCCATCGTCCAGGTTTTACCCCGATCCGCGGCGAAATCGATGCGCGATTGGAACCAGTACGCTTCTGAGTCGACCAGGATACCGTCCATGTCGAAAATGATGGCCTGCACAGGCATCGGCAAAACCCCCCGGCAAAAATGATCGTTTGAGCGAGTCGATGAGACGCCAACCCGGTGCGGTGAGCGACAGAAACGGGCAGCGTTGGTTGAACGGCCCGATTGTAACGCACAGATCGGCATATAATCGACACTATCGAGGCCGCAGGAGTGATCGGAGAATACGAATGAGGAGCCTGATCGGGCGTGCATTGATCTACCCGGCGCTGGGCCTGCTGCTCAGCGTCGGGATCGTCCAGGCGCAGACGAACTGCGCCCCGCTGATGGTCGAAGCGCTGCGCGCGCTCGATCAGAACTGCGCCAGCACCGGGGCCGACCAGGCCTGCTACGGGTTCAACCGGCTGGAAGTGGATCTCCGCGATGCGGCTGACAGCGCCCGGTTCGCTGCGCCGGCGGATGTCATCGCGGTGGAACGGCTGAATGCGATCCGCACCACGCCGCTCGATCAGCAGCTTCAGCAGTGGGGGCTGGCGCTGCTGCGGCTGCGCGCCCAGGTGCCGAATGCGCTGCCGGGTCAGCTCGTATCGCTGATGCTGGTGGGCAATGCCGCGCTGACGGATCGCGCGCAGGCCGATCAGCCGCCGATGCAGGCGTTTCAACTGGTGACCAGCCCGGGCGGCGCGACCTGCGCCGGGGTGCCGACGGCCTCGCTGACGATCCAGAGTCCGCGCGGGCTGCAGGTCTCGTTCAATCTCAACGGGGTCGATTTCTCGATGGGATCGACAGTCAGCGTGCGTTTCGACGCGGACGGCTTCCGGCTGTCAACGCTGGCCGGGCGCGCCCGTCTGGGCGAGCGGGTCGTCCCGGTCGGGTTCGCGGTGCGCGGTCGTCTGACGGAGACGGGCGATTTCGACCTCGATACGGTGAGCGAACCCTTCATCGTCGAGCCGCAGGAAGCGCGCTGGTCGCAGGTGGTGGCGGAATTCCCCGAGTCGCTGTTCGACGATCCGATCGACGCGCTGACGCCGGAACTGCTCCAGGCCCTGTCTGCCATCGATTTCGACTGGCTGCTGTACCTCGATCCGCATCTGCTGACGGAGATCCTCAATGCGCTGCTGGAAGCGGGCATCGATCCGCTCGAACTGGACGATCTCGGCCTGGAGGACTTCTTCTGGCTGGCGGCGGACTTTCTCGACGACGACCTGCTCGATGCGCTGGAGCGCGATATCGATGAGCACGGCGGCATCATCTTCGATCTGGAAGATCAGTACGGCGTCGAAGACGACGACCCGATCCTCGACCTGGAAGCCTATTACGCCTCCGAAGCATTCGCTGAAGATGCCGATTTCGCCGAGATACTCCACGATCTGTCCGGCTGGCGCGATGAGGCCGATGCTGCCGGAGATCAGGAGACCTTGAACGATGCGGATGCCCCGTCCGCGGATCAAACCGATGCTCAGGATGCCGGGGCGGCGCCCGCCGCTGACGACGACAGTACTGCTGATCAGGGCGCTGCTGATGAGGGGAGCGCTGTTGACGAGGGCGGGGTTGACGCCGGGAGCGGCAATGGCTGATCCGATCGAGATCGTTCACCGGCCCGGCCCATCGACGACGCCGATCCTGTTCGTTCACGGGGCTTTTCACGGGGCATGGTGCTGGCAGGAACACTGGATGCCGTACTTCAGCGCGCGCGGCTGGGACTGCTGGGCGCTCAGCCTGCGCGCGCACGGGGCGACGCCCGGCGATATCCGCCGGGCGCGCATCGCCGATTATGTGGCCGACGTGGCGGCGGTCGTGCGCGATCTGCCGGCCTCGCCGATCCTGATCGGCCATTCGATGGGCGGTTTCACGATCCAGAAGTACCTGGAGGAGGCGCGCCATCCGGCGCGGGCGGCGGTGCTGCTGGCGTCCGTGCCGCATCGCGGCGCGGCGGGCTACATGATCGGGCAGACGCTGCGCCATCCGATCCGCGTGGCGGCGCAGCTCGTCGCGCGCCGGGTGAATCTGGTCGTCGATACGCCGGAGACGCTGCGGCGCAATTTCTTCTCATCCGCCATGCCGGCGGCGGATGTCGCGCGGCTGCATCCGCACCTGGTCGATGAGTCGGCGCTGGCCATCCTCGATTTTTCGTTCTTCGCCCTGCCGAACGTCCGGGCGGTGCGGGCGCGCCGCGTGCCGATGCTGGTCGTCGCCGCGCTGGAGGATACCGTCTTCAGCGTCGCAGAGCAGGCGCTGACCGCGGCGGCTTACGGCGCAGAACTGCGCACCGTGCCCGGCGGTCATGACGTCATGCTCGATGTGGCCTGGCAGGCCGCGGCGGATGCGGTGCTGGAATGGATGGCGCTTCACCTGCCGGGGGCCAGCGGCTGATCTCGGAGCGGGATGGGCAGCATCACCGGGAGATCGGGCCGCAGATTTAGAAAAAATTCATGTTACAACATGTTTCAGACGGTAGGATCGTCGTATACTGGCCTTAAAGTGATAGTCAGCCGTCCATCAGTCAGTACTGGTAGTCGCTTATGATCCCGTTGATGCGATACACATCGTCGTTTGCCCTGCTGCTCGTCGGTCTGCTCGGCGGCTGCGCCGAAGCCCCGGTCGTCTATCCCACGCCGACTGCGCCGCCGCTGGCCGAGACCCTGACCGTCTTCGGCTGGGATGAAGATATCCAGTCGATCATGGATGCCTTCACACAGGAATACGGTGTCGCCATCGACTACCGGACGTTCATCAGCTACGAGCAGGCGATCGCTGCGATCGAAGCGGGCCAGATCTACGATGTCGTCTTCATGGGTAACGATTTCATTGGCCAGGTCGTCAATACCGGGCTGCTGGCTGAATTGAACCTGAGCAACATTCCGAACCTGCGCAATGTGGCCGTCAACTTCCGCGATCTGACCTACGATCCCGGCAACCGCTACAGCATTCCGCACAGTTGGGGAACTTCGGGGCTGCTGGTGCGGACTGACCTGGTTGACGGGCCTGTCACCAGTTGGAATGACCTGTGGCGCGCTGAACCCGGTCGTGCCGGCATCTGGGATGATCAGCGCAATATGCTCGGCCTGGCGCTGCACAGCCTGGGGTACTCCGCCAATACCGATCAGCCCGAAGCGATCGAGGCCGCGCTGGAGCGGCTGCTGGAACTGAAGCAGCGCGCCGTATTTTTAGAGGCTTTCGGCCTTCAGGACGCGGTGAACGCTCTGGCGGATGGGCAGATCACCATTGCGCTGGGCTGGGCGTATCAGGCGCTGGCCGGGCGCGAGCTGAACCCATCGATCGCATATATCATCCCTCAGGAAGGGACGGTGTTGTGGCTGGAGAACCTCGTCATCCCGGCCAACAGCCCGAACCGGTATACCGCCGAGATCTTCATCAACTTCATGCTCCGCCCGGAGATCGCCGCCCAGTACACCAATCAGACTTTTTATGCCGTGACCGTGGAGCCGGCGCGAGAATTCATCGACCCCGCTATCCTCGCCGATCCGATCGTGTTTCCGACCACCGACATGCTGGTCAATGCCGAAGTCATCATGCCGCTGCCGCCGGAAGTCAGAACGCTGTACGACTCCGCCTGGCAGCGGTTCATGAACGCGATGGGCGACGTTTAAGCCGTCCAGCCGCGCGCCGCTGTACGGCTGAACAGCCATTTGCGATCGACGCTGACCATCCCCGGCGCTGCCAATTCGCCTCGTCCGAGGGGACAGTAGGCCGCACCCTGTCTGCCTGACGGCACACGCCGCTCGATCATCTGAGGCCGGCGGCGGAAACCGGTGTTCATCGATGTTACAGGCAGTATTAATTTGTAATGATAAAAGCAATGATTTTTAATGATTTTAAAAAATTTAAAAGTTACGATATATTGCAAAAAGGGCTTGTTGTATTATACTGATTATGTATGTATTCTCCTGAATCAACAGGATATGAGAGTAGTCCTTGATAAAACCACCGCTGCGATCGTCTGCTCTGCTGTCCGTTGTCCTGCTCATCATGGGGTTGATGGCAAGCTGCTCCGAAATACCAACCGTTTATCCGACACCTACCGTGCCGCCGCTGGCTGAGACGCTGACCCTGTACGGCTGGGATCAGATCGTGCCGTCAACCATCCTGGAAGCATTCACCCGCGAATTTGGCGTGGCGGTCGATTTACAGGTCTTCGTCAGCCAGGATGAAGCCCTCGCCAGTATCGCATCCGGCGAAGTGTACGATGTCGTCTTCCTGGAAAATGACTACATCGGCCCGGCGCTTGAGGCCGGGCTGCTGGCCGAGCTGAATTTGAACACCATCCCCAATCTGCGCAATATCGCCGCCAACTTCCGCGATCTGACTTACGATCCGGGTAACCGGCACAGCATTCCGTATTACTGGGGGACATCGGGGCTGGTCGTACGGACTGACCTGGTGGATGCTCCCGTCACCAGTTGGAGCGACCTGTGGCGCGCTGAACCCGGTCAGGCGGGGATCTGGGATTACCAGCGCATGATGTTCGGGCTGGCGCTGCGCAGCCTGGGCTACTCGATCAACACGGATCAGCCCGAAGCGATCGAGGCCGCGCTGGAGCGGCTGTTGGCGCTGAAACCGCGCGCCGTCTTCCTCGAACAGTTCGATCTGTGGTCATCGGCCCAGGCACTGGCCAGTGGGACGGTCAGCATCGCCCTGGGCTGGGCGAATGACGCGCTGGCCGGGCGGGAACTCAACCCAGCCATCGAGTACGTCATCCCGGACGAGGGCACGATGCTGTGGGTGGATAACCTGGTTGTCCCGGCCAACAGCCCGAACCAGTACACCGCCGAGATCTTCATCAACTTTATGCTCCGCCCGGAGATCGCCGCCCAGTACACCAATGAGATCTTTTTTGCAGTGACCAACGAAGCGGCGCGCGAGTTCATCGACCCGGCGATCCTCTCCGATCCCGTCGTTTACCCGACCGATGAGATGCTGGTCAATTCCGAGTTGATCCTGCCGCTGGGACAGGAAACGAAGGCCCTGTACGATGCAGCCTGGCAGCGCTTCATGGACGCGCCGGGCGGCATCTGACCCGGTCGCTGCCAGTGAAGGAAACCGACTGATGAAGCGTTTGCAGAGTATTCAGTCCCGACTTCTGATCTTTTTGGGCATGGTGCTGTTCGCGACGCTCGCGATCATCGCCATCACCGTGTTCATCCTGGTCGCGACTGCTGAGCGCGACCTGTGGATCGGGCGGCAGCAGGAAGCGGGGCGGAATGCCGCTTTGCAGGCTGGCGGCTATATCGATCGCGCGCGCACCAGCCTGCAGCTCATCGCGCAGTTGGACGAAGGATCGGGGCAGCTCGATGCGGTTCTGGAAACGGCCATCGCTCAGAACCCGGGCTTCCTTGAGATCACCGTGGTCAGCGGTCGCGGTCAGATCCTGCATACCGCCGCCGCAGGCGAGTCGGTGCTGGCGAACCTGTTCACCATTCCACAGTCGAACTGGTTTCAGTCCGTGCGCGGTGCGGATCCGGATCGGGTGTACATCGGCGAAGTGCAGATTTCGCCGCAGCGCACCCCGTATCTCATCATCTCCGCGCCGATGCGCACGGGCGGCGTCGTCGCCCTGCGTTTGAGCCTGAGCATCCTCAGCGATATCGTGGCCGGCCTGCGCTTCGGCACGACCGGTACGACTTACGTCGTCCAGGAACAGGGGCTGATCGCCGCCCATCCGGATCCCACTGTGATCCAGCAGGGCGTCAGCCTGGCGGGGCGTCAGGAATTGAATGCCGTCGTCAGCGGCCCGGAGGCCACCTGGACGGGGAGCTATCTCAATTTCGCCGGTGAAGCGGTCATCGGCACGTCCTCGCGCGTCCCGGGTACCAATCTGGTCGTGATCACCGAGATCAGCCAGGCCGAGGCCACCGCCAACAGCCGCAGCGCGTTGTTCGTCCTGCTGACGGTCACCGCGCTGTTCTGGCTGGGGGCAATGGCGCTGACCATCGTCCTGATCCGCCAGTTGGTCTTTGTGCCGCTCAACCGGCTGCAGAACGGCGCTCGTGAGATCGAGCGGGGCAACCTGGGGTATCAGGTGGAAGTCCGGCGTCCCGATGAGATCGGCCAGTTGGGCGAGTCCTTCAACGCCATGTCGCGCAGTCTGGCCGCCCGCGCCAAAGAACTGGAACAGCTCATCTTCGATCTGCGGGCTGCCAAGCGGCTGGCGGAGGAGAACTCGCGCCTCAAGTCCGAATTCCTGGCGACCATGTCGCATGAACTGCGCACCCCGATGAATGCGATCGAGGGCTTCACCAGCATCATGCTGAGCCGGATGGGCGGCGTGGAGTTCAACGACAAGGCCGAGCGCTACATCTCGCGCGTGAACGTCAACAGCAAGCGCCTGCTTCAGTTGATCAACGATTTTCTCGATCTGTCGCGCGTGGAGTCGGGGCGTCTGGAGCTGGCCTGCCAGCCGTTCTCGCCGGTCGAACTGGCCAGACGGTGGCAGACAGAGATCGGCATCCTGGCCGAAAAGAAGAACCTGGATTTTGAGCTGCTGCTCGATCCTGACCTGCCCAACGTCGTTTACGGGGATGAAGAGTCGATATCGAAGGTGGCGCTGAACCTGCTCGGCAACGCCATCAAATTCACCGAACAGGGGAAGGTGACGCTGCGGCTGGCCAACGGCGGTGATATGTGGCGGATCATCGTCTCGGATACCGGGATCGGCATCCCGCCGCATGCCCGCGAATACATCTTCGAGGAATTTCGGCAGGTCGATCAGACATCCAAACGCAAGTACGGCGGCACGGGCCTGGGGCTGGCGATCGTTCACAAGTACACCCGCTCGATGGGCGGCACGGTGACGCTGCAGAGCGAGGTCGGGGTGGGCAGCACGTTCACTGTATCGCTGCCGGTTCAACCTGCCGATCGACGTGTGGAAGTGACGGAGAATGGCGTATGAACTCGATGTCGATACCGCGCAATCTGCTGGTGGGCTGGGATGTCGTCGTCATCGACGACGAACCCGACAGCCTGGAAGTGGCTGAGATCATCCTGGATGCTTACGGCGCCAATGTTCGCACGGCGACCAATGGCGCTGAGGGCCTGGAACTGGTGCGGCGGGCCCGCCCCAAATTCGTCATCTCGGACATTTCGATGCCGGTCATGGATGGCTGGGGCTTCATCCACGCGCTGAAGAACGATCGCACGCTGATGGATATCCCGGCGATCGCGCTGACCGCCCACGCGATGGTTGGCGACCGGGAACGCGCGATCGCGGCGGGGTTCCACAACTACCTGACCAAGCCGCTCACCGCCGAAACGTTCATCTACGATCTGCTGAAGCTGCTGATGGATATCCCCGAACTGGCTGAAGAACTGAATATTTAGGAGCAGGTGGTATATGTCCCGAAGTGACTGGCGCATTCTGGTTGTTGAGGATGACCCGGACGGCCAGATGGTGGTTGCCACGATCCTGGAGCATCTGAAGATCGGCATCGATGTCGCGGGCAGTGCTGAGGAGGCGGAGCACTACCTGTTTCAACTGAACCGACGGTACGACGCCGCCATCCTCGATCTGGCGCTGCCGGGCAAAGACGGCTGGGAACTGCTGGCGCAGATCCAGCACAGCGCCGCCACGGCAGATCTGCCCTGCATCGCCGTCACCGCTTATCACACGTCCAAGCTGCGCGAAGAGGCGATCCGGGCTGGTTTCACCGCCTATTTCCCCAAGCCGATCGACGCGATGACGTTCGCGCGCCGGCTTGAAGAACTGCTGTAGGGTTGAAGGGTGCTGAGTGCGCTGAAAGAGGGGGTTCCGATGCGCAAACGAGCCGCTACGTCATACGGGATCGGTTGGGACAGGCCGGGCAAACTGCTGCGTCTGCAGATGACCGGCGATCTGTCGGTCGAAGCATTTGTGGACATCGATCGACAGATCACCACGCACCTGCGCGCTCAGGACGAGCAGTTGATCCTGCTGGTGGATGCTTCAGCGGCGAGTATTTCCCCGTACAGCATCGAACAGATCCGCACGACGCAGACGTATCTGCAAAGCCCACAGATCGAACGGCTGGTGGTGATCAGCAACAACAAGCTCAACCGCCTGACGATGCTGCTGCTGTTCAACCTGTGCCGACCGCCGCTGCAATTCTACGAGAGCTTCGAACAGGCACAGCGCTTTTTGAGCGGATATGCGGTGCCTGCTGTTCCCGTGCTGTGATCCGGCGCGCTGAGCGCCGCAGCCATCCCTCACAGCACCAGGATCACTTTCCCCATCGTCGAGCGCGACGTCAGCGCGACGTGCGCGGCGGGCGCCTCTTCCAGCGGGAAAGTGCGATCGACGCGGATGTGCAGCCAGCCATCGCGGATGCCGGCGAAGACGGCGTTGGCCCGCTCCAGCAGTTCCGCGCGCGTGCGCACGTAATGCCCCAGCGACGGGCGCGTCAGGAACAGCGAACCTTTCGCGTTCAGGATCTGCGGATCGATCGGCGCGACCGCCCCGCTCGACTGGCCGTAGAGCACCATGTAACCGCGCGGTTTGAGCAGGTTGAGACCCTTGTCGAACGTGTCTCTGCCGACCGAGTCGTAGACGACATCGACGCCCGCGCCGTCGGTGATGCGCCTGACTTCAGCCTCGAAGTCGGTCTGGGTGTAGATGATGACGTGTTCGACCCCCAGCTCGCTGACGTAATCCGCTTTTTCCTGCGAGCCGACCGTGGCGATGACCGTCGCCCCGGCGTGACGGGCCATCTGCGCCAGGATCGATCCCGTGCCGCCCGCCGCCGCGTGGACGAGCGCGGTATGCCCCGGCTGAAGCGGGAAGGTGCTGTGCGCCAGATAATGCGCGGTCATCCCCTGCAGCAGGCCGGCCAGCGCCAGCAGATCATCGACGCCATCGGGCACGGCGATCAGCTTGTCCGCCGGGACGACGGCGTACTCGGCATACGCGCCCTGGATGAAGGCGTACACCACGCGCTGGCCGGGCGTGAACTCGGTCACGCCGTCGCCGAGCGCATCCACTGTGCCGACGGCGTCCTCGCCGGGCGTGAACGGCAGCGGAGCCTTGTACTGGCCGCTGCGCTTGTAAGTATCGATGTAGTTGATGCCCGCGGCGCGGATCTTGACGCGCACCTGGCCGGGGCCGGGTTCGGGCACGGGGATGTCTTCGAGCTGCATCACGCCGGGATCGCCGTATTCGTGCACACGGATGGCCTTCATGGGAGAACCTCGCAGATGAAACCGGATCTTGCGCCCCGATTATAGCGCGGGGGATGCGGCTATGGGGCGCGGCCCACCGGCACGCTCAGCCCGAGATCGTGGTAACCGGTGGCCGCATCCCACAGATCGGGGTTGGCCAGCCGAATCGCGTAGCGGGGATCGCCCGCCAGCGTCGGTTCGGGGTCGGGCAGGGCCAGCACCAGCGCATACATCCCCGCCGGCAGATCGGGCGGCAGCGCCGCGCGCAGATCGAGCGCGATCGGGGCATCGGGCAGCCAGCGGCGCGGATCGGGCGGGGTCTCCAGCGTCAGCGGGGTGATCTGCCCGGCGGCGTCGCGCAGGGCCAGCACGAAGCCGCGCGGATTGTACGGGCTGGCGAAGCCGTCATTGACCAGATCGAGCCGCAGCGCCAGCCCGTCCGGCTGGACGGTGAGCGCGGCCTGCGTCAGGCGCAGCCGGTAGCCCAGCCGCCGGGCGATCGCGTCGAAACAGCCCTCCGCCTTCCACAGCGCGATCACGTCGGGGTGGTAGTCGATGTTGATGCTCGACCAGCGCAGGTAGGCCAGTTCCGGCAGCGCATACGCGCAGTGGATGAACGGCTGCGCATCTTCGGCGGTGTTGCACGTCTCGCCGCTCTGGACGACGTAGCGGTTGTTGGCGTGCAGGAAGGCGCGCATGAAATCGATCTGCGGCTCGGTGTCCGGCCCCAGGTACGTCCCCCAGTTGATATCCGAGGCGAGGAAGCAGTCATCGTGCGCGGCGATGCGCGCCTGCGGCGTCCCGCTGAAGGCGTCCGCCTCCGTCAGCGGCTCCGTCCCGAACAACTGATGACGCACCAGCGGGTAGCGGATAGCGATCATGCGCGAGACGGGCAGCGCATCCAGCAGGCGGAACAGGATCGCCCGGCCCGGCTCGTTGATGCCGAACTGCGGATGGTCGATGAGCTGATTGGACGAACTGTGCCATTCGCCCCACGCGCCGATGAAACCGGCCTCCATGTGGGCGATGACATCGACGTTGTCGCGCAGGATCGGCGCGAGCTGGTCGATGTGCGTCAGCACCAGATCGAGCGGGGCATCGATGGCGCGAACGTAGCTCTCATCCAGCGGGAAATTGTAAGCGAAACGCAGGATCACCTTGAAGCCCGCCGCCCGGATCGTCGCCAGATCGGCCCGCAGCGCGGCGAATACGCTTTCGTCGAGCGGGCGATCGCGGTGGCGGTCGAGCACGTAGTACGTCCGGATCAGGTCGATGCCCCCGGCGCGGGCCTCATCCAGTTCTGCGCGCTCCAGCGGGATGCGCTCCTCATCGATCCACAGGGGGGCGCGCTGGATGTAGAAACCGCGTTCCGGGTTGGGGAAGTTCTCGTCGGTGGCGGCATACGTCATGATCTGCGTGCCCGGCTCGGCGGTCGTCCGGGTGGATGGGGGGACGATGCTCAGCAGTAGGGCGGCGATCAGCGGGATGACGATCGGTCGCGGCATGGGCGGCACACACCTCGCATCGATGGACGGATGCCTCTCATCATCTCCGATCGGCAGCCCGCCGCCAATGGGACTTTGCGCCGGGGGCGCTCAGTATCTCATCATCTGATCGCGGGCGGCGGCGTACATCGCCGCCTCAACCTCGGCCAGCAGAGCGCGCGGGATGTTGGCCCACAGATCGCGCTCCAGGCGGGCCTGATCGGCCATGAGCGCGGCGATCTCGCCGACCGTCAGGCCGACGCGCGGCGCGATCACGGCATACGTCTCGCTGGTGCCGCCGGGCGCGATCTGCCGGTGGATGATCCTCCGCCAGTCGGCCAGCGCGGCATCGCTCATGAACGGCGACCAGCCGCGCGGATCGGCCCCGCCGAGCGCGCTGACTGTCTCCGGGGAGAGGACGACCCGATCGCGCTCGTCCATCGCGATGAGCACGGCGTGCAGCATCAGGAAGCGCAGATGCCGATCGCCCCAGGCGCGCTCGACGAAGTGCGGGCGCAGCATCTGCACCGCCCAGATCTCATCGAGCGCCAGATGCGCGATGTACCCCAGCGTGAAGGCGCGCGCCGCGCCATCCACCTGACTGAGCGCGGGGTAGCGCTGGAGCATGACCCGGTATGGATGCTCGTCCATCGGGCGCTCATAGGCGTAGAAATGCGTCTGTTCGCGTCCCAGGCGGCACAGGTGATGCCCGTCCGGGGCGATGCTGCCGAGCAGGAACGCCGGGTAGTGCGCGCGGATCAGGTCGCGCAGCGCGGCGGGCAGCGCCGCATCGGCGATCAGCCGCTGGCCGTAAGCGAGATGGGTGAACGGCGTCGGCACGCTCGACCTCGCTCATCCCTTCACGGGCTGGGTTCCAGGCACGATGGCAGTTCGTCGAGGCTGCGCGGCCAGTCGCGCCCGTAAAAGCTCAGGTATTCGCTGACGTGGGCCGACCAGTAGTCGTTGCTGTGGTCGCCCGTCGGGTTGATGACATACGTGTGGGCGATGCCGCGCGCGCTCAAGCGGCTGCTGAACAGCTCCAGACTGCGCCCCGCCGGATCGCTGGCCGCATTGTCCAGGTACATGCGCAGATTGGCCTGGCGCAGGAACTCGGCATTGGTCGCCAGCTCGAGCGGGTTGTACTGCGGCGGCGCGCTTTCCGGGTCGAGTTCGGCGCTGTGCCCGCCGACGATGCCGAAGATGTCCGGGTTGCGCAGCGCCGCCAGATACGCCCAGAAGCCGCCGCGCGAGATCCCGCCGATGGCCCGGTGGGCGCGGTTCTGGATGACGCAGAAATCCCGTTCGACCGCCGGGACGAGTTCCTCCAGCAGCACGGTCAGATACGACGGATCGGGCGGGAAGGTGTTGGCCGCCCCGATGCGACCGAAGAACGGCAGCACCAGCAGCATCGGGCCGAGCGCGTTGATGCGCAGCGCCTGTTCCAGCGCTTCATCGACGCCGATCTCATCCCACTGGAGTTCGGTGTAGCGCAGGCCGTGCAGCAGGATGACGTAAGGGTAGCGCCGCTGCGACTCGAAATAGCACGGCGGCACGTAGACGCGGTAGCGCAGATTTTCGCCCGCCACTTCTGACCGGTTGTCGTCGAAGACGATCCACTGGCCGCGCTCGGACGCGCACGGAAGCGGCGTCGGCGTGGGGGTGGCCGGGCTGGTCGGCGTCGGGGTCGGCGTTTCGGTCGGGCGCGGCGTCTCGGTCGGCGGCGGGGTGGCGGTGAATTCCGGCGTCACGATGATGATCTGCGGCGTCGGCGTCGGGATCGGCGTCAGCGGGTCGCAGGCGGCGATCAGCAGCGCGGCCAGCAGGATGAGCAGAAGGGGGGGGATCGGTCGATTCGTCATCATGGTCACAGATTATAACGAGGTCTGGTCAGGGCGCATCGATGATCAATCGTCCCAGATCCTGCGGGCCGCCGAACAGCGGCGCGATCTCCGGGTAGCGATACCAGCCCGCCCGCACCGCATACGTCCCCGGCGGCAGATCGGCCAGCGGCAGCGCCACCCGTTCGATCCAGCCGCTCCCCGCCGGGCGCGCGCCCACCGGGCGGTCATCCTGGGCGACGAGCGCGCCGCTGGCATCGAGCACATGGACGTAGCGGATGTCGTTTTCGGTCATCTCCCGGTCGAACTGCCAGGCCAGATCGACGGTCAGCGTCCCGCCGGCGGGGACGGTCAGCGGCACGGCGGCACGCAGCAGCGGCGGCGCGAACGCGGGCGCATCCGGCTGGATGATCGGCTGGACGGCGGCGATCGCGCCCCGGATCGACCGACAGGCCAGCCCCGGCGTCACGTTGAGCGGGCAGGGGGGATCGAGCTGGAGCCTCAGCGTGTGGTAAGCGCCGGCTGTCACCGGGAGCGGGAGCGTCAGCGCGACCGCTTCCGAGCCGACGTCAACCCGGCGGACGATCGCGCCGTCGAGCAGGATATCGACTGCGCGCGGCTGATCGCCGCTGGCCGTCAGCGTCAGATCGACGACGGCGAATCCGTCATAACCGGCGTACAGATAAGCGTCCGCCGCATCGTCGATCGGCGCCTCCGGCAGTTCCGGCGGGATCCAATCGGGCGGCGGCTGCGCGGGCGGCGGCACGGTGTGGATGATGAAGCGCTCATCGGCGTAGAGCGGCGCGCCGAGCCGGGCCTGCGCCCGCTCGATCAGCGCGGCATCGGCGTAATCCCGGTGGATGATGACGACATCGACGCCGCGCGCGCGCAGCAGCGCCGGATCGAGCGTGGCCTCCAGCAGCGTCAGCATGGCCGGGTTGACCGGGGTGACGCGCGTCACCTGGCCGGCGATCAGCGCGTGCTGATGCGCCGTTTGCAGGTACAGGCCCGTTTTGGCGACGATCAGGTTGTCCCACGGGACGTCGAACACGGCGCGGATGTCGTCGCGCGCGCGCAGCGCCGCGATCGCATCCGGGATCGTGGCGCGGAAGGTCGGCAGGGGCCAGAACGTCTGGTAGTCGAAAGCGATCAGCGCGGCGATCGCGACCGCTGCGGCAGCAGCCGCGCGCCCGTCGCGCAGCCGACGCAGGATGACGAGCAGACCGTACCCGGCCAGCGCCGCCGCCGCCAGCGCCAGCGCGAAGTTGAAGCGCCCCGGCGTGCGCGCCAGCGCGATCAACGGCAGATCGGCGATGGCGGCGAATGGCAGGGCCACCAGCGACTCGTAGCCGTCGGTGGTCAGGCGTACCGGCTGGTCGAAGATCTTGAGCAGCGGCCCCAGCGCCAGCAGATACGCGCCCAGCCCGAGCCAGAGCCACGGGCGCGCGCGGGGGACGCGCACCACCGCGATCGCGGCCAGCAGCACGACGACGATGCCGAAGTAGGCCGCGCCTTCTTCCAGGTTGACGCCCATCGAGCGGCGCGGGTACTCCAGCGCCTGATAGAGCGGATGCCGGAACGACGGCGCGGCGATCGCCAGCAGATCGCTGCTGTAGCGCACCACATCGCCCCGGTCAGCGTAGGCGCTCGTCCCGGTGGCCGCCCGGAAGACGGGCAGCAGAAAGACGAGCATGGCCGCCCCAGCGATCATCCCGGCGAGGACGACGCGGCCCAGCGCGGCCCACTCGCGACGGATGAGCAGCCACAGCGCGATCAGCACGCCGATCGGCAGCCCGGCGTAGACGATCTGGAGCGCGTGGCCGCCCGCCGTCGCCAGCAGCATGAGCGCGGCGAAGGCGATCGCGCCGATCCCGCGGCGCTGGCGCAGGCGCAGCAGTGCGTAGGCGCTCAGCGGCACGCCGAACTGCACCATCAGCCCGGCATGACCGGCGGCCAGATGCCCCTGCAGGGTCGGGTAGAGCATGAAGACGACGCCCGCGCCGAAAGCCGCCAGATCGACGCGCCCGGCGCTCCGTCCATCCACACCGCCGATCGGCTCAAGCAGCAGATAGCGCGCCAGGATGTACATCGCCCAGCCGTTGGCGATCATCATCCCCAGGATGACCAGATTGGACGCCAGCGGCAGCGGCAGGATGAAGGCCAGCAGCCAGGCCGGGAAGAACTGGAGCGGGTTGGCCCACAGCGTCACCCCTTCGATGCCGTCAGGGTAGCCGAGCAGCGGCTGGAAGAACAGCGGCTGGCCGGTCTGCAGGGCGTGCTTGAACCACCAGATATGATGGGCGTTCTCGTGGGCATCACCGTGGATGAAGCCGATCAGCGAGCCAGAGAGATCGGTCGCCAGCGGCCAGGTGACGATGATGACGATCAGGGCGTACAGGGCGATGACGAGCAGGTGACGGGTCAGCGGGCGCATCGGGATCACTCCCCCGGTGGACAGTACAGCGTCGGATCGGGATCGCGCGGGCAGGGCGGTGCGGGCAGGCGCAGACTGCCCCAGCCCCGACCGCGCGCGTAGAGATCGATGACCAGATCGCGCCCGTCGAAGCGGCCCCGCCAGCGCAGCAGAGCGGGCGCGGCCACGTCCGGGACGGCGAAGATCGCGATCTGATCGTCCTCGTACAGCGGTTCGCCCAGCATCTGCCGGGCGCGGTTTTCCAGGAGGCCCGCCGCATCGGCCCACTGCCGGTGGACGATGACGACATCGACGCCCGCCGCGTCCAGCAGCGCCGGGTCGAGCGTGGTCTCGAGCAGCCAGCCGCGCGCCGGGTCGAGCGGCGTGGCGCGGGCGACGTGCCCGCCCAGGATCGGGTGGCCGTGGGCGGTTTGCAGGTACATGGCATCCTTGTCGGTCAGCGGATGGCTCCACGGGACGTCGAAGACGGCGCGCACGTCCGCCCGGTCGGCCAGATCATACACCGCCTGGGGGATGCTCGCCTCGGTCATGGGCAGATCCCAGAACCAGCGCGCATCGAGCGGGATGATGACGGCCAGCGCGATCAGCCCGGCCCGCAGCCGCGTCCGCAGCAGCACCCCGGCCCCGTAAACGCTGATGATCGCGGCGGCCAGGGCGATGAACAGGTTGAAGCGCGCGGGCGTGCGCGTCAGGTTGAACGGCGGCAGGCCCTCGATCAGCGCGTAAGGCAGCGGGATGAACGTGCTGTAGCCATCCAGGCGGACGCGCAGCGGCTGATCGGTCAGGCGCAGAAGCGGCCCCAGCGTCAGCACCCAGGCGGCGAACGCCGCGATCAGCCACGGACGGGCGGGCCGCGCGCGGCGGGCGGCGAGCGTCATCAGCAGCGCCCCCAGCCCGATGTATGACGCCCCTTCGAATGGGTCGATGCCGAGCGCGCGCCGGTTGTATTCCAGCCCGGCGTACAGCGGATGGTAAAACGACGGGGCGAGGATCCCGGCCAGCGGCGCGCTGAAGCGGACAGCGCCGCCGAGATCGGCAGTGCGCGGGTCGATGGATCGTGCAAACGGGACGATGAACGGCGCGGCGCAGGCCGCCCCGATCAGCGCGGTGAGCGCGATCCGGCGGGCATGCGCTCCGTCGTGCCGGGCCAGCGCCGCCAGCCCGAGCGTCAGGAAGATCGGCAGGGTGATGTAGATCAGCAGCAGCACACTGCCCCACAGGGACGCCGCGGCCATCATCCCGCCGATGATGAGCCAGCGCCGCCGGCCATCGTCGCGCTGGCGCAGCAGCGCCAGCACCAGCAGCGGCGCGGGGAAGAGCGCGATCAGGCCGATATGGGCCGCGCCAGCCTGCCCCTGGATCGCCGGGGCACAGGTGAAGATCAGCGCGCCGATCAGCGCGGGCAGGAAGCGGCCCGGTCGCTCGCGCAGCAGCCCGTGATACGCCAGCGCGAACAGCGCCCAGCCGTTGAGCGTCAGGAACAGCAGCAGCGTCAGGTTGAAAGCGGTGGCGGGCGGCAGGAACAGCGTCAGCAGCCAGGCCGGGAACGACTGGAGCGGGATCGCCCAGAGCAGTGTCGCATCCAGCCCGTCCGGATAGAGGTATTCGGTCAGGACGAACGGAGATGCACCGTCCGCCACGGCGCGGGCGTAGTGGACGATCAGGCTGACGTATTCGCGCTGATCGCCGAAAGGATGGCCGATCAGATCGGTCTCCAGCCGGGCGATGGCGGGGTAGGTCAGCCAGATAACGGCGAGCGCGCAGACGATCAGGGCGCTGAGGTGCGGAAGGAGATACCGGCGGATCATGCGCGTCAGTATAGCATCATCCCCGCCTGAAGTCGCGCCGGAAGCGCATCCAGCGGCGGACGCACGCGGACGCGCCCGCCGCTCACAGGGATCTCATGAACGAGCGGTATACCCTGCAGGGCACACGAATGCGTGAGGGCGCTGATGAACGAACTGAAGTGGCTGGTGCTGATCCATGCCGGGGCAACCTGGCTGATGACGGGCGCGATCTGGGTCATCCAGCTCGTGCATTACCCGCTCTTCCGGCTGGTGGGTGAACGCAGCTACACCGCTTATGAGGCCGCGCACATGGGCGCGATCACGCTGGTCGTCGGCCCGCTGATGCTGGCGGAGGCCTTCACCGGTCTGCTGCTGATCGGCGCGCAGCCGCCGGGCGTCAGCCGCTGGCTGGCGTATGCCGGGTTCGCGCTGATCGCCGTCGTCTGGCTGATGACGCTGTTCGTCAACGCGCCGCAGCACAGCGTCCTGGCGCTGGGCTTCAACCCGGCGGTGCACCAGGCGCTGGTGACGACCAACTGGGTGCGCACGCTCGCCTGGACGGCGCGCGCTGTTCTCACCGGGATCATGATCGTCGGCCTGATCGAGTCGCGCGGGTGACCGGTCTTCGATACAGTAGCGCTGCGATCGGCAGCGGCTGAGAGGATGGGCGCAGTGAGCGAGACACGGGGAGAAACGATCGGTTCTGGCCTGGAGGCCGATCCGGTCTACGGGGAAGCGATCGCCAATTTTCCCAGCGATCGCACGCGCCTGCTGATCATCGCGGGGGCGATCAGCGCCATCAGCGCGGTGATCCTCAATTTCACTACGGCGGCCATCCCCGGCTGGATCGGCCCGGCGCTCACGATCGTCCTGATGGCGGGGATCGTGCTGGTGCTGGGCTGGTACGTCCTGCATCTGTGGAACCGCGAGGTCATCCTGTACGAGCGCGGTTTCAGCGTGCGCGAGGGATCGAACCTGGTCTTTTTCCACTATGACGAAGTGGCCGCGGTGCGGCTGCGCGCGGAGCGGCTGGCTTACTTCGGCGGCTTGATCCGCCGCCCGGTTTACGCGACGACGATCATCACCGTGCGCGGCGAGACCTTCACGCTCGACAACGTCTACCGGCGGGCGGCGCGTTTCGGCGCGCTGTTCGTCGCGCGTGTCGCGCCCGTTATCCGCGCGCGGCTGGCCGAGGCCCTGAGCCGGGGAGATCATTTCAGTTTCGGCGGGCTGACGCTGACCCCGGACGGAATCACGATCGATGCCGAGCGGCTGTTATGGGACGAGGTCGGATCGTTCAAAATCGGCAGCGGCATGCTGACGCTGCTGCGCACGGATGGGACGTTGTGGCGCAGCGTCCCGCTGAAAACGCTCGATAACCTGCCGATCCTGCTGGAAGCACTGCGCGAGCGCCTCGCGCTGCCCGCTGCCGAGCGCTGCGGCGAGCCGGAGGTCAATCGACAAACCGATATTTGAGCAGCGTCCACATGGCGATCGGGCCGTCCGTCCAGCTAATCTTCTTGCCCTCCGTCCATTCGCGCCCGTTGTACGAGATCGGCACTTCGTAGATGCGGATCCCCTGTTTGAGCACTTTGGCGGTGAATTCCGGCTCGAACTCGAAGCCGCGCGCGTGGATGGTCATGTTCCTGACCACCTCGCGCCGGAAGACCTTGTAGCAGGTCTCCATGTCGCTGAGGATGGCGTTGTAGAGGATGTTGGTCGTCAGCGTCAGGATCTTGTTGGCGACCATGTTCCAGAAATTCATCGCCTTGCGCGGCCCGCCCAGGAAGCGCGATCCGTAAACGACCGTGGCGATCCCCTCTTCGATCGGCCTGAGCAGCACCGGGTAATCGCGCGGGTCATATTCGTAGTCGGCATCCTGGATCAGCAGGATATCTCCGGTGGCGTGCTGGAAACCGGTCACCAGCGCTGCGCCCTTGCCCCGGTTGACATCGTGGTAGAACACGCGCACCTCAGGGTGCCCCTGCGCTTCGATCTCGGCCAGCACCGCGCGCGTCCCATCGACGGAGCCGTCATCGACGATGATGATCTCATCGGCGATCTGAACGGCCTGGACGCGCCGCAGCACTTCGGCCACGGTGTTGACCTCGTTGTAGCAGGGGATGATCACGCTGACGGTGTACTTACCGGTTGCAGGGCTGGGCATACTGGTGCTCGATCCTTCTCGCTGGAACCATAATGGCGGTCATTATACCCGCAATCGAGGCGGCGCATAGGGCGGGACGGGCCGGATCGGGGACGCCGCTGCGGCCCTGATGCAGGATCATCCGGCGTGCGCTACAATGTGAGGCCGGATGTGCCAGTACCGGCTTCGCATTGAGACCAATCAGGGAGACTGCCCATGGCTCGCTGGGAGACATTCCGTGCCTTTCTGGACGATGCACAGCGCGCTCCAGAGCGAGAACGCCCCGCTCTGGTCGATGCGCTGCTGGCGGAGCGCGCGGCTTTTCCGTGGGTGGAAGGTGAACAGGCGACGTTCGTCTACCGCGGCCCGGCAGCCAGCGTGGCTCTCAATCTCGACGTGCTGCCCGGCGATCCCCCATTTGCCCCTTTCACCCGGCTGGATGGAACCGATTTCTGGTATTACACCCACACGTTTCAGACCGACGATCTGCTCGATTACCTGCTCGCGATCGACGATCCGGGGACGTCGCTGAAGGACGAGCGCGATCTGCTTCAGCGGGTGGCCCGGCACTGGCGGGCCGATCCGCTGAACCCGCTGCGCCTGACGACCGCCCAGCAGACCGTAAGCATCCTGCGCATGGGCGCGGCGCGCCCGATCCCGGACTGGGCGGCCTTTGCCGGGGTGCCGCGCGGCACGGTCAAGGAACATGTGATCGCCAGCGCGGAACTCGGCTTTCGCGGGCGTAAACTGTGGATCTACACCCCGCCCAACTACGATCAGTCCGACCTGGTCTTTCCGCTGGTGGTGCTGCACGACGGCCAGTGGATGGTCGGGCCGCTGCAAGTGCCGCAGATCGTCGATACGCTGATCAAACACGGGCGGATGCAGCCGGCGGTCGTCGTCATGATCCAGAGCGCGAGCGGCCCGGAACGCGATGCCGAATACATCGGTAGCGATGCCCATTTCGCCTTTCTCGTCCATGAGCTGCTGCCCGATCTGCTGTCGCGCTATTACATCGATGCGACGCGCACCGTCATCGGCGGCGTCGATGTCGGGGCGGTGGCCGCGGCTTTCGCCGCCGTGCGCAACCCGATCACTTTCTCGCGCCTGATCCTGATCTCGCCGCCGCTGGGCAAGGGCGCGCACGCCCGCCAGGTCGGGGAGATCGCGGCCAGCCTGAGCGCGCCCGATACCGTGCTGCCGCGGCGCATCTTCCTGTCCGTCGGACGTTATGAGGCGAAGGGCCGTTTCGTCAAACCGGCGCGGGCGCTGGCCGAGGCGCTGAGCGCCCGACCGGGGACGCGCTTCGCCTTCGCCGAGATCGGCAGCGGTCACGGTCTGGTCGGTTTCAAGAGCGTGCTGCCGGAAGCGCTGGCCTGGGCGCTGCCTGGCCCGGCGCAGGCCTGATCGAGGCATGTTCTCCCCGCTGCGCCTGGCGATCGCCCTGCTGCTGCCCGCGCTGCTGATCGGCGGCTGGCTGGGCGCGGAACAGCTCCCGGTCTGGATGCAGATCCGCTACGAGGCCATTCGCACGCCCGATGGCGACAGCGCCCCGGCGGCCTGCGAAGCGGCGGCGCTGCTGCGCCAGTGGGATGCCCGCCTGATCGACCCCAGCGGCATCACGCCGCAGCAGGCGATCGACCGGGCGCGCGCCGCGCTGGCGGCGCAGGGGCTGGATGCCCCGCAGGATGCGGTGCGCAGCCTCCCCATCGGCGCGGAGATCGCGCTCGACGGCCAGCGCCGGGCGATCTGGCTGATCACCTTCGCCCTGGATGCACCGCGCCGCGATGCCCACGGGATCGCGCTGCCCGGCCCGGCGGCCCTGGTCGTGGTCGATGCGGCGGATGGCGGGGTGATCTACCCCGGCCTGATCGCCGCCGCCCCCTCCGATCCGGCTTCCGCCTGCCCGTTCGATGTGCGCGGCGCGCTGGTCGATCTGGTGCGATCGCCGGCGTTCCTGCTGTTCGCCGGGTATATCGGCCTGACCGCGATCCTGCTGAGCGGGGCCGGGCTGTTCTGGTGGATGCACCGACGAAAGGGAGCACGATGAGCGATCGGGAGATGAGCGGTAACCTGTTTCTCGGTGACCGGGTGCGTCTGTCCGCCCTGCGCCCGGAGGATGCGCACGCGGTGGCGCGCTGGTACGAGGATGCGGAATTCGGGCGGATGTTCGACTCGTCTCCAGCGGTGCCGCGCACACCGGCGCGCATCGCCCGCTGGTTCGAAGATGCCGATCGCAGCCGCGACTCGTTCACGTTCGCCATCCGCCCGCTGTACACTGAAGAGCTGCTCGGCATCGTCGATCTCGATACGATCCAGTGGTCGCACCGCACGGCCTGGCTGGCGATCGCTATCGGCGAACCGGATAACCGCGGGCAGGGCTACGGAACCGATGCGATGCATCTGCTGCTGCGCTTCGCCTTCAACGAGCTGAACCTGCACCGGCTGCAGCTCACCGTGTTCGAGTACAATCGGCGCGCCATCCGCCTGTACGAACGTCTGGGCTTCGTGCGCGAGGGCGTCTTCCGCGAGGCGCTGCTGCGCGACGGGCGGCGCTGGGACATGTACCTGTACGGCCTGCTGGCGCGCGAATACGCCGCTGCGGGCTGAAAGCCGTCAGGAACGGCCCGGCTTCCCCACAAACGGGGCAAGCCGGGCCTCACTTCAGCGATCAGAAGTAGCTGCTGATGATCTCCAGCACGCGCAGGATATCGCCGGCGCTGCCGCTCTGCACGCGCGTATTGCTGGCGCGGGCGATGGCGTTGAGCGCGTTGACGTCCGCATCGGAGCCGTAGGCCACCGGGATGACGATCACCGGGTTGAGCGCGTCCCGGCTGGCCTCGATCGCCACGACCGCGTCGTTCAGCGTGTAGCCCTGATCGCCCGTATCCGCCCCATCGCTGAGCAGCACGATCGCGCGGATGCGGTTTTCGTCCGGCTGGCCGTTCATATACTCGACCGCGCGCGTCAGCGCCTGATACAGCTCCGTCCCGCCTTCAGCGCGCAGGCTGCGGATGTTCGAGTACATCGCCACCTGATTGGTTTCGACCGTGTTGAGCGGCACGACCAGATTGATCTGATTGCTGAACGTCATCAGGCCGATGCGGTTGGTCGCCTCCATCGCGTTGAGGAAGGCTTCGGCGGCGGCGCGCGCCTGGCCGATCTTGTCCTCATTCTGCATCGAGCCGCTGACGTCGATGACGAGCAGCACGTCGGCCTGTTTCTTGACGAAGGCCCAGCTCTGTTGCACCGCGGCGATGACCTCAGGCGCGGGGATGTCGAGGACGGCGGTCGGCTGATCGGGATCGACGCCGTTCTCTTCCACAAACGGGAAGTCGAGCGGCACGTCCGGGTTGGCCGGGCGGAAGGCCTGCTCCATGATCAGACGCTGGTTATCGGGCAGCAGCACGTAATCGACGAATACGCTGGCGGCGGCGCGCTGTTCCGGCGTCGTCCAGTCGGCATTGACGATGCCCATCGGGTGTTCGTGCCAGAACGTCCCCTCTTTCGGATACAGGGCGACCAGGCGTTCCGGAGGCGCCCCGTACTGCGTCAGGCCGCGGTTGATGTAGATCAGATCGTTCTCTTCCAGCGCCACAAAGTCGAGGTAATTCGGCCCCTGGGCGATGTACTCGCGGAATTCGGTGGTGCGCGTCGAGTAATGGCGGATCAGTTCTTCGATGCGCCGCACGCCGTCCTGCACCGCTTCATCGCGCACCATTTGCAGCGTCAGGCGGCGGTCGGTGTAGCCGGCCTGGCGGGCGGAGGCGTAGAACTCCGCGATCAGGGTCGAGAGGGCGGTGGACGATACGAGCGGGTCGGTGTGGCCGTAGTAGACCGTGCGGCGGCATTCGCCGGGCGGGATGCCGTAATCGCACCAGCCGTTCGGGCTGTTGAGCACGCCGAGCAGTTCTTCCCAGCCGATCTCGTCATAGCCGACGGTGCGGCGGATCGCCTCCAGCCGGCTCTCCCAGATCGCCATGACGACCGGGGCCAGCGCCGTGGCCCGGCTGGCGGTCAGATCGAACAGCGGACGCCCGCTCTGGAAATTCGCCAGCGCCAGCCAGTGGCTGACGCTGGGCTGAAAGATCGTCGGGCGGGCGACGTTGGCGTTGTTCGGCGCGATGATGGCGTTGACGATGCCCTGCATCACCGTGCCTGAGGAGCCATCCTGCCCGGTGATGCAGATCGGGCGCTCGCCCGCTGCCAGCGGCTGCCCGGTGACGGGGTTGCGCCCGGCGGCGTAAGCGCTGTTGAAGCTGGCCATGATCTGGGGCAGGTACTGCCGGCTCTCCGGCGCGTAGATGATGCTGATCTCGATCGCGTTCGGCGCGCAGGCCCCGGCGGAACCGGTGGCCGTCGGCTGGACGCCGCTCCCTGTGCACCCGGTCAGCAGGCCCAGCAGGACGATGAAAAAAATTGCCGTTCCCTGTTTCACGTTTCTCCCCCTTTTGCAGTAAGATCTTTTCGCGCGTTCCGGGCGCATGACGATCCGCGGCGATCAGCGGACGGCGTTCTGCGCCCAGGCCAGGATGCGCTGGATATCCCCGGCGCTGGCGGACAGCACGACCGCTGAGCGGGTGTCGATCGGCGCGATCGCGCCGTAAGCGGCGGCATCCGTGAACGGGCTGACCGCCGGCACGGAACCATCAGCCGGTCGCAGGCCGAAGCGGGCGGCCAGCGCCCCGGCTTCCGGCCCGGCCAGATAACTGCCGAACGCGCGCACGGCTGCGGCCCGGTCTGCCTCGTCAGCCGGAGGGACGTCCCGCTCCCACAGGGCGTAGCCGAAGCTGAAGATGAAGGGAAATTCCGGCTGCATCAGCACCAGCCGGGTGGCCTCCTCGGTGAAACGCCCGCGCAGATTGGTCAGCCACTGCGACTCGGGCAGCAGCGCCACGCCGCCCACGGACGGCCCGCGGCTGGCCATCGTCTCGGCGACGTCCGCGCCCAGGGTGTTGTAGTTGGCCACCGCCTGGATGATCGGTTCGATCCAGGCGCGGTAGTCCGGGCCGAAATCGGCCCCGGTGAGCAGCACACTGCGGTTGAAATGGGCGGCCCCGCTGGCCAGCACGCCGAAGCCGGCGGTCGTCTGGGCGGGGTGCGGGAAGGCGGGCCGCACGGCGGCGATCCCATCGCGCACGGCTGACCAGTCGAGCAGCAGCGCGCCGTCGGCGGTGATCGTGTTCACCGGCCCGCGGAAGCCGCCCCAGATCAGCGGCGTGATGGCCAGGTTGGAGGCCAGCGGCGTGATCGACGCGCCGCCGCTGCGCACCAGCTCGAACGAATTGGGCAGGGCGGACAGCCAGCCGTCGGGGCGTTCAGCATCGCTGAGCTGGCGCGTCTGCCCCCACAGCGCCACGTCGTCGCGCACGATCACATTGACGCGGATGCGCCGCGCACCGTTGACCAGCGGATTGGTGCTGTTATAGGCCTGGGCCGCGGCGCGCACCCAGTCTTCCGCCAGCGGGGTGACCGCGATGGTGATCTCGCGCGGCGGCTGCGCCTGCAGGAACTGGCTGGCCCCGATCACAGCGGCGGCCAGAACGATGAACAGGATGACGAAAATCGTGCCGCGTCTCATCCGCACTCCGCCTTCATGTCGCGTCCCTGATCGTCAGGATATACGGTGCTGTATTCAGCATGTCCCCTGAATATGGTGGGGATTATCCTCCTGATTGTAACGTGGAACTAAATTGAGCGCCGCAGCGTCCTGAGGATCAGAGCGAGGTCATCTGCATCCGGATCGCCCAGAAGGAGTTCTTCCGATGAAACGCCACCTGTTTGCTCTGATCGTCGGGATCATCCTGATGATGATCGCTGTTATGTCCGTCTCGGCGCAGGTCATCCCCTGTCGTCCCGGTGACTGGTGTCCGCCGCCCAGACCGTGGGGCGTCTCCACCAATCCGGAATGGTTGAAGATCGATCATCATCGGGTGCGCGTCGCGATCGACGGCCAGATCGCGCGCACAGAGATCAGCATGGAATTCGAGAACGACGGCAATGGGCTGGCGGAGGGGACGTTCATCTTCCCGCTGCCGATGGGCGCGGCGGTCGAAAATCTGGTCATGTACATCAACGGCGTGCCGATCGAGGCGCGCGTGCTGGAAGCCGATGAAGCGCGCGCCTACTACGATGAGATCGTGCGCCAGTACCGCGATCCGGCACTGCTGGAATACATCGGCCAGTCGGTCGTGCAGGCCAACGTCTTCCCGATCCCGCCGGGCGAGAGCCGCCGCATCGAGATCACCTATTCCCAGGTGCTGTCATTCGATAACGGCCTGTTCGAATACTCGTACCCGATGGATATCAGCAATCTGACGACGTTCCGCAATATCGAGGACATGTCGATCGTCGTCGAGGTGACCGGCGACCAGCCGGTGAGCACGATCTACTCGCCGACGCACGACATCGCCATTTCGCGCAGCCGGGATGATCGGTCGTTCACAGTTGGTTTCGAGGCGCGCAACTACCGCTCCGAAGGCGATTTCACCCTGTACTGGGGCATCGACAGCGATGTGATCGACGTCACCCTGCTCACCTACCGGGAGAGCGCCGCGCAGGATGGGTTCTTCATGCTGCTGGTGCAGCCGCCGCTCGAAATGGCGCAGGAGCAGGTCGTCCCGCGCGACATCATCATCGTGCTCGACCAGTCCGGCTCGATGACCGGGCCGAAGTGGGAGCAGGCCCAGCAGGCTTCGATCGATGTGCTCGATCGGCTCAACCCGGAAGACCGCTTCAACGTCGTCCTGTTCAGCACGGGCTGGCGCGTGTTCAGCAATCAACTGGAACCGGCCTCGGTCGCCGATGAGGCGCAGGATTGGATCCGCGGCATGTTCGCCGAGGGCGGGACGGATATCAACGGCGCGCTGCTGACCGCGCTCGACATGGTCGATGTCGCCAGCGAGCGCCCGACGACGATCATCTTCCTGACGGACGGCCTGCCGACCGAAGGGGAGACCGATCCCGATGATATCGTCGAGAATGTGCTCAGCGCCGCGCCGTCCAGCGTTCGGCTGTTCGGGTTCGGCGTCGGCGATGATGTCGATACCTTCCTGCTCGATCAGATCGCCGGGGCGCTGCGCGGCACGACCAGCTACGTCCGCCCGTCGGAGCGCATCGATGAGGAAGTCGCCAGCCTGTACAACCGCATCAGCGCGCCGGTGCTGACCGATGTCGAGCTGACGATCGACGGCACGCGCATCGACATGCTCTATCCCGGTGAGCCGCTGCCCGATCTGTTCGCCGGGACGCAGCTCGCGCTGGTGGGCCGCTATCGCGACGCCGTTGAGGATGCGACGATCCGCCTGAGCGGGACGGTCAATGGGGAGCGGCAGACGTTCATCTACGACGGCTTCAGCTTCCGCGAACGTGCGGGCGGCGAGGCCTTCATCGCACGCCTGTGGGCGACCCGGCGTATCGGCGATCTGCTCAATCGGATCCGCCTGCACGGCGAAAATGACGAACTGGTGGACAGCATCGTCAACCTGAGCATCCGCTACGGCATCATCACGCCGTATACCAGCTTCCTGATCGACGAAAACGATATCCTGTCGCAGTCCGGGCGCGAGCAGGCCGTGCAGGCGCTGAGCCAGACGGCGTCTTCGCTGGCCGGGGCGCGCAGCGGCGCGGGCGCGGTGACCGCCGCCGATGCCTTCGGCGGGCTGTCCAGCGCCAGCGCGCCCGCCCCGATGGCGCTGCCGACCGCAGCGTCGGGGCAGAGCGGCGGGGCGATGGAAAGCGCGGGCTACACCCCGAGTCCGATCCAGACGGTGGGGAGCAAGACGTTCATCTGGCGCGACGGCGTGTGGACGGACACGACCTACAACCCGGACGATGCCAGTGCGCCGCGCGTCACCGTCGAATTCCTCAGCGATGACTACTTCGATCTGCTGCTGGAACTGCCCGAACTGGCGGACTATTTCGCCATCGGCCAGCAGGTGATCGTCGTCATCGATGGCACGGTGTACCAGGTGACTGCCGAGCAGGCCGCTCCGTAACCCCGGCGCAGCCTGAACGGTTGAGGCAGCGTGCAGCGGGGG
>DAOUBU010000110.1:0-13723 GCA_034432395.1 Anaerolineae bacterium
CCGGGCCTGGATCGCGGCGCTGGCGGCGCTGGGCGCGCTGCTGCTGGCCGGGGGCGCGCTGGCCGTCTTCAATCTGACGCAGTACGGCAGTCTGTTCGGGCGCTACGAGCTGCTCGACCGGCTGGTGGCCGATGCCGTGCGCACCGGGCGCGGCCTGCTGGTCGCCCCGCAGACGCTGATCGGGATCATCAACCATACCCGGCTCAGCTTCCTGGAACCGCTGACCGACCTCACATCCAGCCGCTGGCTGGCGCTGTTCTACACCGCGATCCCGGCGGCGTTGATCGCCAGCGCCCTGATCGCCGCGCTGCGCGCGCTGCTCCGCCGCCGCGACCGGTCAGCCTTCGTCCTGCTGGCGCTTTCGGCGGCGCTGGCGTGGGGGCTGGTGATCTTCCGCACCGCGCTGTTTTCCGGGGCGGGGAACACCACGTTCTACAACACGACGTTCATCTTCGCGCCGGTGCGCTACTACGCGCCCGCGCTGCCCGCCGCGGCGGTGCTGTTCGCCGCCGGCCTGGCCGGGACGCTCGATCTGCTGCCCGTTCGCCTGCGGCGCGCCCCGCTGCTGAGCGGCGCGCTGCTGGTCATCGCGCTCATCTGGGGAAGTGTGGCGCTGCTGGATGGCCTCCGCGCGGCTGACCGCCCGACGCTGGCGCTGATCGATCCGACCGATCTGCCCGCTGAAGCCATCCGCGTCAGCGATGAAACGGCTGATGCCGTCGATCTGCTGGCTTACGAGCTGACGCCGCATCCGCAGGCCGGGCGCGTCGATGTCACGCTGTACGCGCGGGCGCTGCGCCCCGTCAACGCCGTCGCCGAACTGAGCCTGGGGGGCAGCCCGTGTCAGGTGCTGCCGGCGCGCGGCCACGTGCCGACCGCGCGCTGGCCCGCCGATCGGGCCGCGATCATGCAGTTCAGCATCCCGTACTGCGGCACGCCGCAGCGCGATCCGCACCTCACGCTGACCTGGATGATCGCCGATGCGGACGGCATGCCCGTCAGCCGGGGGGCGGCGCTGGATCTGGGGGCGGTTCCGGGGGATTTTCGCGCCGCCGCGAGCTGCCCGCCGCTGTTCGGCGCGGTGGGCGGTTTCCAGGCGACCGGGTTCAATTCCCCGCCGTCGGTGCGCCTCGGCGAGACGTACCTGCCCTCCGTCAACTGGATCGTCTTCGCGGCCAACCCGGCGCTGAGCGGGCGGCTGTTCGTCTTCGAGCACGGCGACAGCGGCGCGCGCTACGGCTGCACCGACCTCACCCATGCGCGGACGCCTGCGCAGTGGCTGACGGGCGAATACGTCTACTTCGACGGCTGCCCGTTCGTCTTCCCCGCCGATGCCCCGACCGGGCCGTATACCGTCTACGTCGGCCTGCTGGGCCGGGACGGCGCGCTGCTGCCCGCTCAGTCCGCTGATGGCGCGCCGCTGGCCGAAGGGTTGATCGCCGTGGGATCGGTCATGGTGCTGCCCTGATGACGCTCCCGCTGTCCGGGCGGCATCCTTAACTGAAACAGCGGGCAAAGCGGTGGCATACTGGTGATTGGGAGCAGGGGCAGAGACGGACATCGGGCGGAGATGATGGGCTTTCGAGTCGAGTGGTTGTATCGCGATCGGGTCATTTTCGAGCAGCTCTACGGCGATGTGACGGTTGGTGAGATTGAGGCTGTCGCTGAAGCCCTTCAGACTCTCGCGGAGGCGGGGCAGGCCCCCGTCCACATCATCAACGATGTCCGCTCCCTGCGAAAGTACCCGATCAACCTGAAGTCGATCCGTCAGGCAGTCCAGGTCCCGGCCAGCAGCAACTTGGGGTGGTTGGTCGTGATTCAAAACGATAACCCGCTGGTCCGATTCATTGCGGCGACGATAGCGCAGCTTGTGATCACCGATCTACGCATGTCCAGCGTCAAGACGCCGGAGGAGGCCCTGCGCTTCCTGCTGTCGCGCGATCCGTCACTGGATGAGGCGCTCCTGGCCAGCGTCATGCCGGACGCCCCTTCCACTTAAGTGATCGCACACGAGAACGCCTGCACAGGCATCAGCTCATCGTTCGATGCGCCCGGTGTTCTGGCAGGGGATGGTTCAGAACAAAATCAGATCCTACTGTGGGTTGTGGGAAAAGATCGAGGAGATCACCAGCGATGAGCGCCCGCGTCGAGTGGCTGTACCGTGACCGTATCATTCACCAGCAGTTCTACGGCAATCTGACGATTGCCGATATCACCTACGTCACCGAGGCGACCGGGCCGCTGATGGCAGCGGGCACCACGCCGATCCATACCCTGGTCGATGCGCGCTTCGTTGAGAAGTACCCGGCGAACCTGCCGGCGCTGCGCCAGGCAGTCACCAGCACGGCCAGCGACAAGCTGGGCTGGGTCATCATGCTCAACAACGGCAACCCGGTGCTCAAATTCATCTCAGCCGTGCTGGCGCAGGTGGCGATCGTCAACGTGCGCATGCGCATCTTCGACACCCCGGATCAGGCGCTGAACTTTCTGCTGTCGATGGACAGTTCGCTGGAAGCCGATCTGCTGACCACCCCGGTGCCGGACGCCCCGCGCATTCCCGATGAAGGCGGCTGAAACAAGTTCTTTGTGCGCACATTGCGATCGTTGGGCCGTCTTCAGCGAAAAACGGATCGGCTGGCCGACGGAGCATTCGATCGCCTATGGGGTGGAACTGAAAACTGCGCTCCAGACCGGTCGTGCGGCGGCCAGCACATCCGCTCGTCATCTGCGTCGTATGCGCTGGCCGGAGTACCAAGCGGGCCGACGGAGATCCCATCGGCCCGCCCGTGAGAAACCGCAGTTTAATTCCTCCCCCAGTTCACGATACCCATCCTCAGATCGGGGAGTTCGATGAACGGAAGCGCATTACTCCCGTCGCCAGCCGCCAGGTAGAGTGCTGATCCATCGCCCAGCATCAGCGTATTGCTGACTAGACCTGCGCTCGCCGACACCAGCGGTGACACGGCCAGGGTGATCGGTTCCAGTCCCGCCGCCCCCTGACGATACAGCACACGCTGATCGCCTTGTCGGCAGATGAAATACAGATCGAGACCATTGGCGTCAAAAAACGGCGCTTCACAGACGACACCGGCTTCAGTTTCGGTGAGGACGTACTCATCCCCCGTATCCAGGAAACGGACGACGATGGCGCCGTCGCGGACAAATGCCATCAGCATACCATCCGGCGTGAGCGCGGGCTGAGCGGCATCGCTCAAGAACAACGAGGGCAGCGCCCCATGCTCATCCGCGACGATCTGGTAGATGTTCAGTCCCCCATCGCTTCCCTGGGCAGTGAAGTAAAGCGTCCGCCCATCCGCATCCCAGGCGACGGTATCATCCGTCAGCGCTGTGCCCAGACTGTCACTGAACAGGACGCGGTATGCGCCGGTCTCTGCATCCAGCAGCATGAGCTTGCCCGTGTCATCAGCGGCCTGTCCGATGAAGGCGATCGTCCGCCCATCCGGCGCGAACGCGGGGCCATACTCGCTGACACTGTCGCCCTGGCCGATATCGAAGATGCCGCCGCCTTCAAGTAGGAACAGATTGGGCGGCGCGTCCGGCCCAGTCTGAGCGATGAAGACACCCCGATCCGTCGTATGGATCTGGGCATCGCGCCAGCCAGTGCCGATCACCGCATCGAAGATTCCAGCGGCCAGCGGATCGGGCAGCACCGGGGGCGGTGCAACCAGCACAGCGCCTGGTGCGGGCGGGCGCGGCGGTGCTGCGACGGCATTCGGCGCCGCCGGTCGTCCGATCGTGATCACCGGCGTGCACGCTCCCCCCGGTGGACAGACGGCTGCATCCCGCACCGGAATGACCGGGATCAGACCGGGCGCAGCGGCTCGCCCGGCATCAGCCCCGCCGCCGCTGCCCGACGCGCCGGGAGGGGGCGTCGGGATCGGCGCATCATCGCGTGGAACGCCGCTGCCCGTCAGCCACCACGGGAACAAAAATTCCAGCTCGCTTCCTGCCATCTCTTCACCGATGACGATGCGACTGACCGAGATCAACGAGGAAGTATGCACCCAGCGACCAACGCCCAGCGCTTCAGCGTTCTGACGGGTAGTGGCATCAGCCACGATACAGAACAAATTACCAGAGCGCAGCCGTGTACGCGCGATGCCGTCCGCCCCCGTGGTGATGACAAAATCAGGCGGTTCACTGTCGCAGTCACCATCGAAAATCGCAATTGTGACATTGGCTACACCCGGCTCTGTGTAATTGTACGGAGCTGGGCCTGGGGTGAGCTGCTGCACCGAGTCCGGGATCAGGCGACCATCTTCACGGATCGTGCAGCCCGGCGGCACCCGATCGATCGTGCCGTCCCAGCCGTCCGGTTCGCAGTATGCGCGGTAGACATTCGCTGTGAACAGCACTGTGTTGGGTGCGGGCGTGGTCAGCTCGCCGCGTATCGTATTCACAAAGCGCAGCGTCGGCTCATCTCTGTATGGGATGTCGCCGCTCTGCTCCGAACGCCACCAACCGAAGGTCGGAATCGGGATGATCGACCCGATGGTGTTGATCGAAGGGGTGAAGGTATACCAGAAATGCGTGCCGCCAACACCGACAGGTGTCCACCACATCCCCTCGCGCAGGGCGGCGGGGTTCGCGCCCGAGCTGAAATTCATCGACAGACAATGTGGCGTAACCGATAGGCCGCCTAGTTCGAACACGCCGTTGGCGTCGGTCAAAACGATGCCCACCAACGAGCCGCGCTGACTGCACGTTCCGCGGTAGATCGACACTTCAACACCGGGGATACCGGCCTCAAAGCGATCGCGCCGCGTGTTAGCCTCGATATAGTTGGCATTGATCCGCATGCAGCCCTGGGGCAAACGTCCGTTCAGGACATACTCCGGATCCTGCCGGTTGCAGATCACTTCGTGGATGATCCCGATCGCGATCCCACCGTTCATCAGATCGGCCACCGCGCCCGGATCCCGGATCGTCGAGATCAGGCTGCTGCTGCCCAAATCCTGGATCCGGGCCCGCATTTCATCCCCGGTCGGGCAGCGATTGGGATTCTCGGCGCGCCATGCATCGACCAGATCGATGAACTGTTCGAACGAGATCGATATCTGAGGCGGGATGGCGTTGAGGAAGGTGAGACCGCTGAAATCGGTCTGACCGGTGAGACCCTGATATAACCGCGTCAGTTCCCAACGACCGAGATCCAGACATTGGCCCAGATAGTCGAGCGCGGCCTGCTGCGTTTCCGAGATCGGCAGCGGCGGGAAGACACCGGAAATCTGTTCATTGATGAAACTGCACCAGATCTGCGTCTTTTCCGCCACGGTGGCTGCGGCATTGACGGCGCTGACAGCCTCCGCATCGTTCCATCCGCCTCCGTTGCTTGCTGCAGCCGCGAAAACGCTCCGGTAGTCCAGATCGCTGTACGCCCCATCGAGGCAGGTCGTCGTCCACAACAGTCTCTGGGTATCTTCCGGAGCGGTCGGAGCGGTAACAGCGCCGAACGGATCGCCGCGCATCAGGGCGCACATCCCTTCAGGCGTGAACAGGCTCAGGAGCAGCGTCTGCAGCGCAGCACCGTCATCGGGTACCCCTGACATCTCGGAGCCAGGACGGGCGGGATTGAACAGGTCAGCCGTCAGCCGATTGAGACGGTCGAACAGCGCCTGCATCTCCGGCGTCGGCAGCGATCGGGAGTCGGTCGGGCAGTTCGCGATGTCCAGAGTCTGTCGCGTCGTCTGCAGCGGTTCCAGCAAGGTGATCAATTCCGGCGCGCCCACGGGTTCGAACAATTGCTGTACTGGCACAGCCGTCGCAAGCGGCAGACTGACATATCTCGACGCTGCAAATGGAAGCAGCCCGTTCACAGTGAAATTCAGGAAGTCTTGCCCAGTGGGGCATCTCCCCTCGAAGAAGCTGAGAAATACAGCCAGCTCATTCCAGGTGAAGCGCTCCTGCCCTTCGTTGATACGGGCGCGCAGGGTGTCGACTCCGGTCGAGTCGATGATCCCGCAGGCAGCCAGTCGTTGGAGCAGCGCAGTCTGTCGATCGACCTCGGCTTGAGAGATATTGAGAATGCGCGACTGCAAATAGTCGCACCAGACTCTTTGACCGACCAGGCGGCTGCTGGTGCTCAGCGAACTGATCAGCAGCGCCGCCACATCGCGATCGACCCCGGCGCGCAGACGTTCCATGGCTTCACGCATCTGCGCCGCCGTCAGAATGCCGTAACAGACACCGGTGTAGTATTCTGCTCGATCGAGCAGCGGGACGATACCGCGCGCAGCCGCCAGTCGGAAGGGATCGCCCGCCTGGGCTGCGCACAATTCGCCGTCGCTGACGCCCGCCCAGCTCAGCCGGATCGCACTGCCCATACGAACGTAATTGTTGTCCAGCCACAGATAATCACTGCTCGGGACGGAACGCGGATCGGTCGAGCAGAGCAGTTGACCTCTGAGTGGCTGGCTGAGCGGCGCTGGAATATTGACATTTCCGAAGCGCTGGCGGCGCAGCGTTTCCATCAGCGCCCCACAGGGATCCTCGGTCGCGCTCAGGCGGATCAGTTCTGTGATAGCGACACCGGTCGCCTGCTGCTGGAGATCGACGCAGTCAGCGAACTGCGGAAAATCGTGAACCGCCGGGCGGACGAAGCTCGCGGGTGTCGCCGTCGCCGCCGCTCTGGTGGCGGGTGGCAACGTCGCCGCCGGGACGGTCGCAAGAACCGGGCTGGGCGTCGCCGTCAGCGTGATGAACACCGTGGGTGTCGGCGGAATTGGCGTGGCCGTCGGCGGACAGCCGTTCGGCGTCTGTCCGAACTGGAACGGGCAGGCGTCCTGCGGATCGATCACACCGTCGCCATCCGAGTCCGGGCATCCGCTCGGCGGCGCGCCGAAATCCTGCGGGCAGAGATCTTGCCCGTCCGAGATGCCATCGCCGTCGGCGTCGGCAGCCGTCACCGTGAAGTATCCATATCCGGCCAATGGGCCGCTGTCCGGTACAGTGGGCTGATAGCAGTAGATGGTGTAGACCGTGCCGGGTGGATCGGTGAATGAGACCTGATAGTTGTAGAATACCCCATAGTAGTCAAACGTGCCGACATACATCCCGTTCACCGTACATTCGACGGGATAGCCTTCAAAACCACCTCCCGCAGTGGACAGCGTGAACACCGTCCCCGGAGGCCCGCTCGAGGGCGAAATGAGCACGACCAGTGACTGAGCATGCACAACCAGGGGTGCAACGCTCAACAGGGATAATGCAACGACAAGCTTCAATAGATTGATAGCTGAGCGTCGCCCCAACATGCTTCCACAACCTTTCTGATCACAACGGGCTTCCGGGACATCATAGCATCGCTTTGCAAAATGCACTTTTGGCGCCGCCTCCAGCGGAGAGCGCGCTTGGCGCACAGCGCTGTCAGCGTGCCCGAAACCGGATCGCCGACCGGTGATACCCAGGGGGATCGCATCTAAATCATTTTTAGGTTGATAAAGGTTGTTTGTGGGTTTTGAGACTCATAGGGTATGGCATGCCATGCCCCTACAGAGCCTTTATGTCTTTTCATGACCTCAATTTTGGATTTGATGCAATCGCCCTGGAAATGCGCGGACGATCAGTGGCCGTCGGGCCGGGGTGCGGGGTACACTGGGGCCTGTCCCGTTCACCTGACCTGAGGCAGTCCCTGTGCAAACGCCGATCGACTTCACCCCGGTGCATGACCGAAGCCTGCGCCTGGCCGAGTTCGCTGCTTCCTTCAGCCATACCGATCTGATCGCCGCTACCCACGCCAGCATCGATCACCTGCTGGCGATCATCGAACCGGCGGACGACGCCGCGATCGCCTTCATCCCGGTCGATCCGCACGCGCACGACCCTTACGCCGTCTCCGGCGAAGAGCATATCGGCTGGTCGCTGGGGCATCTGATCGCCCATGTGACAGCCAGCAGCGAGGAAAACGCCGCCGTCGCCTCGCTGCTGGCGCGCGGCATCCCCTACCCGCTGGAGCCGCGGCTGCGCTACGAGACGCCGTGGCAGCAGATGACGACCCGGGCCGCCGCCGTGCAGCGGCTGGAGGAGAGCCGCCGGATCCGCCTGGCGTATCTGGCGGCGTTCCCCGATGCGCCGTTCCTGGCCGTCAACCGCATCATCAGCGACCGCTTCCGCGAGCGCTTCGGCGATCAGAACGCGATCGCGACTTATCTGTTCGGCCTGTATCACGAGTGGCAGCACTACGATCAGTTTCGCGAGGTGCTGCGCCAGGCGCTGGCATCGGCCCGGTCAGGCCCGACCTGAGCCGATGCCGTTTGCGCCCTACTGGGCCAGATACGCCCCGTCAACCGGATAATACGCGCCGGTGCAGAACGACGCGCGCGGCGAGGCCAGCCAGACGACCAGCTCGCCCACTTCCTCCGGTTTACCCATCCGCCCGATCGGATGCGCACCGACGATCATGGCTTTGACCTGCTCGCCCATCGCATCCAGCGCGGAGAGCAGCGGCGTCTGGATGAAGGCCGGGCCGACCGCGTTGATGCGCACCCCCTGGGCGGAATATTCCAGCGCGGCGACTTTGGTCATCCCCAGCACGGCATGTTTGGCGGAGACGTAGGCCACGGCGTTGGCGAAGCCGACCGCGCCCAGGATCGAGGCGATATTGACGATCGCGCCGCCGCCGCTGGCGATGATCGCCGGGATGCCGTACTTCATCCCGTAGAAAACGCCGTTCTGGTTGATGGCGATCACGCGATCCCACCCTTCCAGCGGGTAATCGGCGGTCGGCGCAGAATCGCCGGAGATGCCGGCGTTGTTGACCAGCGCATGCAGGCCGCCGTAAGTCGTCGTCGCGAACTGGATCAGCGCGGCCACCGCCGCCGGATCGCTGACGTCCGTCCGCTGGAAGACGGCCTCGCCGCCCGCCGCGCGGATGAGATCGACCGTCTCGTGGCCGCCGGCCTCGTTGACGTCCGAGACCACGACGCGCGCGCCCTCGCGGGCGAAGATGCGCGCGCACTCCCGACCGATGCCGGAACCCGCGCCCGTCACCACCGCAACCTGTCCCTGTTCGAAGTAGTTCATGATCAACGTCCTTTGCGAACTACCGGCCTGAATGCCGGACGATCGTGCGAAAGCCTGTGCGTGTCAGCCGCGCCCGCTCACCACGGGATCGGCTGGCCATCGCGGCAGCAGCCGCCGGTCGGTTGAGTCGATCGACAGCGATCCCACCGTTTGGCCAACTGGCGGCACACGTCCAGCCCGATGTCGCGGTTGGCCCCGGTGACGACGGCGATGCGTTCGGTCATGCTGCGCCTTCTTCCTGACTGAACGGGCGTTATTTTCGTCGTTATACAATTTTACAGACATGGAGGGCAGTTTCCCCGCTGATGCGGCTTAAAACCAGATGTGAACTTTCTGTGCCTCCCGGCATTCGTCCCTGACCCTCGCGCGCTTCAGGTCGATCGCGCGCTGGCTGCGCGAGCGCCCCGTGCCGTACGAATGCAGCGCCCTGCCCCTGCCCCCCGGTTTCTGGATGCTTCCCCTACTGAAGATAGCGCTGTTTTTCGTAATTCTGGTGTAAACTAAATCAATAGATGCAGCAGAGACCGGGCAGGCATCGAGGGATATATCGTGACCGACTGTGTGCTGTTGAGCGCAAGTCACAGAAATATCGAAGCATGTATTGAAATTGCCGTGCAGCATCCGGGGATCGGGATCGAATTGATGACGTTCGCGTTTCCCGATCTGCTCGATGGCAACTGGCAGGCGCAGATCCCGCTCTACCGCGATCTGCTGGAGCCGGTGCGCGCCCACGGCGGACGGGTGACGCTGCACGGGCCGTTCATGGATCTGCCCGCGGGCAGCCCGGACGCGCAGATCAGCCGCATCGTCGCCGATCGCCACCGCCATGCCATTCAGATCGCCGCGCAGGTGGGCGCGGAGATCGTCATCCTGCACGCCAACTACATCGGCCAGATCGCCACCGTGGATTACCGGCGCGGCTGGCATCAGCGCAATCTGACGTTCTGGAAACCGATCGCCGACGAGGCCGCCGCCAGCGGCGTGACGATCGCGGTTGAGAACATGTGGGAATTCGATCCGCACATCATCGGCGACATGCTGGGCGAACTCGATCATCCAGCCCTGCGCGCCTGCCTCGACGTCGGCCACGCCCACCTGTTCAGCCGCATCCCCTTCGCCGAATGGATCCGGGTGATGGGGCCGTTCATCGTCCATGCGCACGTCAACAACAACGATGGCGAAATCGACGTCCACCGCGCGCTGAACGACGGCGTGCTCGATTACGAGCCGCTGCTCGATGCGCTGCGCGCCCTGCCACAGCCGCCCTCGTTCACTTTAGAGATGGACACGGTCGAGGACATGCTGGACAGCCTGCGCTACTTCGTGCTGCCAGCCGTGACCGGGGAATAGGCCTCACTTCAGCCGGTGGATGAAGCCAGGCCCGCCCGCGTACAGCCCGCCGTCAACATTGATGCACAGCGGTTCGCCATCGTAGACGGCGTAGGCGTAAGCCTCGGTGCACGTCTCCGGGCTGACCTGCCCGGTCATGAAATGGATCGGGGTGTGGCCGTGCACGATCTGGCTGCCGCCGTACAGCGAAAGCAGATGCAGCGCGCGCCCCGCGCCATCGGTGCGACCGGGCAGGAACATCAGGCGCAGCGAGAACTGATCCATCAGCCGTTCCCACAGCTCCACGCGGTTACCGTTGAGCAACGTATGAATGCGCGCGTTGATCTCTTCGATCGTATCGCCGTAGTGGGTGTAGAACATGGCATCGGCATGCATCAGCAGCCAGCGATCGACCCGCGCGATCAGCGGCAGGTTGGAAAGCCAGGCGATCTGTTCCGGGGTGACGTCGGTCAGATCATCCGGGTTGCCGCCGTTGGCGAGCCACGAGACCCGCATGTACAGCCCCTGATCCCCGTCATTCTGGAAGCGGTACGCCCCCAGAAACAGGATCTCATGGTTGCCCAGCAGCGCCCCGACCTGGCCGCCAGCAGCGGCGGCCTCGCGCTGCAGGCGCATGGCCAGCGCAACCGCCGCCAGGCTGCCCGGGCCGCGATCGAAAAAGTCGCCCAGGAACCACAGCCGGGCCGTCCCTCCCGTCCAGTTCTGATCGCGGTCGATCAGGCCCGCTTCGCGCAGCAGGCGCGTCAGCGCTTCAAATTGACCGTGGACATCGCCCATGACATACAATGGACGGGGATCATCTGCGAGTGACATGGTGCTCCCATCGGGATATCGTGCCCGATATCCGGTGTGCTGATCGTGCTCGAAATGCTCGTGACCGCCCGACTCGCGCCCCGCAGTCCGGGATCTGGGGCGCGTCGGTCGCGTTAACGCTCGCTGATGGTGACGCGGATCATCTTGTCGGCGGGCTGGCCCTGGTTGAGCTGGCGCACCACGTTCAGCCCGTCACCGATGACGCGCCCGAACACGGCATGCTTGCCATCCAGGTGCGGCTGGGGCGCGTAGGTGATGAAGAACTGCGACCCGTTGGTATTCGGGCCGGCATTGGCCATGCTCAGCGTGCCCGTCTCATGTTTGAGGCGCAGGGCCGAGGGTTCATCGTTCCATTTGTAGCCCGGGCCACCGCGCCCCGTGCCCGTGGGATCGCCCCCCTGGGCGACGAAGCCCGCGATGACGCGGTGGAAGGGGACACCGTCGTAAAAGCCCTCGCGCGCCAGAAAGACGAAGTTGTTGACCGTGATCGGGGCTTCTTTGGCGAACAGCTCGATCTCGAAGCTGCCTTTGGTCGTCTCGAAGTGCGCGATGTAGGTCTTGTTCGCGTCGATCAGCATGGGCGGGGGGGCCGCATAGGTCTTGGACATCGGTCAGTTCCATCCTTGAAAATACCCGACGAGTGGATGCCCCAAGTGTAACGCAATGCAGCGCAATCCACTATTGACGGTTGGAGTGGGTATCCGGAAACAACACCTGGGTGCAGTGCCCGCCCGACCTCATGAGAGGAGTTCGCGCGGCAGATGCGCCCCCCGGTTGATGAAGCGCACCAGCATCCGCTCGCGGTCGAGGAAGTCGATCCGCGTGATGCCGGTGTTGTAATGCAGATAATACAGATGCCGCGAGGGAAGCTGGTTGAAGAACGCCTTGAGCAGCGCGTCGAGAAACGTGCCGTGCGTGATCAGGACGAGGCGCTGGCCGCGGTTGGCCTCATCCTGGGCGCGTTTGCGCAGGTCGAACGCCACCGCCAGCGCCCGGCCATAGGCCCCGGCGAACGTCTCGTGGCCGCGCGCCGGATCGTACCAGCCGTGCTCGGTCACGTCCGGGCCGAGCCGATACTCCGGGAACCGGGCCAGGATCTCGCTGCGCGTCATGCCGGGGAAACCGGTGACCACGCCGTCCCGCTCCAGATAGATGCCCCCGTGCTCGTGGATGTTCACCCAGACCTCGGGCTGCAAGCCCAGCGCCCGCGCCACCGGCGCGGCGGTCTGCAAGGCGCGCAGCATCGGGCTGACGTAGAGATGCGTGATGCCGAAGCTGTCGGTCTGATCGTGCACGCTGTAGCCGGTGGTGTGATCGACCCACGGATCGCGGTTGCGCCCGTCGGCCAGATAATCGGCCAGCAGCGCCGCCTGACGCTGTCCCAGGTCGGTCAGCGGGGGATCCTGAATGCGCGCTTTTTGATCGCTCAGGGCGTTGTTGTGCGACTGGCCGTGCCGGATCAGGTACAGTTCCATGTGTGCTTTTTCCCTGTTGTCGTTTTCGCTCATCTATTGGGCGGGCTGTGCCTGATTGTAAGGACGGCGGCGCAGCCTGACGAGGCCGAGATGCGGGCAGTTCACGATCGGTTTCGGCGCGGGGCGAAGGCGCAGCCCGCCAGCGGCACCGCCGCCGCCAGCGCCGGGAAGAGATAGCGCGGCAGCGCCAGCAAGACCAAGTGCACCGCCAGCAGATAGGCGATCCAGCCGGCCAGCGCCAGCGTGACCCGCCAGCGCGCGCGCATCCGCCACAGGCCGATCGACGCCAGCCCGATGACGCCGACGTGGGCCAGGTAGAGCAGCAGTTTGGGCCAGAAGGCCTCGGTCTGCGTCAGCGCGATCAACCCGCCGGGTGACCGATCGCCCCGCCACCAGTCCGCCGCCAGCGCGCGCAGCGACGGCCCGCCGTAATACGTCGTGCCGTGCGGCTGCAGCACAGCGGACACCAGCTCATCGACGCGGCGGCGCAGATAGGCGGCGGGATCGCTGCCGATCGCCGCGCCCGCCGCCGCGACGAAATCGTCCTGCTCCGCCGCGCCCGCCGCCATCCCGATCTGCTGCGCCAGCCGCTGATCGACCGCCTGCGGATCGGCCCAGCCGGTCGCGCCGATATAGAGGAAGGCGGCCAGCCCTTCGCCGCCGATCACCAGCCGGTCATAGCGGATCAGGTTGTACAGCGTCCACGAGCCGACGGTGAGCGCGTAGATCAGCGCGAACGCGACCAGCCCGGGGATGAGCCGCGCGCGCCGGTCGCGCAGGGCGATCCCTCCCGCCAGGGCGATCAGCGCCAGCGGGAAAGCCAGCGCCGAGGCGCGCGTCAGCGCGGCCAGCCCGAAGCAGACGCCCGCCGCGCTCAGCGCCAGCGCCGGGCGGCGCGCCCCGTTCACCCCGCGGATGAAGGCCAGCAGCCCCGCCGCGATCAGCGTCAGAAACAGCGTCTCGCTGACGATCTGGCCGCTCTCGACGATCAGGCCGGGGTGCAGCGCCGCGATCGCCGCGGCGGCCACCCCAGCCCGCCGCCC
>DAOUBU010000111.1:0-8814 GCA_034432395.1 Anaerolineae bacterium
CGGTGAACGTCCCGCCGACGGACGAGGTGAACGTCACCCCGCTGACGGTCAGGCTGGTGCCCGCGTTCACATCCGCGTAGGGGATGCTGGCTGCGAACGAACCGGCCCCGTCCCTGCTGACCGCCCACAGCTCGACGCCGCCCGCCGCGCAGTAGATCGCCACCGGGGCCGCGGCGTCGTGCTGGTTGACCCGCCGCGTCACCGGGATGGTGATGACGACGTCCTCAAGGATGTTGAAGCTGAGCAGGTTGTAGAGCGCCTCGAAGTTGGCCCAGGTGTAGGTCATCGAGCCGATCGTGATCGTCCCGCCCGTCGGGGAGGCCGCGGCGATGGCCGCGCTGATCGCGTTGGCCGCGGCCAGGCTGGGCACGTTGACGGTGAAGGCGAAACTCAATCCGTCGCTGCCATTGCCGCCGTTGATCGTGCCGAGGACGGCGGCCCCCTGCCCCGACACCACGCCGTTGAGGATGTACACCAGGTCATTGCCATCGCCGCAGGCGATGCCGCCCTGGATGTACCCGCCCGCGCTTACGGTGTCGTTCCCCGTGCCGCACTGGAGCGTGCTGTTGAGCCAGCCGCCGTTGGTGAACTGGTCGTCCCCATCGCCCAGATCGGCGGCCTGGGCGAACGCGAACGCCGCGTTGACCAGCGTGTCATTGCCCACACCGCCGAACAGCGTGCCGATCAGGTAGCCGCCGTTGAAGACGCTGTCGCTGCCGGCATCGCCGTACAGATTGGTCGCGTTGGCCCCGCCCAGGTTGACGACGGTGTCGCTATCGGCCCCGCCGTAAGCCGAGCCGTTGAGCCAGCCGCCGTTGATCACGGTGTCGTTCCCGGCATCGCCATAGGCGAACGCGGCGTAGGCCCCGCCCAGGTTGACAACGCTGTCATTGCCAGCGCCGCCGATCAGATCGGCGTTGAGGAACCCACCGTTGAGCACGCGGTCATCCCCGGCGAAGCCGTCCAGCCAGCTCGCGGTCGCCCCGGCGAAGTTGGTCACGGTGTCGTTGTGGATCCCCCCTTGCAGCGTGGTGTTGACGAAGCCCTGGTTGCTGAGCGAGTTGGCGCCATCGTCGCCGCCGATGTAGTTGGCGCGCCCACCCGGCAAGACCGTGATCGTGTCGTTGCCGGTGCCCCCTATGATCGCCCCAGCCACGGTCGATGAGTTGAGGATGCTGTCGTGCCCGTCGCCACCGTCGATGCCGCCGACGTAGGCGAAGGGGCCATTGACGATCAATTCATCGCCAAGCCCCCCATACACGCCGGCATTGATGACGGCTGAATGGAGCGAAGTCCCCGCGTTGACCAGCGTGTTTTGGCCCCCGCCTAAACGAACGTACTGTCCGTCAATGGTCCCGCTGTTGAAGACGCTGTCATGACCGCTGGCGGCGTCATCGCCTGGGTACAGATAGACAGCGCCGGAGATAAGGCCGGTATTGATCACGGTGTTATGTAAAGTGGTGGGACTGAATATATACACCCCATCAGCCCAGGCGGAATTGGTGGTGATAGTCCCGTGATTGATCACGACACAACGGCTGGATAGATCGTAAACGCTGCATTCGATGCCGAAAATGTTGGCTTTGATCGAGCCGTTGTTGACCAGCGTATCGCCCATACCGCCGCGCATCCCGGCGTAATCACTGACGATCGTGCCGTTGTTGGTCAGGCTGTCCGGGGCATCATCCGGGTTGGCGGCGTAGCGATTCTGCGGGATGACGAAGTTATTGTGCATGCCGACGAACCCCATCACCAGGCCGTCATTGACGATGATGTCCTGATCTTCGCTGCCCGCCACGCCGTGGTATTCGCTCAGCGAGTCGCTGCCCACCTGCGCCGACGGGCTGATCCAGATCGAGTCATTGCCCGGCCAGCCTTGCAGGTCCCGCACGTAGCCGCTGTTGATGATGAGCGTATCATCGCCGTACCCGGCGTGAAGCGCATCGATCTCCCCGTCGTTGATCGCGATGTCGTTGCCATCGTCCAGGTTGACATAAGCGGCGATCGTGCCCTGGTTGACCAGAGAGTCATCACCCCCGGCACCACCCAGATAATTGCTGATCCAGCCGGTGCTGGAATTGACGAGCGTGTCGTTGCCATCGTTCATCCAGATACTTTGGATGTAACCATCATTCGTCACCGTATCCGCCAGTGGGGATCCGATGATGCCTGTATCCCATACGTTAATCGCTCCGGTATTGGTTATCTGGCAGCCGGCGGCTGTCGCTCGATCGCATAAGATCCCATATCTTCCCTGGATCAAACCGGTATTCACCAGCGTGTCGCCATCCCCCCCATTGATACCCAGATGGCTATCGACTAAGCCGTTGTTGATGATGATGTCCGGGCTGGTATCCGGAAGCACGCTCATGCTGTGACCATCGCGGATGCCGAAATAGCCGTTCACCGTGCCGTTGTTGATGATCGAGTCCGCTCCGAGGCCGCCGGCCACGCCGTCGATAAGATCAGTCCAAGTGTCACCGACCTGCGACAGACTATCGATCAGGATCGTGTCATCACCGCCGCCGCCATCCACTCTCTCGGACAGGGTGGTGGATCCGATAGCGACACTGTCGTTGGCGTTATCGCAGATGATCGATGTGCCGGGCATGGTCGTGCAGACCGCCTGCGTCGGACGCCAGTGCGCGCCCCCGATGAAAAGTCCGCCGAGCAGCGTGATGATGAGGAAGAGACGCGGACGAGACATTAGCAAAACCCCCTCAGCTATCAAACCGGACGATGGATGGTAAAGGCGATAGCATCGCCTTTTTGAAATATAATTTGAATCTAAAAATAGATCAAGTTTACTAACTGTAAAGCAGGTATCAAACTGTTAAGATGGTATTTTGCGCGAGCTTTTTGCGGTCTATGGCGTTTGCGAAAGTATATTTGCCCTGTTTATTTGTTTTAAAACGTATAAAATATGTCAAATAAAATTTATGTTTATCAGATCAATCTAAATAGAGTTATTACATTGACGAGTAATATCTCACGAAAAATCACAAGTAAAATATTGGTTTTTAACAGAATACAGAATTGAGCTGGCATGAGCGGATGCCGTTCGGCCCGTTCCCCCGGTTTGACCGACCCCGCCGGATCGATTATGCTTGCAGCATACATGATGGCTCGATCGCACAGGGACTGGCAGGATGAAGATCGCGATTCAGGAAGACATGTTGAGCGGGCGGACTGTCCGCGAGCGGTTTGAGCACGCCCGCAAGCTGGGCGTGGCTGGCGTGGAGGTCTGGGGGCGCGGCCTGACCGCGCGCGTGCCGGAGATCGGCGAGGCGGCGGAGGCGACCGGCATCCCGGTGGCCGCCGTCAACCACGGACGGCAGGGCCGGCTGCTCGATCCCCATCCGCTGGAGCGCGAACGCGCCCTGAGCGAGCTGCGCCAGAGCATCAGCGATGCCGCCGATCTGGGGGCGAAAGGCGTCATCTTCGTGCCGCATTTCTTCGGCCCGGCGCTGCCCGATCTCTCGCCGTGGAAGACAGCCTGGGAACTTCAGGCCGAACTGCTCAACGAGCATCTGCGCGGGCTGGAAGATTACGCCGCCGCGCTGGACGTGGAGCTGTACGTCGAGCCGGTCAACCGCTACGAGACCAGCTTCCTGAACCGGCTGGAGCAGGCCGCGCAGATCGCCGCCCGGCGCGGTCACCCGAACGTCAAGATCGTCGCCGATCTGTTCCACATGGCGCTGGAAGAGGCCGACAGCGCCGCTGCGATCCGCCAGTTCGGGCCGCTGATCGGCCACGTTCACCTGGCCGATCACAACCGACGGCTGCCCGGTCAGGGGTTGATCGATTTCGCCGCGCTGGCCGCCGCGCTGCACGAGGTCGGTTACACGGGCTGGGCCGCTTACGAGACCGGCGATCCGGGCGAAAACGCCGCCCGCGCCGAGGAATACCAGCGCGATCTGCCCGCGTCGCTGGAGCATCTGCGCGCGGCGGGCTGGTTCTGAGCGGCGCATCCTGAACATGGATGAGGGCGCTTCCCCCCCATGCCGGGCCTGATCGAGGCGCTGCGCGCGCGGCTGCTGCCCACGCCGGCTGCCCGCTGGCTGGCGCAGGATGAGTACGCCGTCTCGCTGGCGTTCGGCGCCGTTCGGCGGCGCTGGCCCTGGCTGCGGCTGGATCGCATCCGCTGGGCGGCGCTGGCGTTCATCCCGCTGCTCGTCATCGGGCTGCGCGCGTATGCCAGCGCCCGCGATGCCGATCCGGTCACCGAATTTGCCATCGCGCAGGTCGGCGATATCGCGCTGTTCAGCCTGGGGATGGGCATCCTCTTCAGTCATCTGTGGATGATCGGCCAGGCGCTGCGCATGGGCGGCATCAGCCTGAGCCGCGAGCGCGATGGCCGCGTCTGGGATCTGCTCGTCCTGACCGGGGTGCGCGCGCGCGATGTCGTGATCGGCAAATGGGTCGGGTTGATGCGGGCGCTGTGGCGGCAGTTCCGCGATCTGCTGTTCTGGCGCGCCGCCGCCGCCTTCGTCGTGGGGGGCGTCCTGATCATCAATGATGCGCCGCTGCAGACGGGCGTCATCCCGGATCCGCTCATCCCGGCGCTGCCGGCACTGCTGCTGCTGGCGATCTGCATCGCGCTGCTGGGGGCGATCAATCTGCTGCTGGCGCTGGGCGCTGGCATGGCCGGCTCGGCGCTGACGCGCACGATCATCGGCGGCATGCGCATGGCGGCCCTGACTTACCTGACCGGGGCGGTGATCATCGGCTTCCTGTTCGTCAGCGTCGTCAGCCTGCGCCCGCGCCCCCTGCCGCCGCCGGTGCAGGACGCCGTGCGCCTGCTGATCGTCTCGCTGCTGGACGGCGGTTCGCTGGCTTCGCTCTCCCTGCTCTATCCGGAAGACCTGCTGCCCACCGCCATCCTGGCGATCGCCATCGGCCTGCCGCTGTTCAGCGCGATCAGCGCCGCGTCACTGCTGCTGTGCATCCGGCTGACTGTGGAGCGCGGCGCGTCCGCCTGAGCGCGCATGAACCGATCAGCGCGGGCAGCTCCCGCAGCCGCACGCCGGCGGCGGATCATCCGGCGGGGCATCGGCGCGGACGCGCTCGTACATCACCGGCAGCGTGACGACGAACGGGCAGCCCGCCGCCGCGCCGCACGTCGTGCAGGCTGACGCCGAGACCGGGCGCAGCTCCCCCCGGCGCACCCAGTAGGCGATCATGTCCTGGAGCACGGCGCGTTCGATGCCCAGCGCGCGCGCCATCTGCGGCAGCGCCACCGCGCCCGGCTGTCGGTCGAAATGGTCGAGCACCTGACGTAACGTTGTCGTCATCGTCGTTCACCTGCCCAGGCCGAGCAGCAGCCCGACCTGATAGACCGTCACCGCCGCCAGCCAGGCGATGGCCGTGGTATAGGCGACCTGATAGAGCGTGAAGCGCCCGCCGAACTCATGACGCATGGCGGCGGTGGCCGTCATGCACGGCGAATAGAGCAGCACGAAGACCATGAACGCGATCGCCGAAAGCGGCGTGAAGGCGGTTTGCAGGGCCTGCCCCAGCGCGGACGATTCGGCTTCCTCCGCGCCCGCGCCCAGGAAATCGGCCTCCGGCATGGCCGCGCCGGGGATCAGGTTGACCGTGCGCGGCACGATGTTGACCAGTTCCTGCCCGGTCAGCACCAGCGCCCGCCCGAACGACGCGGCGATCGCGCCCAGATCATCGATCAGGGTCGGGGCCGCTTCCGCGTCCGCCGCGCTGGCGGCCGCTTCCACGCCGTAGACCTGGCTCATCGTGCTGATGATGACCTCTTTGGCCACGAAGCCGGTGAGCAGCGATCCCGCCGCCCGCCAGTCGCCGAAACCGGCGGGCGCGAAGGCCGGCGCGAGCGCCCCGCTGACCGCCCCGAACAGGCTGTCCCCCGGCTCCACCGCGTTGAAGCGGGCCGGATCCAGATCGGCGGGGACAGCCGTCAGCAGCCACACGCCGATCGACGTGAGCAGGATGATCGTGGTCGCCGCGCGCAGGAAGCCGCGCGTCCGCTCCCAGGTCTGGCGCAGCACCGTTCTGGCATCGGGCAGGCGGTAGGGCGGCAGTTCGAGCACGAACGGCTGCGGATCGCGGCGGCGGCTGAACAGTCGCTGGAGGATCAGCCCGGTGACGATGGCCACGACGATGCCGAGCAGATAGAGCGCGAAGATGACCGTGCCGGCCTGCGCGCCGAAGAACACCCCGGCGAACAGGACATAGACCGGCAGGCGCGCCCCGCAGCTCATGAATGTCGCGATGAAGCCGGTCAGCCGGCGATCGCGCTCGCTTTCGAGCGTGCGCGTGGCGTAGATGGCCGGGACGGTGCAGCCGAAGCCGACCAGCAGCGGCAGAAAGCTTTTGCCGTGCAGGCCGACGATGCGCATGACGCGATCCATGACGAAAGCGGCCCGCGCCATGTACCCAGAGTCTTCCAGCACGCCGATCGTGATGTAGAGCAGCAGCAGCAGCGGCACGAACGTCAGCACCCCGCCGACGCCCGCGATCGCGCCGTCGATCAGCAGCGACTCGATCCACGAGCCGGACAGGCCGAGCGCGCCCAGCAGCGCCGCCGTCCAGCGGCTGACCGGCCCGCTGAACACGCCGTCCACCCAGTCGATGAGCGGCGCGCTGACGTTGGCCGTGATCTGAAAGGCCGTCCACATCAGCAACAGGAAGATCGGCAGGCCGAACAGGCGGTGGGTGATGATGCGATCGGCGCGGTCGGAGGCGGTCTCCGTCTGCGCGGCGCGGCGCGTCACCGCCGCATCGACCACTGCGCTGATGAAGCTGTAGCGCCGGTCGGTCAGCAGCGTTTCCGGGTCGTCGCCCAGTTCGGCGGTCAGCCGGTCGATCAGCGCGCGCGCCCGCGCCAGCAGCGCCGGGCGATCGGCCAGCCGGCTGACGATCTCGGCGTCATTTTCCAGCAGCTTGAGCGCCAGCCAGCGCGGCGGGAACTCGACCGGGTCGATCCCGTCCGCGGCGCAGGCGGTCATCAGGTCGGCAATCGCAGACTCCAGTTCCGGCCCGTAATCGATCAGATCGGGGCGGCGGACGGCGCGCTGAGCGGCAATGGCGGCGCGCAGGGCATCCAGCCCGATGCCGCGCGTCCCGACGGTTTCGATCACCGGGATGCCGCCCAGTTCGGCGGACAGCCGCTGCATGTCGATGCTCAGCCCGCGCCGACGGGCGGTATCGGCCATGTTGAGCGCCAGGATGAGCGGTCGATCCAGTTCGGCGATCTGGCAGGCGAGATAGAGGTTGCGCTCCAGGTTGGCGGCATCGGCCACTGCCACGACCAGGCCGGGATGATCGCTCAGCAGGAAATCGCGCGCGATGATCTCTTCGGTCGAATAGGCGCTCAGGCTGTACGTGCCGGGCAGATCGACGATCAGGACATCCCGCCCGTCGAGGGTCAGGCGGCCCTCGGTCTTCTCAACCGTCTTGCCCGGCCAGTTGCCGACGTGCTGGCGACCGCCGGTCAGCGCGTTGAAGAGCGTGCTCTTGCCGACGTTGGGGTTGCCCGCCAGCGCCACGATCAGCGGCTGTGCTGCGGCCATCGCTCATTCCTCCAGCCAGACGAGCAGACGGTGCGCGGTGCTGCGGTTGAGCGCCAGCCGCCCATCGCTGCGGACGGAGACGATCAACCCGGTGCCGGGGCTGCTGTGGACGACGCGCAGCGTCGAGCCGGGCAGCAGGCCCAGTTCGTGCAGGCGCTGTTTCTCCGCGTCGGGCAGGCGGATCTCGGCCAGACGGACGGTATCACCGGGCGCGGCCAGCGCCAGCGGCAGGGTCGGGCGGGAGGAAGCGGGGTGCAGGGTCATCAGTCAAGCTCCACCAGTGCGGCTTCGGATCGACGCAGGGACAGGCTGTAGCCGCGCACGCGGAATTCGAGCGGATCGCCCATCGGCGCGACGCGGATCAGTTCGATGAGGCTGCCGCCGGTCAGCCCCATGTCGAGCAGGCGGCGGCGCAGCGCGCCCGTCCCGCCCACGCGGCGGATGCGCGCCCGCTCGCCCGGCGCGAGCTGATCGAGCGTGCGCGATAGCGTGCGCGGCACGTTGTCATGGTCGGTCATCCGATCTCCTCTTCCTGAGCGGCCTCCCGGCAGTCCGGGCACAGCCCCTCCACGCAGATGCAGGCGCTGAACGGCTGAACGTCGTACTCAGCGGCCAGCTCGCGCAGCAGCCGGTCGATGAGCGCGGACTCGAATGGGATGACGCGGCGGCAGCGGCGGCAGGTGAAGTGATAGGCCTCGCGCACCCGCGTGAAATAGCGGCGCTCGTGATCGGGCGAGACGAACTGCGCGCGGATCACCTGCGCGGCTTCCAGCGCTTCCAGCGTGCGGTAGACCGTCGCCAGGTTGATGCGCGGGTCGCGGGCGCGCGCCAGACGGTACAGCGTCGCGGCGTCGATGCGTTCCGGCGCATCGGCCAGCAGCGCGATGATCGTCTGCCGCTGGTCGGTCATCCGTCCGCCCGCCGCGCGGATCGCCGCGCTGGCCCGTTCAAGAAATGTCATCGCTCCACCCGGCTTGCTGCAAATCGTTCGCAACTAGCCTCAGTGTAGAAGCGCGATCCGGACGTGCGAAGTGACATCTGACATGGGAAAAATGAGTCGAAAGTCACTTTACCGGGCGGGATTTTTATTCATACATACGGTTCATTTCGAGATCAACCGAGGTTAAAATTATGACTTCGGATATAAATAGGCCTGTTACATAATTTTTTAAATTCTGCATTGCTCAGTTGCAAAGATAAAGCGGAAGTAGGCAACACCTAAAGGTGGATGTTGTAGACGAGAGCTTTAAGCATGGGTTCACGACGCTGA
>DAOUBU010000112.1:0-21713 GCA_034432395.1 Anaerolineae bacterium
TCTTCTTCGCCTCGGTCATCGCCACAGGCGTGGTCTTCGGGTTCAACCCGCCATCGAATACCGCTTTCGTCAACCCGAACCAGCTCGATCAGACGATCTTCGCCAACCCCGGCCTGCGCCACATGGGCGGTAACCGCTACGATCTGGTCATAACGGCGCAGATGTGGGTGTGGAACGCCGGCTCCCGTGAGGTGGATGCCGGAGGCCACCAGATCGTGCGCATCCCGGTCGGTTCGGAAGTGACGTTCTTCGTCACCAGCCGCGATATTCAGCACCAGCTCATCATCGAGCAGCACAACCTGAACCTACAGATCGTGCCGGGGCAGGTATCGCGCAATGTGCTGCGCTTCAACCGGCCCGGTCAGTATCAGGCATTGTGCGGTGAATACTGTGGGCGTGGCCACCAGGGTATGTATATGACGTTCATTGTTGAAGAGGCGCCGCAGACCGCGGCTGTGCCCGGAGCCTAGTGGGTATCAAGGGGAGAGACTCAGATCATGGCGGTTATCACCACCACCCCGCAGCAGGGGGAAGTCCGGTTTCAGTTTCCAGCGCTGGCGGCGCTGAAGAGCGAAGTCTGGCTGGTCGGCGTCCATCTGGCGGTTGCGCTGGGCGCTGTGTCCCTGGGCCTGCTGCTCGGCCCGTTCCAGACCTTCCGCCGCGCGCCAATGCTGCAGTGGGAAATTCCCATCTTCACCTACTACTACCAGGCGCTGTCGCTGCATGGCGTGCTCAACGCGCTGGTCTTCACGACGTTCTTCATCGTCGGCTTCAGCTATTTCGTGACGCAGCGCGCGCTGGAGCGCCCGATCGTGCTGCCGAAAGTGGCCTGGGGCGCGTTCTGGATGATGTTCATCGGCGTGCTGCTGGCGGCCTATGCCCTGCTCACCGGCCAGGCGACCGTGCTCTACACCTTCTATGCCCCGATGCTGGCGCACTGGTCGTTCTACCTCGGCCTGGCGCTGGTCGTCGTCGGCTCGTGGATCGCGGCGCTGGTCGTCGGCCTGACGTATGTCGCGTGGCGGCGTGAGCACAAAGGCCAGCCGGTTCCGCTGTCCGTCTTCTCGCTGCTGGCCAATTACATGATGTGGTTCTCGGCCTCGCTCGGCGTCGCCATCGAGGTCGTCTTCTTCCTGCTGCCGCTGTCGCTGGGCATCGTCCAGACGACCGATCCGCAGCTCACGCGCATCTTCTTCTGGTTCTTCGGCCATCCGCTGGTGTACTTCTGGCTGATCCCGGCCTACACGTCGTGGTACACGATGCTGCCCAAGCAGTATCAGGTCAACCTGTACAGCGACTCGCTGGCCCGCGTCTCCTTCCTGATGATCATGATCTTCTCGATCCCGATCGGCGTGCACCACCTGTTCGCCGATCCCGGCGTCAGCGAAGTGGCCAAAGCGCTGCACAGCCTGCTCACCTTCGTCGTGACTATCCCGTCATTCCTGACGATCTTCAACATCGGCGCCACGCTGGAGCGCGCCGGGCGCAAACGCGGTGGGAAAGGCCTGTTCGGCTGGATCCTCAAGCAGGCCTGGGGCGATCCGATCATCGCGGCGCAGTTGTGCGGCATGCTGCTGTTCCTGGCGGGCGGCATCACCGGCCTGATGAACGCCTCGTTCACGCTCAATGTCGCGCTGCACAACACGACCTGGGTCCCCGGTCACTTCCATACCACGCTGGCTGGCGCGGTCTTTCTGACCTACATGGGGATCACCTACTGGCTGCTGCCGCTGCTGCGCGGGCGCGCGCTCTTCAGCAAGAGTCTGGCGCTGGCCCAGGTCTACACCTGGTTCATCGGCATGGCGCTGTTCGGCTTCACGATGGGCCGCGCCGGTATTGAAGGGGCGACGCGCCGCACCGATCTGGGCGGGCCGGGCGCTTACGTCAACCCGAACTGGGCCCCATGGTTCAACCTGACGGCGCTGGCCGGCGCGATCCTGCTCGTCAGCGTCATCCTGCTCTTCGTCGTCTGGATCGGCACGCTGTTCTTCTCGAAGAAGCCGGTGGAAACCGAACCGCCAATTCAGACCGAAGTCCCGCCCAACACCCCGCGCTGGCTGGAGAACTGGCCGCTGTGGGTCGCGCTGATCGTCATCAGCAATATCATCATGTGGGGGCCGGTGCTGCTCCAGGCGCTCAGCTTCACGCAGGGCTTCTGGTCGATCGGCTATCGGATGCAGTGAGCGCATGATCGGGCTGCGGGGGGCGGGGGGACGCCCGCTCCCTGCGGCATCGCTTTCCGACAGTCTGTGAGTGTTTGAGGTCGTTGAATCATGTCGATCCAGACGGAGACCCCCGCCCCGAAGCCGCAGGCCAGCGGCGACAGCGGCATCTATTTCATCGCTGCCGCGGCCCTGTTCCTCAGCTTTGGGGTGACGATGACGGTCTTCACCATCTTCTACATGCGCGATGCGTCCACGCTGCTGCTGCTCCCCGGCATGGTCTGGGATTTCCTGTGCGGCGTGCCGAACGCCAACGGGGCGACCCTGCCAGTGCTGGTGCTGCTCTCGCTGGCCTCCTATCTGGTGGCCGCCGTCGTCGGCGTCGTCTACTGGATCCGCCGGCGGCAGCACCGCTGAACGGGGACGTCAATGGCGTGAAATGCATTCTATAGAATGCGCATGCTATGGAACATCGATGAAGCGCGGTCGAGCCGGGCGCAGCCCGATCTCGACCGCGCTTCGGGCGTGTTCAGTGCTCGACCGATCATCGGACGCCTGAACCTCCATCGGTTTCGTCAGGATGCGGCGCGCCGTATCCGCCACAGTATCATGCCCTGATGGGTCTGCTCAACTAAGTAGGGAGTGCTCCTGTGACTGAACATCCTGTACCACCGCAGGCCGAAAACACCGGCGCTGCGCCAGCCGGGCGCGCCGAAGGCAAGGGGACGACGCTCTTCTGGCTCGGCATCCTGCTGATCGGCGTGCTGGCCATCGCCATCCTGGTGCTGCTGCAGATCCGCGAGGTGGTCACCCCGCGCATCGAACCGACGCCGCTGCCCGGCATCGCCGATATCCAGCCGCGCGAGGTCGCCGATTTCACCTTCCCGGCCACGACCGGCAGCGATCTGAGCCTGAGCGAGATCGTGGCCGACGGCCATTACGTGATGATCTATTTCGGCTACACCCACTGCCCGGATTTCTGCCCGCTCACGCTGGCCGAGTATCGCCTGATCAAGCGTCAGCTCGGCGAACTGGGCGACCGCATCAGGTTCGTCTTCATCAGTGTTGACCCGGCCCGCGACACGCCGGAGCTGCTGCGCCAGTACGTCCGCTCATACGATCCTGACTTCATCGGGATGACCGGGGACGATGTGACACTGGCCCGGATCACGCCGGATTTCGGCCTGTTTTACGAACGTCACGAAGATGAAGGCCCTAACTACGTGGTCGATCATTCGACGTCCTCGTATCTGATCGACCCGCAGCGGCGGCTGCGCACGATCATCAGCTACAGCGCCGAACCGGATATCATCGCCGCGCACGTTCGCGAGGTGATCACAACGGATCAGGGATCCGGGAATTAGGCGATCAGGACGGGGATCAGGGAGCGAGAAGCGGGCACAGGCGGTTCCGCAGCCAGACGCCCCACCCCGCTCCCTCGATCCTTCGCTCACTTGCGCGGGGTGCGCGCCAGCACCGAACACACCACCTCGTAATTGATCGTCCCCCAGCGCTCGGCGATCTCGTCAGCGCTGATCGTTTCATTTCCCTGGGTTCCCAGCAACGTGACCTCGTCCCCGATGCTGACATTGGGGATATGGTGGACGCTGATGACGGTCTTCTCCATGCTGACGCGCCCCCGGATCGGCGCGCGCTGCCCATGGACGAGGACGTAGCCCTGATGCTGGGGCGCGCGGCGCAATCCGTCCGCATAACCGACCGGGATCACGGCTACCTTCTCCTCATCGGACGTGCGGTACGTGCTACCGTAGCCGACTGGATGCCCCGGTGGCAGCGTCTTGACCGATGCGATCACCGTGCGCCAGCTCATGACCGGGCGGAACGAGCTGGGAACCTGCGCCATTGACGATGGACTGAGACCGTACAGCGCCAGGCCGCAGCGCACCGCGTTGAAGTGGGTCTCTTTGTCGGTCAGGGTCGCCGCGCTGTTGGCCGCGTGAATGTACTTGAACTGATATCCGGATGCCTTCAACGGCGCGAGCACGCTCTTGAACAGGCGCGTCTGCTCGGCAGTGGCGGCGGGATCGCTGTCAGCGTTGGCGTAGTGGGTGTAGATCCCCTCGATCTCCAGATTGTTCAGTTTGAGCAGGTGGCGGAAGAACGGCATCGCATTCCCGGCCAGCACGCCGATGCGCCCCATGCCGGTGTCGATCTTGATGTGAACTTTAAGCCGCCCGCTGTTCTCGCGCGCCAGCCGGTCGTACTCGCGCGCCAGTTCCAGATCGTACACGGTCACCGTGATCTGCTGGCGCACCGCCTGGCGGATCGCCTGGGTCGGGGTATAGGACATAACCAGTATCGGCGCGTTGATGCCGGCATCGCGCAGCGCCAGCGCCTCGGTCATCGACGCGACCGCCAGGTAGGTCGCGCCGTTGAGCAGGGCGACCCGCGCCGCGGCCACTGCGCCGTGACCGTAGGCATCCGCTTTGACCACGGCGAAGAGCGCCACCTGCGGGCCGATCAACGCTTTGAGCGCGCGCACGTTGTTGGCCAGCGCTTCGAGATCGATCTCCACCCATGAGCTGGCGATCGGGCGGTCGACGCTGTCGCGCCGATCGCTGCGATCGCCACGGGGCAGCAGGCGCTCGTCCGCGCGGTCGGCCAGCAGGGCGCGCGTGATCAATTCGACGCGGGCCGCCGGGCTGCCATTCAGCAGGATCAGATCGCGGTCGGTCAGCCCGCCGCTGTCAGCTTCCAGGCGCGTGAGCACGTCCTGCACGCTGTACGTGATCGCCACCGCCCCCGGATCCATCCCGTGATCGAGCGCGGCGCGGCCCGCCAGCGCGGCATCCGCGCCATGGGTGATGAACAGATCGCTCAGTTCAGCCGCTTTCTGACCGATCAGGCGGTGGCTGCGCTGGCTGAATTCGCCCAGCCGATCCAGATCGCCGAAGATGAAGATCTTGCGCTGGCCGGGGTCGGCGGCGGCGTTCAGCCATTCCAGGGCGGACAGCGTCGTGGTCGGGTCGGCGCTGGCGCTGTTGTCGATCAGCAGCGCGCCGCCTTTGCCGGGGAGGGGTTTCATCTGGCCGGGCAGCGGATCCAGCTCGGCGACGACGCGCAGCGCCTCCGGCAGCGGGATCTCGTAATGCGCGCCGAGGGCCAGCGCGCCCAGCACCGCGTACAGTTGATGCTGCCCTAGCAGCGGCGTCCAGCGGCCCAGGTGACGCTGATCGCGGAAGCGCAGATCGAAGCCGGTGCGCGTCGGCCCGATGACGATGTTGTAGGCGACCAGATCGGCCCCGAAGCCGTCGATGCCGATGCTGATCGGATGCGACCGCGTGCGCGACAGCAGCGCGCGCGCCCGATCATCGTCGTAATTGATCACCGCCGCGCCGCCGGGGGACAGGTAATCGAAGATCAGACCGAGTTCAGCGGCGAAGGCATCGGGGCTGCCGAAACGATCGCTGAAGCCCATGCCGATCTGCGGAATGACCGCGGAGTGGGGCTGGGCCGCGCTGATCATCTCGCTCATTTCGCCCGGCTGCGCGGGATCCAGGTTGAAGATGACGAAGCGATCCTCCGGGGTCAGGTGCGCCGTGGTCAGCGGGATGCTGATCCGCCCCTGCCCGCCGGTCTGATCGGTGACGACGCGGTGACGGGTGCTCAGCACGGCCCGCGTCGCCTCGACCGTGACCGGGCGCACCGCGCTGCCCGCGACGACGATCACCTGAACGCCGAGCTTGCCGATCACCGCGTGCGCCCACGCCATCAGCGCGCCGAGCACGTCTTTGACCAGGATGACCGACAGCCCGGCGGTATCGAGTTCCGGCGGGCGCGTGGCGATGATCCCCCCGGCCCCACGGGCGATCGCCTCGGCGATGCCGTGATGACCATCGCCGCCGTCAGTGCGCAGCGCCGCGTACAGGCAGGCCTCGGTTGCCTGCAGCGGATCGATGCACAGATCGCTGAAGAGGCGCGGGCCGGGTTCACCGAAGAGCTGTCCCTGCCCGGCATCCAGAATGTCATAGAGGCTGATCATGATCGTGTTCAGCTTTCACGTCCGCCCGCACCCGTTCAGACTGCCAGCAGGGCCAGTTAAGAAAACGCTGCGGCGCTGTTTGCGATCCTGTTATAATAGCGCTCACGCCCCTTCAGGGAACCCATACTGCCAGTGAGCGTGAACTCTTGTCGTCATTTTATTTCGAGCTGGTCAAAACGCAAAATCGCGCCCGCGCCGGGGTATTCCACACGCCACACGGGCCGATCCCGACGCCGGTTTTCGCCCCGGTCGGGACGGCGGCCACCGTCAAAGCGGTGCCGCCGCGCGACCTACATGAGATCGGCGCTACGCTGATCCTCGCCAATACCTATCACCTGCATCTGCGCCCCGGTTCGGAACTGGTGCGCGACCTGGGCGGGCTGCACCGCTTCATGCGCTGGGACGGGCCGATCCTGACCGACAGCGGCGGCTTTCAGGTCTTCAGCCTGGCCCAGATCAACCGCATCGACGATGACGGCGTGACGTTCCAGAGCCACATCGACGGATCGCGCCACCGCTTCACGCCGGAGAAGGCGATCGCCATTCAGGAAAATCTGGGCGCGGATATCATCATGAATTTCGACCAGTGCCCGCCGCCCACTGACCGGGCGGTTGTGGAAAAAGCCGTCGCCCGGACGACCGCCTGGGCGCGGCGCTGCCGCGAGGCGCACCCCGATGACAGCCGGCAGGCGCTGTTCGGCATCCAGCAGGGCGGCATCTTCCCCGATCAGCGCGAGCTGTCGTCGCGGGCGCTGACCGCGATCGGCTACGCGGGCTACGCCATCGGCGGGCTGGCGGTCGGCGAGTCGAAACCGCAGATGTACGCCACGCTCGATGCCTGCGTGCCGATGCTGCCGGCGGATCGCCCGCGCTACCTGATGGGGGTCGGCGCGCCCGACGATCTGGCCGAGGCGATCATGCGCGGCGTGGACATTTTCGACTGCGTGCTGCCCACGCGCATCGCCCGGCACGGCGCGGTGTTTACCCGCTATGGGACGATCAACATCGGGCGGGCGGATCACATCCGCGACGAACGCCCGATCGAACCGGAATGCGACTGCTACACCTGCACCCATTTCTCGCGGGCGTATCTGCGCCATCTGGTCAAGGCCAAAGAGTTATTAGCGCATTATTTGCTGAGCATTCATAATATACGCTTCCTGATCCGGCATGTCACCGCCATGCGCGCCGCCATCCTCGCGGGGACGCTCGATGACTATGTCCGGGATTTTTTGAGCCAGTATTTGCAGACTGCGCAGTGACGTACCGAATGCCCCGCATGTGGGCCTGTCGTGAGGATACGCTGCCGTTGAACCGGGCCTCAAGCGATCCATCCTGCATACCGATCAGCGGCGGCATTCTGCGTGCACTGCCGCGCGACCGCCTGTCGATCGGCGCGGTGCGCACGCTGCTGACGATCAGCCGGGGATCGCTGGGGGATCTGCGCTCGCGGTTCAAACGCCGGCGCCGGCGCTGGCCGCGCCTGCGCCTGCGCTGGCTGATCCGCCGCGGCGTCGTCGCCAGCGCGCTCGCCCTGATCGGCTGCACGCCGGCCCCGCTGCTTCCGGCGGCGACGCCGACCCCCGCCCGCGTCGTCCTGCGCCTGTACGTCACTTCATCGACCGAGCCGCTGGCGCGCGATCTGGCCGCGGCTTACCGCCGCAGCGCCCCCCACGTCAGCTTTGACATCGTGACCCGCGATCATGAAGAAGCGGCGGCGGCCATCCTGTCCGCAGGCGAGCCGGCCTATCTGCTGACGCATCACCCGCCGTCCGACGAAGGTGGGCTACCGTGGGCCGCGCCGATCGCCCGCGACGCGATCGCGGTGATCACCTCCGGCAGTGCCGCGCCCGCAGCGCTTTCGACCGCCGAGCTGCGCGCGATCTACCAGGGGTGGATCGACCGCTGGTCTCAGGTGGGCGGGGCCGATGCGCCGATCGCCGTGATCGCGCGCGAAGACAGCAGCGCCCTGCACGCCGAATTTCAGGCGGCGGTGCTGGGCAGCCGGGCGGTGACGCCGATGGCGCAGATCGCCCCCGGCAGTGCCGCCATGATCGAGAGCGTGGCGCAGATCCCCGGCGCGATCGGCTATGTTTCGGCGGGGGCGCTGGCCGCCGCGGCCAGCCCGGACGTGCGCACGCTGCTCATCGACGGTGCAGCGCCCACCAGGGAGCAGATCGCCAGCGGTCTGTACCCGCTGCGCACCTTCATCTACCTGCTCGGGCCGGAAGAGCCGCAGGGGGAACTGCGCGCGTTCATCGGCTGGGCGCAGGGCAGAGAGGGACAGGCGGTCGTCAACCGCCATTATCAGTCGATCGAGCCGATGGCGAACTGAAGCGATCCCGACGTCAGCACCGCGCACAGCACCACCACGACCACCAGCCAGAAAGCGGCGAACGCCAGATCGCGCGCGCCGCGCAGCCGCCGCCGACGGCGTTCCATCGCCAGATCGCGCACGCGGATGCGGTAGAGCGCCGCCGCCGCGTTGACGTTGCGCGGGTTGATGCGCAGCACATTGTCCAGGCAGACGGCGGCCTGATCGAGGTGATCGACGGCCACGCTCATCCACAGCCAGGCCTCCTCGAAGTCGCCATCGGCGCGGATCAGCGCGCGCAGGATCGCCCGCGCTTCCGACCGGCGCTCCGCCCGGATCAGTTCGATCGCATCGAGCAGGCGATCGATGCGCTCCGCGGAGTCGTCCGCGGCCTCCTGCTCCATCTCCGGGTTCATGCCCGCTGCGGCTCCGCGGCTTCCGGCACGATGCCGGCGAACAGATCGCGCTCGATCGCCTCGCCCGGCTGCCACGGCGGCACGATGCGGGTCAGCGTCTGGGCAGGGTACAGCCAGCGGCGCAGCCACAGCGGCAGGCGCGGCGTCGTGCGCCCGCCGAGCTGGCTGGCATGGCAGGCGCTGGCCGCCTCCCACACGTGCAGGTAGTCCCCGATGTCGATGCGGGTGTGCGTCGGCTCGGCGTGTTCGAGCACGCGGACGAGATCGATATCGTGATTGCGCCCCATACGGCGTGGATCCTTGCCGCGCAGGCGCAGCAGGCCGATCGTCAAGCGAAGCTGCGCGGTGGGCACGCTGGAGTAGTACAGTTTGGCGGGCTGGTAGGGCGCTTCAGCGGTGATCAGCGCCGGATCGCCGGCCCGGTGGAAGGCCTCGGTAGTCGCCCGCTGAATGGCGATGTGATCGGGATGGCCGTAGCCCCCGTAGCGATTGAACGTGATCACCACCTGGGGACGCACCCGGCGGATGACCTCGACGACGCGGTGGATGACCTCGTCGGGGTGAGTCTGCCAGCGCCGCCACAGACAGTCGGGATCGTGGTTGGTCGGCGCGCCCATCATGCCGCTGTCGTGGTAATGGAAGAGAAACGTCTCTCGGATGCCCAGCACCTCAACGGCGCGCGCCAGCTCGGCCAGGCGCACCGCCGCCGCGGAGGTGTGGCCGTTCATGAATTCGGGCCTGACGACGCCAGCGTCGCCATCGGTGGCGCAGATCAGGGAGACCTCGACCCCTTCGGCGGCGCAGCGGGCGATCAGGCCGCCCAGGCCGAAGCTTTCATCATCTGGATGCGCGTATGCGATCAGCAGCCGCCGCGTCATGGCGTGGATCCCCGTTTGAACAGACCGGCAAAGCCCGATTATAGCGCCGGGCGCTGCACCAGGGTATCGTCGGGAACACGCCACTGTCGTGTCCGGGCCACCGGGTCTATACTGATGCAGGGTTTCGTCTATTCTGACTGCGAGCAATTCGATGATGACTGTCAACCGGTTTCGCCTGACCGTGCTGGCGCTGCTGGCGCTGCCCGCGCTGACGCTGGCCCCCGCCGCGCTGAACGCGCAGCTCTTCGTCACCAACACGCCGCCGCCGCAGACGCCGACCATGCCGCTGAGCGCGTTCGTCACCAATACGCCGGCGGCCACCAGCACACCGACGCTGACGCCGTCCCCCAGCCTGACGCCATCGCCCACGCCGACGGAGACGCCGTCCCCGACATTCACACCATCGCCGACGCCGACGCAGGTCGGGCCGCTGGTCTACCCGGACGGGTTCAATTCGCTGACCGGCCTGCCCTACCCGAACGAAGAGGCGATGCTGCGGCGCAACCTGATCATCAAGATCAGCAACTTCCCGCCGGTCGTCCGCCCGCAGAGCGGGTTGAACAGCGCCGACGTCGTCTATGAGTACGAGGTCGAGGGCGGGGTGACGCGCTTCGCCGCCATCTACCGCAGCCAGACGCCGCAGCACGTCGGGCCAGTGCGTTCGGGCCGCCTGGTCGATATCGAACTGGCCTCGATGTATCAGGCGCTGCTGGCGTATTCCGGGGCCAGCCAGCCGGTGCAGCGGCTGCTGTTCGCCCAGCCGTGGTCATACCGGATCATCTCCCCGTCGATCGGCGACAACTGCCGCGAGGCCGGTTTCTGCCGCTTCCCCGGCGACGGCCTGGCCTTCGAGCACACGCTGTACGCCAACACCGCCCTGATCTGGCAGCGGGCGGAAGCGCGCGGCATCAACCAGCCGGAGCGCGCGCGCGGGTTCGCCTTCAGCGATGTCCCCGATCCCAACGGCATCCCCGCCAGCCAGATCGCTGTGGACTGGTATGGCGAGGGCAACGCCCTGTGGCAGTGGGACGAAACCGCCCGGCGCTGGGTGCGCTTCACCGATGGCCTGCCGCACATGGACGCGCTCGACGGCGAGCAGGTCTGGGCCGATAACCTGGTCATCATCGAAGTGCCGCATGAGAACCGCCCCGATCTGTTCGAAGAAGAGTCGCGCTCGGCCTCGCAGCAGATCAATCTGTGGGGCACCGGGCGGGCCTACGTGCTGCGCGATGGGCAGTACTACCAGGGCTTCTGGCAGCGGCGCTGCTTCTACGAGGGCAATGCCACGCCCACCCCGACGCCGGAAGGCGCGCTGGTCACCGAACGCTGCCCGATCCAGGACGGTTACGCGCTCCAGCTCATCTACGGCAACACCACGCCGATCATGCTGCGCCCGGGCCGCACCTGGGTCATGGTGGTGCGCTGGTTCGGCGATGTCAGCCTCGGCGATCAGCGGTCGGACATGGTCGCCACCGCCACCTCGGTCGCGCTGAGCGCCACCCCCACCCGCACGCTGACGCCCGGCGCGGCCCCCACTGCGGAGGCCACGCTGGCGCAGATCCCGGTCATCCGCCGCTGACCGCCCCCGCTCAGATCGAAAACGACCGCGGGGACTCGATCGAGTCCCCGCGGTGCGTCTGTGGCCCAGAACCCGTCGCTACGGGTGATTGCCGTTGATCTCCGTCACGTACAGCGTGCCGGGGATGAAAGTGCCCGAACTGTACGATCCGATCCAGATGTCGTAGCGCCCGGAGGTCGGGTTGTTGAAGTCGATCGTCGGGTTGAGCGTGCCGAAGCTGTCGTCATTGCAGAAATACGTGCCGTTCGGCCCGTTGATGATCAGCGTCGAATCGCCGTTGCCGATGAAGTAGAAGCGCAGTAGCGACGACGCGCCGGCGGTGTAGTTGACGCTGAAATCGGGCGCGGAGGTCGCGAAGCCGCGGCAGATGCCGCCCAGGTACGACACATTGACCGGGCCGCCGCTGGTGATGCCAACCGCGAACGGATCGGGCAGGAAGCCGGCCGTCAGCGCCGTCGAGCCGTAGTTGGGCGGCAGGCTGAAGTTCAGCGTGGCCGCCGGCACGGGCGTCAGCGTGGCGGTGGGCGCAGTCGTGGCCGTGGGCGACGGCGTCAGCGACGGGATCAGCGTCACGGTGACGTTGGGCGGGATCGGCGTGGGCGTCACATTCGGGATGCTGCCGCACAGGCCGCCGACGATCACGACCGAGCCGGAGATCCAGCCGGTCAGCCCGCTGTAGTTGACCTGATACCACGAACCGTCGGGCAGCCGTCCGATGACCAGCGCGACCTGGTTATTGGGGAGCTGCGCGATCGCCGGGAACGACGTCGAGGGGCCGCTGCGCACGTTGATCGCCGCCCCCTGCGACGAGGCGACCGAGCACGGCCCGTTGGCCGGGATGCTGACCGGGCGGAACTGCGTCGGCACGGGCGTGGGCGGGATCTGCGGCGCGGTCGTCGGCACGATCACCACCTGGCCCGTCCCGCTGACCGCCGGGCAGGGCAGGCCGGTGGTCTGGCCGGCCATGCAGATGCTGAACATCTCCGCCCCTGGCGAGCCGCCGTGCGCTACTTCAACGATGTAGTTGGCGGCCATGCCGGCGGCGGGCGGCACGCGGAACGACGCCTGCGTCAGGCGCGCGCCGGACAGCGCGAGCGTCTGCCCGGTCAGCGCATCCTTGAGGCGCACCACCGGGCCGCCCGTCGCGCCGGTGGGCACGGTCGTCGTCGTGACCGTGACGATCAGGCTGTCGGCGGCGATGCCGCTGAACGAAAATGCGCGCAGCGGATCGGTGGCGCTCACCTGTCCGGTCTGCGGGATGCCGGCCTGCAGCGGAACCGGGGGCACGATCGGGCCGCCCGGCTGCACACTGATCAGGAACTGGCCGGGCTGGCCATTGGCCGTCCCGACGATGATGCTGTACGTCCCCACCGTGCTCAGGCTGACGACGGCGGCGGCGCTCGTGCCGGTGCTGTTCACCTGGGCCAGTGCGATCCCGGTCGGATCGAGGATCAGCAGGGCGGGCTGAAAGCCCACCGTGATGGCGAACACCTGCACGTTGACGTTCTGCGGCGCGTTGACCGTCAGCGCGTAGCTGACGGCGGCCGCCCCCGCCGTGATCGCCCCGGTCTGATTGTCGCCGACGTTGATCGGCAGCGCGGCCCCCTGGGCCTGAGCGCCCAACCCGCCCAGCAGCAGTACGGCGGCGGCGATCCAGGCCCACAGCGCGCGCCCGGCTGTGATTCTGCGCTTCATGATGCGGCCCTTTCTCAATCTGAAAATTGGCTCCGGTTCAAGCTGCTGGCTCCGGCCCACGGGCTGTCGATACCCGGCGGGACTGGAGGATCGATCGCGATGCGCGTTGCCTCGCACGGCCCTTCCTTCCGCTGACGATCGGCTCGCTCTGTCCGCTGTCAGTCTCCGTCAGTTTCAGTGTAAGACAAATTGCGATCGCTGTAACGATCCGGGGTGTAAAATGCCCGTAAAAACAGCGGCGGCGGGGCCGGTTTCAACCGGCGCCGGCGCGGCGGTTGAGCGCGATCTGGTAGGCGGCGTAGATGACCGGCTGGTAGACGTAATCCCACGCGCCGTAGGTGCGCGCGATCGCGCCGCCCCAGCCGCGCTTGAAGCCGTACACCCCCCACAGGCCGTCGGAGCGGTGCTCGAACTGGGCTTCGAGGGCGGCCTCGTCCTCGTCGGGGATGCCCCACAGATCGTAGGTGGTGCAGCCGCGCGCTTTCGCCCACTGGATGGCCGCCCACTGGACGGCATACGCGCCCATCAGGTTGCGCTTGACGTTCGACGACGCGCCGTACAGATACCAGGCATTGGCCCCGACCGCGAACACCATCACCCCGGCCAGATCGTCCCCTTCGTGTTCGGCCAGCAGCAGCGCGGCCCGATCGGGGACGAACTGATCGTAGGCCAGCGCGTAATAGCCGGGTTCATGCACGCCAAAAGCGTTGCGCTCGCCGGTGACGGTCATCATGCGGGTGAACCGCTCGACATCGGCCCGCGCCGCCGCGAAGACGCGCACGCCGTGCTTCTGGCTCTGGCGGATCTTGCGCCGCGTCCCCTGGTTCATGCGCGCCAGGATCGTCTCGTCGTCGGCGCGGATGTCGATCAGGATCGTGCGCGGCGGCTGGATGGGCCGCGCCGGGCGGAAGCCGAGCGCGGCGAAATCCGGATCCGGCTGGCCGGGCGCGGGGAAGCCCGGCTCCCATTTGAGCAGGACGGCGCGATGACGACGGGCCGCCCGATGCACCGCCTCCCACAGCGCCGCGGCATCGGCGGCGGGCGTCAGCAGCGGCCCGAACGGCAGATACGCCAGCGTCCCCAGCCGCAGCGGCAGCCGGCGGAACAGGATCTGCGCGCCGCCGACGATCGCGCCGGCGGCATCGGTCAGCGCGACGCGCTCGTGCGCCCAGCCGTATGGCCCCTTGAGCGCGGCCCAGGCCGACAATTGCAGCGCGTGCCCGCGCGGGTGCGCCAGCACGAACGCATCCCACTGGCCGGGATCGGGGGTGATGACGGTCACGGGTGCGGATCGTCCCATGTGCGCCCGGCGTTGATGCGCAGTTTGGCGTGCACCGCCTGATCCAGCGCGATCCCGGCCAGGCTGGCGATCTGCAGCAGGTAGAGCAGCACATCGGCCAGCTCCGCACCCAGTTCGGCGCGCAGCTCCGGGCTGAGATCGGCCCACGCCGGATCCGTCCACTGGAAATGTTCGAGCACTTCAGCCGCCTCCAGCGCCAGCGAGATGGCCAGCGCGCGCGGGGTCTGCGGGTGGGGCGAGTCGGGTTTGTACCACCCCTTGCTTTCGACGAAGGCGTGCATGGCCTCGGTCAGGGCGTGCAGATCGCTCATCGGTGGGCGCGCTCTCTAGTAGGCATTGTCATCTTTGCGCAGCACGATATTGAGCACCGTGCGGATGATGATCTTGATATCCAGCCACAGCGACCAGTTTTCGACATACCACAGATCGTACTGCGTGCGGTCTTCGATGCTGGTATCGCCGCGCAGGCCGTTGACCTGCGCCCAGCCGGTCATGCCGGCCTTCTCGCGCAGGCGCTCCATATAGCGCGGGATCTTCTCGCGGAACTGCTGGACGTAGATCGGGCGCTCCGGGCGCGGCCCGACCAGGCTCATCTCGCCGATGAGCACGTTGATCAACTGCGGGATCTCATCCCACGAGGTGGCGCGCATGAAGCGCCCGATGCGCGTCACGCGCGGGTCGTTTTTGACCGTCCAGCCCGCGCCGGATTTCTCGGCGTCCTGGCGCATCGAGCGGAACTTGATCATCTGGAACGGTTTGCCGTCCAGCCCCATGCGTTCCTGCGTGTAGAACACCGGCCCCGGCGACTCCAGCCGGATGAGCAGCGCCGTGAGCAGCATCAGCGGGGAGAGCAGCACCAGCCCGACGACCGCGCCGAACACGTCCAGGGCGCGCTTGAGGCTGAGCTTCCAGCCGCGCAGGGCGATATCGCGCACGGTGATCAGCGGCGCGCCGTCCAGCTCATCGACGCTGATCTCGCGGGCGATGTAGGCGAACGCATCGGGGTAGATCTTGATATCGACGCGCCCGCGCTGGCACAGCGCGACCAGTTCGGCCAGCGTGTCGCGCGCGGCTTCGGGCAGGGCGATGATGACCTGCTCGATCTGGTACTCGTCGATCAGGCGCGGCAGATCGGCGGCCTCGCCGAGCACGGGCAGCCCGGCGAAGCTCGACTTGAGCGAGGGCCGCGGCGTGACGATGCCGACCGCGCGATAGCCGAGCTGGGGGTTGCCGCGCACTTTGTGCGCCACGAAGCGCGCCGTCTTGCCCGCGCCGATGATGAGCAGGTTATCCGCTTCGATGCCGCGCGCGCGCACGAAGCGCCGCAGGGCGCGCAGCATCTCGCGCCCCAGCACGGTGAAGATAATGCTGAACATCCAGACGTAGAAGAACATCGACCGGGGGTAATCGACCGTGTCGAAGAAGGTGTTCTTGAAGATGAATTCCTGGATGCCCATGGTCATGAACGCGCCGACCGTCACCGCGACCAGGATGTTGCGCCCCTGGTCGATGCGGCTGACCGACCGCCGCTGGTGGTACAGCCGCGAGAAATAGAAGATCGTCATGATCGTCAGCACGTGCAGCGTCAGCGTCGGCAGGTAGCCGATGAAGGGCGGCTGCGCCAGCGGAATGGGCAGAAACGGCAGCGTGACGCGGGCGACGTAGCCGGTCACGAAGGCCAGCGTCAGCGCGATCAGGTCGCTGATCACCAGCAGGCCGTTGAGCACCAGCCTGACCCGCGCCGATGCGCGCGCATGGGCCGCCGGGTGCTGCGGCGGCAGCGGCGTGCGGTTCGCCGGCGCTGCGGGCGGATCGGCGGTCGCGGCCTCAACCGCCCCGTCAGGGATGCCGTCACCGACGGCGTCATCGACGGCGGACGGGGGGCGCGGCGGGGCGGTCTCCGGGGAGACAGGCCGGGCCGCGGGATGTTCTCGGGTGACGCGGTTCATCAGCCCATGCCTCCCTGTGCCAGCGGTGACGGCTGGCGGATTTCCTGCCACAGCGGGCGCCCGCCCTTGATCAGCAACCCAGCCAGGATCAGGACGTGCAGCGGCAGCGGGGTGCTGCGCCGGTAATGCTTGCGGTAGAAGATCAGCATGGCGCGCCAGAACTCGAACTGCGCCCGCGCGCTCTGCCGGCTGGCCGCGCGCTTGACGTGCAGCACGGTCACCGCCGGATGATAGCGGATCGACCAGCCCGCGCGCTTCATGCGCAGCGCCCAGTCGAGATCTTCACCGTACATGAAGAACGTCTCGTCCAGCAGGCCGACGGCGCGCAGCGCCTCGCGCCGCACCAGCATGAACGCGCCGACGACCGAGTCGACTTCGGCCTCTTCGCGCTCATCGATGAACGTCATGTTGTAGCGCCCGAAGACGCGGCTGCGCGGGAAGAGACGCGCCAGCCCGCTGAAGTGGTACAGCGCCACCAGCGGCGTCGGGAAGCCGCGCTTGCACGCCTTATCCAGCGATCCATCGGGCAGCACCAGCCGGGGGCCAGCCGCGCCCACCGTCGGATTGGCATCCATGAACTGCACCATCTGATCCAGCGCGTCCGGCGGGACTTCGGTATCCGGGTTGAGCAGCAGCGCGTAGCGCGGGGCATCCGCCGCAACGTCCCCCGGCCCGTGAAAGCCGAGCGCGCGCAGGCCGAGGTTGTTGCCGAACGAGAAGCCGTTGTTGGCCGGGCTGACGATCACTTCGACGGACGGGAACTCGGCGCGCACCATGTCGGCGCTGCCATCGGTGGACTGGTTATCGACGACGATGACACGGGAGGTGAACGCGCCCTGGCTGGCCAGCACCGTCGTCAGGCAGCGGCGCAGCAGATCGCGCGTATTCCAGTTGAGGATGACGATGCCCAGATCGACCATCGCACGTACAAACCCTGATGCAGACACTCGTGGTCGATGATTGTACCACAAAGCTACATCATCCCGCGCGGCGCCCGTCCTGCGCCTGCCCTGCATCCCGTGCCGACAGACGAACTGCCCGGCTCCACGTGGAGCCGGGCAGTTGTGCCGCTATCCGGAGATAGATGACTGAGGATCGATCAGCGGGCGGCGCTGACGGTGAAGCTGCGGTTCCACTGCCCCCAGTTGGAGGTGGTGACGCCGTTGCGCGCGCTGCCGGTGTACGACTGCTGCCCCGGCGCGATCGTCACCTGCACCGGGCCGCCCTGATCGGTGAGCACGCCCGCGTGGATCGCCGCACGGCAGATCGCCGAGTCATCGGTGTACGGGCCGGAACCCCAGACCGCGCCGGTGGCCGCCGCGCATCCCGCCGGGCAGGTGACGACCGTCGACTGGCCGACGCTCAGATCGCGCAGGGCAGCGGCCTGAGCGTTCTCAGCGCAGGCAAATGCGTCCCCTGTGGTGGTGCCGCTCGTCGTCGTACCGGTGGCGCTGTTGATCAGACCGCTGGCCGCATTCACCACATCCGTCAGCGAGCCAGTCGGCACGCCGCCAGTCAAACTACCGCTCACGGCGGCGGCCATATCCGTCAGCGAGCCAGTCGGCATGCTGCCAGTCAAACTACCGCTCGTGGCGGCGGCCGCATCCGTCAGTGAACCGGTCGCGCTGCCGGTCAGGCTGCCGGTGCTCGCCCCGCCGGGCTGGGCGAGCTGCACGCTGAGCGTGTACTGACCGCTGCTGGTGCTGCTGAACGACCGGGCGACGATCGTATACGTTCCCGCCGCGGGCAGCGTGATGTCGATCTGCGAGTCCAGCCCGTTGAAGTCGTCGTTTTCCGCGATGCGCGCGCCATCCGGCCCGAGCAGCTCGAGGTAGGTATCGAACTCGGCATCCATGTTGATGCGGATGGCCTCGCCGCCGTTGGCGCTGAACGTCCACTGATCGCGCGCGCCGGGCAGCAGGTTGCCGGTCAGCGTCTCGCCGATGCCGATCGGGCCGCCGGTGGGCAGCGCCTCGGCGGACACGACGCTCAGCGTGTACGGGCCGCTGGCGGTGCTGCTGAAGCCGCGCGCCACGATCGTGAACTGCCCGGTCGCCGGGAAGGTGTACGTGATGCGCGAGTTCAACCCGTTGAAATCGTCGTTATACGCGACCTGCATGCCGCTGGCGTCGCGGATCTCCAGATAGGTATCGAAATCCGCCGTCATGTCGATCTGCACGGTCGTGCCCGCCGTGACGTCGATCAGGTAGCCATCGCTCTGGCCGCTGACCAGATTGCCGTCGAGCGTCTCGCCGATGGCGATGCTGCGCGCGATCATCACCGGATTGCTGACCGCCGAGCCGAATTCGCCGCCCGCGCCCGCCATACCGCCGAACAGACCGCCCAGCAGCCCGCCGAGCGCATCCGCATCCGTGCCCATGCCGCCGAACATGCCCCCCAGCAGCGCTTCGGGATCCATATCCTCCAGCGCGTTGGTGGCCATCGTCGCGCCTTCGGTCAGGAAGTACTGGGTGATGAACGTCCCCAGCCCGCCGGTGGCGCTGGCCATCACCGACCCGGCCTGATCGGGCGGCATCGGCGTCGCATTCGCCGGGGCGACGAAAGCGTGATCGACGTTGTAATTCACAAAAACGATCTCGGTGAAGGTGCTCGTGCCGGTGGCCGGGCCGCCCTGGCCGAGCATATCCGTAGTGCTGCCCGCGCTCGGGCTGAGGTCAACGACATCCAGCATGCTGAAGCCGCGGATGAGCTGCGCCCCCGGCTCGACGAGCAGACGGCCGATCTGCGATACCTGAACCTCGGAACCGATCGACCCGACCAGCGACTGGACCAGCGAACCGGCCTCACCCTGCAGCAGCGATCCCAGGTTCTCGACCCCGCTGCCGATCGGGCCGGTCGAGATGACCGACTCGAAGGCCGTGGTCGCGACGTCGGGGATGACGCTGACGTCCTGCATCCGCTGCCAGTTCTGCTGATCGCCCTGTGCGGCCATCGGCGTCAGATCGGTGAAGGTGCGATCCAGTGGGATCGTGCTCAGATCGAGGCTGTTCCAGGTCAGCGTATCGACCGATGATCCCATGCCGATATAGAGCACGTCGTCCACCAGCCGCACCCCGGCTGCGCCGGTCTGCGGCGGCAGGCTGAACATGCCGCCCATGGTGGTGGTGGCGGGGCTGATGACCACATCGAGCGCGCTGACCGCCCCGCCCAGCCCGAACTGGACGAAACCGGTGAACTGCGCTTCGGTGTCGATATCCACCAGCGTGCCCATGCTGACCGACTGCGTGACCGTTCCACGGAATTCGAGACTGCGCGCACCGGCCAGATTGGTCAGACCGGTCTGGATCAACTGGCAGTCCGCCGGATCCAGGCCGCCGCAGATGAATGCCTGCGCCGAGGCTGCGAACGGCAGCGCCAGGGCCGCCACCATCAGAACGAGAACGACGAGCAGACTTAGACGTTTCTTCATGTACTCCCTCCTTGAACAGACCACTCATCGATGGGCATCAGCACCCATCGACTGGCATTATATGCGCCACTCTGTGGGGAAAACTTGACGTCAGAGCAAGATATACAGCTTTTTTACCGATTTTGTTCAAGTACGACACACTTCGGTAACACTTCTGAGCGAAAGTCAGGGCAGATGAACGACCTGTACCGACGAGTAAGTCAAGGAGTGTATGCCATGATCCGCTACACAAAATCCGCCCGATCGTGGAAGCGCGCCGCCGCCGCCGGGATCGCCAGCGCCGCGGTCGCTTTTTCGGTCATCGGCGTCAGCGCGCAGCCCGGTCAGCCCGATCCGCTCACCCCGCCGGGCCTGGATCAGCAGATCCCCGGCTGGTCAGAAGGGCGCGGGGGCATGCCCGGTGGACGCGGCCCGGGCGGGCCGGGAATGCATGGCATGCCCGGCGGACGCGGCCCGGTTGCGTCCAGAATCGGCGGGCTGAGGCTGGTGCAGTTCATCGCCAGTGAACTCGGCGTCGCCCCGTCCGAGATCGTTACCCGCCTGCAGGCCGGCGACGTCAGCCTGTCGGGCGTGATCACGGAACTGGGCGGCGATGCCACCGCCGTCCTGGAAGCGGCCATCGCCGCCGCCTCGGAGCGGGTCACCCTGGCGCTGACCAACGGGCGCATCGATCAGGCGCAGGCCGATGCCCTGCTGACCGAGATCCGCGACCGGCTGACACAGGCCTTCACCAGCACCCCGCTGGAACAGCGGGCGGATCAACTGGGCTGGCGCGTCGTCCTCGATACAGCGGCGGCCCGTCTCAACGTCACGCCGCGCGCCCTGCAGCGCGATCTGCGCGCGGGCAGCACCCTGAGCCAGCTTCTGACGGACGGCGGCATCGATGCGGCGGCCTTCACCGCGGACGTCACCGCGCGGATGCAGGCGCGGCTCAACGTGCAGGTCGTCGATGGCGTGCTGACGCAGGCGCAGGCCGATGCTCTGCTGGCCGCGTTCCAGGCCAATCTGGAGACCTGGCTCAACCAGACGGCGGGCGCGCTGCAGAGCGACGCCGCAGCCGGCATCTAAATCCCTTCGCAGACCCGGACGGGCCTCTCTCTCTCTCCCCTCCCTTGTTTCCGCCCCCTGCCGCCTCTGGCAGGGGGTCGCTGCATTGTGGTACGCTCCGGCAGCAGCGCCATGCGCTGCGTGGATCCGTTCGCTCTGCCGGAAGATGAGCCTCAACCGCGTGACTGACTCCCCCCCCGCCCGCATCCTGATCATCCAGCCGTGCTGCATCGGCGATGTCGTCATGGCGACGGCGGCGTTGGGCGCGCTGCGCCGCGCCTACCCGGATGCGCGCATCGCCTGGCTGATCGGCGCGTGGTCGCGCCCGGCGCTGGCCGGCCACCCGTGGATCGACGCGCTGATCGACGGCGGGCCGGGCGCGCTCCCCGGCATCCTGACCGCCGCCCGCCTGATCCGGGCGGAACGGCCCGATCTGCTCGTGTCGTTCGTGCGCTCCCCGCGCATCAGCCTGGCGGCGCTGCTCAGCGGCGCGCGGACGCGCGTCGGCCCGGACAGCGCCGGACGCGGCTTCGGCTACACCATCCGCGTCCCGGTCGATCCGGCGCAGCGGCGGCACGAAGCCGAGATCGCGCTCGACGTCGTGCGCGCGCTGGGGATCGATACGACCGACGCGCGCACGTTCGTGCCCGTCGCGGAGGCCGATGCGGCGGCGGTCGATGACCGGCTGCGCGCCCTCGGCGTGACCGGGGATTACCTCGTCGTCCACGCGGGGGGCGGGCGCAACCCCGGCATGATCATGGACGCCAAACGCTATCCGCCCGATCAACTGGCCGAGCTGGCCGCCCGGCTGGCCCGACGGCTGAACGCCGCCGTGATCGTCATCGGCGCGGCGGACGATGCGGATGCGGTCGCGGCGGTGACGGCGGGCTGCCGCGCGCGCGGCGTCCCCGCGCTGGCCTGCGCCGGGATGTTCCCCTTC
>DAOUBU010000113.1:0-74787 GCA_034432395.1 Anaerolineae bacterium
CCGTTTTCTGTTGTCAGCAACAAAAGCTTGATTCTGCGCTGGCATTTGACCGTTTGTTATCTTTTTGAAACCTGCACATTGGGTTAGTTAGTCTCATTGGGCAGCGGCGAAAGCTTCTTCGCCTGCGCCGGGGTGAGCGTCATGGGAGCGGTCAGGTCAGCGGCGGCCAGCGCGGCCAGCAGTCGGTTCAGGCCAGTTTCGCGGCGCTTGCGGAAGTCGCTGTACTGACGGTTGATGGCCCAGATCGGCAGGGCGATGTCCTCAAACAGAGCGATGAAGACGGGCTTGCGCAGCTCGTAGGCCAGCAGCACCTCGCGCTCGACCCATTCAGAGGCGCGCGCCGCCGCCGACAGCACGACGATCAGCGCGCTGCAGCGGGCGATCCCGTCCTCGATCGCGCGCACCCACGCCGCCCCCGGCGGGATGTTTTCTGCATCGACCCACGGGCGGTAGCCAGAAGCTCTCAGGCGATCGACCAGATACTCTGTATATTCTGTATCCGTTGAGGCGTGGCTGATGAAGAGACACGGTGACTCGGTCATAAGAGGCCATTCAGGATGTGCCGGTCTGCCGTCATTGTACCAGAAGCGAGGTTTGTCATGCCCCTGAACTACAATCACTTCGGCGGCGTCCACGCAGAAACCGCCCTGCTGGCCAACAGTCTGCGTGCGCTCGACCTGCGTATCGACGGGGTGGAACTATCGGAGGCGCTGATCCTGGGGATCGGCGGCGGCCTGGGCGCCGGGCTGCAGATGATCACAGGCCGGGATGGTATCACGCGCTGCGTCCAGATCGGCTGGCAGGCGCTGTGGTATGACAACGTCACCTGGTACCAATGCGTGCTGACGCGCCTCGGCGTGGCCTTCACGCTGTTCGAAGGCGGCAAGCTGATCGCGGCCCAGGGGTTGAGCGGGGCGCTCAAGAGCGGGCGTCCGGTCATCGCCTGGGTCGATCGCGCGCATCTGCCCTACTGGTACGAGGCGGAGGCGCTCGATGGCTGCCTGCGCCACGTCATCGGGGTGGTCAGCACCAATCAGGCCCAGGTCGTCGTTGACGATCTCGGTCGTGCCCCATTCCAGATCAGCGCCGAACACTTTATCATCGCCCACGAGCGCATCCTGGCACACCGCCAGCGCCTGCTCACGATCGACGGCCCCGCCGAACGTGCGGTCGATCTGTCGGCGTTGATCCGGCTGGGCATTCGCGACTGCGTCGAAGGGTTACAGGCCGAGTCGGAACGCTATGCCCTGCCGGCATTCATCAAGTGGGCCCGATGGCTGCGCAGCCGGTCTCATCCCAGGGGCTGGCCCCGATTGTTCGCCGAACGCGCCGGCCTGTTCAGCGCGCTGACGTCCACGTATGAAAATACCGAGCGTTTCAGCACCGGGGGCGGCGGCCTGCGCCGGCTGTACGCCGATTTTCTTGAGCAGGCGGCGGGGCTGCTCGGCAGTTCGCACCTGAAAGCGGCCAGCGCGGCTTATCGGCGGGCCGCCGACCTGTGGACGGCCTTCGCGCGCGCCGCCCTGCCCCAGACGATCGAGCCGCTCAGACGCGCCCGCCTTCAGATCGACCGCAAACACGATCTGCTGGCGGCCGGATCGAGCGCGCATGAACCGGGTCTGATCCTGCTGCACATGCTGGAGGAACACAATCCGTATCTCGACATCAGCGATGCCGAATTCGACGATCTGCTCGCAGGGATGATCGACGCGCTGATCGCCGCCCATCGGGCCGAAACCGAGGCGCTGGACACCCTGCGCGGCTTCCTGCAATCCAACCGAGGCCGTAATGGCCGGTGAGACCTTCGAAATCGCCATCGATGACATCACGCCGTCGGGGAACGGGGTGGGCCGCCGCGGACGGCGGATCGTCTATGTGCCGTTCACGATCCCCGGAGAGCGCGTCCTGGTCAGGCCGGTGCATGAAGAGGACGGCTTCATCATCGCCGAGGGGGTGCGCCTGCTGGAGGCCTCGGCAGATCGCGTCTACCCGGCCTGCCCGATCTTCGGCGGGCGCGGGTGCGTCCGCTGCACCTGGCAGCACATCGACGAGCCGGCGCAGCGCCTGCTCAAACAGGACATCGTGCTCGATCAACTGGAACGGGTCGGCGGCGTGCGTTCGCCGGTCGTCCAGCCGGTCATCCCCACCCCGGACTCGTGGGGCTACCTGTGGAGCGTCCTGTACACGGCGGCGGGCGGCGCGCTGGCGCTGCCCGGGCGCGAGGGGCGCGGGACGGTAGTCACCGATACCTGCGCGCTGATCCACCCGGAGATCCTCGATCTGTACGCCGCGCTCGACCTCGACCTGAGCGACGGGACGCGCGTCCGCCTCAGCCGCGGGTCGGATGGCGGACGGATGATCACGCTCTACCTGACAACGGAGACGATCCCCGAACTAGAGACCGATCTGCCCGCCAGCGTCAACGTCGTGCTGCCGGACAATGAACCGATGAACCTGATCGGCGACAGCCATCACCGCTACCGCATCGGCGGGCGCGATCTGCGCGCGACGGCGGGCTGTTTCTTCCGCGCCAACGTCCCGGCGGTGACGACGCTGGCCGAGACGGTCGGCGCGCTGCTCGATCCGCGCCCCGAAGACCGGGTGCTCGATCTGTACGCCGGGGTCGGCGTGTTCGCCGCGCAGATCGCCCCGGCTGTCGCGCGAGTCACCGTCATCGACAGCTACCCGCCCGCCGTCACCGATGCCGACGACAACCTGGCCGCGTTCGATCATGTCGATATCATTGAGGGAGCAGTGGAGGCCGTACTGCCCGCGCTCGACGATGCGTACACCGCGGCCATCGTCGATCCGCCATCCGGCCTGCCCGACGCGGTGATCGACGGGTTGCAGGCCATGCCGGTGGAACGGCTGGTTTACGTCAGCGGCGACAGCGCCCGGCTGGCGAAGGACTGCAAACGGCTGGCGCGGGCGGGCTACCGCCTGGTCAGCGCGCAGCCGATCGACAGCGCGCCGCACACGCCGTACATGGACATCGCCGCGCTGTTCACCCGTTGAGGGGGCCGCGCGGAGCACGCATTTGTGCACAGTGGACGGTCACAGACGGGATCGCAGATCGGTCACTCAGTCTCTTGACGGTGCGCCGCTTTCATCTTAATTTATGCAGTAAGTCAGCGCCGTGCACAGCGCATGGTCAGCGGCGCTGGCGCTCAAGAAAGGCTTTTTGGAGTTCAGCAAGGGGAAGCACGGAGCAGCATCATGGCAAACCGAATTCGCGGCGTCGTCAAATGGTTCAGCGCAGAAAAGGGATATGGCTTCATCACGCCGGAACAGGGGGCGGACGTGTTCGTCCACTTTTCCGCGATCCAGATGAACGGCTACCGCAAACTGGAAGCCGGAGACAAAGTAGAATTTGAGATCACGGAAGGGCCGAAGGGCAAGCAGGCCGCCATGGTGCAGCCGATCAATTCATAAGCATTCATCCTCGTTGCGTTCAACGCGCGGCTCATCTGGCAGCAGGTGGGCCGCTTTGTTTTCAGGCGGCCCTGCTCATCGGGCCGCTTTTTTCGTTACAATCCCGTTCCACACCCGGTTTTGCACCCAGATGGAGAACAGGTTCATGCTGGATTTACAGGCCGCGCGCACAGCGCTCGAGACGATCGCGCGGCGCGCGGGCGCCGAAGTGATGCAGTATTTCAACCAGCCGCATGTGGAAGAGGTCAAATCCAACATCTTCGATGTCGTCACAGAAGGGGATCGGGCCAGCGAAGCGGTCATCGTCTCCGCACTGCGCGCCCAGTTCCCGCAGATCCCGATCATCAGTGAGGAAGGGGGCGTCAACCCGGAGGCCGACCCGCATTTCCCGTATACCTGGTATATCGATCCGATCGACGGGACGACCAATTTCGCCGTCAACCTGCCGTTTTTCTCGATCAGCATCGCGCTGGCGGATACGGCCACGCTCGAGCCGGTGGTCGGCGTGGTCTACAACCCGGTTTACGACGAGCTGTTCAGCGCGGCGCGCGGGCACGGCTCGACGCTCAACGGACGCCCGATCCACGTCACAACCACGGAGCTGATCAACCGCGCGGTGCTCTCCACCGGCTTCCCGTATCAACGCCAGCGCCTGGCGGACAACAATCTGCGCCAGTGGGAACTGATGCTGATGGAAGTGCGCGATCTGCGTCGTTTCGGGTCGGCGGCGCTCGATTCGGCATTCGTCGGCGCGGGGCGGCTCGATGGCTACTGGGAGAAGCACATCCACACCTGGGACGTGCTGGCCGGCATCCTGATCGTCACCGAGGCGGGGGGGCGCGCCAGCGATTACAGCGGCGGCACGCAGAAGCTGTATACCGGCGAAGAACTGGTGATCAGCAACGGGCGGCTGCACGACGCCATTCTGAACATCCTCAACCGCTGAGCGCGCCTCCCGGCTGCGCTCGCGCCGATCGCGGCAGCCCGTCGGGGACGGGGCGCGTTCCGTCCCCCGGCGGGTCGGTTGAGATTTTGTGAAAAAAGTCCGCAGACCGTCTGATTTCAGTTACAATCATTTAAAGAAAATCGGGCAGGCCAGCGGACAGCACAATCTGGCCGACAGCAGCGAGCAGAGCGATGGCGGATGAAGTCAACTACCCGGACATTCTGGGGCTGATCACCGGCGGCGGGCGCGCCAACATCGGCGTGATCCAGGCCGCACTGGCGACGCGCCCGCGCGTTGCCCGGGCGGGACGCCCGTTCGACGTCATCCTGCTGATGCAGAATGCCAGCGATGTCGATGTCGATGTCATGACCACGCTGATCCTGCCGGAGGCGGACGCCCGCCGGCAGCGCGGTCGCTTCATCGCCAAAACGCACAAGCTGCTCGTCGGCGTCGCCCCCGCTGAAGTCGGTTATGTCCTGCTGCCAGCATCCACGCTGGCCGATACGGCCCCCAGCGACAGCTACAAGATCGAAGTGGAGATCGAGCCGCGCCCGCTGCACCGACCGCAGCGCGTCCGTCACCCGGATGGCGGCGGCGCGGTGCATCTCGATCTGCTGCCGACAGCGGCGCAGGAACAGATCGAACAGCTCCGCCAGCTCACCTTCAGCACGCACAAACGCGCTATCGGCAGCCGGATCGAGCTGACGCTGCCGCTGATGAGCGGCGGCGTCGGGCAGATCGCCGATCTCAAGCCGGGCTGGGTGAGTCTTGCGACGCTGTCCGATTACAAGGATGCGCGCCCGCTGCTGCACCGTTTCGCCGATACCGTCGTCATCCAGGTGCTGCCGCAGTTGAAGCGCAACGCGGTTTACCCCGCGCTGCTCAAGACGACCCAGGCGAAGCTGCAAGCGGCCGGGTACGACCTGAACCCCGTCGAAATCGTTTTCATCGCCAAACTGCTGACGCTGATCGTCGATTACGCCTCACCAGAAGAGAACGGCCACGGTTTTCTGGGGGCCGGGCGCTTCGGGATCAAAAATCTGCTCGCGGGCGATCCGCTCAAATTGAGCGACATGCCCAGTATGCCGCGCTGGTTCAGCAACTTCCTCACCCTGCTCGAACGCGAGCCGCGCGTGGCCGATCAGCCGGTGCTGGTGCTTCAGCGTCTGCTCTACGACGATCTGCTGTACGACGCCGTGCTGTACGGCTTCGAGCTGATCGAACGGGCGACCGGTGACGATCTGGGGACGCCGGCGGAGATGGAAGACTATGCCCAGACCCTGATCCAGGATCTGAAAGCAGGGCGGGCGGGCAGCGTCAGCCGCCTGTACCTGCCGCTGATCCTGGGCGGGGTGCTCATCAGCGATCAACTGCCGGTCTCCAAAGAGACCCCGGCGGAACTGCTGGCGCAGATCATCCGCATCGTCGAGGATCGCTTCAGGCTGGCGGATGAAGCCGACCGACCGATCTACCAGATGGCTATCGACCTGATCACCCGTACCGGGATGAAGTACGGCTTCCGCGCATAAGGAGAACAGCGACGTGACCGATGCGTCCCTCCAGTTCGATCCGATGTATCCCGATGTCCTGGGCGCGATCACCGGCGGGGTGCGCGTCAACCTGGACGCCGTCCAGTTCGCGGTCGGGATCTTCCCCCGTCAGGCCTACCTCAATCAACCGATCGAGATCGTGGTTGTGCTGCAGAACGTGCTCGATCAGGAAGTCGATGTCAAAGTGGGCGTGCAGCTCCCGGTGAAGGATCAGACCGGCAGCCGCATCCACATGGTGACGCCGGGCAAGGTGATCGATCAGCGGCTGAGCGCCGGGGAAGTCGGCGTGCTGCGCATCCCGGCGCTGGCTGCGGAACCCACCCCGCCCGGTGATGATTACCCGCTGCGGGTCGCCGTCCGGGCGCGGGCGCGGCACGCTGGCCGGGTGATGCGCGCGCCGGCGGGCGGCGCACCGCCGTCCGCGCTGGCGGTCTCCCCGTTCAAACTTCAGGTGCTGCGCGATGTCGCCTATGTCGATCACCCCCATACCGAGTCCCCGGAAATGGTGACCGCGTATTTCAGCATCGCGCCGCGCGTGCTGCCTGCGCCGAAAGAACCGCTCAAACCGACGTATGAGAAGCTGTGGTCTGCCGAACAGATGCCCGCTGAGCGCGAGCACATCGCGCAGAAGCTGGATGAAGCGCGCGTGATGGCGACCAGTTTCACCCGCCCTCACGTTTACGCGCCGCTGATCAAACTGGTGGATGAGCACTACGCCGCCAACGGGCTGCCGCTGCACCCCGGGGAAGCGCGCGCCATCGCCAAAATGATCGCCTACACGCTTGACGATACGCTGGTCAACGATCCCAACTTCCAGCTTGAGGATATGCGCTGGTTCCAGGCGCTGTGCCAGGCGCTGGCCTCCGATCCGGAGATCGCGCGCTGGGAACCGGGCGATATCGTGGGCCGTTTCCTGTTCGAAGCCGCGTTTTACGATGCCATCCTGGTCGGCTTCTCCGTCGTGCGCCCGCGCGTGCGCGTCAATCTGGGCGACCGGGCCGAACGCATCGCCTACGCGCAGAAGATGCTCGGCTGGCTGGGGGGCAAAGTCGAACCCGACCTGGTCTACATCTACCTGCCGCTGGCGCTGGGTGGTCTGGCGGTCAACGTCGCGGTGACGGGTGATGACGATAATCCGTGGCAGCTTCTGGACGACATGCGCGAAGCCTACCGTGGGCGGGTGCGGCTGGCCAGCGGTGCAGTCGTTGAAATCTTCGACATGTGCGATAAACTGCTGGAACGCGCTGAAGACGACCTGCGCCGCGCGCGCATCAACCGCCCATGACGCTGCTCACATCCGATCACCCTTCCCATCAACCGCCGCCCTCTGAGCAGGAGAATCCGCCCGCGCCCGATACCGATGCAGCCTACCAGGCTGAACGGGTCTACAGCATCCTGTTCACGCTGGTGCTCGACCTGGAGAAGCGGCTGGCGGCGCACCTGGCGGCGCACGGGCTGACCACGCCGCAGTTTTACGTTTTAAAAACGCTGCAGGAACAGGGCGGCTCGTGGAGCATCGGCAAGATCGCCCGCGCCCACGGGCTGACCAACGCCGCCATGACCGGCCTGATCTCGCGCATGGAAGCCGCCGATCCGCCGCTGGTGGCGCGCCGCACCGACGATCGCGACCGCCGCGGCGTCCTCGTCGGGCTGACGCAGGCCGGCTACACCCGCTACGAGGCGGTGCAGCAGGCCCTGCTCGACAATCTGCGCGCCATCTTCGCCCTGCTGCCCGCCGACGAGCGCGCGCATCTGGTCGATCAACTGGCGCACTACGTCGAACTGTTCGTCAAACTGCCATATCCCACAGGGGGATGATGATCCGCGCCTGCCTGATCGCCAACCGCGGTGAGATCGCCGTCCGCATCATCCGCGCCTGCCGCGAACTCGGCATCCGCGCCTGTGTCGCCTATTCCGATGCCGATGCGGACAGCCTGCCCGTCCGCCTGGCCGACGCCGCCTGGCGCATCGGCCCGCCCGCCCCGGCGGAGAGCTACCTCAACATCCCGGCGCTGGTCGATGCGGCCCGCGCCCTGAACTGCGACGCCGTCCACCCCGGTTACGGCTTTCTGGCGGAAAATGCCGCGTTCGCCCGGGCGGTGCTCGACGCCGGTCTGATCTGGATCGGCCCGCCGCCGGAGGCGATCCGCGCGATGGGCAGCAAGACCGAGGCGCGCGCCCTGATGCAGGCGGCGGGTGTCCCGGTCGTGCCCGGCTATCAGCCGGACGACGCGCCGGACAGCGCCTACCGCGACGCCGCGGACGCCATCGGTTACCCGGTGCTGGTCAAAGCGGCGGGGGGCGGCGGCGGGCGCGGCATCCGCATCGTCCGCACGCCCGACGATCTGCCCCCGGCGCTGGCGGCGGCGCGGCGCGAAGCGGAGAGCGCCTTTGGCGATGCGCGCGTGTTTCTGGAGAAATACATCGAACAGGCGCACCATGTCGAAGTCCAGGTGCTGGCCGATGCCCATGGCCAGATCCGCCACCTGTTCGAGCGCGAATGTTCGGCCCAGCGCCGGCATCAGAAGGTGATCGAAGAGTCGCCGTCCCCGCTAGTGAGCGCCCATCCCGGCCTGCGCGAGCGGCTGTGCGCCGCGGCGGTCGATGCCGCGCGCGCCGTCGGCTACGTCAACGCCGGAACGGTCGAATTCATCGCCTCACCCGCCGGCGACTTTTACTTCCTGGAGATGAACACCCGTTTGCAGGTCGAGCATCCCGTCACCGAGATGGTGACGGGCATCGATCTGGTGAAAGCACAGTTCGCTATCGCCGCGGGCGAGCGGCTGACGTGGTCGCAGGCCGATCTGGCCCAGCGCGGCCACGCCGTCGAACTGCGTCTGTACGCCGAAGACGCGCGCGCCGGCTTTTTGCCCGCAGCGGGGATGCTGGTGCGCTTCACCCCGCCCGCCGGCGCGGGCGTGCGCGTCGATGCCGGGTACGAGACCGGCGATGCGATCAGCCCGCATTACGACGCGCTGATCGCCAAGATCATCGTCCACGGCGAGACGCGGGCTGACGCGCTCCAGCGCGCGGCTGATGCGCTGGCCCAAACGGAAGTCGTCGGCGTGACGACCAACCTGCCGCTGCTGCGCGGTCTGGTGGCCGCCCCCGATTTCGCTGCGGGTGCGGTCGATACCGCATACATCGAACGGCATTTGCGCGAACTGCTGCCCGTGCCGCCCGATCCGCTGCTGGCGCTGGCGGCGGCGGCTCTATTCGACAGCGGCGGCGCTGGTGCGGGGCCGCTCCCGCCCGCGTTCCGCGATCCGTGGTCAACCGCCGACTCGTTCCGGATCGGTGAGCATCGGGCTTAATCGAGACAGGAAAAGAGGACGATGAAACCGCTCCCCGTCGCCCTGGAAGATGTGACCGCCCTGCCCCTGCTGCTGCGCGTCACCATCCCGGAGGCCTATCAAGACGAAAATCAGCACATGAACGTGCGCTATTACCTGGCGATTTTCGACGAGGCGGGGTATCCGCTGGTGCGGCTGTTCGGATTGACGCCGGACTGGCATGCGCAGCATGGCACGGGCGGCTTCGACCTCGAACATCACCTGCATTACCTGAATGAAGTCCATGTGGGGGATACGGTCGCGGTCTATGCGCGCCTGCTCAACCGCACGGCCAAACGCACCCACTACCTGATGTTCATGGTCAACGAAACGCGCGGGACGCTGGCGGCGCTGTTCGAATGCGTCAATAGCTTCGCCGACCTCACCGCGCGCAAGACCGCCCCCTATCCCCCGGAGATCGCGGCGCGCATCGATGCGATCCTGAACGAGCACCGCGCCCTGACCTGGGACGCGCCCGTCTGCGGCGTGATGAGTGCGTGAGCCAGCGCCGGCCTAACGCACGGTGAAGGTGCACGTCCCGGTCTGGCGCGGATTGGCTGTGCCCGGGCCGAACTCGGCGAAACCATCGCTGATCGGGCGCGTCCACGTCACCGAGTAGGTGATGACGTGCTGGCCGGAGGTCAGCGGGCCGACCGGGACAAACCAGTACTGATAGTACAGGCCATCCTCCACCGTGATCGGCTGCGCGCCGGCCCGCCAGTTGGTCAGGCGTTCGCCATCCAGCCGCACGTCGTAGACGACCGCGGCATTGTGCGCTTCGATCTGCTCGCGCGTCTGGGCGAACCAGCTCCAGTAGATATCGACCGTCGATCCCGCCGCCAGATCGGTCGGCGGCGGGCTGCCCAGCGACCGATCATCGCAGTAGGCGAGGATATCGACCCCGCTCTGGCGGACGGACGGGCCGGATGGCGTCGGGGCGCTGCCGGACGGCGTGATCAGCGGCCCGCCCTGCGGCCCGCCGAGCGCCGGGTTGACGGTCGGCGGCGGCGTCATGTTGACCGTCGTGATCGGCGTCGGCGTCGTCTCGCTGGTCGCCAGCACGGGCAGGCCGATGTTGGCCAGCGCGGTCGCCGTCAGCCGGATCGCGTCGATGTTGGGTAAGTTGACCCCGGTCGGCTGTGCCAGCGTCTCCGGCGCGGCGGTGGGCGGCGTGGCCGTCACCGCGATCGGCGGGGGCGTCGGCGTCACCGGGACGCCGCCCAGCAGCGCGGTGGGCAGCGGCGGGAGCTGCGCCATCAACGTCAGATCGGGCGTCGGCGTCAGCGATGGGATCGGCGTCGGCGTCGGGCGGATGCGCACCAGCGCCGCCGAGATCCAGCCTTCATCGCCGTTCGGCATGCGGATGTTGAGCCAGCGGCCGTCCTCGCTGAAACCGAGCACGAGCAGTTCGGTGCCCGGTCGCAGCGCCGTGATCGCCGGAAAACTGACGTCCGGCCCCTGCCGTATGTTGACATCCTGCGCGCTGGCGACGCTGCCGACGACCGGCGGCGTCGGCGACGGGGTGAAAGTGTCCGTCGGGGTGGGCGGGATCGGCGTCAGCGACGGCGTCAGCGTGGCCGTGGGCAGCGGGGTTGAAGACGGGATCGGCGTCGCCGTGAAACGCGGCGTCGCGCTGACGATCGGCGCCAGCGTCGCGGTGGGCGGCAGTGTCGGCGCCGCGCCGCCCCCGTCACAGGCTCCCAGTGCCAGCATCCCGGCCAGCAGCACGACGATCCGCACAGTTAATCGGTTGATCACAATCCGCATCATCACAGATACACAATTTCTAACAGGGTCAGCACCGCGTTCAGGATAGCGTGAAACGGGCCGACGTGCAAAAGCGCCGGCCTTCCGTCGGTTTCCAGGTGGCATCCACCCCCTGAATTTACAGGTTTTTTCTATTCCGGTGTTTGACTTTCAACCGTCCGACCTTTAGACTGATGATGTCGGACTTGCTTACAGGAGATCTGCTCGATGAAGATGTTCCGTCTGGTTTCAGTTCTGGTAGCACTGGCGGTGGCTCTGGCGGTTATCCCGGCTGCGCTGGCTCAGGATACCCTGGGACTGAGCGACAGTGACTTCGCCCTGTGGAGCGGCGCAAACGCGACCAGCTCCGCCCAGTCGTCGTTTAATTATGCGTTCACCACGTCGCTCTCGGTGGCAGGCATCCCCGATGCGGATAGTGTGAGCCTCAACATCAACGGCAGCGGCGGCATCACGGCGGACTCGTTCTCGATGCTGATCGATGGCATGATCATGGCGGGCCGCGACAGCCTGCCGGCAGCGCTGGAAGTGCGCGTGCTGGGCAACAACCTGTACATCAACCTGGGCGGAACCTGGTACGGCGGCGATCCCAATGCCCTGATGGACGTGGCGGGCGGCGCGCTCCCGGTCGATCCCGCCGATCTGGCCAGCGGCGACCTGGGCGGTCTGGTGGGCGATGACCAGATGATGAGTCTGCTGTCCGGCCTGAGCGAACTCCAGCCGAGCGATTTCCTGAGCGCGCAGCGTCTGCCGGATACGGCGGAAGGCTTCGCCGTCATCCAACTGTCGATCGGCATCGCTGACCTGCTGACCTCGGATGCGTTCGCGCCGGTGTTCGGCGGTCTGGTCATGGGGTCGATGGGCGGCAGCATGAGCGGCATGGCGGCCCCCACCGTCGATCCGGCGCAGGCGATGATGGCCGCGCAGATGTTCGGCTCGCTGTTCGAAAACGCGCAGTTCACCCTCACCCAGACGATCGACCCGGCGACCAGCCTGGTGCAGCGCACCGTGATCAACCTCAACCTGCCGCTGGGTCAGCTTATGGCGATGAGCGGCCAGAGCAGCGCGGCGGACGGCGCCATTTCGCTGGTGTTTGACATCGCGCTGAGCGATTACGGCGCGGGCGCGGGCACGGAAGCGCCGGCCAGCTTCGAGCCGCTGGAGAACCTGTTCCAGAGCCTCAACATGCTGGCTGGCAGCATGTAGTCAGTCAGCCGACCTGCGCTGTTCCCGGCAGGTATCAGTGCATGCAGGCGGGCCGCCGGTCACCGGTTGCCCGCCTGTTGTTTTCGAATATCCTAGAGGTGGAATCTGCGCTGTGCAGATCGCCCATCATCCAGTCGCAATAGATGCCATCAGGAGGCCATCGACCATGCGAATTCTGGCGGCAGCCCTGCTCCTGTTCACCGGCCTGTTCACCCTGCCCGCAGCGGCCCAGTCGATCATTCAGCCGGGCAGCACGATCGTGACGGTCAATGTCGGCGCGCCGACCGATGTCTTCTACGCAGCCCAGCCGGGCGAGCGGATCACGGTCACAGCGGTCGGCACCGGTCAGTTTGCGACGCTCGATCCCACACTGGAGATCCTGAACGCGGCGGGGGTGCGCCTGGCGTACAACGACGATCAGGGCGACCTGGATCCCAATCTGCCGCCCTTCGCCTCCGTCATCCGCGATCTGACGCTGGAGTCCGGCGGCGCGATCACGATCCGGGTTGGGACTTTCAATCTGAGCGGGGCCGGCCAGGTGCAGGTGACGCTGACCAGCGGCCTGCAGAACGCTCCGACGCCGATCCCGGCGCAGTCCGGCGCATCGCTGACGGCGGCGGCCCAGGCCGCCGGCACGACGACCTCACTGACGGGATCGGTGCAGCCATCCGGCGGTGACCTGCCCGCGCTGTTCACCGGCGAAGTGCCGCCCGGCGGGAACTTCACCGGCACGCTGACGCTGACCGCCGGCGAAATGGTCACGGTCACCGTGCGCGCGCTGGATCGCGCGCTCGACCCCGTCGTCGATATCCTCGACAGCGGCGGGACGGTGCTGGCGACCAACGACGACCACGGCACATCCGATGCCGCGCTGGGCGTTTTCGACTCGCGCATCAGCAACTTCATCGCGCCGAGCGACGGCGTATACACCATCCGCATCGACGGCTACGGGGGGTCAGCGGGCCGGTTCGAACTGACGATCACCCGCACCATGCCCGCCGGCACAACCCAGATCGCGACTGGCCAGCCGATCGTGACGACGCAGGGGGACACGCAGATCGTCACCGTGACCGTCCCGGCGAACGACGTCTACCGCTATGAACTCGCGGTCAATCAGGGGGATGTGTATTTCTTCACGGTGCGCGCGCTCAACGCCGATCAGGATCCATTCCTGATCATCACGGATCCGCTCGGCTTCACTCTGGCGCTCAATGACGATCAGGTCGGTTCGTATCCCGATCTCAGCTTCTTCGATGTGGCGCTGGGCAATATCATCTTCCCGCAAACTGCCACGTACACGCTCCAGATCGGCGAATATGAGGATCAGGGCGGTCTGTTCGAACTGACGATCAGGCGGGTGGCGACCGGCGCGCCGACCACCCCGCCGCAGCAGGACGTGGTGCGCGGATCGATCCCGTCTAACGGCTCCTTCACCCACACGTTCGAGGCGACCGCCGGTCAGTACATCACGATCCTGGTCAATGCGCGCACCACGGAGTTCGATCCGCAGGTCGCGCTGTACTCACCGCAGGGCGTGCTGCTGGCGGAGAACGACGATCACAGCTCGGAACTGAACGAATTGGGCTTCCGCGACAGCCTGATCCGCAACTATCCGATCCCGGAGACGGGGACGTACACGATCGAGGTGCGCGGCTTCCAGGACAGCGCCGGTGAATTCAACCTGCTGATCCGCCGCCCGCGTTAAGACGGCGTGCCGCTCCGGGGATGAGGGGTCTCATCCCCGGAGCGGTGTCACATCGGGCATCAGTCGGCCCAGACTCGGCCTTGACCGCTCCAGCGGGGTGTGCTATCCTGATCGCAACGTGCCTGTAGCTCAGCGGATAGAGCATCTGCCTACGGAGCAGAGGGCCGGGGGTTCGAATCCCTCCAGGCACGCAGCAAACGCCTCATCAGAACGATCTGATGGGGCGTTTTTGTGCTCTGACCGCGTCAATACGATCGAGTCGATCGAAGCCTGACCGCAGGTCAGGGAGATACCGGGGAGAGATGATGCTCGTACAGACCCTGCTCGACCATCTGGAAACGCGGCGCCGGGAGACCGAAGCCGAGATCCGCCAGCAGACCGGTAACGCCAGCGTCTGCCAGGTGCACAAGGATGGCCGCGTCACCGGCGGGTTGAAATATCACGAGGGACGGCTGGTCGCGCTCAGCGATCTGGTGCGCGACCTGAAACGCAGCGCCGCCGATCGCGACGCGATCGCCGCGCTGCTGGCCGCCGCCGCCGCCCGCTGGGAGGCCCAGCTCGCACGGCATCAGGCCAGCGAACGCCCGTCGATCCTGTGGGTGGCGTACACGCAGGGCGGCGTCGATGCAGTGATTGAGATCCAGCATCTGCTGGAGACGATCGACGCGCCCGGAGCTTAGAGCGCCTCGAAGCGCCGCGTGGTCTCGATCTCCAGGACGAAATCCGGCCCGAAAGCCAGCGACGGGGTCAGCGTGCCGCGGTACTGACCGTCGAGCACCCGCTCCACCGCCAGCAGCGCCGATTCGACGGTGAAGGCGTAACCCTCGCGCGTTTCCAGCCAGGCTTCAGCGCTCCGCCCGGCGCGATCGCGGGCGCGGGCGTAGATCTGCGTCCGCCCGGCGGCGCGCAGCGCGGCGGACGGCCCGGGCGCGATCCGGTCGATCTGCGCGCCCAGCCAGCGGCGCACAGCGGCGCTGCGCATCAGCAGCATGAACGGGACACCGGCCCGGCGCAGCAGGCCGAGAACGGGTTCGGGGAAGGTCATGTAGGCGGTGATATTCGGGATGCCGGTCGAGTAGTACGCCGTGGCGACATCGCCCCACGGGATCGCCGCCGCCAGATGCTCGCCGGACGGAAAGCGAAAAGCGCGGATATCGCTCCCCAGGTCGTAGGGCAGCAGGACGCCATTCCGGCGCACCCGTCCACCGGTCGGGATGATCTCCAGCATGCTCTTGAGCGTGCCCGCACTGGCGGGGATCTCGTTCCGGGTTTCGCCGATCATCGCAATGACGATCTCCAAATGGGCTGCGCCGGGCAGGCGATCGGCCACGAAGCGCGCCAGACAGTCGCTGGGGACGATATCGAAGCCCACGCCGGACATGATGACGACCCCGCGCGCTTCCGCGGTCTCGTGGCGGGCGAACCCGACCTCGAAGACCGGGATCTCGCCGGTGATATCGAGATAATGCGCGCCCGCATTCAGGCAGGCATCGATGATCGGGACGGCGGTATGGACAAACGGCCCGGCGGCGTTGAGCACCAGCGCGACTCCCGCGGCGCGGATCGGCTCGGCGGCCTCCTCCGGCGGGAAGACCCGGTAGGCGAGGCCGTACTGTTCCGCCAGCGAGCGCAGTTTATCGACCGAGCGCCCGGCGATCAGCGGACGGTGGCCGCGCTGGATCGCCCGTTCGAGCAGCAGTCTGCCGGTGTAGCCCGTCGCCCCGTACAGCATCCACGTCACAGCGCCCCCTCCTCGTTAACTCGACTCGATGTAATCGCGCAGGACGGCATCGGCGATCTGCCGGAGCGCGTCCGGCGGCTGCGGCCGGTCGGCCAGCGCGTACCACAGCTCAGCGAAAGCCAGGCACAGCGCGTATTCGTAGCGCGGGCCGGGGGGTTCATCGCCGCACACCACCGCCTGAATCCCGCGCGCGTCGATGTCCGCCTCAGCCAGCTTCAGCGCCACCCCGGCGGGAAAGCGCGCCCAGCGCGGCAGCGGACGCCCCGGCACGGTGCGCTTGAAGCGGGCGCTCAGCCGCGTGAAGGTGACGACCGCCGGGCCGGCCTCGACGCAGGTCAGGGTGAAGCGATCTTCAGCATCGCTCAGCCGGGCGGCGATCCACATCTCGCGGCCCGCCGCGCGGAACAGGATCTCCGGTTCATGGCCGGGGAAAACGTCCTGAAACCGGGTGAGCAGGCGGATCGGCGGGTTGATGCTGTCAGCGGGGTTCACGGGTGTGCCATTCGCGGTGTCTGGATGCAGCCGGTTCGAGCGGCGCACTTGCGCCAGCCCGTATACTATAGGGGCAAAGTGCAGCTTTGGGGAGTCCAGATCGATGACAGCGACCAGCGGGGCATCCGTCAATTTTGACCGGGCGGCGGATTATTACGACGAGACGCGCGGCTTTCCGCCCGGCGTGGAGACCGAAGCCGCCGCGGTCTTCGCGCGCGCGGGCGGCATGACCGCCGAATCGCGCGTGCTGGAGATCGGCATCGGCACAGGGCGGATCGCGCTGCCGCTGGCCCGGCATATCCGCGCCATGCACGGCGTCGATATCTCTGCCGGGATGCTGGCGCGCCTGATGGCCAAACGCACCACCGAGATCGTCCACCCGGTGATCGGCGACGCGACCCGGCTCCCGTATCCAGCCGGGGCGTTCGATGCGGTGGTGGCCGTGCACGTCTTCCATCTGATCCCGAACTGGCGCGATGCCCTGCGTGAGGTCGCGCGCGTGCTCAAACCCGGCGCGCCGCTCGTCCACGCCTGGGGCGCGCGCGCCGTCCATTACCGGCTGGAGGATCTCTGGCAGCAGACGCTCCAGCTCGGCAGCGCGCTGCGCGGCTCGATCCCGCCGGGCGAAGTCGAAACCTTCATCGTCGATGCCGGCTGGACGCCCGCCGGCGCCGAACTTCACCTCCGCTACACAGTGGAGCGCAGCCCGCGCGCTTTCATCGACACGCTGCGCGAGCGCAAATGGTCGCACACCTGGGTGATGTCCGACGAGAAGCTCAACGACGCGGTGGCGCGGATGACGCTGCGCGCGCAGGCGGAATTCGGCGATCTCGACCGGCCGATCCCGATCGAGCAGACTGTGCGCGTGCAGGCTTACCTGCCCCCGCAGGCCTGACGATGCACATCGTCCAGGTGACGCCGTACTACGCCCCGGCCTATGCGTTCGGCGGCGTCGTCCGCGCCGTCGAAGGCCTGACGGGCGCGTTGATCCGGCGCGGCCATGCGGTCACCGTGCTGACCACCGACGCGCTGACGCCGACGTCGCGCCATCCCGGCCCGCTGATCGACAATCTGGGCGGGGCGCAGGTCGTCCGCGTCCCCAATCTGTCGGTGTGGCTGCGCGGACGGCTGAATCTCTCGACGCCGCTGCGCCCGAAGCAGTACACGGCAGCGCTGGCGACGGCGGACATCGTCCATCTGCACGAGCTGCGCACGCTGGAGGCGCAGATCGTTGTGCCATCCGCGGCGCGGGCGGGCGTCCCGGTCGTGCTCTCGCCGCACGGCACGCTCGACCGGAACACGGGCCGTCCCCTGCTCAAGCGGCTGTGGGATCGCTGGCTGACGCCGCGCGTCGCTCGCTCGATCGCCGCCGTGATCGGTCTGACCGATGATGAGGCGGCGGATGCGCGGGCGCTGTGGCGCGACCTCGGCCTGCCCCCTCCGCTGACGTTCACCGTGCCCAACGGGATCGACCCGGCGGAATTCGCCGCGCTCGATCGCGCCGCCGCCGGCGCGGCCTTCCGCCAGCGTTACGGGATCGCGCCGGACGCCCCCGTGATCCTGTTCCTGGGACGGCTTCACCCGCGCAAAGGGGTCGATGTGCTCGTGCGCGCCTTTCATCGGCTCGACGATCCGGCGGCGCACCTGGCCATCGCCGGGCCGGATGAGGGGATGCTGACCGCGCTGCGCGCGCTGGCCGGCGGGGATGCGCGCATCCACTTCACCGGTTATCTGGATGCCGGGGCGCGGCTGGAGGCGCTGGCCGCCGCTGACCTGTTCGCCCTGCCCGCCGTCGGCGAAGGCCTGTCGCTGGCCGCGCTCGAAGCGCTGGCCGCCGGCGTCCCGGCGGTGCTCTCGCCCGGCTGCCACCTGCCGCAGGCGGCGCAGGCCGGGGCGGCGCGGATCGTCGGGAACGACCCCGATCGCCTTCCGGAAGCCGCGGAGCTGGCCGGGGCGCTGCGCGATCTGCTCGTCGATCCGGGGCGGCGCGCGCAGATGCGCGCGGCGGCGCTGCGCTTCATCGCTGAGGGCTATACCTGGGACGCCGTCGGCGAGCGTATGGAAGCCGTCTACCGGCAGGTGCGATCGGCAGTACCGTCCGCCTGAACGCTGTGCTACGATCGGGCTGTATCGACAGAAACCGGAAGCGGTGAGATCATGTTCGAATTGACCATCACGCCCGAAACGCTGGGCATGGCGGCTCTGCTCTTCGCCATGCGCGTGCTCAACAACAGCATCAGCACCATCCGCCTGATCACCCTGGCGCGGCAGCAGCGCCTGATCACGGCGGTGCTGGGCTTCTTCGAGGCGCTGATCTTTGCCGTGACCATCGCCTGGGTCGTCACCGATCTGACCAACCTGCTCAACCTGTTCACCTACTGCTTCGGCTTCGCGGTCGGCGGCTTCGTCGGCATGTGGCTGGAGAGCCGGCTGATCACCAGCTACAGCATCGTCAACATCTTCGCCCGGCATCGCGGGCACGAGGTGGCGTCGGCGCTGCGCAGTCACGGTTTCGGCGTCACCGAGACGATCGGGGAGGGCCTGACCGGGGAAGTGACGATGCTGCGCTCGGTCGTCACCCGGCGCGATCTGCCGCGCGTGATGGACATCATCCGGTCAGCGCACCCCGATGCCTTCATCGCCGTGGAAGAAGCGCGCACCGTGTCGCGCGGTTACGTCACCGGCATCCGCCGCCTGCGCGCGGAAAGCCAATCCTGAGCAGGGCCGATCAGTTCCCGCCTTCCGGCGCATTCGGGTCAGGAAAAGCGTTGCCGAACGAACCGGGGACGCGCGTCGGCGGGGGCGGCGGGGGCGCGGACGGATCGATGGGCAGCGCCTCCAGGTAGGCGCGCGTCTCCAGCGCGACCAGGGCCACCCAGCCCTGCGTGCCGGCAGAATCCACTTTGACCCACGGGCCGTAAGGACTGCGCGCGATCAGCGTCACCACCGTCCCCTGGAACAGCGGCGCGACGACCCCGTAGCTGGGATCGGGGCCAGCGCGCAGGTTGACGCCGGCGGGCGCGATCACGCGCGCCGTGGCGCTGTCCTGGCCGTAGCGCTGGGGCGGCAGCGGCGTGGCGTCGTAGGCCGCCGCGATCGGCCCCAGGTTCTGCGCCAGCAGTTCGGCCAGCATCCAGCCGGTCTCCCCGTTATCGCGGCGCACATGAAACCATGCGCCATCGGTGCTGCGCCCCAGCACCGCCAGGATCTCGCCGCCCGGCACGCGCGTGATGACCCCGGCATCGGTGCTGGGGGCGGAGCGCAGGTTGACTTCGCCCTGCGTGGCGACATTGCCCGGCTGCGGCAGCACCACCGGGCGATCGAGCAGCGCGACGGGCAGATTTTGCAGCATGACGGGGTTGAACGGAACCGCCGCCGGCGGCGGCGTCAGCGGGCGGCTGAAGTCGTTGAAGGCATACGGCAGCGCGATCTCCTGGCCGGTCAGCAGCGGCACTTCGGTTCCACCGGCCAGCAGGGATGAAACGCCGCTGAGGGCGACAAACGTCGTCGTCGCCGGCGGCGATCCGCTCTCTGCGCCCAGATCGGTATGGATCAGGATCGTCCCGTTCAGATAGACGCTGACGCCGTTGATGACGATCCGGTTGGGCGCGCCCACCGGACTCTGATAGATCGCCGCGCTGAGCGGCGCGGCCTCGCAGGTAGGGACGTCGTCGCGCGTGATCAGCACCGTCGATGTCCAGGCCGGGAAATCCGGCGGGGAGACGTCGCGCGCGCTGACATCCCCGAACAGCAGCGCGGTGTAGGTCAGCGGCGGGGCCGGGCGGATCCAGATCAGGCCGGCTGTGCCCAGCTCAGCCGCGATCCGCGGCGTGCGCAGCGCGTCCACGCTGGCCGCATCGACCAGCGACCCGAAAGCCGCCACCGCGCCCGCCACCGCGCCCGCCGGTTCGACCTGCGGGGCTGCACCGCCGTTGCAGATATACCCGGCGGGCGCGCCGACGCAGGCCTCGGTCGCCGCCGCCCAGATCGCAAACAGGGCCGGCGCGCACTGCCCGGCGGAAAACGTCGGGGCGGGCAGCGTCGGCTGGACGTTCTCGCCGCCGCCCGTATCTTGAGCGAGGAGCGGGGCGGCCAGCGCGATCGCCAGCAGCAGCAGGATCAGCGGGAAATGCGAGCGCAGGGTCATGAGGCATCCTGAACCGATCGGACACTTTTCGATTGTAATGAGGGCGCGCGGCGCTGTCACCTGGTTTCTGCATCCGGGCGCGGCGGAGTCGCCTCTCCTGCTCTCAAATTTGCTGTACAGCGGCAGGAACAGCGGGGTTTGTGCTGCCGACGGCGCAAGCCACAGCGGCACAGCATCCCTCTCCCCCCGGAGAGGAACAGGCTGGCCGCCAGCCAGACAGGGTGAGAGCTGGATCGGGGGCGTCACCCCAACGTCAGACACGCCTCTGCATCCGCTTGTCCACCGGGCCGCGCGCCAGAGTCAGCGACTCCGACTATAATCGAGATGTTCAAAGCTTATTGAGCCGCTGACCGGTCGAGGCCGCCCGCCTTGCCGCTCCGTCCCGTGGAGTCATCATGTCGCTGCTGCGTCGTTTTGGAGCCTGGCTTGACTCACCGCTGCATCTGCTGCTTTTCCTGTGCAGCCTGATCCCGATCGGGCTGGTGCTGGTCGATCTGAGCCAGAACGCCAGCTCGATCCCGCTGGCGGACGAATGGGAGAACGCCGTTGTCATCGCCATCCGCACCGCTGAAGGCGCGCTCTCCCCCGCGGATCTCTTCCGCCAGCACTTCGAACATCGGCTGGTGCTGGCCAATCTGATCACCGCGCTGTCCACCGTCCTGTTCAACTGGAATCTCCACTTCGCGCTCATCCTCAATTTCATCGTCGTCGTCATCAGCTTCATCCTCGTCATCGCGCTGTTCAGCGATCAGCATCGCGATGGACGCGGGCTGGCGCTGGCGCTCATCCCGTTCGCGCTGCTGCTCTTCAGCCTGCGCCAGCGCGACCTGTGGCTGTGGAGCGGCCAGCTCATCGGCTATTCGCTGGCGGTCGTCTTCCTGCTCGCCGGTCTGTGGTACGCGCGCCGCGCCCCAGTCGGTTTGGCCGGCGCGATCGGCGCGGCCCTCGCCTGCATCGGCATGTCGCTGTCCGTGCTGCAGGGCTTCCTCGGCTGGTTCGCCGTCGGCACGTATCTCGCGCTGCACGGGTACTGGCGGCGGCCGCGCGCGCTGGGCGTTTTCGCCGGCCTCGGGCTGCTCACGCTGATCCTGTACAGCAGCGGCTTCAATTTCGCGCTGCTGGGGACGAATGCGCTCGGCCAGTCGCAGGGGCTGGCCACCAACCTCAACAACCTGACCGGATACGTCTTCGCCTTTCTCGGCTCCCCCTTCGTCACGCTCGACGCGGACAGCATCGCGCTGGCCACCTTCGCCACGCTGGTCGGCCTCGTCCTGATCGTCTGGAACAGCATCGCCCTGTGGCGGGCGGGTCGGATCGCCGAGACGGTCATCTGGCTGATCCTGATCGGTTTCGCCATCAGCGCGGCCATCCTGACCGGGCTGGGCAATGCGCACGTCTTCCCCGATCCGAATCCGACGCAGCCGCTGACCGGGCGCTACACCCCGTTCGCGTCGCTGTTCTGGATCGGCGCAATCGCGCTCGGCGTGCTCAATCTGCGCCGCTGGCAGGCGCAGCATCAAACCGACGATGCCGATGACGCCCCGCTCCTGCCGCCCGATGATGAGCAGTCCGTTCCGGCGGATGCGGTCGCCGTCCTGCCGTTCGATGAGGTGGAGGACGCGCCGCCAGCGCCGCCCGCCGGTGACGATGTGCTGCCCCCGGTCGAAGTCCTGGCTCAGCGGGCGCGCCCGGCCCCCGATGCAGGGGGCGAAACGGAACCCGCCGCGCCCGCATCCGCGGACTCACCGGTTCCGCCGGAAGGCACGGACACCGATCCGCTGCGCGGACTGGGAACGCTGGTGGCCGTCAACGTCCTCGCCTTTCTGATCCTGCTCGGCCTGTATCTGTACGTCGTGCGCATGCAGCCGGCGATCGCGCCGCTGGCCCGGCAGACTGTGGTGGACTGTCTGCTCGATTTTCCCCGGTCGCGCAACCTGGGCTGCATGCGCGGCATCGCCCCGCCGCGGCTCGATACCGTCGCCTTCACCCAGCGCATCAGCCGGCTGGCGATCAACCGCCTGACCGCCTTCCAGACGGTGAGCATCCCGTATACCGGCGTCATCGAGCTGTCGCGCCTGGTGCGCAGCGCCGTGCCCGTGCGCTACCCGGACGGCGCACCGCCGCGTTTTGAGCCTTTCGATTACGGCAACGGCATCGCCGGCCTGACGCTGATCACTGTCGCGCCAACGCAGATCGAATTCCCGCTGACCGTGCCGCAGACCAGCGCGCCAGTCTTTTTCCGCAGCGCCGGGATCATCGACCGCCGCCCCCTGCCCACTGACGCGGCGCTCGACGGGGTGATCTTCCGCATCGCCGTCAGCCAGCCGGGGCAGGAACCCGCGGTGCTGCTGGAAGCGCCATACGATCCCAATACCCTGCGCGCCTTCACCCTGCTTGAAGCCGATCTGAGCGCTTACCGCGGCCAGTCGATCAACCTGATCCTCCAGGTGGGCGGGGGCGAACAGCCCGCCGACAATGTCGCCCTGTGGCTCGATCCGATCGTCGAAGTGCGCGCCGCCGGAGCCGCCGCGCCATGAAGCTCACCTGGCTGCGCCGCCCGGCCAACCTGACCGCCGGGCTGATCATCGTCGTCTGCGCCCTTCTGGTCATCCAGTACGTCAGCCGCAACGCTGCGAACGTCCCCTACATGGATGAGTGGCTGGACAGCGCCGAGATCGCCATCAAGACGGCCCAGGGCCGCCTGACGCTGAGCGATTTCTTCCTGCAGAACAACGAACACCGCCAGTTGTTCACCAATCTCGTCAGCGCCGCCCTCGTGCCGCTGACGCGCTGGGATCTGCGCGTCCAGATCGGCCTGACGATCGCCACCGCCCTCGTCAGCCTGGTCCTGCTGATCGATCTGCTCCGTCAGCAGCACGCCGGCGGCCCGCTGACGCTGATCGGGGCGGTGCTCGGCGCTGCGCTGCTGCTGTCGCTGCGCCAGCGCGATATCTGGCTGTGGGCCTACCTGATGGCCTGGACGCAGGGCATCATGAGCCTGATCGTCGGCATCTGGGCAATCCAGCGTCTGCCGATCGGTTTTCCAGCCGTCGCCGGCGCGATCGTCGGCGCGTTCGGCGTCTTCTTCAGCCTGATCTACGGGATCGCCGCCTGGGGCCTGTACCCGCTCCTGCTGTGGCTGCGCGGCTATCGCAAACCCGCTCACTACCTGCTGTTCGCCGCCGCCGCCATCGTCATCGTGGCGCTCTTCTTCACCAACTACGACTTCAGCATCATCGGCGCTGACCGGGAGGGCCAGTCCGCCGGGCTGGTGCGCGACCCGGTGCGCATCGTCGTCTTCATGCTGGCGGTGCTCGGCAGCCCGCTGACCCCGCTGCGCGAGCAGGCCTACCAGATGGCCGTCCCGCTCGGCGCGCTCGGCGTCATCCTGGCCCTGCTCAACCTGAATATGCTCTGGCTGCGGGCGCGATCGCTGCGCGAGGCCGGGCCGTGGCTGATCCTGATCCTGTTCGCCCTGGCCAGCGCCGGCGCGATCGCGCTGGGGCGGGCGCACGAGTTCCCCGATCCCTTCCCCACCATCCCGATCCAGACGCGCTACACGCCGCCGCCGTCGCTGCTGTGGATCGGCATCGTCGGCCTCGGCCTGCTCAATACCCGCTATCTGCTGGCCGACCGCACCAGCGGCACGCTGACCGCCGGGACGCGCTGGATCGGCATCCTCAACGCGGCGGCGCTGGTGCTGGGCAGCATCAGCCTGATCTGGACGGTGCGCCATATGCCGCTCAACAGCCCGCTGATCACGCCGGAAGTGCGCCAGTGCGTGCTCGATTTTCCCCGTTCGCGCAATTTTTCCTGCATGACCGACATCTATCTGTTCGATACGGATCCGGCCCTCCTCAGCCAGCGGATGAGCGACCTGTCGATCGAGCGCCTCTCGGTGTATGCCGATCGGACGCCGATCTACGATCAGGTCATCCCGCTGTACGAAGTGCCGCGCCGCGATCTCCGGGCCGACGGCGGCCCGTCCAATTACCGCCTGCGCGCGATCCGCAGCGGGCTGGCGGCGCTGAGTTTCACCCAGTCCGCCCCCGCTGCTACCGCGTTCGACCTCACCGTCCCCGATGCCGGGGAGCGCATCCTCTTCCTGTCGGCGATCGCGATCGCGGCTGAGGAGGCCGGCGCTGCGCTTCCGCCAACCGGCGTGACCTTCCGCGTCGCGGTGCAGACCGCCGACGGCGGGGAAACCGAATTATTTCGCGAGACGCAGCCGCTGCGTCCCGCCCCGATCCCGGTGCTGCTCGACCTGACGTCGTACCGGGGGCGGGCGATCACGCTGATCCTGAGCACAGAGGTGCAGAGCGAGCAGCCGCTGCTGCCCTCCATCATCTGGATCGATCCGCGCATCGAAGTGCGTTCACAGGGAGCCGGGTCATGACCGCGCTGCGCCGCCGCCTGGCCGATCTGACGCTGCCCGAACTCATCGTCAGCGGCGCGTGCGCCCTGATCGTGCTGCTGCTGATCCACTACATCAGCATCAACCGGGGCAACCTGCCCTACCTCGATGAATGGTATGACATCGCCGATGTGGCCGTGCTCACCGCGCGCGGCGAACTGACCTTCGACGCGCTGACCAGCCAGTGGAACGAACACCGCCCGCTCATCACCAACCTGATCACCGCCGGGCTGACGCTGATCAGCCGCTATGACCTCACGCTTCAGCAGTACCTGCACGTCGGCTTCGCGCTGCTGCTTTACGGCTCGATCCTGGGGCTGATCGGCGATGCGATCGCCGACCGGCGGGCACGGCGGGCGGTCACGCTGTGGACGGCGCTGCCGATCGCCCTGCTCATCTTCGCCGTGACCAAACGCCAGGTCTGGCTGTGGCCCTACCTGATCGTGTGGACGCAGGGGCTGGCGACATTCACGTTCGGGTTGTGGCTGGTGCGCCGTCTGCCCGTGGGCTGGGCGGGCGTGCTCGTCGTCATCCTCGCCTCGATCATGACGACGTACAGCCTGATCTATGGCTTCGCGGCCTGGCCGCTGCTGAGCGCGGCGCTGTGGCAGCGTGGTTACCGCCGCCCGATCGAATACCTGCCGATCGGCATCGCTTTCGCGCTGGTGACCGTTCAGTTCTTCACCGGCTTCGACTGGAGCGGGCTGGGCTTCAATGAAGAGGGCCACGGCGCGGGCATCGTCACCGATCCGGTGCGCCTCGTCTATTTCATCCTGGCCAACCTGGGCAATCCGTTCTTCCCCTTCAGCGTGGAGCGCGCGCCGACGTTCATCGGCCTGGCCGCGATCGCCGGCGCGATCGGGATCGCCCTGTTCGCCGCCAACGCCTGGTATCTGTGGCGGTACACGCCGTACCGCCCGGCGCTGGGACGGTGGGCGATCTTCGTCAGTTTCGCGTCGATCTGCGTCGGCGCGATCGCGCTGGGCCGGGCCGCCCAGATCTACGAGCGCCCGCATTACCCGCTGGCGGAGCGCTACTCGCAGCCGGCTTCGCTGCTGTGGGTCGCGCTGCTGATCCTCGGCGGGCTGGCGGTCTACCACATCGTGTATCGCTCGGGCGGGCGTCCGCGGCTGGCGCGGGCGCTGCTGCGCATCAACGTGATCGCGCTGGCGGGCGGCATCGGCCTGTACAGCTTCGCCGTCACCCAGACCGCCGCTTACAACCCGTACATCACGCCGGAGATGCTGGCGTGCGCGATCGAATTCCCACGCACGCGCAATGTCGCCTGCTTCCCCCTGATCGGGCGGCTGCCGGTCGCAGATCGCATCGCGCGCATCAACGACATGGCGGAGCTGCGGCTGGCGGTCTGGCGCGACCACCCGCCGCCCTACGAGCGCGTCATGCCGCTGGCGGAATATCCGTTCACCGTGCTGGAAGCGCAGGCAGATCAGCCGACGCTGCGCCTGCAAACGATCCAGCAGACTTACGCCAGCATGATGCTGGTCATGCCCGGCACGAGCGCGATCGCTTACCGGCTCGATCTGCCCGATGCAACCTCGATCCGGCTGCGCAGCGCCACCCTGCTCGATCTGGATGACGTCCCGGCGGATGCGCCGCTCGACGGCGTGACGTTCCGCATCGCCGTGCAGGCCGGGGCCGCTGCGCCAGCCGCGCTGTTCGAACGCGCTTACATACCGGGGTCGACGTTCGATCCGCTGCTCATCGATGTGCCGCTCGACGCCTACCGGGGCCAGACGATCGATCTCATCCTGATGGTGGACGGCGGCGCGATCAGCGAGGATAATCGGGCGGTGTGGATCGATCCACGCCTGGAAATTGGAGCCGCTTCATGACCGATGGACCCTATCCACCCTCCGGCGTGCCATTCGACAGGCCGAGCGCGTCCGCTGTGCCGTTGAGCGCGCGGCTCCCGCAGTGGGTGCGCTGGCTGCTCGATCCGTTCCACGCCGTGGTGGCGGCCAGCGTCGTCGTCATCGTCGGCCTGACGATCCACTTCGTCGCCCTCAACGGGGTCAATGTGCCCTATCTGGATGAATGGCTGGACAGCGCCGAGATCGCCATCGCCACCGCGCGCGGTCAGCTTCAGCCGTATCATTTTTTCCTGCAAAACAACGAACACCGCCAGTTGTTCACCAACCTCATCAGCGCCGTGCTGACGCCGCTTTCGGCCTGGGATATCCGCATCCAGATGATCCTGACCATCCTGGCCGTGATCGTCAGCTTCATCCTGATCCTCGATATCCAGCGGCACAAATCCCGCCGGGCCGCGCTGCTGATCGCCATCCCGGTCGCGCTGCTGCTCTTCAGCGTGCGCCAGCGGCAGATCTGGCTGTGGTCATACCTGCTGGCGTGGACGCAGGGCATCGCCTGCCTGATCTTCGGCCTGTGGGCCATCGACCGGCTCCGGATCGGCTGGGGCGGGGTCGCCGGGGCGATCTTCGGCGCGTTCGGCGTCTTCTTCAGTCTGTCGTATGGCATCGTCGCCTGGCTGATCTACCCGGCGCTGATGCTCGTGCGCGGCTACCGCAAGCCCGCCCATTTTGTGGTCTTTTTCGCCGCCGCGATCGCGATCGTGGCGCTGTTCTTCACCAATTACGATTTCAGCGTCATCGGCTGGGACGGCCAGGAACAATCTGCCGGGCTGTCGCTCAACCCGATCCGGCTGGGCTACTTCCTGCTCGCCAATCTGGGCAACCCGGTCACCCCGTTCCTGAACGAGAACGCGCCGCTGGCCGCCGTCATCGGGGCGACGCTGCTGGGGCTGCTGCTGATCAATGCGCGCTATCTGTGGCGCAGGCAGAGGACGCTGCGCCCGTTCGCAGTCTGGCTGGCGCTGGCGCTGTTCGGGCTGGCCTTCTGCGGCGTGATCGCGCTGGGGCGCTCGCTCCCATTCCCGGAGACGTACCCGTTCCTGCCGCTGCACGACCGCTATACGCCGCCGCCATCGCTGGTCTGGATCGGTCTGCTCGGTCTGGCTTCGCTGGCGACGCTGGACGCGCTCAACCAGGGATCGACCGGGCGCTGGCTGGTCAGGCTGAATGTAGGCGCGCTGGCCGCCGGGCTGCTGCTGTACAGCGCCACCATCTTCTACAGCCCAGTGAACGGCGCGCTGATCGATGCGCGCACGGTGGAGTGTGTGCGCCAGTTCCCGGCCACGCGCAACCTGGCCTGCCACCGCGCCTACCTGCGCGGCACGCCTTTGCAGCTCATCGCCGACCGGATGAACGACCTGTCGATCTTGCAGCTCTCGATCTACCGGGGGCAGCCGCCGCTTTACACGCAGATCATCCCGTTCTATCATCTGACCCCGCGCATCATCAGCGAGTCGGTGGAGACGCCCGCGTTCCAGTTCCGCCGCCTGACTGAGACGTATGCCAGCAACGTGTTCTTTCAACACGCCAGTTCGGTGGTCGAGTTCGACGTGACGATCCCGGACGCCGCCGGGTCGATCGTCTTTCAGTCCGCGGTGTTCGTCGATCGCCAGAATCTGAGCGACTCCAGCGTCGAACAGGACGGCGTGCGCTTCGTCGTCGGCATCCGCGCCGATGAAGGCGATCCGCTGCTGCCCATCGACGTCACCGTCGATCCGGCCAGCACGCCGGATCCCGTCCCGGTGCAGGCGGATCTGAGCGCTTACCGCGGCCAGCCGGTGACGATCGCGCTGATCACGGAAGCGCGCGCCAATCTGTTCTATGACTGGGCCATGTGGGTCGATCCGAGCATTCAGGTGCGCCCCGCAGCGCCCGTGAGGTAGATGACCGATGCGAACCTATTCAACCTCGATCGAACCGACGCCGCCGCCGTGGCTCCTGCGCGGGACGGGGTATGTCGTGTTGTACTGGTTTCAGCGCGATCCGGGCCGCGCGGCGCAGTTCTGCCAGCCGCACCTGGCCGATGCGTGGCGCGGCGGCCCGGGATCGCTGACATGGATGGACTACCGCGAGTCGCCGGTCGGCCCCTATCGCGAGATCCTGTTCGTGCCCGGTCAGTTCGCCATCGCTGGACGGCGGTCATTCTCGATCAGCCGCATCTACGTCGAAACGCTGGCGAGCGTGATCGGCGGGCGCGCCAACTGGGGCATCCCCAAAGACCTGGCCGAATTCAACAGCGATCGCCGCGCGGACGGCACAGAGATCCTCAGCGCGCACAGCGACGGGCGGACGATCGCCCGGCTGATCGTGCACCCGCTCGGCCCGCAGATCCCGCTCGATACCGCCTTCATGCCGCTGCCGATGATGCAGTACATGGACGGGAAATTTTTCCACACCCCGCTGACGCTGCGCGGGCGGGTGCAGTTCCTCGATGTCGTGCACATCGAGACCGATCCGACGGGGAGCGAACTGCCGCCGCTGACGGGCGTGCGCCCGCTGCTGGCGCTCAAGCTGAACGATTTCGCCGTCACGTTCCCGCAGCCGCGCATCGAACCCGACCGCGCGGCCCGGGCGGCTGAACGCCTGAGCGACCCGACATGAACCGGCTGCAGGGTGCGCGCATCGTCGTCACCGGCGCGGCCAGCGGCATCGGGCGGGCGCTGCTGCCCCGGCTGATCGTCTCCGGGGCGCGTCATATCGCCGCAGTCGATCGCGATGCCGGCGCGCTGGAAGCGGCGATCGCCAGCGTGGGCGGGGCTTTCCCGATTGCGCCGATCGCCGCCGATCTGGGCAGTCAGGCCGGCTGCGATGGGGCGTTCGATGCCGCTTTACGCGCAATGGGTGGTATCGACGTCTACATCGCCAACGCCGGCTTCGCCTATTACGAGGTCTTCTCCGGCGACTGGGAACGCATCGACGCCATTTTCCGCGTCAACGTTTACGCGCCGCTGTACGCGCTCGGTCAGATGCGCCGGCTGCACCGGGACGGATCGCCGTACACCGTCGCGATCACGGCTTCGGCGATGGCCCGGCTGGCCTACCCCGGCTACGCGCTCTACGGGGCGACCAAGGCGGCACTCGACCGCTTTGCTGAGGCCTACCGCTATGAGATGCCGCCGCACGAGACGCTGACGCTGATCTACCCGATCGGCACGCGGACGGCCTTCTTCCAGCGCGCTGATGCGCACACGCCGTCAACCTGGCCGACGCAGACAGCCGAGTATGTGGCGGCGCGCATCGTCGCCGGGCTGAAGCGGGGGTCGCGGGCCGTCTATCCGTCGCTGACGTTCCGCATCCTTCGCGCGCTTCAGCCGCCGCTGCCCCTGCTCTACCCGGCAACCTGGCTGGCCGCGCGCGCCTTCACGCGCTGGCGGCGTCAGCATGAACGATCCTGATCAGTCCAGCGGAGGTGAGTCCTTTTCGATGAGCGATTATCATGTGCGCCGCGCCGTGCCGCTGGATGCGCCCGGTTACATCGCCCTGATCCGATCCGTGCTGACCGAAACGCCCCGCGTCGATACGCCGTATGCGCCCGATGAATTCAACCCCTCGGTCGAGGCAATGCGCGAGCGCATCCGGGAGATGAACGCGAGCGACAATTCGCTCTTCCTGGTGGCAGAGACGCGCAGCGCCGGGCGGGCGCGCATCATCGGCGCGCTGACGTGCGGCGGCGGCTCGCTGCGCAGCGATCATCACATGACCGATCTTGGCATCTACGTGCGCCGCGACTGGCGCGACCGCGGCGTGGGCACGGCGCTCATGCGGGCCGCGATCGACTGGGCGCGCGCCAGCCCGGTCATCCAGCGCGTCCAGCTTGAAGTATACGCGCGCAACGCCCGCGCGATTCACCTTTATGAGAAATTTGGCTTTGAGCATGAGGGCTGCAAACGCCGGCTGTATCTTCAGGACGGCCAGCCGCTGGATATGCTGATCATGGCCCTGATCCTGGATAAACCGAACACAGGGGAAACCGATGCCGCAGGATAACCGTCAACCACCCCCTCCGCCGCGCGGCCTGCTGGCCCGTCTGGCGGCCCCGGAACCCGAACCCGCCTGGACGCTGGCCACCGTAGTCATGACTTTCGTCGGCGGGCTGCTCGCTTTCATCGCAGGCAGTTTCATCACGCTGTCGTGGCTGCCCGATCAGTCGTATGCGCCGATCGCCGGTTGGACGCTGGGCGGGCTGATCACGATCATCTTCATCATGCAAACGCGCACCGTCCGCACCCGCCGGGGCGATCCGCGCGCCGCCGATCCCGATCCGCTGCGCCTGCGCCGGGCGGGCGGCGCGCCGCTCATCTTCGTGCTCTTCCTCAGCCTGGGTTTCGCCATCCTGATCGACCTGATCGGCGCGGGGATCGGCGGCGGCTTCGTGCGCGCGCCGGAGCTGCTCGGCCTAGACCTGAACGCCGGCATCCTGCCGCTGCTGCTCGCGCTGCTGTTCATGGTCGTCGTCCAGCCGATCGCGGAAGAATTGATCTTCCGCGGCGTGGCCTACCCGGCGCTGCGCGCGGCCTTCGGTTTCGGGCTGGCGCTGGTTTTCTCCGCCGGGCTGCACGGGCTGTTCCATCTGATCGTCTACCCACCCAGCTACGGGGATCTGCCCGCGCTCAATCAACTGTGGTTCGGGCTGGTGATCCCGTTCCTGGATGCCGTCGTGATCGCGCTGGTGCGGGCGCATCAGCGCAGCACGCGGGCATCGATCGTGGCGCACGTCGGCTTCGGCCTGTTCGCCGTGCTCAAAGCGCTGGCGCTGGGGGGCTGATCGTGCGCGTGGTCGTGGCTTCCATCAACCCGGTCAAACTGGCGGCGGCGCGCAGCGGTCTGGAGCACGTCTTCCCGTCCGTCGATTTCGCGATCGAAGGGCTGAGCGTCCCATCGGGCGTCCCCGATCAACCGATGAGCGATGAGGAAACCCTGAAAGGCGCGCGCCAGCGCATGGAAGCGGCGCGCCTGCTTCAACCCCGTGCCGCTTTCTGGATCGGCATCGAGGGCGGCTGCGCCGATACCGAGCACGGCCTGACCTGCTTCGCCTGGGTGGCCCTCACCGACGGGACGCGCACCGGCCTGGCCCGCACCGGCGCGTTCATCCTGCCGGAAGAAGTCGCCCGGCTGGTGCGCGGCGGCATGGAACTGGGGGAGGCCGATGATCGCGTCTTCGGGCGCACCAACTCCAAACAGGCGGACGGCTCGGTCGGCCTGCTGACGCACGGTCTGATCGACCGGACGACCTATTACGCCCATGCCGTCATCCTGGCCCTGATCCCGTTCCTGCATCCGGATTTAACATTTGTCGGCTGAGCGGATGTTTGTCCCGTGCGCACAAACGATCTACACTCCAGGATACAGTACAGTGCATACGCCGGCTGCAGTTTGCCCGGCTGACCATCCGACAGGGGCAATCGACGATGACCTGGTACGCTTATGAAGACGGCGCGATGCTCGGCCTGACCGGCTCAGAGGGCGGTCAGATCATCGCCGATGAGGAACATCCGGCGGGCGCGCGCATCACGCTGGAACAGAACTGCCTGCGCGCGCCGTATGCGATCACGCTGGTGATCTACGACTGGACGTTCATCACCCGCTTCACCGCCGATCTGCCCCTGGCCGAATACGAGTACGGCATGATCAAGGCACAGCTCGAGGCGGACGTCTTCCCGTATCTGGAAATGGCCGGGGATGACCCGGATCAGATCGATCAGGTCGCGGATGCGATCATCCGTTTCACTGAACAGTATTCTTGAAGAAAGGATGACTCTGACGATGACTTACGAATTGATCCTGACCGAAACGCCCGCACCCGGCGTCGGGCTGGTGCGCTTGAACCGCCCGGAGGCCCTCAACGCGCTCAACGCCCGGATCACGGATGAGATCTTCAGCGCGCTGGAGGCCTTCGACCGCGATGACAGCATCGGCTGCATGGTGCTGACCGGGAACGACAAAGCCTTCGCCGCCGGCGCGGATATCAAGCAGATGGTCAACCAGACCGCGACCGATCTGCTCAGCGACGATTTCACCGACTGGTCGCGCATGATGCGCATCGGCAAGCCGATCATCGCCGCGGTGAGCGGCTGGGCGCTGGGCGGCGGCTGCGAGCTGGCCATGCTGGCGGACATGATCGTCGCTTCGGAGAGCGCCAAGTTCGGCCAGCCGGAGATCAGCATTGGCATCATCCCCGGTGCGGGGGGCACGCAGCGCCTGACACGGGCAGTCGGCAAAGCGGTGGCGATGGAGGTCATGCTCGGCGGGCGTCACCTGACCGCCGCTGAAGCGCTGACCGCCGGGCTGGTCAACCGCGTCTACCCGGTGGAGAGTTATCTCAGCGAAGCGATCGCGCTGGCGAGCAAGATCGCCGCCATGCCGCGCGTGGCCGTGCGCCTGATCAAAGACGCCGTCAACAAAGCGGAGGAACTGCCGTTGAGCGAGGGGCTGGATTACGAGAAGCGCAGCTTCCTGCTGGCCTTCACCACCGAAGACAAAGCCGAAGGCATGACCGCCTTCATCGAAAAGCGCGCGCCCCAGTGGAAACATCGCTGATCGTCTTCTACACCGGCGGCCTGGGCGGCGATCTCGCCGTGCTGCCGCGGCTGCACACCTTCATCCGCCAGCTCCGCGCGCGGGCGAGCGCGGCTGTCCCCGGTGCGCGCACCCTCCTGCTCGATCAGGGCGGCGCGTGCGCCCCCGACGTGTGGCACTGCGCGGTGACGGACGGGCGCTCTGCGCTGGTGGCGCTCGACGGCATGGGCATCGATGCGGCTTACAACGACGGCTACGCCCCCCCGGACGTGCAGGATCGGCTGGGAGCGACCGTCAACATCGCCGTTGTGACCTCCGGGCATCCGTTCATCCGCGATGAGGTCGTCGTCTGCGTCGATGATGCGCCCCCTGCCCCGCTGACGATCGATCTGCGCCCGGCAGGGCGCAGTTTCCTGGCTGATGGCGTACTGCGCCTGGAGCGCGTCGTGCGGGGTCAGGTGGGCGAGGTGCGGCTCGAAGCCGGGCGGCTGGTCGAAGCGGCGGTGCATCACCTACCGCCGGGCCTGCCGCCCGATCCGACCATCAGCGGGATCGTCGATTTCATCCTGGCGGAGGCGCGCCTGGCGCAGAAACGCCGTGAACAGAAAGCCCAGAGGTGACGACCGTGAAAAGCGAGCGCGAACGGTTCGCTGGCGTGTGGCGGGCTGTCTCTCAGGAGACGATCCAGCCCGACGGGACGCGCGTCCCCACGCGGGGCGGTGACCCGCTGGGCGTGCTCATTTATGAGCTGAACGGGACGATGTCGGTGCATCTCGTCCGCCGCCAGCGGCTGAACGATGCGCGCCTGGACGATCTGCACGCCGCCCTGGAGGATTACATCGGTTACTTCGGCGGCTACACCGTCGATGAACGGGCCGGGACGGTCACGCATCACGTGCTCGCCTGCTCGTACCCCGGCTGGACGGGGAGCGAACAGGTGAGGGCCTACGCCTTCAGCGACGATGACGCCCTGCTTACGCTGACCGCGCGCATGGCGGACGGCTCGCAGCGCATCATCGTCTGGCGGCGCGCGGAGTGAGATCGGAGCGCGGCCTCAATCGGCCAGGGCCGCGCGGATCCGTTCCAGCGCCGCGGTCAGCGTGGCGCGGGGACAGGCGAAATTGAGCCGGACGAAACCGCGCCCGGCCTCACCGAAAAATGCCCCGTCGTTCAGCCCGACGCGCGCCCGTTCGAGCAGCCATTTCGCCGGGGGTTCGTCCAGCCCCAGCCCGCGCAGATCGAACCAGCTCAGGTAAGTCGCTTCTGGAAGCGTGATCGGGATCTGCGGCAGGTATTGCTGCATGAAATCCGCGACGTAATCCCGGTTGGCGCGCAGATAGGCCAGCAGTTCGCGCAGCCAGTCCGCCCCGCCGGTATAGGCGGCCAGCGCCCCGGTGAACGCCAGCGGCCCACAGTGCAGCCCGCTCGCCTCGACCGCCTGTTGAAACGAACGGATCAGCTCGCTGCCGGTGCTGACGGCGAACCCCAGCCCCAGACCGGGGATATTGTAGGTCTTGCTGGGCGCGAGCAGCGTGATCGTGCGCGCCGCGATCTCCGGCCCCAGCGCCGCGATGCTGAGGTGCTCCGCCCCGTCCCCCAGGATCAGGTCGCTGTGGATCTCATCCGCGCACAGGGTGAGATCGTGTTCGATGACGAATTCGGCCAGGGCTTCCAGTTCGCCCCGTGTGAAGGCCCGCCCGACCGGGTTATGGGGGTTGCACAGGATGAACAGCCGGGTCTGCGGCGTGACCGCAGCGCGCAGCGCGTCAAAGTCGATCTCGTAATACAGATGGCCGTCGCGCAGCGACTGCGCCAGCGGCACATCGATGATCGATCTGCCATTGGCGCGGCTGACCGAAAAGAACGGCGGGTAGACGGGCGAATTGAACATCACGGCATCGCCCGGCGCACCGATGATGCGCGTGATCAGGCTGAGGGCTGCCACCAGCCCCGGCACGAAGACGATCTGCCCTGGTTCGACGGTCAGATGGTGGCGCTCGGCCAGATGCCTGACGAGCCACTCGCGCAGGGCGGGTTCATCCATCTGGTAGCCGAAAATGCCATGATCGACCCGGCGGTGCAGCGCCTCCAGCACGGCGGGCGGCGAGCGGAAATCCGCATCCGCCACCCACAGCGGCAGCACATCTTCCGGATAGAGATCCCACTTGATCGACCCCGTGCCGCGGCGCGGGATGATGCTGTCGAAATCTGTCACGCGATCAACCACCTTCCTGAATGGGAGTTCCCTGCGCCCCGCCGCTGTGCTGCGCCCGCTTATACGCGCTGGCCGCCGCGAGCAGTTCGCGCGCGCTCTGCTGACCGCTCTCGTTGATCGTGCCCAGCATGGCCGCCAGTTCTTCGACGCGCTGCGCTTCTTCTTCCAGCGGGATGATGCGTGTGCGCGTGCGATCGTTCTCCACCAGCTTCTCGACCCGGAAGTGCCGATCGGCATATCCGGCGAGCTGGGCCAGATGCGTGACGACCATGACCTGATGTTCGCCCGTCAGCTCCCACAATTTCTCGCCGACGACGCTGCCCACGCGCCCCCCGATGCCCTGATCGATCTCGTCGAAGATCAGCGTCGGCGTCTGATCGGCCTGCGTCAGCACGCGCTTGAGCGCCAGCATGATGCGCGCCGCTTCGCCGCCCGACGCGACCTTGACCAGCGGGCGCAGCGGCTCGCCAGGATTGGCCGACATCATGAATTCCACCGTGTCGATGCCGGTGGCATCGAAGGCCAGCCGCCGCTCGCCGACATAGCAACCGTCGGGATCGTCGCTCTGGGCGATGCTGACCTCAAACCGGGCTTTCTGCATGCGCAGATCGGCCAGTTCACGGACGATCCCCTCGCTCAACCGGGACGCAGCGGCGTGACGCGCCCGGCTGATCCGCTCCGCCAGTTCGCCCACGTGATGGAGCAGGCGATCTGCTTCCTCGCGCAGGGCGGTGATGCGTTCCTCGCTGTGCTCGATCCCGTCCAGCTCCGCGCGCGCTTGCTCGGCATGTTCCAGGATCAGCTCGATCGACGAGCCGAAACGGCGCTTCAGCGAGTTGATCGTCTCCAGCCGTTCCTCGACCTCGTCCAGGCGGGTCGGGTTGTACTCCACCGTCTCCAGGTAGCGGCTCATCGAATCGGCCAGATCATCGAGCATATCGCCGATTTCGATCGCCGCCGCATGCTCCTCTTTGAGATCGGGGTCGATGGCGACGAGCTTGGCGAACAGCCCGGTCGCCTGCAAGACGGCGTCCAGTGCCGAGACCCCTTCGCCGCGATCGTCACCCTGCAGAAGCTGCACGATCTCGCCGCTGAGCCGGGCGAGCTGTTCACTGTTGGCCAGCCGGTTGCGTTCGGCGCGCAGTTCTTCGTCCTCACCGGGGCGCAGCGCGGCGCTTTCGATCTCTTCGATCTCATCGCGTAAGCGCTGCGCCCGGCGTTGAAGCACAGCCTCATCCTGCTCCAACCGGTCGATCTCGGCGCGCACATCGGTCAAACGCCCGACGACGGACGCCAGCGCGGCGCGCGCATCCATGACATTCGCGTACCGGTCGAGCAGGTCGATGTGCGATCCCGGCTTGAGCAGCGACAGATGCGCGCTCTGCCCGTGGACATCGACCAGCAGGCCCCCGATCTCGCTCAAAACTTCCAGGTTGACGCTGACGCCGTTGATCCGGGCCGCCGAGCGCCCATTGCTGCGGATCTCGCGCCCGATGGTGATCTCGGTCGCGCTGTCGCCCTCCAGCAGATCTTCGCGCTGGAGCACCGGCACGATCAGCGCGCGGGCGCGCTCATCCAGCCGGAACACCCCCTCGACGATCGCGCGTTCGGCCCCCGCCCGGATGAAGGCGGGATCGGCCTTACCGCCCAGCAGCAGTTCCACCGAGTCGATGATGATCGACTTGCCCGCGCCGGTCTCGCCGGTGATCACGTTCAGCCCGGCCCCAAAAGTCAGTTCGAGGTGATCGATGATGGCAAAATTCTCGATGCGCAGTTCGGTCAGCATAGCTCTCTCGCTGTCAGATGGTCGTTCATCCACCGCCCCGGAACGATCGGGCATCGGCTCACGCTTTACCTCACGGAGATCGCTGCGCTCATTCCCAGGCGCGGCGCGCGCTGATCTGAAGCGCAGCAGGGATCGGATCTTCCGCCACCAGTACGACATAACCGCCTCCACCCGCACCGGCGACTTTCCATCCAAGCGCGCGATCGCGCCAGCGGGCGATGACCTCGGCGACCGCGGGCGTCTGCATGTGCGGGAACATCGCGATCTGCGCTTCGAATGACCGGCGCATCCCATCGCCCAGAGCGCGCAGGTCACGGGCGCGCAGGGCCTGCCACGTCCGCTCGGCGGCATCCGCCAGCGCGCGCGCCTGATCCGATGTAATATGACGATCCGCCAGCGGATTATACTGCGGGGCGCGCGGATCGAGCGGCACCAGATACAGCGCCCGTTCGATGAACTGGAGCGTGCGCTCGTCGGTGATCGTGTCGAAGCGCGTCGGCCAGTATTCCCCCTCGTAATAGCTGAAGGTGAGGCCGGGCATGGCGATGCCGATGGCGTCCTGCGCGCCGCTGATCATCGTCTTGCCGGGCGGGTTATCGTAAGCGAACAGGGCGCGGGCCAGTCTGACCGGATCGCCAGCGGGCAGCCGTTCCCCCCACAGATCGATCGCAGAAGCGCGCGTGCTGGTCGCCATGCCGCTGCGCTCGTTGAAATCGATCGTCGGCTCTAATGACAGCGTGATCACGCCGCCGGGGTGCACCCGGCTGACGAACGGCTGATCGAGCCAGCCGCCCGCCAGATCGATGCGGTACGGCATGCGGGACAGCCCTTTGAGCGCGGTCGTGCTGCGCGCGGGCAGGCCTTCATGCGGCCTGCGCTCGCTCACGATGTATTCGATGCCTAACTCGCGGCACAGCGCCGCTTTCTCTGGCGTGTCGCCATCAGCGTTGACGAAGAAGATATCGGGCTTGAGGGCGCGCAGCTCCGCTTCAAAATCGAGCACGCCCGACCCGCTTGAGATGAACGCATCGGTCACGCAGGCCAGCGCCTTGACCATGTACAGGCGTTCATCCTGACGGTTGGTCGGCAGCCGCCGTTTCAATCCATAAACGGTCTGGTCGGAACCGAGAGCCACGTAGAGATCGCCGTAGGCGGCGGCCTCCTGCAGAAAGGCGACGTGCCCGCTGTGCAGCAGGTCAAAACATCCGCTGACGAACACTTTCCTGGCCATGACTCCTGCTCCCGCACTGTGGCCCAGCTTACGCCTCGATCCGGTTCACCCGCCTGGGCGCGGAGATCCGCGGCTCCAGCCGATCGAGCAGCGACCGGTAGAAGTAGGTCTGCTCGCGCAGCCGCAGGAAACGGCTGACGATCGGGCTGGCGCGCACCACCACGCGGTCATCGCCGCGCAGTTCGCAGACGCGCACCCCGTCCGCGGAGAGCGCGATCTCCTGCTGCGCATCGGCTGCGACGAATACCTCAACTATCGCACCTTCGGGCAGCACCATCGGACGATCCAGGCTGAGGTGCGGCGCGACCGGCACGATCAGGATGCTGCGCAGTTCCGGGGGCAGGATCGGGCCACCGCAGGCCAGGGCATAGGCCGTCGATCCCGTCGGCGTCGAGATGATCAGGGCATCCGCGCCGTAGCTGGTCGTCCAGCCGCCATCGATGTGCATATCGAGGTGGATCATGCGCGGCTCGCTGCCCCGGCTGATGACCGCATCGTTGAGCGCCAGCGTCGCGCCGATCGGCAGGTCACCGCGGAAGGCCTGAACGTCGAGCATCATCCGCGTCTCGATCCAGCCTTCCCCCGCCAGCAGGCGGATCAGGGCCTCGTCCAGTTCATCCACCGTCTTGATTTCGGTCAAAAAGCCCAGATACCCCATATTGACGCCGAGCAGGGGGACGCCCGCCGGCGCGCAGACATGCGCCGCGCGCAGCATCGCCCCGTCCCCGCCGATGGCGATCACCAGATCGGCCCCGGCGACGTCCGCCCCCACCTGCTCTGGTGACCACTCGTGATAAACCCAGCATTCGAGGTCATGGCGCTGAAGCAGATCGACGATCTGATCGGCGACCGGGAATGAAGCTGGGCGCGCCGGATGCGCGAGCACGCCGACGCGCCGGATCGGCGGCAGCGCCGCATTGTGCGCCGTGCCGGATGATGAGATTGTCCGGGTCATGTATGCCGCCCTGTGATCGGATGCGGCGTAAGTGTACCCGCTGAAGGGCGCGCCTGTCCAGAACCGGGCCTGACGCGAAGCGCGATCATCCGTTCGGCGGCTGAGCAGTCTGAGGTGCGGGATATATTTTAAACGAATACCCTAAATAGTTAAGAAAAATTTAAAAACAAACGATACTTTCTTAATTAACGACCTTTATATGCTTAAAACTTCCTGATTAGCATCAACTATCGGGGTCGTTCCCCGATATTTCGGTAAACAGTGAGGAGAGTAGTACATGTACAAACGTCTGCTGTGGATCGTCGCCCTGCTCGTCGTTGTCGTTCCGTTTAGCGTCATGGCCCAGGATGCGGAGATCGATTTTGAAACTGAACTGATCGAAATGCCTGAAGTCGATGCCCTGGCCGTGAGCGGTGACATCATCGCTGCCGGCAGCTCGACGGTGTACCCGGTGACTGAGCGCATGGCCGACCTGTTCGTCGAAGAAGGCTTCTCGGGCACGATCACGGTTGACAGCATCGGCACGGGCGCGGGTTTTGAGCGCTTCTGCGTGAATGCGGAAACCGACATCTCCAACGCCAGCCGCCCGATCCGCCCGGCGGAACTGGAAGCCTGCCGCGCCAATGGCCGTGAGCCGATCGAGTTCTTCGTCGCCATCGACGCGCTGGCCGTCGTCGTCAGCCAGGAAAATGACTTCCTGGATGGCCTGACGCTGGAACAGCTCGCCGCGGTCTTCTCGGGCCAGGCCCGTCTGTGGAGCGACGTCGATCCCAGCTACCCGGCGGAGCCGATCCAGCTCTTCAGCCCCGGCACGGACAGCGGCACGTTCGACTACTTCGTTGAAGAAGTGTTCGATGGCGATGAGACCCTGATCCTGAACGCCGAAGGCATCAACCTGAGCGAAGACGACAACGTGCTGGTTCAGGGCGTCCTGGGCAGCCCGTTTGCCATCGGCTACTTCGGCTATGCCTACTATCAGGAAAACCTGGACACCCTGCGCGCGATCGCGATCGATGGCGTTGAGCCGAGCGAACAGACCGGCGCTTCGGGCGAGTACCCGCTCAGCCGTCCGCTGTTCATCTACACCACCGCCGACATCATGAACGAGAAGCCGCAGGTGGCCGCGTTCGTCAACTTCTACATCAGCAACGTTTCTGAGCAGCTCGGCACGGCTGCCGACCAGATCGGCTACATCCCGGTTCCGGTTCTGCGCCAGAACATCGACCGCGCCATGTGGCTGCAGGCGATGGGCATGGAAGACATGATCCCGGCCGCCCTGCTGGAAATGATGGCGGAAATGGCGGCTGAGGCGGAAGCGTCGTCGTAAGCCGTCAGGCAGCGATCGATTGAGCACGAGGCCGATGAGGATGGCAATCCGCCAGGGACAGCGCCGTCCTCATCGGCTCCACTGTAAACCCTCCGAGAGTCTCAACACCCGGCGTATGACACAAGGATCTGGAGACGGACAATGGTTGACGGCCAGACACAGGCTAGCGCGGTCGATCTGCCCCTGGCGGGGGTGACGACACGGATCGCGCGTACAGGATCGCTTCTGAAACGGCCTCGGCCGGTCGAGGGGATCGTTCGCCAGATCATGTTGATCTGTGGGCTGATCTCTATCTTCACGACGGCGGCCATTGTGATCGTGCTGGGCAGCGAGGCGCTCTACTTTTTCACCACCCGTGAATATGTCGATACCAATAAAAACCTGACGGCTGCGATCGCCCCCGATCAGACCCTCATCCCCGTTTCCCGGTCAGGCACGGCCATCTCAGCCGGATCGGTCATCAAGATCGGCGACGAGCTGATGCGCGTGGTCGAAGTCGTCGATCCGGAAAACTACATCGTTGAACGCGGTTTTGAAAATACCACCCCGACCGAGCATCCGGCGCAGCGCGCCATTTCAATCGGCGTGGACGTCAGCCTGGTCGAATTCTTCACCAATACCGTCTGGCAGCCGCAGGCCGGCCAGTTCGGCGTGCTGCCGCTGCTTTCGGCCACCATCATGTCCAGTTTCATCGGCCTGCTGGTGGCTGTGCCGCTGGGCCTGGGCAGCGCGATCTACCTGAGCGAGTACGCCCGCCCCAATGTCCGCGCCACGATCAAGCCGATCCTGGAGCTGCTGGCCGGTATTCCGACGGTCGTGTTCGGCTTCTTCGCGCTCAATTTCATGACGCCGGTGCTGCGCGGTCTGCTGGGGACGGAGACAGTGCAGCTTTACAACCTGGCCTCAGCCGGCATCGTCATGGGGATCGCCATCATCCCGCTGATCAGCTCGATGAGCGAGGACGCGCTCAGCGCCGTGCCGCGCTCTCTGCGCGAAGCGTCATACGGCATGGGCGCGACCAAGCTGGAGACCGCCTTCAAGGTACTCATCCCGGCGGCGCTGTCCGGCCTGATCGCCGCATTCATCGTCGGCCTGTCGCGCGCGGTGGGCGAAACGATGATCATGGCGATCGCGGCTGGCGCTGGCCCGCGCCTGAGCCTGAACCCGTTCTTATCCGCTGAGACGATCGCCGGGCACATGGTGCGCATCAGCACGGGCGATATCAGCTATCACTCCGTCGATTACAACAGCCTGTTCGGCCTGGGCCTGACGCTGTTCGTTTTCACCCTCGTTTTGAATACGATCGCGGGCATCATCACGCGCCGCTTCCGGGAGGCTTACCAGTGAGCGCAGCCGTCACGACCACACCGCATCCGGCGCATCTGCCGGTTGAAGAAGCGTACCGCCGCCACCTGCAGGGACGTCACCTGCGCGGCAGGATCTGGCGCGGCTTCTTCTTCCTGGCCAACATCGTCGCCCTGCTCGCCCTGATCACGCTGTTCCTTTCGGTCATCGACCGCGCCATCGGCCTGGTCGCCATCGAGTACAGCGTCGATCCTGAAGTGCTGCTGGCTGAGTACGACTTCCGCGATGAGGCGGGCGAGCTGATCCCGCTGGAAAATCTGTCCGAAGCGCAGCTCGTGTCGATCCTGCAGGATCGCCTGGGCAACCGCCTGCGCGTCGTCATCCGCGACAACCTGTCCCCGATCAGCGATGCCAGCTTCACCTCGCTTCCGCTGCGCCAGGTGCTCCCCGGTCTGACCCTGCCCGCCGGGCGCGAAGACGTCACGATCAACGACCTGACGCGCGAGGAACAGGCTCAGATCCTGATCGACAACCTGCCGCAGGAACGCATGGTCGATATCGTCTACGAGCAGATCGTCCGCCCGCTGATCGTCGGAAGCTGGTCGCTGAGCGAGTCGATCTTCAACCGGGAGGCTGTGCTGGCCGATGCGGCGCGCAAACACCCGAATGCCGAGGTCTCTTTCCGAAGCTGGGTGAACCTGGATTTCATCACCAGCTCGATCAGCAGTTCGCCGACGACCGCCGGCCTGCGCACGGCGCTGCTCGGTACGCTCTGGGTGGTGCTGATCGCCGCCCTGACCGCGCTGCCGCTGGGCATCGGCGCGGCGATCTATCTGGAAGAGTACGCCACCAACGATACCTGGCTCGACCGGCTGATCCAGACCAACATCCGCAACCTGGCCGGCGTCCCGTCGATCATTTACGGTCTGCTCGGTCTGTTCGTATTCGTGCGCGCGCTCGGCGCGATCACCAGCGGCGCGTTCATCGGCCTGACCGATACCAATGGCCGCACGGTGCTTTCCGCCGGGCTGACGCTGGGCCTGCTCATCCTGCCCGTGATCATCATCAACGCGCAGGAAGCGATCCGCGCCGTTCCCCCGTCGATCCGCGAGGCGAGCTACGGCATGGGCGCGACCAAATGGCAGACGATCTGGCGACAGGTGCTGCCAGTGGCCATCCCCGGCATCCTGACCGGTCTCATCCTGTCGATGTCGCGCGCCATCGGCGAGACCGCCCCGCTGGTGGTGATCGGCGCCTCGACCTTCATCGGCGTTGACCCGAACGGCCCGTTCTCCAAGTTCACCGTGGTGCCGATCCAAATTTATCAGTGGACGGCCCGTCCGGAACTGGAGTTCAGCCGTCTGGCGGCAGCCGCGATCATCGTGCTGCTCGGCCTGCTGCTCTCCCTCAACGCGACGGCGATCATCCTGCGCCAGTACTACCGGCGTCGGCTGCAGGGGTAGCAGACGAACGCAGAGCGGATTTTTCAGACCGGTTTTGTCAGGGACAATCACGGGAGGAACAAGGCAGATGGCAGCAGTGGTAGAAGCGCCCAGCGCATACGCGATCGAAATGAAGAACGTCAACATCTTTTACGGCGACAAGCTGGCCGTGAAGGACGTCAACCTGGCGATCCAGCGCCAGAAGATCACCGCGTTCATCGGCCCGTCGGGATGCGGCAAGAGCACGGTGCTGCGCGCCATCAACCGCATGAACGACCTCATCCCCGGCGCGCGCGTGGAAGGCAGCGTCATGTACCAGGGACAGAATCTGTACGGCCCGCACATCGACCCGGTCGAAGTCCGGCGGCGCATCGGCATGGTGTTCCAGAAGCCGAACCCCTTCCCGAAGAGCATTTTCGATAACGTCGCTTACGGGCCGCGGCTGCTGGGCGTGCGCGACATGAAGGTGCTGCGCGAGATCGTCGAGCAGAGCCTGAAGAACGCTTACCTGTGGGACGAGGTCAAGAATGACCTGAAGAAATCCGGGCTGTCCCTGTCAGGTGGTCAGCAGCAGCGCCTGTGCATCGCGCGGACGATCGCCGTCGAGCCGGAAGTGATCCTGATGGACGAACCCTGTTCGGCGCTCGACCCGATCGCCACCCAGGCCATTGAAGAGCTGATGCTCGAACTGGTCAAAAAGTACACGATCATCATCGTCACGCACAACATGCAGCAGGCGCAGCGCGTCTCCGATTTCACCGCCTTCTACAGCATCCGCAAACAGGAGACCGTGCCGGGGGTCGAAAACCGCTGGGGCGTGCTGGTGGAGTACGCGCCGACGCAGCAGTTGTTCGAAAAGCCGGCGTCGGAAGAGACCGAACGCTACATCAGCGGCGAATTCGGTTGATACCCGGCGCGCTCAGACTTCAGCGGCGGATGCGGCCTCGCGCAGGCGTGCGACGAACCGGCTGATACGCCCGGCGCGGTCAGGCAGGATCTGTGCCAGCTGCTCCAACGTGTCCGCTTCATCCGCGATACGGGCTGGCGTCGGCGCGAGGACGATGAACTGAGCGGCGATCGCCTCAGCTTCCTCATCCTGTTCCAGCGCGACCAGCGTGGTGAGCAGATCGGCATGCGCGTAGCTGTCCGATGGGTGCTGCGCGACTTTGCTGCGCGCCGCCCGCTCGGCGCGCTGGAAGGTCTCCATCATGCTGACCCGATCGCCGGTGGTGAGATAGAGCAGCGCCAGGTTGACCAGCGGATAGGATGAGTCCGGCGTGATCTCAGCGGCGCGGCGGTAGGCATCGATCGCGGCCTCGATCTGACCGCGGCGGCGGTACAGCCCGCCGAGCGTCCCCCACCATGACTCGCCATCTTCATCGACCAGGTGCTCGATATGCCTGAGCGCGCTGCGGATCTCGCGCGCCGCCTCGTCGAGTTTTTCCTCGCGCTCCAGCCCGGTCAGGGCCTGCGCCTGACGGCGGTACACCAGCCCCAGCGCCGCCCGGGCCGGGGCGAATTCCGCGTCAATCTCCAGCGCATGCTTGAGGTGATCTTCCGCCCGGTCATAAATGCCGCTCTTCTCGTAGATATAACCGAGCCGGTAGTGGACATCGGGGTTGTTGGCGTCCAGTTCAGCGGCGCGGCGCATGGTTTGCAGCGCCCCGCTGTGATCGCCGGCGCGGTACTGGCGTTCGCCCAGCCGGATCAGGGCATTGGCGATCATGCTCTCCTTCTGCTCACGGGCGCGCTGTTCGCTTTCCGCGCGCAGACCGGCGGTCGTCTCCGCGGCCAGCGTCTCCAGTTCGCGGCGCAGCGCCTCGGTCTGCGCCCGCTGTTCGGCCAGCGCGTCGGCGAGCTGTTTCAGCACCTGATCGCGCGTGCGCGTCAGTTCCTGCTGCGCGGTGACCAGGCGCAGCACCCCGAACGCGCCCAGCGCGCCGATCACGACCGTGATGCCGACGCTGATCGCCTCGAACAGGCCGAGGAAATTGCTGGCATCGGTCGCGTAGCGGCCAGCGTCTTCCATCGCGCGGCGCGCCTCATCCGCGGCGGCGCGCGCCTCAGCGACCAGCGCCTGTAGATCATCCCGAATGCGGTCGGGTTCCGGCGTGACTTCCTGGGCCAGCGCCGGCGCGGCCAGCAGCAGCAGCAGCGTTGCCAACAACACGGTGCGCTTCATACGCTCTCAGTCCTCCCTGCGGGATGCCGCGGCGATCTGCCGCTCCAGCCTGTCGATGATCGGCTGCAAAATCGGTCGGCGCAGCGGCAGGACGACCTGGAGGCGGGCCAGCCGTCCCAGCGGATCGCCGGGATCGCCACCCAGTTCGAGATAGGCAGCCAGCGTCTGTTCGAGATCCTGCTCCCCGCCCAGCGCGCCCAGCGCGATGATGCGATCGGAATACAGGTAGCGATCGCGGGGGCTGATCTGCAGGCGGCGCGTCGTGATCTCCAGCGCCTTGCGCAGATACCCCAGGGCGGCGTCCCGGCTGGGGGCATCATCACGGTGTTCCAGCAGCAGCAGCGCCAGATTGATCAGCGGGTACGAGGCCTCCTGCACGATCGCCGCGGCGCGCTCGTAATAGCGGATCGCGCTGGCGAAGTTGCCCTGCTCGTAATGCAGCCCGCCCAGCGCCCCGTACCATGACTCGCCGTCTTCATCGATCAGGTTCTCGTAGCCGTCCAGCGCGCGCTCCAAAAAATCGGCGGCGCGGGCGTAGCGGCGATCGCGCCGGGCCTCATCGCTGGTCAGCTCGTACTCACGCCGGGCCAGCCGCCGCTCCACCAGACCGCGCGCCGCCAGCGCCGGGCGGTAATCGTGATCGACCTGCAGCGCGCGATCGAGCGCGTCCTGTGCGGCCTCGTACTGACCGTCCTTCTCCAGATAGTAGCCGAGCAGATACGATACGCGCGGATTTTCGGGGTTTTCGCGCTGCGCATCGATCAGCGCATGGATCGCGCCGGCGCGATCGCCCGAGCGATACTGGCGCTCGGCCAGGTTCATCATCGCACTGGCCGTCGCCGAGCGGCGCGCCAGCGCCTTCAACTCGTCGTTCCGCTCGCGGATGGCGCGGTGCAGATCGGCCTCGATGCGCCGGGTGGACGTCTGCAGCCGCCACCAGGCCTGCAGTGCCCCGACCACCCCGGCCAGGCCGATCACCCCGAAGACCACGCCCAGCACCTGAAACAGATTGAGCAGATCGAACGCGCGCGACAGGACGCGCTCGGCATCCTCGTAGCGACCGTCCAGCGCGGCGGAGCGATCGCGGATCTCCGCGATCACCGCTGAAGCGGTCGCCTGCGCTTCGATCAGCGAACGGGCCAGCGGTGTCGGTGTCGGGGCGGGCGTCATCTGGGCGGATGCGGGCGCACCCGCTCCGAGGATCAGCCCGATGATGAGCGCGGCCCGGATGAGGGCGCGCGATCGGCGCAGCGGCATGGTCATTCCCCCTCACATGCGGATACCCGGAACGTTAGCGCATCTGGCGCGATCGCGCAAAACCTGTGCGCCCGCCCCGGCTGACCGCCCTGCGCGGGTCACTCGCTGCGCAGCGCGCGCGCCGTCACCAGGCGGCTGAGGTGATGCGCCGGATACAGGCCGGCGGCCAGCGCTGCGAGCACGGCCACGCCGATGGCGAGGAGGAATTCGTCCGCGCTGAAGGTGAGCTGCATCGTCCAGCCGAACGAGCGCACGTTGATGACGTAGATCAGCACGTAGGCCAGCGCCGCGCCGATCGGCAGCGAGAGCACGCCGGCGGTCAGTCCCATCAACCCGGTCTGGGTCAGCGTATACGTCCACAACTGCGGGCCGGTCATGCCAACCGCGCGCATGACGCCGAACTGACGCGCCTGCTCGAGCTGAAGCGCGAGCAGCGCGCTGAGGATGCCGATGAAAGCGACGATCGTCGCCAGCAGGCGCAGCGCCCCGGTGATGGCAAACGTGCGCTCGAAGATCTCGAAGACGCCGCTGCGCAGCGCCCGGTTGCTCTGCACGACCAGCTCGGTGCCGGCCAGCGCGGCGCGCACCGCTTCCAGCACCGCGCCGCCATCCGCCCCCGGCGTCAGAAACACCGCCATGGTCGAGATGTACGGGTCGTCGAACCACTGCCGATACACCGGATCGGCCATGAAGACCGTGCCCTGATCGGTCGAGTAGTCGTAGTACACGCCGACGACGGTGAACGTGTGCGGCCCGCGATCGGTCAGCAGGGTCAGGCGGTTGCGCTCCGGCGTGATCCCGCGGCGGAATGCGAACGGCTCGCTCACCATGATCGCGCCCGCCGTCAGTTCATCCCAGTAATCAGCCCCGGTCGTCGTCCAGACGAAGCGGCGCGGTCGGCTGACGACTTCGCCATCGGCGATCGTCAGGTTGACCGGGGGCAGATCGGCGTAATCCGGAGCGATGACATCGACGTTGCGCCCGATGACGACGCGATCGACCCCTGCGACCGCGCGCGCGCGATCGACCAGCGCGCGATCGACATCGGCCAGCGCCCGCGTGGCCGTCAGCGACGGGGGCGAAATGTAGATATCCGCGCCCAGCGTCGTCTCCAGCCAGTCGGCGACTGTGCCGCGGAAGCTGCCGATCATGGCGCTGACGCCGACGATGACGCTCACCGCCACAGTCAGCGCGGCGACGGCGACGCTCGTCCGGCTGAGCGAGCGCGCCACCGAACGCGGGGCCATCCGCCCGACGACGCCCAGCACGGAGCCGGTCAGCGGGGTGAACAGCCGCATCCCGATCACCAGCATGCCGGGCGTGAGCAGCGCCCCGCCGATGACGATGGCGAACAGCGCCGCGAAACTGACGATCAGGTTGTCCGTGGGAAGCGCCAGCAGGCCGATGCCGAGCGCGATCAAGGCCAGCGCCGCGCCGGTGATGAACGGCAGCAGCCGGGTCGTCTGCTCCTCGAGCTGCGAGCGGCGCAGCGATCCGGCGGGCGGCGTGCGCGTCGCATCGAGCGCCGGCAGCAAAGCGGCGCCGATGCTGGCCCCCAGCCCGACAGCCGCTCCCTTGATCAGCGTCACGATATCGAGCGCGACGCCCTGCACGCTGACCGTGAAATACAGATCGCTGATCGTTTGCGCGATCAGCCCGACGGTGGCGCGGCCCAGGATGATGCCCAGCCCCAGACCGAGGGCCGTCCCCAGCGCGCCCAGCAGCAGGGCTTCGCCGACGATCAGCAGGAAGAGCTGACGGCGCGTCGTGCCCAGCGCGCGCAGCGTCCCCAGCAGCGGGCGGCGCTGGACGACGCTGAACGTCACCGTGTTGTAGATCAGAAATACCCCGACCACCAGCGCCAGCAGACTGAGGGCCTGCAGGTTGAGTTCGAACGCCGCGGTCATCTGCGCGAGCGCGCCCGACCGGGCCGAAGGCGTCGTGATGCGCGCGCCGGGCGGCAGCAGCGCCTCGATCGCGCGGATGTCGTAATCATCGGGCAGGATCAGGTCGATCCGGCTGATGCTGCCCGGCGATCCGATGATCGCCTGCGCGGTGGCGATATCGACCAGCACCAGGTTCTCGATGGCCTGAGCGCTGGCGGCGTCATCCACTTCGAGCAGGCCGACGATCGTCAGATCGACCTGGCCGGCGGCCGGGCGCAGACTCAACGTATCGCCGACCGTCAGGCCGTAACGGTCGGCCAGGCCCGCGCTGATCACCGCGGTGTTGGGCCGGGCGATGAAGGCGTTCAGCGCCTGAAAGGCGTTCTGTGTCTCGCCGGCCACTTCAACCTCGGTCAGATAATCGCGGAACGGCGGCTCGGCGAACGGATCGACGCCGAACACCCGCAGCGGCTGATCGCCGACGTTGAGGCCGCGCACGTAATCTTCGATCACCGGGGCGACCCGGCCCAGGTGCAGATCGACGCGCAGACGGCGGTACAGCTCGGTCGGCAGACCGCCCGGCCCGCCGATGATCTGGTGGGTGGCGCGGCCCGTCACGCTCTGCGTGCTGAGTTCAAAGGCGCGTTTGGAGGACGTATTGGCCAGATCGATGGCGATCATCATGGCGACGCCGAGCGCGACCCCGATGATGAACAGGACGCTTTGCAGCAGCCGCCGGTTGATGAAGCGCACCCCCATGCGCAGAATGGCCTGAAGCGACGACATTCCAGTAAATCCATCTCCCCGGCGCGCCGCCGGCAGCGCGCCGCCTTCACGGTAAAAACCCGGCGTTGCGGTGATAATCAGCGGGGGCGGCTCATCTCGACCCACCCCCGCATACTGTCGATCCGATCCGCCCTGCGCGAGCGGCGGTCAGTGTGAGGACTGCGGTTCGGTAACGGCATCCGCCCCGCGCGCATCCGCGGCATCATCCGAACCGGACAAGGGATCCGCCAGCTCGGCATGCGGATGATCGACCGGCTGCGGCGTCGGCTCCGCTTCAGCCGGCAGCGGTTCCGGGGTGCATCCGAGCCGCAGCAGCGCGACCTCTGCCGCTTTGCGGAAGTTATCGTGATGATTGGAGAGCATGCGGCGCAGCGGCTCGATCGCGCGCGGGTCGCCGATCCGCCCCAGCGCTTCGGCAGCGTGCAGTGGGGTCTGATAGCCCGGCGCGCTGAGGGCTTCGATGAGCGCTTCCACCGCGCGCGCATCGCCGATATGGCCCAGCATCATCGCGGCACGACCGCGCACGATCAGGTCTTCGTTGGGGTTACGCATGACCATGATCAGAGTCTTGACCGCTTCATCGCCGCCCATCATCCCCAGTTTCATGACAGCAGTACGGCGCTTCTCTTTGTTCACGTCGCGGAGTTCGGCAATCGCCTGGCGGAGCTGGAGCGGGTCAGGGTCGCTCATAGAGGGCCTCCATAGAACGCGCTTGCATCGTGATGAACAGTTTCCCGTCGTGAATGCGGCAGACGCGGTCAGCCAGGGGCACGATCTCCGGGTTATGGGTCGCCATGATCAGCGTCCGCCCCGCATCCCGTGTCAATTCTAGCAGAAGCTGCAGCACCTGCTGACCTGTCTCTTCGTCCAGATTGCCCGTCGGTTCATCGGCGACGATCAGCGCCGGCTCGGTGACCAGCGCCCGGGCGATCGCCACGCGCTGCTGTTCGCCGCCGCTCAAGCGGTCGGGGAAGGCATCGGCGCGGCTGGCCAGGCCGACCCGCTCCAGCAGTCGGCGGGCGCGCTGTTCACCCGCGCGCCGGTCACGCCCGCCCAGTTCCAGCGGCAGGGTGATGTTCTCCAGCACAGTGAGGGTGGGGATGAGGTTGAAGAACTGGAAGACGATGCCGATGCGCGAGCGGCGGAACAGGGTCATCTCGCGATCGCTGAGGCGGGTGAGATCGACGCCATCCAGGACGATCGACCCGGCGTCGGCCCGGTCGATCCCGCTGATCAGGTTGAGCAGCGTGCTCTTGCCGCTGCCGCTCTTGCCGAGCAGCACGAAGAACTCACCGGTCTGCACATCCAGGTCAACCGCATCCAGGATCAACCGCGGCGCATCGCCCTCCACATACGCCTTCGACAGGGCACGGATGCGCAGGATCGTATCGGCTTCCGCGGGATGAACGCTGACAGGCATGATCAACCTCTGGTTTGCCTTCATTGTAGCTGAAAACCCATGTATCGTTTCATTAAAGAAACCCGATGGAGGTTTAACGCTGTCCCGATGCGATCCGGCTCACTGTAAGCGTTTGCTCCACTTTTCACATAGTATGCCCGCGTGGGATGAGACCGGGATGATAAAGCCCCTCGTCCAGATAAGGATTTGACGAACATTTTTGCCGGGCGCGGCGGGAAGATGCGCCTGTTCAATCGACGTAACCGAGCGCGCGCAGATGCTCCAGCACGGCGGCATCATCGTCAGCGTAAGCCGCCGGGCGCGCCGGGTCGTCCGCATCATCCCCGATCGCATCAGCGATCGCATCGGCGGTCGCATCGGCCAGACGACGCCGCAGGTCGGCGGCGATCTCCGGCTGTGTCAGCGTCAGGTCGCGCGTTTCCGCCGGGTCGGCGGCCACATCGTACAGCGCCTCGATCTGATCGCCGCGCACGATCAGCTTGTGATCGCCCGCGTAGACTGCGCGCCGGGTCTCCCGCAGCGCCATGCGCTCGATCGCCAGCGGATTGCGCTTCTCCAGCACGTGCAAAAACGTCGTGACCGGCACCGCCTCGCTCACCGGCAGATCGGCGCTGGCCGTTCCCGTCATCTCACGGGTGAGCGTCAGCGCCTCGACCGCCGGATCGTCCCGCCCGGCCAGATCCAGGATCGTGTGGTACAGACGGCGGGTGCTGATATTGGCCGTCACCCGGCCCGAGCCGCCATCAGGGAGATGGATCAGCAGGGGCACGTGCACCAGTTCCTGATGGACGTTGAAGCCGTGGCCGAATAGATCGTGCTCACCGTGCCCTTCCCCGTGATCGGCGGCGATGATGACGACGGTCTTCTCCAACAGGCCGCTGCGGCGCAGATACGCGATCAGACGGCCCAGATGTTCATCCTGGTGGGCGATCTCGGCGTCGTAAAACGCGAGCAGCGCCCGCTGCTGCTCCGCCGTGAGGGGCGGCTCCGGCGGACTGGCCCAGGCGGCGGCATCGGCATTGAAGCGCTGGACGAACCGCCAATCTGCCGGGTCGAGGCGCGCCCCGACGCGGTCGAGCGCCTGCCGGGGCGGATGATACGGCAGATGCGCATCCATCAGATTGACGAAGACGAACGCCGGATCGGGCGCGCCGCCGGCTTCATGGGCCGCCAGCCAGTCGATCAGATCGCCGATCGAGTCGCGCGTGCTGCCTTTGAAGTTGATGTACTTCGTCCACAGCGGCGTCCACAGCGGAGCCAGCGCCGCGGCGAACAGCCAGTCGTGCCGGGCGAACTGGTTGCCGATGCGCCGGGCATGCGGGCGGAACCAGCGCAGGAACTCGCGCTTCAGGTACGGCTGTCGGTCGGCATTCGGGCGGTACGGCACGGCGGAAGCGTAGTTGTAGAACTCGGTGAAGCCCCGCTGCAAGCCGTTCTCCAGCACCCCGACGAGCGGATTGTTGCAGAATGCCGCAGTCCGGTAGCCCTGTGCGCGCAGGATCTCGGCCAGCGTCGGGGTGGCGGGCGACAGCGCGCTGATCGACTGGGTCACCCCGTGCTGACCGGGATACGTCCCGGTGAACAGCGAGGCGTGAGCCGGGATCGTCCACTGGGCCGGGGCGACCGCGCGCTCAAAGCGGTATGCGCGGTGGGCAAATTCCGCCAGATGCGGCCCGGTGGGCAGAGCGGGATCGTAAGCCGTCAGTCGATCGCGACGCAGCGTGTCGAGAACGATGAGCAGGATATGGGGGCGCGGAGGCATGGACGAGTTCTTCCTCGGTCAGATCGATATCGATAGCGCTCGATCGGTGTGCAGTCGGTCGTGCGGATCGGGGTGGATCGGGTATACTCCAGTGAGAACAGACACAATCATAGCAGAAGACAGGGGATTTTGCGGATGGACAAAGTTCGGGCGGCGCTCATTCAGCTTGCCTGGAGCACACGCGAGCGCATGATCGACCAGTATGACGACCTGATCGGCGCGGCGGCGCGCGATGGAGCCGGGATCGTCTGCCTGCCGGAATTTTCGCTTTCCCCGTACTTCCCCGGCATCATCGATGAGGCTGGCTTCGCCTGGGCCGAGCCGCTGCGCGGCGGCGAGTCCGACCGCGTGTTCGCCGAGCTGGCGCGCCGGCATCAGGTCGCACTGGTGGGCAGCCTGTTCGAACGGACTGACGACGGCGTGTACTACGACACCGCCGTGATCTACGACGCGGCGGGCCAGTTCGTCGGCGCGACGCGCAAGATCCACATCCCGTATGGGGAAGGCTACAACGAGACGCATTACTTCGGCGGCGGGGCGGAGTACCCGGTCTACAGCGTATGCGGCGTCAACCTGGCGACGCCGACCTGCTACGATCAGTGGTTCCCGGAGCTGGCGCGCATCTACAGCCTGAACGGGGCCGAATTCATCTTCTACCCGACAGCGATCGGCTCTGAACCGACCGATCCCGCCATCGACACCAGCGCGGCCTGGCAGACGGTGATGCGCGGCCACGCGATCGCCAACGGGGTCTTCATCGGCGCGGCCAACCGGGTCGGCGTCGAAAACGGCGTCACCTTTTACGGCAGCAGTTTCATCTGCGATCCGCAGGGGCGCATTCTGGCGCAGGCGGGCCGCGATACGACCGAGGTGATCGCCGCCGATCTCGACCCGGCGGTGCTGGAACACTGGCGCTGGCTGTTCCCCCTGCTGCATCAGCGACGTCACGATACGTATGGGCCGATCACGCGGCGCTACGAGGCCCCGAACGCGCGGCCCGACCCCGGCTGAGCCGCCGGCATCGGCCCCCAGCGCGGCTCTTGCGACAAGATTTAACATGAAAATATGCGCTGAACACGGCGGGTCGAGACGATAATGATGATCAGTTGAAGACAGAGACACAGGGGGGTGTATGCACCGCCAGTGGGGTCAACTGCGTCATCCGGCTTTCCCCGTCCTGCTCATGCTGCTGTTCCTGCTCACCGGATGCGGCGGCGGCTCGCCTCCAGCGGCCATTCCAACGACTTCGTCACTTCCCGCATACATGCGCCCGGGCTACGAGACCTATCACGAGACCGGCGGCGTCCCCCGCCCGGCCAACGCCGTCGATGTCTACATCGTGTACTCGCCCGAATCGCAGCAGTACATGCCGCGCCTCATCGCCGCGTTCAACGCCCTGTCCGCCGCCGGCACGAACCCGGCCACCGGCCAGCCCTACACCGCCGGCCAGCCGCCGGTGTTCGTCCACGGGCAGCAGCCGACGCGCGGCTCATCCGGCACAGTGGCGCAGGGGATCATCAACGCCTTCATCGCGCCGAACAACGAAAACGTCTATCACCCGACGATCTATCAGCCCAGCGTCAGCCACTGGCTGGCGCTGGTCAACTATCAGACCGGGCGCACCGTGTTCGATATCGCCCAGGCGCGGCCAACCGCGCTGACGCCGGTCGTGATCGGCATCTGGGCCAGGCACGCACAGGCGATCCGCGACCGCATCGGTCGTGATGCCATCGGCTGGGCCGATCTGCTCGACGTGCTCAACAGCCCGAACGGCTGGTGCGATTACGGCCTGGCCGACTGCCGGCGCGCCGTGTTCTACGGCCACACCGATCCCACTGTCAGTTCGACCGGTCTGTCGGCCACGATCATGGAGTTTTACGCCTGCGCCCGCGAGCATGGGTTCACCGAGCGCCGCCTGACCGCCGCCGCCGTCGCCAGCCCGGATGTCCAGGCGTGCGTACGCGGCATCGAAGAGCTGATCAAGCACTACTCGCGCCGCACCGAAGACTTCTTGCAGTACATCAGCCGCGGGCCGGATTACCTGGATATGCTGGCGCTGGAAGAGACCGATCTGATCTGCCTGAACCGCGGCGCGCAGCAGGGCGATCAGGTGTGCAACCGCCCGCAGGAGCCGCTCGAAGCGATCTACCCGGAAGAGGGGACGTTCTGGCACGAGCACCCGTTCGCCGTGCTCAACGCCGACTGGGTGACGCCGGAACAGCGCGCCGCCGCCGCCATCTTCACCGAGTATGTGCTGCTGGAAGAGAGCCAGCGCATCATCATGAGCGAGGGGTTCCGCCCGGCCAACCCGGATGTCCCGCTCGAATTTCCGCTGGTGGAGGAGAACGGGATCGACCCGGCCCAGCCGTACACCGTGCTGGACGTCCCCGCGCCAGAGGTGATCGCCGCCATTCAACAGAGCTGGAACGTGGTCAAAAAACAGGCCGATATCCTGCTGCTGATCGACGTCTCCGGGTCAATGCGGGATGAAAACAAGATCGACCAGGCGATCGCCGCGGCGCAGGCCTTCGTCAACAATCTCGATGCCGGGACTAACATCGGCCTGACGGTGTTCAGCAGCACCTACCGCCCGCTGATCCCGCTGCGCAACCTGGAGACCGTGCGCGAGTCGCTGGTGTCCAACATCCGCAGCCTGCGGGCCGAGGGCGGCACCGAGCTGTACCTGGCGGTGGCGCAGGCCGTGCAGGAGATGAATCAGATCGATGCGGGCAACCGCATCCGCGCGGTCGTGCTGTTGAGCGACGGCGCGGATACCGGCTCGCAGGGCTACACCCTGCAGAACGCCATCGACGCCATCAACGCCAGCCGGGACAGCCAGAATCCGGTGCTGGTGATCCCGGTCGCCTATGGATCGGACGCGGATATCAACGCGCTGAACGCACTGGCCCGGGCCAGCGCGACCAGCGTGCAGGCGGGCGATCCGAACAACATCCAACGGGTGCTGGATATCATCAGCAGTTTCTTCTGAGGCCGGGGGACAGATCCCAGGTCACCATTCAGCGCGGGAACTCGATCGGCGGGTTCCCGCGCTGCCATGTCCCAGATCGCACAAGCCGGTCGATGGCTTTTTGTTCAATCTCAACGATTGGCACAATTGAACAGAGTTCGTTACACTACAAATATTCCTTAACGGTTCGCCGCGTAAACACAGGGATAGCGCGCGCGAGTCCGACAAAAGTTGTCCAACGCAAATAGACATTCTGTCCAAACAGGGATTACCGGATGAGCAGTTCTCCATTGACCACCGCTGACCTGCAGGCGGTCAGCGCGCGAGCCGAAAAACCGCCGCGTGAATTCAGCGGCCTGCGCACCCTGCTGTTCTCACTGTTGATCGTGGTCATGATCGGCGTGATCTGGGAAGGCGCGAAGGGGTTGGCGCGGGCCGTCAATTACAGCATCCCGATCGGAGACAGCGCGATCGATCTCAGCGTGCTGACCGATCGCCAGCTCCCCCATCTGGGTCAGATCGCTGCGGCGTTCGTCGAGCCGTCGCAGCGCAATGGGCCGCCGCTCTGGCAGTATCTGGTTGAGGCGGGCCTGTTCACGACCTGGGCGGCGGTGCGCGGCTTCCTGCTCGGCGGGTTAATCGGCTTCCTGCTGGCGATCGTGTTCGCGCATTCCTCGCTGATGCAGCGCGGCCTGCTGCCGTATGTCGTGGCCTCGCAAACCGTCCCCATCCTGGCGATCGCGCCGATGGTCGTGGTCTGGCTGGGACGGCTGGGCAATGTCGAACTGGCTGTGCCGGTCATCGCCGCTTACCTGACTTTCTTCCCGGTCACGATCTACACCCTGCGCGGTCTGACCTCGGCCCCGCCGACGGCCTTCGAGCTGATGCAGACGTATGCCGCCACCCGACGCGAGATCCTGTTCAAACTGCGGCTGCCCAACGCGCTGCCGCAGATCTTCACCGCGCTCAAGATCTCGGCGACTTCCAGCGTGGTCGGCGCGATCATCGGCGAACTACCGTCCGGCATTCAGAACGGCCTGGGCATCGCGATCCTGAATTTCGCGCGCTACTACGATCAATCCCCGCCGCGCCTGTGGGCGACGATCGCCTTCGCCGGCCTGATCGGGATCGCCTTCTTCGCGCTGGTGGCCGGCATCGAGCGGCTGGTGGTGCGCTGGAAACCGGAAGTCTCTACTTAGAACCATCGAACAGGGAAACAGCAGGGCATGACAGGCACGATTATTTCCATCCAAAATGTTGACAAGATCTTTCGTACACGGGATGGCTTCCCCGTTCACGCGCTGGAGGGGATCAACCTGAACATCCAGCAGGGCGAATTCATCTCGCTGATCGGGCCGTCCGGCTGCGGCAAATCGACGCTGCTGCGCCTGATCGCCGATCTGGTGCAGCCGACCAACGGCACGGTCACGATCAACGGCAAGCCGGCGCAGCAGGCGCGCAAGGATCGCGACTACGGCTTCGTCTTCCAGAGCGCGACGCTGTACGACTGGCGCACCGTGCAGAAGAACGTCGAACTGCCGCTGGAGATCATGAAGTACCCGCGCGAAGAGCGCGCCCGCCGCGCCCGTGAGATGCTCAAACTGGTCGAACTGGCGGGTTTCGAGAACAAATACCCCTGGCAGCTTTCGGGCGGCATGCAGCAGCGCGTCAGCATCGCCCGGGCGCTGGCGTTCGAGCCGCGCCTGCTGCTGATGGACGAACCCTTCGGCGCGCTGGACGAGATGACCCGCGAACGCATGAACAACGAGCTGCTGCGCATCTGGCGGCAGCTCGAGGGCATGACGGTCATTTTCGTCACGCACAGCATCGCCGAAGCGGTCTATCTCTCGACGCGCGTCGTCGTCATGTCGGCGCGACCGGGGCGCATCAGCGAGATCATCGAGATCAACCTGCCGCAGCCGCGCGGCCCGGAAACGCGCGATCTGGATGACTACTTCCATTACACCAGCCAGGTACGCCATGCCCTGCGCGGCACCAAGCCGGAACCGGGGCGGGCGCGCGCGGTTGTCGAGGATTGAGCGATCATGGCCGAGTCGATCCAAAAACCGCCCGTACCGGCCAGCGACGCCGCCATCGTCACGCTGGATGCCTACAGCCGGGCCGCCGATCAGTACATCGAGCGGCGCGGCCTGGGGCGCGATCTGCTGGCGCTGACGGCGATCCTGCTGATCGTCGCGCTGTTCCACATCCAGAATCCGATCAGCCAGCACGACTGGCAGTTCGGGCGCGCGTTCCGCAACCAGTCGCTTCAGGTCGTGCTGACGCTGCTGTTCGGCGTGGTCGCCTACTACCTGATCGTCGGCACGCGCCGCCTGCACTATCTGGCCGAGCGCCGCCCGCTGACCCTCGCTGAGCGCGCCGCAGCAGCAGCCCTGATCGCGTTCTTCGTGTTCGCTTTCATCGCCATCCCGCTGCGCTGGAACCCGCTGGCCCCGGTCGTCGGCCTGGATCCGGCGGTCTTTCAGGAACGCCTGACCGGCGACTCGCCGATCGAGCCGCTCACGCTCGCGCTCAACCTGGCCGCCCTGTTCGAGTGGGCGGCGCTGATCGCCGTGCTGACGCTGTGGCAGCCGTGGACGCGCATCCCCGTGTATTACCGGGCCGTTCAGGCCAACCTCGCCCCGCTGATCGTGGCGGCGGCGTTCCTGGTGGCATGGGAAGGGCTGATCGTGGTCTTCCGGGTGCAGGAATTCCTGCTGCCCCGCCCCAGCGTGATCGGCTCCGCGCTGCTCGAAACCTATCCCCGGCTGATCAGCGCGGGCTGGGTGACGTTCCAGAATGCCTTCTGGGGCTTCGCCATCGGCTGTGGTCTGGGCATCCTCACCGGCATCGCGGCTTCGCGTTTCATCAGCTTCAGCCGGGCGCTGCTGCCGGTCGCCATTGCAGTCAACGCCATCCCGATCATCGCCCTGGCCCCGATCTTCAACAACTGGTTCGGCGCGCTCAACCCGGCCTCCAAGATCGCCATCGTCGTCGTGCTGGTCTACTTCCCGGCCATGATCAGCACGGTGCGCGGCCTGACGTCGGTCGATCTGCTTTCGCTGGAGCTGATGACGTCGTATGCGGCCACGCCGACGCAGATCTTCCGCAAGCTGCGCCTGCCGTCGGCGCTGCCATACATCTTCTCCGCGCTGAAAGTGGCGACCACGCTGTCGATGATCGGCGCCATCGTGAGCGAGTATTTCGGCGGCAGCACCGCCGGGCTGGGCTACCGCATCCGCGACGATGCCGGTCAGTTCAAATACCCGGAAGCCTGGTCGGCCATTTTCGTCGCTTCGCTGTTCGGCATTCTGTTCTATATGGTGGTTTCAACCGTGGAACGCGCGATCATGTCCTGGCATGTCTCGTTCCGCGAGCGGTGAAACGGTGTAGAGAGCGTTCTGAGGAGGAGATTGAAGATGCGCAAATTGTTCTTTCTGGCTCTGATGGTCGCGGCGCTGCTGGCGCTGGCGATCGTCCCGGCGGCGGCGCAGGATCTGACGCCGGTCAGCATTGTTCTGAAGTGGGTTCCGCAGGCGCAGTTCGCCGGTTACTACGCCGCGGATGCGCTCGGCTATTTCGAGGAAGAGGGCCTGGCTGTCGAGATCATCGCCGCCGGCGTGGACATCAACCCGCAGCAGCTCGTCAACAGCGGTGAGGTCGAGTTCGGCATCGATTGGATGGGCAACCTGCTGGCCACCCGTGAAGCCGGTCAGGACGTCATCAGCATCGCGCAGATCTACCAGCGCTCCGGCATGCGCCAGATCACCTGGGCGGACAGCGGGCTGGAGACGTTCGAAGATCTGGGCGGGCGCATCGTCGGCGTGTGGTGCTGCGGCAACCAGTACCCGACGTTCGCCGCGCTGACCCGCGCTGGCTTTGACCCGGAGAACCCGGATGATGTCACCATCGCTCAGCAGGCGTTCGACATGAATGCCTTCCTCAACCGCGAGATCGATGCCGCCAGCGCCATGACCTACAACGAACTGGCGCAGGTGCTCGAATTCGTGGGCAACAACGGCGAATTCCCGGTTTACACGCTCGACGACCTGAACATCCTCGACTTCAACGAGTACGGCACGGCCATGCTCGAAGACAACATCTTCGTCCGGGTGGACTGGCTGGCCGAAGAAGGCAACGAAGAGATCGCCATCAAGTTCCTGCGCGCCAGCTTCCGTGGCTGGGCCTACTGCCGCGATAACCCGGATGACTGCGTCCAGTACGTCCTGGCCGTCGGCCCGACGCTGGGCGAAGGTCACCAGCGCTGGATGATGAACGAAGTCAACAAGCTGATCTGGCCGTCGCCCAACGGCATCGGCATCACCGATCCGGAAGCGTTCGCCATCACCGCGCAGATCGCGTATGACTACGGCGTCATCTCGCAGCCGAGCGAGGGCGAGGGCGTGGCCTTCCGCAATGACCTGGCTCAGGCCGCGCTCGACAGCCTGATGGCCGACTTCCCCGATCTCGATCTGATGGGCCTGGATTACGAAGCGCCCGTCGTCGAAGTGACGCCCAACGGCGAATAAAAAAACAGCCGTTCGATCGCGGTTCGATCGCAGAGGACGGGTCGCTGGCCCGTCCTCTGTCTTTACGTCTGCAAAGCGCGCCCCGGATCCCGTGCCGAACGGCGATCAATCGTAGCGCGGATGCCTTTGCGCCTATGCGCGGCCTTCCGTACAATCGTAGACGTGACGAAAGGTGCAGGGATGGCTTACGGACGGCTGGATGTCTTCTTCCCCGACGGGGTGATGCGCTCGTTTCCGCTGGCGGAGGCGAATGTCTCGATCGGTCGTTCGATCGGCAATACCATCGTCCTGGATTCGGAAACGATCTCCCGCTATCACCTGGCGATCGCGCGCACCGATCAGGGGGTCTTCCTGACCGATCTGGAGTCGCAGAACGGCACATTCGTCGATGGCGTGCGCATCCCACACAACCAGCCGCTGGCGCTGCGCGGCGGCGAAGAGATCCTGATCGGCGAGCTGATCCTGATCTTCCGCGATGTCGATGACAACCCGACGCGCCCGATCGTCGTGCCGGAAGAGACGCAGCTCGCCGCGCGCGTTGACCAGACCTACCGCATCGAACTGGAGCAGCCCGATATCGCCGTGCCACCGGGCGCGTACACCTCGGCCAGGCTGACGATCGTCAACCTGATCGAGACGCCGCAGCGCTTCGCCATCACAGCGGGCGGTCTGCCGCGGGAGTGGCTGCGCGTGATGCCGTCTCAGGTCGAAGTCGGGCCGGAGGCATCGACCGAAGTGGCGATCAGCATCAAGCCGCTGCGCCGTCCGGACAGCCGACCGGGCGATTACCGGCTGGAGGTCTCCGTCACCCCGCTGGATCTGGACGCTGAAGAGGCCGATCAGCGGCGGCTGACCGTGCACACGCCGATCCGTATCCTGCCGTTCGGGGGGTTCGGGCTGGTGCTGGAACCGCGCCGCATCCGCCCCGGCGATCCCTTCCGCCTGCACATGCACAACCAGGGCAGCGCCGAACTCTCGATCCGGCTGGCGGCGCGCCGCGTCCTGGAAGCGGACGAGCGGGATGAGCGTTCGAACGGCATCGTCGTCACCTTTTCCCCGCCGCAGGTGCGCTTCGCGCCCGGCCAGCGGCTCACGGTCACCGGTGCAGCGCGCCCGGTGCGGACGCCGCTGTTCGGCGATCCGCGGGTGCTGGCCTTCGACGTGATCGCGCGTTCGGGCGATGCGGCGGCCTACACCATCGCCCAGCGCGCCTACCTGCTGGTCAAACCGCTCCTCCCGCGCTGGTCGGCGTATGCCCTGCTCGGCCTGGCGATCGCGCTGGCGGCGCTGCTCGGCATCGCGCTGATCGGGCTGCTCGATCGCGCGACCAGCCCGGTGATCGTGCGTTTCACTGTGCGCGATGCCGTCATCGAACAGGGGACGCCGATCGAGGTGGAGTGGGAAACGCACAACACCCGGTCGATCGCCCTGTTGATCGATGATCTGCTCGTGGCCGATGAGATCGACCCGGCCAGCGGTTACGCGCAGATCAGCAGCAGCGCCATCTCCGGCAGATTGAACCTCATCCTGCAGGCGCGCAGCGGCGATCGCGTCGCTGAGGCCGTCACGGTCGTCGAAGTGCTGGCCCCCCTGGCGCTCGACTCGTTCACCGTGGAGCCGACGCCGCTGGTGCGCTACGTCGCCCAGGTGATCACCCTGCGCTGGCGGGTGACCGGGGCGGTGACGTCGGCGATCAGCGGCCTGGAGCGGATGACGACCGCGCCGACGACCGGGGTCTTCACCTCGCAGGGGGAGATCGTCTTCAACGCCATCCCCACCCAGTCGGCTTACACACTGACCGTCAACGCCGCCGCCGCGGATGGCCGCACCTTCCGGCAGGACGTCACGATCACCACGATCGACCCGGAGTGCACCGCCAGCGTCGATCTCAATCTGCGCGCCTCGCCCGACCCCGCCGGGCGGATCATCAGCACCGTGCCAGCCGGGGCGCGCGTCGTCGTCGATGCCCGCGACATCAGCGGAACCTGGCTGCGCGTCCACGGTGGACGCGGCTGGGGCGAAACAGCGCGCTTCCTGTGCGATCCGACCTTCAATCCGCAGGATCTGCTGCAGGAGCTGGCGATCGCCACGCTCGTCCCGCTGACGCCGACCCCGGCTGAGCCAGCGCCCCCGACCCCGCCCCCGCCCACGCCCGCGCAGGGGACAATCTCCCGGCCCAGTCTCTCCGCCGAATCCGCCCGCCCGCAGACCGGCCTGACGCTGCCGCCGGTGATCATCGCCACCGCCACGCCGTCCGGTTGAAGCGCGCGGCCACAGGCGGATCCCGGCCAGGCCGACGACGATCGGGCGCGGCGCTACCGTTTATCCGCCCGATCCGGTATCATTTCAGTTCATTCGTTCTCCTGATCCCCGCCAGCGGGCCGCCTCTGCATGCATGTCGAACACCTGTCGCTGACCCATTTCCGCAACTACGCGCGCCTGGAACTATCCCTGCCCGCCCACGCCCCGATCCTGCTGCACGGCGCGAACGCCCAGGGCAAGACCAGCCTGCTGGAGGCGATCTACTATCTGGCGACGGCGCGCTCCCCCTACACCCCGTCCGACCGCCAGTTGATCCACTGGGGGGCTGAAGACGAGCCGATCCCGTTTGCGCGCTGCGCCGGCGATATCATCTCCCACCAGACGCGCACGCGCGTCGAGATCACGCTGCTGCTGGACAGGACGACGAGCGGCGCGCCGCGTCTGCGCAAGACGGTCAAAATCAACGGCGTCGAACGGCGGGTGATGGATCTGGGCGGGCTGCTCAACGTCGTCCTGTTCCTGCCGCAGGATCTCACGCTGGTCGAGGGGTCTCCCTCCGATCGCCGCCGCTTCATGGATAACACCCTCAGTCAGGTCGATGCAGCGTATCTGACCGCGCTGGAGACCTACGAGCGCGTGCTGCCGCAGCGCAATGCCCTGCTCCGCCGGATCGCCGAGCGGCAGGCCTCGCGCGATGAACTGGCCTACTGGGATGAGCAGCTCGTCACCGCCGGGGCGAAGCTGATCGCAGGGCGGCAGCAGTTCCTGCGCGAGCTGGAATACAACGCGCAGAAAGCCCACCTCGAATTGACCGGCCAGCGCGAACTGCTCACCCTGATCTACCAGCCCAGTTTTTCGCCCACCGTTGAAGGGAGCGGGCAGCTTTCGTTCAGCGCGCCCGGCCTCGATCTCCATCGCGAGCTGAGCGCCGAGCAGATCGCGCCCCAGTTCGCCCGGCGGCTGGCCGCCGAAACGCCGGAGGCGATCCAGCGCGGCATGACGCTGAGCGGGCCGCACCGCGATGAGCTGCGCCTGTACATCAATGAGCGCGACTGCGGCCTGTTCGGCAGCCGGGGGCAGGCGCGCACCGCCGTCATGGCGATCAAACTGGCGGAACTGGCGTGGATGCGCGACCGCATCGGCGAGATGCCGGTGCTGCTGCTGGACGAGGTGATCGCGGAACTCGATGCGCAGCGGCGGGCCTATCTGCTCGCGCGCATCGACGGGGGCGCGCAGACGATCGCCACCACCACAGAGATCGATATCTTCTCACCGGATTTTCTGGCGCGCGCCTCGATCTGGCGCGTGGAGGCCGGGCGCATCCACGTGGAAACAGCCCGCTGAGATCGGGCGGGCCGATGCCCCGCCGCCCGCTCAGGCCCGGGCGATGGCCAGCATGAGCAGGGTGAACACCCCGCCCAGCAGCGCCCCCGCGATCACCTGCGCGGTCGTGTGCCGGTTCAGGCGCACGCGCGCCGCGCCGACGACCGGGATGAGCGGCAGCAGCGCGATCCCGGCCAGCGGGCCGATCAGCGCGCCCGTCAGCAGCACCGCCGCCGTGATCGACATCGCGTGCATGCTGATCTGCCACCACAGCGTGATGATGAACATGCCGAGGATCTGAACGAAGCTGAACAGCGCGAAGAGCGGCATCAGCGGGGCCGCTCCGATCGAGCGCAGCAGCACCCACGCACCCAGCGCCCCGGCCAGCGAGACGGCGAACGGTTTGAAGCGCTGCGTCCGCTCGCGGATGTGGATATCGGTGATCTGACCGCGCTTGACCATCCACACGATGTACAGCGCGGGCAGCAGGCAGACCAGCGCGCCGTAAATGGCCGCCCACAGGACGCCGTCGGCGGAATTGGATGAGACCGTGAACGCCACCAGCGCTCCGACCGCCCCCCAGACCACCGGCGGGCTGAGGACATCGGAGATCAGACGCGCCCAGGTCGACTCCACGTCATCGGGGGCGGTGGGGTCGCTCAGCAGGGCTGGTTCGATATCGCTGACCGCCGCCGGCGTGACGGCGGCGTCGAGGGCGGTCGATTTTCTTCTCAGGATCATGCGCTGTTCCGATATGCGATCGTTCTTGGCCAGATCGGAGTGTATCATAGTTATCGGGGCGCTGTGATTAACATCCATTGAAGGATTGTTCATGAATGACTCGCTGTCGGCTCAATTGTGTTCGGCATGGTCGATCCCGGCCTACGCGCGCGGCCATGTGTGGGTTGCGACGGAGAGCGATGCCGTCAGGGCGGAAGGCGCGCGCGGCCTGTTCACCCTCAGCGCGCCCGCCGACGAGGTGATCGTCCGCTGGGGATCGCCCGACGGCCCGGCGCTGCGCCACCTGCGCTGGATGCCCGATGCCCTCGACTGGGACGGTTCAGTTGCGGTCGGCGGCTATATCGACGCCGTGCACACGACGGAACTACCGGGCCTGCCAGAGGCGCTGGCGATCCTGTTCGTCGGCGGCGCGCCGCTGCGCAGCGATGCGCACCCCTTCCCGACGGGCGGACGGCGCGCTCAGCCGATCGCCCCGCCCGCGTTCGCCGCGGCGCGCCTTGACATCGATGAGAGCGTGACCACCTGGCTGGCGCTCGATGGGTCGCCCGTCCTGGCGCTGGCCCAGGACGCGCTGGTGACCAAACTGCGCGTGCACCTGTACGGGCGGCTGGTGGAGGATCGCCATCCGCTGGCCGAACACGTCGCGCTGCCGATCGCGCTGGAAGCGATCACCGTTTTCGCCACCTGAGTTCGGCGGGAAAGGGGTCAGCGCCGCTGACTCCGCCGATCGACGTAGGTGCGGATGAAGTCGCCGCGATCGCTGGCCAGCAGCACCCCGGAGACCTTGTTGACGACCAGCTCGCCGAAGTGCTTGAGGACGCGCTGCATCTGCTCGCGCATCAGCAGCATGACTTCATCCCACAGGATGTCCGGCGGAAGCTGCGCCTCGCGCGAGGAGCGCAGGCTCTCCAGGTACTGCATGGCCGGCTCGACGTTCTTGAAGACCAGCGTCGAGGGCAGATCATGGCGCACGACGGCGAAAAACTGCCGCGCCAGCAGCCGCGTCCCGTTCTCCAGCGAAAAATGGATGTGCTCCGGCTGGGGCGGCGTGGTATAGATGCTGGTCTGCGGGCTGAGCAGCATGACGGCGCGGCGGAACAGCGCGGCGAATTCCGGCATATGTTCGGCGCTGTTGGTCGCTGCGACCAGGACGCCATCGGGCTTGAGCACGCGCTTGCACTCGGCGATCACCGCCGGGATATCGCGAACCAGGTACAGCATGTGATTGGCCATGACGATATCGAACGTGCCGTCGGGAAAGGGGAGCGCCGCGGCATCGGCGACTGCGGCCTCCGTCCCGCCCCGCCCCGCCAGCATCCCCGCCGACAGATCGATCGGGATATAGCGCGCGCCAGGGGCGAAGCGCCGCACGCCCTGCTCGTAATAGCCCCAGCCGGCCCCGACGTCGAGCACGGTCTCATGACCGCGCCAGTGCACCCGCTCCAGCACCCAGGCGGGAAAATCGACCCTGGGGACGCTGTAGCGTTCGTGGATCTCCTGCCGGATGCGCAGTTGAAGATCGGTGGCATACTCCCGGCGCAGGGACTCATAATCTGAAAATGGCGTCATAACCGGACTCGTGACTGGCGTGGATGGGCAACTGCTATCAGGGATTATACTCTAAGTCTGGCAAAACATCGGACAAAGAAGATCAGCGATGAACCTGCACCTACCCGTTACTCTGACCGATATCACCGCCGCCCGGGCGCGGATCCGCCCGTACCTCGATCCGACACCGCTGGAAGCCGCGCCCATGCCGGATGAGCGCGTCTGGCTGAAGCTGGAAAATCTCAACCGCACGCGCTCGTTCAAGGCGCGCGGCGCGCTCAACGCCCTGCTCAGCCTGGACGATGCGGCCCGGTCGCGCGGCGTGGTCACCGCGTCATCGGGCAATCACGCGCAGGGGATGGCGCTGGCCGCCAGCCTGCTCGGCGTGGGGGCGCGCATCGTCATGCCGACCTACGCCGCCCGGCGCAAGATCGCCGGGGTCAACCGTTACGGGGCGGAAGCCGTGCTGCACGGCGCGACCTACGATGAGGCCGAGGCTGAAGCCCGGCGCATCGAACGGGAAATGGGGCGCACCTACATTTCGGCTTACAACGATCCGTGCGTGATCGCCGGCGCGGGCACGATCGGGCTGGAGATCGCCGATGCCCTGCCCGCCGTGCGCCGCGTCATCGTCCCGGTCGGGGGCGGCGGCCTGATCAGCGGCATCGCCGTCGCGCTCAAATCGCTCAACCCGGATATCGCGATCATCGGCGTCAACGCCGCCGAGTCGCCAGAGATGTACCGCGCGTTTTACAGCCTGGATCTGCCCGCCTCCCCCGACACGCTGGCGGATGCGCTGGCCGGGGATATCGAGGCCGGTTCGATCACGCTGACGATCGTCTCGGCGCTGGTCGATCGGATCGTGCTGGTGAGCGAACAGGACATCGCCCGCGCCATGCGCTGGCTGGTCTACGAGGCCGGATACGTCGGGGAAGGCGGCGGCGTGGTCGGGTTGGCCGCGCTGCTCAGCGGCGCGATCACACCGCAGACGGATGATGTCGTCGTCGTCAGCGGCGGCAACGTCGATCCCGATCGCCTGCATCCGATTCTGTGCGCCGGCTAGCCGCAGGTGCGGCGCAGCGCCCCCAGGTCGAAGCCGGTGATCTGACCGCCAGCCAGCGCGCGCAGCGTGCCATCCGCCCCCAGATCGGCCCACAGCCGGTCGGACGGCATCCCACGCCAGAGCGGGATCTCCGCGCAGAGCACGCCGCGCTCAACGTCGAAAACGCGCAGCCGATCGCCCGCGATCAGGTACAGGCGGTCATCGCGCTCCGCCATCCATGACGGGTACGTCGGGTCGCCGGGCAGATCGCCCGTCCAGCGCGGCACGAGCTGGCGATCGCGGCTCGTCAGCGTCGTCCCGGTGAACGTGTAGATGAACTGATCATCGGCCCCGCCCGCGCCGCGCGCCAGCGCCCCGGCGCGCCCGCCGCCCGCCGCATCGGCGATCAGGAGCGACCAGACGCCCCGTTCGTCGATCTGCCACAGGCCGCCGCGGGTGTACGCGATCAGCCCGCCGCCCGGCGCCGGTGCGAGCGCCCCCGGCTCGCGCAGCAGCGCCCGGTCGATCACCGCACCCGTGCCCGCCTCGACCACGAACAGATCGACCCGCCCCGTGGGACGCGCGGCCATCACCCCCAGGATGCGCCCGTCCGCACTGGCCACCACGTCGCTGACGCCGCGCAGATCCGCCAGCGTCCACAGCGGGCCGCGCAGATCGGCGGCGAACGCGCTCAGGCCGCCCGCCAGTTCGACGTAGATCCGTCCGCCGACCGCGAACGCGCGCCCGGTCACCGGGCCGGGGAGCGCGCCGATCGCCTCCGGGCGGCCATCCAGCCCGACGCGCTGCGCCGTGCCATCAGCGTACAGGATGGCGGCGGCGCTCTGATACGGGATGAGCGCGGCGGCGCGCCGTTCCGGGGTGTAGCGCCACAGGATGCGCCCGTCATACGACAGGCCGATCACCTGTCCCTGACCGTCCGCTTCACTGAGCGCGATCAGGTCGGAACCGGGCAGCAGCACCGGCGGCGCGACGATCCCGGCCAGGGCGGCGCGCCAGCGAAAAGCGCGATCGAGCGCGGTCGCGATATGGGTCAGCCACTGCGCCGGGTTGAGCAGCCCCTCCGCGGCTGGATGCCGCCAGCTATAGCCCGCCCCCGGGCGATCTGAGCCGGCGGTGCGCGCTTCCCAGTGCAGATGCGGAGCCGGGCGGACGTCCGCCACCGCGCCGATGATCTGCCCAGCCTCGACGCAGGTGAACGCCGGTGGAAATGCCTGGCCGAAAGCGTCGGTCAGGTGGCCGTACATCGTGTACACCGTCGCACCGTCGGGCAGCGTATGCTCGATGATGATGACGCCGCCATCGCGTCCCCACGCCGTCGGCGATGAGAACGTCACCCGGCCGGCGGCGGCGGCGCGCACCGGCATCCCCAGCGTGACCGGGCCGGAACCGATCCAGTCCTGCCCGGTGTGGAAGCGCCCGTGGAAGCGGGCATTCTGCGCGGCGAAATCCTGCACCAGGACGGGTGGCGCTGCATCGAGCGGAAAAACGACCGCGTTCACCGGGGGGCACTGCCCCTGCGCGCCGGTCAGAACCGGAGCGACCAGCAGCAGCACAGCGATCAGCAGCGGGCAGCGCCGTTTCATCTGGTATAGCTCCGGATGATCTCGACCAACTGACGGGCGCGGTGGCGGAACGTGTGCTCGCGCAGGACGCGCTCGCGGGCCGCCGCGCCGATCGCCCGCCGCTCGGCATCGTGACGGAGCAGGTAGCGGTAGCGCTCGCTCGCTTCCTCCGCCGAATGCACGATCAGGATCTCCCGGCCCGGCTCGAACCAGGTCTCGATCCCCAGATACGGGTTGGAGACGACGCAGCAGCCCATGGCCGCCAGCTCGAACGGGCGCGATGACGACGACGCGAACACCGAGGCATGCGCCATGCGCGTGATGCACAGATTGATCTTGCTGCGGCTGGCGTATTCGCGCAGCTTGCTGAACGACAGATACGGCAGATGTTCGACCCGTCCCAGATCGCCCAGATGCCTGCCGCGCACCGCGAAGCGCGCCTCCGTCAGATCGCGGGCCGGCTGCGCGAGCATGGCATCGACCCATTCGGCGCGATATTCCCGCCCGTGACCGTAAAAGAACACGTCGATATCCTGCGCCGGGACGTCCACCGGGCTGAAGACATCCGGATCCGCGCCGTAGTACAGCACGTGCACGGCGCGCGCCCCCAGCGCGCGCAGCGCGTCCGCCCCGCCCGCGCTGTTGCTGATGAACGCGGTGTACTCGCCCGGATCGGCCCCCTGGTAGATGCGGAAGCCGGTGGCGAAACCGCGCATATTCGGCAGGCTGGCCGGGACATCGCCATCGTAGTAGAAGATCGGCTTGTTGAACTTCCGGCTGATCGCCGCCGGCACGCCGGTCAGGTGATTGAGCGGCACGGTCAGGACGATGATCGCGTCGATATCCCGCTCGCGCGTCAGGATGGTGTTCAGGTGGCGTTCCCACAGCGGGGCGATCAGCGCGCGCGCGGTCTGGCGCGTCAGCCGATCGGCGGTCGATTCGGCGCTGGTGACCGCCTCCGCCGTGACATCGACCGGGGCCGCGCCGATGCGGCGGCTGAGGTCGCGCAGCGCTTTGAAGGCATCGCCCGGCAGTCTGGCCGGGTTGCCCGCCGCCCGCCACCACAGCGTCTCGATCGCCGGCCCCTGATACGGCGCGGCCAGCACCTCAACGCCGATCTCATACAGTCCTTTGAGGAGCTGCCACCAGGCGGGCGTGGCGCTGAACGGCTGCGTCAGATCGAGCGAGGAGGCGATGAAGAGCAGTTTCATCGGGGTATTTCCCTTCAGCGTTTGCGCGCGTAGATGACCACACCGCTGCTGCGCAGCAGACCGCCGCGCACCGCCAGCCGGTCGAGCGCGCGCAGGCCGCGCAGCAACGGCAGGGCGATGCGATCCGGCAGGTTGAGCTGCGCGCTGATGTAGCCGGTGATCGCCGGGGCGGTGATGCGCCGCTCGATGGTGAAGCGCTCCGCGATCAGCGCCAGCCAGTCATCATCGCGGCCCGCGCCCTCGAACGGCGACAGGCCTTCCGCCTCCATGCTCATCTTGATCCGGCCCGGCGCTTTGAGGCCGAAGCGCAGCAGTCCCCGGATCTTGTCCGCGTAGCTGACGTGCGTCGGCAGCACGAACATCAGCGCGCTGGCGGCCAGCACGCTGGAGCGCGCCTCGTCGCCCAGCGAGTCGCTCACCCACAGCAGGCCGCCGGGCTTGAGCGCCGCATGGATGACCTCGATCACCCGGCGCAGCGCCACCAGATGATGCAGCGTCCCTTTGACGACGATGACGTCAAACTGTCCCGGCGGCAGCTCGAGCTGATTGAGATCGACGGCGCGGTACTCCACTGTCCCCGGGACCTCGGCGCGGATCGACTCGTAGTAGCGCCGACCGATTTCGAGCGCCCCCTCGCTGATATCCAGCCCCAGCGCAGCCGCGCCGCGCTGGGCCAGCGCCAGCGTCAGCCAGCCCGGGCCGCAACCCAGTTCCGCGGCCCGCATCCCCGGACGGATCAGCGCCAGCAGCGCATCGATATCGGCGGTGTGCATGATCGCGTTGTGGCGCAGCGCCCGGTGATAACGCCAGTCCGGCGGGACGCTGCGCGCCATGCGCTCGGCCTCGGCCCCCCAGGCGGCGGCTTCCTGAGACAGTTTTTCAGCGTAAGCGGTATCGTTCATGACGGATGCTGACGGCGGTGATCCCGCCCCTCATTTCGTGTCTATCTGCTCCCCCAGTGTAATCGACCGGGGGCCGCGCTTCAACCTGACGCGCGGTCAAAATACGCGATTGACAGACCTGAAGAACAGCATTAGTATCTTTTATGAACCTTTTTGAACCTTAAAAACCCCAAAATTAGATCGTCATCAGCAATCGATGCAAGTCAGGTCTGCCAAGCATTGACAGCAGAAAGGAGCAGGTAACATGGTCGGAATGATGGGAGTCGGCACAATCAGCCAGATCATGCACGACATCGAGGCCAGCCGCCGGGATCCGGACAGAGCGTTTCCCCAGCTTCCCTGGAGTCACTTCGATGAGTTCGGCATGACCCTGCTGGTCTTCCTGGACTACAACCGGGAGCGCGGTGAGGTCTACGGCGTCTGCCTGCCGACGTCCCGATCGACGGAGGCCTACTGGCAGCTTCTGGAGGATCTGCTGAGCCGGGAGCAGTACCCGCTGGTCTCGATCGGGTCAGCCAGAGACGGCGGGCATCGCGCTCAGTTGTTCGCGCAGCCGAAAGATGACGCAAATCCACTGCTGTTCGATTATTTCCAGACCGAGTTCCAGCTCCGGAAGAGCACCCGCGGCGAGCAGGACGACCGCCTGATCGAGGCGTTCGAGATGATCACGGGCCTGTTGGGAAAATCCCTCTCCGATCGGACTGACCCGGCCACGGACTGAGCGCCGATCGGGCCTCTTCCCCCTGTGCCCCACCGCCCCTTTCCGAACGGAAAGGGGCTTCGATCATCTTTCGCCAGACTCTCTGGTTGAACGCGGGCAAACGCTTTATGATCGGGATCCCGATCGATCCGATCCAGCCAGGGAGTGCAGCCGTGGGAGTCCAGGAACACCGCGAGCGCGCCGGGTACGACCCGGTACACATCGCCATCGTCACCGTCAGCGATACGCGCACGCCGGAGACCGACGAAAACCGCCGCGCGATCGAGGCGCGCTTGATCGAGCGCGGCCATATCCCCGCCGCCTACCGCCTGATCAAGGACGAACCCGATCAGGTGGCGGCGGCGCTGGATGAACTGGCCGCCCTGCCGGAGGTGCGCGTCATCCTGTTCAACGGCGGGACGGGCATCAGCCCGCGCGATACCACCTACGATGTAATCAGCCGGATGCTGGAAAAGACCCTGCCCGGCTTCGGCGAGCTGTTCCGCATGCTCAGCTACGAGCAGGTCGGCGCGGCGGCCATGCTCAGCCGGGCGACGGCGGGCGTCTACCGGGGGACATTCGTCGTCTCGATGCCCGGCAGCCCGAATGCCGTGCACCTGGCCATGGAGAAGCTGATCCTGCCGGAACTCAACCATCTGGCCTGGGAGGTGGTGCGCAAGTGACCGTTGAGGAGCAGCCAGGCGCGCTGGCGGGCGTGCGCGTGCTCGATTTCACGCGCGTGCTGGCCGGCCCGTTCGCCACCATGATGCTGGCCGATCTGGGGGCCGATGTCGTCAAAGTGGAAAGCCCCGAAGGCGACGATACCCGCGCCTGGGGGCCGCCCTGGCACGGTGACGACGACTGCCGTCACAGCGCCTACTACCTGAGCGTCAACCGCAACAAGCGCTCGATCGCGCTCGACCTGAAACAGCCCGGGGCGCAGCGGCTGGCGCTGGGGCTGGCGGCGCGCGCGCACATCCTGGTTGAGAATTTCAGGCCGGGCGGCATGGCCGCTTTCGGACTGGGGTACGAACAGGTGCGCGCCGTCAACCCGGCCATCGTCTATGCCTCGATCACGGGCTACGGGCAGACCGGGCCGTACCGCGATCGGCCCGGCTACGATTTCGTCATCCAGGGCCAGAGCGGCCTGATGTCGATCACCGGCGCTCCCGACGGCCCGCCGACCAAAGTCGGCGTGGCGGTCTCGGACGTGTTCGCCGGGCTGTTCGCCTGTTCGTCGATCCTGGCGGCGCTGCGCCACGCCGAACGCACCGGCCAGGGTCAGCACGTCGATATCGCCCTGCTCGACGCGCAGATCGCCGCGCTGGTCAACATCGCCGCCAACGCGCTCGTCAGCGGGCAGATCCCGGCGCGGCTGGGCAGCGCCCACCCCAGCATCGTCCCGTATCAACCCTTTCGCGCCTGCGACCGGATGTTTTGCGTCGCGGTGGGCAATGACCGCCAGTTCCGCGCGCTGTGCGCCGTCGTCGGCCACCCCGAATGGGCGGACGAGCCGCGCTTCGCCACCAACCCGGATCGCGTCGTCAACCGGGATGCGCTCATCCCCCTGTTGGATGCCGCTTTCATCACCCGCCCCGCCTCGGACTGGGTGCGCGATCTGCTGGCGGCGGGCGTCCCCGCCGGGGAGATCAACGACGTGCGCGCCGCGCTGGATGATCCGCAGGTGCGGGCGCGCGGGCTGATCCGCACGGTGACGCTGAACGGCCAGCCGCTCGATCTCGTCGGGCCGCCGGTGCAGTTCTCCGTCACACCGCCGGACGTGCGCCTGCCCCCGCCGGATATCGGCGAACACACCAACGTCGTGCTGGCGGACTGGCTGGGCCTGACGCCGCAGCAGATCGCCGGGCACCGTCAGGCTGGGGACATTTAGCCCCGGCGGGCCGCCTGCTCGTAGCGCATGTCATCGCCCCCGATCAGCTCGCCATCCGCGCCCAAGCCGACCTGATCCTCCAGCGCCGTCAGATGATGTTCCAGCGCGGCCAGATCGTCGGGATCCATCCGGGCCAGCAGCCGCTGAAGGCGCGCCTGCTGATCGCGCTTGAGCTTGACCGATGCGGATACCGCGGCTGCCTCGCGCGGCGCGCTCGCCTCGTGCCGCGCCTGCCGCCAGATCGCCGCCGTGCTGATCGTCATGGCGATGACGAGAAACAGCGCGAGCAGCGCCAGGATCGCAACCGTGCCGACCGGCGCATACTCCGTGCCGGTGATGATCGGGACCATGACGGTCTCGACCACGCCATCCCCGGCGGCGAACGTCGGCTGTTCCATCAGCGTGTATGCCGGCCTGACGGTCTGGTTGATCAGCCCGATCACGCCGGCCATGCCGATGAGCCAGATCAAAATCGTGGTGACAGCACGCCCCAGCATGTTCATAACCCCGCGCTCCGGCTTGCCTTTGCCTCTTCACCGTGTATATACAGCCAGTACGCAGGTCAACCCTGAAGCGTTGCGCCCCGCCGAACGGTCGCGCTCACCGCTCCCACGGTGCGCGCGGCGGCTGGGGTGGCCGCGGCTGCGGTGGCTGTGCGGGCGGCGGCTGCGGCGGATAAGCGCCGCCCCCGCCCCCCATGCCGGGATCGGCGGGCGGGACGTAAGGCGGGGGTGGCTGCGCCGGCGGCGCATACGGCGCTTGCGGCGGATAGTACGGCCCCTGCGGCGGCGCCGGCGGCGCATACGGCGGCTGCACACGGGGAGCCTGCGGCGGCAGGTTCTGGCTGACGTAAGCGTCGAACTGCTGATCGAGCGCGCTGCGCTGTGACTGGTAGACGACGTGGACTTCTTTCACTTTCCTGACGCGGACGCGCTCATCCACGCCGAGCAGACGTTCCAGGATCAGGTTGATGATGCCGACGATGACCGCGCCGATCAGCGCCCACCACCACGGATCGATCACGACGCGCCCGCTCTGCCCGGCGATCCAGTTGGTGATGACAGCCGCCCCGCCCAGCATCAGCGCGTTGATGGCGACCAGGATCAGGCCGAGCGTGAAGAAGATGAACGGGCAGCTCAGCAGCACCAGGATCGGGCGGACGACCGCGTTGAGCAGACCGAGGATCGCCGCCGTGATCGCCAGCGTCAGGACGTAATTGCCCTCGATGCGGATGCCGGGCAGCAGCCCGGACGTGATCACGCCGATAGCGATGGCGTTGATGATGAAACGCAGCAGCAGATTGCGCATGATCCGGCCCCTCCTGTGGCGAGTCTGCGGCGGATGATCGGATTGTAGCACAGGTCAGCGGCGGGCACGGCGGAATCGGCAGCGGGCG
>DAOUBU010000114.1:0-30246 GCA_034432395.1 Anaerolineae bacterium
ATACGCCGCCAGCAGACGCGCCCGCGCCGCCTCGTCGGGCAGGGCGAGCGGGAAGGCCGTCAGCACATGGGCGAAGTCGTCGCGCGTCAGGCCGTAGACGTGCCGCGCCACGATGCCGTCGATGGCGTCCTTGAGCGCGGCGCGCTGATCGGGGTCGCGGACGCCGTCCGCCGGCGTCCACGGCTGACCGGTCACGGCCTGCCACAGCGGGGCGAAGGCCGGCGTCGTGCACACCAGCCGCGCCGCCCGCGCCACCAGCGCGTCGAAGCGCGCATCGCCCGCCGTCAGCCGCGGCACGGGGAGCTGTTTGAAATAAAAATGATTTACATGAGTAGCAATTTTTTTACGGATGATGAAATCAATCACGAATGAATTGATAGTGCAGAGAAGATACAGAGCCGATTGCTCATCAATTCCGTTTATTAAATTCAGCGTGTTTCCAGCGAAGCTGCCCGGCGGCAGCACCGCCGCGATCAGCGTGCGCTCGTTGGTGGCGGCGGCAATGTCGCGGAAGGCCAGCCGGGGCCGCTGGTAGCCCGTCCCGGTGCGGTTGGCCAGGCGGGCGGCGGCGGGCGCTTCTTCCACCCAGTATTCCGGCGCTTTGAAGTAGGCGTCGTACTGGTGGATCATCTTGCCCTCGTACAGCGGCAGGCCGATTCGTTTTGTGTTGAACAGATCGCGCGCCGTAGTCATGTTGAATTCGCTGGTCAGTTTGACGTTCCAGCGATCGGGGACGTGCGTCCCGAGCAGCGGGTGATCGGCGTAGATGCGCGCCGTGACGTCGTAATCGCGCTGGGTTTTGAACTCCATCACGCTCAGGCTGTCCGGGCTGAAGCGGGAGACATCCGCCCGCTTCATCCGCACCAGATTGGCGCGATCAGCCACGAATGCAGGAAAGTCCTCCGGTCGCACCGCCTCACGCGGATTGAAGCGGAAGGCTGTCCAGAACGTGTCGGTCAGGCCGCCCTTCTGTGCGCCGAATAATGTAAATTTGAACGAATGATGAACGCCGGAAAAGAAAAAGCGCTCGTTGCTAAAGCTGAACAGAAAATCGAGACAAGCATGATCGAACAACAGCTCGCGCAGCGCCTTCGTCCCCAGATCGGTGTACAGGCCGGAGGGGACGACGTAGCCCAGCCGCCCGCCGTCGCGCAGCAGATGGTAGGCGCGCTCGAGAAAAAGTTTATGAGTGGCTATATAACTTGATCCTCGGTATTTGTAATCTTTCGAATTCAGAATGTAATTTGAGAAATCGCGTTGAGACTCTTCAATCGCGCGATATTCTGAAGCTACATCTGGTTTAGCTAAATTGATTTCTGCAACCAGACGATCAACCTGATCTCGTGTATAGATTGACTCAATATTTCGATCAAAACGCGCGTAAAATTCCCGAACGTCTGCCTTGAACAACTCCCAGGGGGGGTTGCCGATGACGATGGTGAAGCCGGGCGCGGGCAGGGGCGCGCCGGTCTCGTCGTAGAAGACCTCCGGAAATTCCACGCCCCAGTGGAACGGGCGCGCCCGGTCGAGATCGCGGAACTGTCCGGCGAACGGCGGGTTGAGCGCGGCGTAGAGGCGCGCGCGCACCGCCTCGACCGCGTCGAGCAGGCGGTCGTGATCGGCGTCGTGGGCCGGGTCGGTCAGCATCAGGCGCAGGCGGCGCAGTTCGGCGATCGCGTCGCGGTGGGCGGCCAGCGCCGGGTCGTCCGCCAGCAGCCCGACCAGGCTGGAACCGACCTTGACGTTCTGGTTGAGGATGAGCGGCAGGCGCTTCTTGCGGCCCTGCTTCTCCATGGCGCGCATCATCAGGTTGACGACGGCGATCTCCGCCGCCTGCGGGTCGAGATCGACGCCGTACAGGTGGCGCTCCAGGATCAGGCGGGGGTAGTCGTCGAGCGCCTCCATCTGGGCGCGCAGCGGGGCGTTGCGCTCCAGGATGTCGATCTCGCTCAGGCCGTCGCGGGCGAACTGTTCGGCGCGGGCGCGGCGTTCGGCCTCCAGCCGGGCGCGCTCGCGCTCGTAAAAATCGGCCAGCACGTAGTAGGCGTAGATCAGGAACGAGCCGCTGCCACAGGCGGCATCGAGCACGCGCAGATCGCGGATCGTGGCGGCGGTCTGGCGCGTCTGGCCGGGGATGGGCGGGCCGTCCGGGCGGCCGTCCTCCGTCCCGTAGAGATAGCGGCCCAGCGTCTGATCGACCAGATACTGGACGATGACCTGCGGGGTGTAGTAGCTGCCCTGCTTCTTGCGCGTCTCCAGGTTGTCGTAGGTGGAGACCGTCCGGCCATCGACGGCCAGCGCCTTGCCCAGGTACTGCTCGTAGGTGTTGCCCAGGATGTCGGCGGGCATGGCGCGGTAGCGGGCCTGGTAGAGCTTCTCGACCAGTTCGTTGAGCAGGGTATCGCTGAAGCTGGCCCGGTCGACCGTGCCCATGCGGAACAGGGCGGAGTTGTGCGTCTCGTCGAAGCGGCGGAACAGGTGCTGGATCTGCTGATCGAGCTGGAAGGCGTAGATGTTGTCGCGCCGCAGTTCGTACATCCGGTAGAGCGTGCCCGGCGGGATGACGAGGTGATCTTCGGCGAAGCGGACGATGACGAGCCGGTCGAGGAAGCGCTGGACGACGTCGCGCAGAGCGTGGACGTCGATGCTCCCGTCGGGGCGCAGCGCCCAGGGGTTCTTGTCCAGCCGGGCGATGAGGTTCTGCGCCAGGCGTTCGCGCCAGAAGTTGATGAAATCGAGATACTCGGTATCGACGTCCGCCGTCAGGCGCTGGTGGCTGAGATCCTCCAGGCTGCCATCGAGGATGCGCGGGTAAGACAGCTCCCAGAGCAGGTCGAAATCGCTGAGCATGGCTTCAGGCCGCTCGAACGAGAGCACGAGCCAGTCGCGCCGGGCGTTGAACAGGCGCAGCCGCTCGAAGTTGGTCAGGATGGCCCAGTGGCCGCCGTTCTCGAAGGCGTAGTTGATGGCCTGCTGTTCCTCGCGCGTGCGATCGACGGCCATGCCGGGCAGGGCGAGCTGCGCCGGTTCGATCACGCCGCGCACCACGCGGCGCGCTTCCTGCAGCTCCCTGATCACGCCGAAGCGCTTGGCCTCCAGGTAGATCGGCCCGGCTTTGTCGCTTTCCGGGAAGAGCACCATGTCCGGGCGGCCAGCCTCGGTCTTGAGTTCGTAGCGCAGGCGCTGCGTATCCGCGATCGGCCAGCCGAGCACGTCGCGCAGCAGCGGATCGAGGAACTGGTGGACGACCTCGCTCTCGCTGACGCGGGCGCGTTCATCCTGCGGAATGGCGTCGTAACGGGCGAGCAGGGTCTTGAGGGCTTTACGGGCGTCGTCTTTACGGTGTCCGGTCATGGCGGGCGATCCACGGGTGCGGGCGGCGCGCGGCTGCGATCAGGAAATCAGGCTCTGCATGATCGATGCGGGGTGACGGGCGATCTGTGACGGGGTTCATCCGCCCTCCGTCAGCGGATCACCACGACCTGGACGACGCCGGGGCCGTGCACGCCCAGGATCAGCTCCATCTCGATATCGCCGGTGCGGCTCGGCCCGCTGATGAAGGCGGCGTTGGCGCTGACGTGGGCGGCGGGCAGGCCGTCCGCGCGCTGACGGGCGAGCCAGCTTTCGACGCCGACCTTGATCTGATCCAGCGCGATCACGGCGATATGGATGGGCGGCAGGATGGTCGGCAGGCGTCCGCGGCCCGGCCCGCTGGTGACGACCAGCGTGCCGGTGGTGGCCAGGGCGGCATCGGCGCCGGTCAGGCCGGCCTGCGCAGCGCCGGCGGCGGCCAGCGTCTCGGCGCGGAATTCATCGTGGACATCCGGGATCAGGACGTGGATGCCGGCCTCAGCCAGCGCCTCGCGCAGACCGGGGACGGGGATGTGGGCGAAATCCCAGGACAGGATGGTGCTCGCACCATGCTGCTTCAGCAGGCTGAGGATCTGCTCGCGGGCGGCATCGGCCCCGTCCACGGCGAAGACCTCACCGCGCAGGGCGGTCAGCTCGCGGGTGAAGCGCGCCAGCAGGGCGTCGGGCGTCGTGTCGTCCTGCACGGTGACCTGATGATAGCGGGCCGGGCGCGGCGGGGCATCCGGGAAGGGGCGGCGGGCGCTGCGCAGACGGTTGAGGATGCGATCGCGGCTGGACATGGCATGACCTTCTGAACGGCATTCCTGCGGTGAACGGAGATCGCCTCAGTATACCGCGTCTGCGGGCGGTCGGGGCGTCCGATTGCATCCCCCCGCGCGTCACACCCTGGGCGAACGCCCGGTCAGGCGGGAGAAGAGCTGATACCCCACCCAGCGGAACGGCTCCGGCGGGATCGGCACGTAGTGCGGCTGATAGAACGGAAAGCCGCGCCAGCGCTCATCAGCGCCCGAATAGAGGTCGGTCAGGATCTGCCCGGCCAGATTGGCCAGCGTCACCCCGTGGCCGCTGTAGCCGATGGCGTAAAAGACGTTGCGCGCTTCGCCGCGCACGCCGATCAGCGGCTGACGGTTGAGCGTGATCCCCAGCGTGCCCGTCCAGCGGTGCGCGATCGGGCGATCCGCCAGCTCTGGCAGGTAGGCGTACAGCGATCGGGCGATCCGGGCGAAGCGGGCGCGGGCCGAATCCGGCGATCCGGGGTAGATCGTCCGGTTGCGGAACAGGTAGGCGTAGGCCGGGTTGCTGCCACCGCCGAAGACGATGTTCCCCTCCCGCGTCAGGCTGGAATAGGCGATCCGATCCATGTCGTCGGAGTAGCCGGCCAGCGCGTGCCAGCCCAGCCGGGCCAGATCGTCCTGGCCCAGCGGGGCGGTGGCGATCACGTGCGAGTGCAGCGGGAACAGCGCATCGCGGAAGTAGCCCAGCTTGCCGGTGTAGGCGTTGGTGGCCAGCACGACCGCGCCGGCGCGCACCGTCGCGGCGGGCGTTTCGAGCGTCACCGTCCGCCCTTCACGGACGCGCAGGACGGGCGTCCCCTCGTAGATCGCCACGCCCTGTGCCTCCAGCACGGGGCGCAGGCTGCGCACGAGCTGCGCGCCGTTGATCTGCCCGGAATGCGGATCGAGCACCGCGCCGTAGACCCCGCGCAGGTTCAGGCGCTGTTTCAGCGCCGCGGCATCGAGGAACTCGACGGGGATGCCGAGCTGGCGGTGCAGCTCGGCTTCGCGCTGGGCGGCCTCGGCGCGCTGCGGATCGGTGTACACCGTGAGCGTGCCATCCAGCCGGTAGCTGACGGGCAGGGCATGGCGCGCGATCAGATCCACGATCATGCGGATGCCGGCATGCGTCATGTCGTAGACGCGGCGGGTCAGTTCCGCATCGCAGCCGTGCATATCGGGCAGCCAGTTCAGCAGCATGCCGCCGTTGCGTCCGCTGGCTCCGTTGGCCAGCGTTTTCGCCTCCAGCAGGACGACGCGCTTTTCCGGGTAGCGCCGGCTGAAGTGATAAGCGGTCGAAACCCCGGTGAACCCGCCGCCGATGATCGCCAGATCGGCCTCGACATCGGCCCGCAGCGGCGGGTTCGGGCGGTAGTCCGGCATCTGGCTGACCCAGAGCGAGCGGTTGTCGTCGATCTCCAGCGTTTCGGGCAGGAGCCGCCGGGACAGCGGCTCCGCATGAGCGAACACACGCGCCGAGGTCAGCAGCAGATGCTCGGCAAGGGAACGGTTTCGGGCATGGGCGGACATCGATCAGGCCTGTTCAAGAGCACATCCGCGATACGGGCGCGCCCCCGATGGGGGCGGAACCGGCCCTGATTGTACCCCGTGCCGCGGCATCTGTCCGCCGGGCGGATCGCCGCTCACTCGCCCGTGACGGGGCGGACGGACAGCGCCAGCGCGTCCAGCGCGGCGGCCCGCGCCTCCAGCGCCGCCGCATCCGGCCCCAGCGCGGTGATGACGACGAACATCCCCGGAGACACTGTGATCAGGTAGGCCTGCGCGCTCAGCGCAGCGCCCCGTTCGGGCGCGCGGTAGACCTCGATCGTCACGTCGCCCGGCTGATCCGCCAGCGGCTGCCAGCTCGTCTGCGGATCGTAGGCGGCATCGCCGATCTGTTCCGCCAGCCCGACGAAAAACTGCGCTTTCCACAGCGCGGGCGTCAGGGCGTCGTCGGTGTTCAACCGCACCGTCACCTGAAGATAGCCGGCGGGATCGGGCAGCGTATCCAGGATGACGAGCGGCTCATCCGCGCTGACCGGGCCGGCGCGGAATCCGTCTGGGAGGGTGAAGGCGACCGCCGCGGGCGGCTGGCCGAGGACGAGCGGCGCATCCGGCCCCGACGGCGCGACCGGGTCGCCCACGCGCAGGTGCGCCAGCAGCGCCGCGGCCTCATCCGCCAGATCGCCGGTGGAGGCCGCGCCGCCGCGGAGGCCGGTCACGATGACGATGCGGCCGTCGTCGGTGCGCAGCAGCGCCGCCAGGCCGCGCAGTCGTCCTGTCTGGAACGGGATGAGCAGGGCCGCGCCGTCGGGGTGATCCAGCGGCTGCGCGGCGGCCCGGTCGAGCGACGCCCCCGCGCCGAAGGATTGCGCAAAGACGGCGGCCAGGTCGTCCAGCGCGGCCTCATCCCCGGCGGAACCGAGCAGCGCGGCGGGCGGCAGCGGCCCAGCGATCGTCCAGATCGAACCGGAGCGCGCGTCGATGACGGTCAGCCCGCTGCCGCTCCCCACAACAGTATACGTCTCCGGCGCGCCGGTGAAGATCAGGCCGAAGCCGGTTCGATAGTCGGTCTGCTGTGCCAGCGCGGGCACAGCCAGCGCGAATGCGAGCACGATCAGCAGCACGCCCCGACGGTTCATGATCGGATCCTCATCTGTGCGGACATCATCTCGATTGTATGCCCGTTCCGCGCGGCGCGATAGCGCGCGCTGGTGCGCAAACGCGCGCAATCGCGGGCCAGCGGGCCATCAGTGCGGTGGTTGTGGCGGGCCGATCCGGTCTATAATGGAAGTATTGTAACATCAGGAAATAGGCCATGATGCCAGATGATGCGCTACGCCCTGAACCGGACGCGATCTCCAATCAGGATTTCACCATCCCGTCGCGGGTGCTGCGGCGCGAAGCGCCGTCCGCCCCACCACCGCGCCGCACCTGGGAGGCGGGCAAAGAACCGCCGACCTGGCTGCTGGCGGCCATGAACGGGGAAAGCGGCCTCGATCGAGACTGGGCCGCGCGCTACCCCCAGATGCCGCTGATGACGCAGATCCGCTTCGAAACCGGCATGGCGACGCTGGCGACGCAGGACGGCGCCGCCGGGATGTCCGTCATCGTCGATGCCGAGACGCGCCAGCTTGCGGTCACGTATACGCTGGGGGGGATGCTGGGGCTGCGCTTCACCACCGCCCGGCTGAGCGATGCCGATCGCACCCGCTGGATCGCCCTGATGCGCCAGCCGGGGGTCGAACCGATCTTCCTCTGGGGGCAGGCGCGCTGGGAGACCGATTTCCTGATCTTCTCCGCCCGGACGTACTACGTCAACGTCTACGCCTATTCACCGCGCGGCGTGGAAGCCGCCGCCCGCCTGACCGTCGATGTGACGCGCGCGCTGGTCGAGTGGATCGCCGCCCGCTGGCGATGAGGCCGTCCGGCTCGCGGATGCCGCTCACGTCGGGAACAGGATCACGGCGCTGTAAGGCGGGATCGACAGGGTCGATCCGGCGGGGTAGCGGCGCCCGTTCAGATCGATCTGCGCTGCGTCCAGTGTCAGCCGCCGCACCTGCCCGGTCGGGTTGGTTTCCAGGGTCGGCGCGCCCGCCGCTTCCGGGCAGAGCCGGCTGCCCGCGTCGTGACCGTAGCGTGTGCGCCAATCAGTCAGCGTCAGCCCGGTGAACAGGCGCTCCGGCAGATACGAGACCGCGATCGGCGCGCCGCCGCCGAAGCCGCAGTACACGTTGTCCGTCCACGTGCCCAGCCGGGTCAGCCAGTCTTCGCCCGCCAGCGCTGTGGAGGCGCGCACCGGGGGCGCATCCGGCAGCAGGGTGACGATCTGGTTGCGCCGGATGCGGCTGGCCGTCGTGTCGTGCTCGCCCAGCTCGTCATCGACGAGATCCAGCCCGATGGCCGCGGCGAAAACGATGTTGTCCTCCACGCGAACCCGATGCGTGTTGTGCAGATAGATGCCGCTGTTTCCAACATAGCCGACGACGTTGCCGCGCACGGTGATGTTTTCTGAGTCGTCGTCGATATAGATGCCGTTGACCGCCGGGATCCCCCACGGGATGGCGGCATCGCTCCCCAGGCCGTAGAGCACGGTATTGCCGAGGATCGCGGCATCACGGGTCTGGTAGGTGCCGATGCCGCCGCTGTCCACCTTGACCCGCGCATACTGCTCGATCAGGTTATGGCGGGCCGTCACCGTACCCCTCAGGCCGAGGCCGTTATAGCCGATGCGGCGGATGATGCTGTGGTCGAACCGCGACCCGGAACCGACGACGTCCGCGCCGTTATACGCGCCGTCGCCCCCGCGCCCCATCCCAGGCAGCAGGCCGATCGCCTCGATGACCAGGTGATGCAGGCGGCAGCCGCTGCATTCCCATGAGGTGAACCCGTTGGAGAGGTGGTGCTGGATCTGGCTATCGGCCAGCTCCAGCCCGGTGACGGCGGTGGCGCGCACCCCGGCCCCGGCGCTGTATCTGACCGCCAGATCGGTCAGCGTGACAGCCTCGCTGACGTACACGCTGACCCCGTCCAGCCTGCCGCCGTGAATGGCCAGATCGCGCACGACGATCTGCGCCGTGAATTCGATGCGCAGGGCGGCATCGACCGCCGTCGTCTCGATGCGCCGCTGATTGGGATCGCCGTCCCACAGCAGCGTGATCGTCCCGCTGGCGGCATCATGCACCCATTCGCCGGGCCGGTCGAGCGCGGCGGGGTGGTTGTGCAGGAAGTAGCCGTACCCGACCGCGAAATCGTAGTTCGTCTCGTCCAGCGCGCCCCCCAGGCGGATGGCAGCGCCGCTGTGCCCGATGATCGGATAGCGATCGAGCACCCAGGGGACGCTGCGGATGACGAGTTCGCCGCCCGTCCAGTCCACTGCGCCGTTCAGTGCGTCATCGCTGAGCGTCTGCCGCCCGCTGAAGCCGTCGAAGTAGAGATAGCCTTCATCGGCTTCATCCGGGTTCGGCCAGCGCGCTTTGGCATAGGGCACGCCATCGATGAGCAGCAGGTCGGTGCGCGCGCTGCATCGGATGCAGGTCGTCTGCCAGCGCCGATCGCCGAGCGGGATCCAGTCGGTCAGCCGGAAAAGCGCCGTCAGGATGGGCGCGGGCGCAGCCGGGTCGCCATACGCCCCTAAGGTGAACGGAGCATCCGCCGTGCCGGTCACCCGCCCGTCGATCAGCAGGCTGCCGGGATATTCCCCCCCGCGTTCCAGCAGGATGGTGCTGCCGGGCGGGATGTCCGCCAGGGCCGCCTGCACCCGTTCCAGCGTGCGCCACGGACGATCCAGCGAGCCGGGCGCGGCGTCGTCACCGTGTGGGGCGGCGTAATAGACCGCGGGCTGCATCGCCGCGGGTTCCAGCCGGGCCGCCAGCAGCAGCGCGCACAGGGTCAGGATGATACCGGTCGGGCGGATCGATCGCATCGCGCGCATCCTTGAAGAGTCGGACGCTGTCAGGCTAACACAGGACGAGGACGGGGGCAGGTCACCCGATCGTCCCGATCTCCATCTCCCCCGCCCCGGCATTCCGGGGCATAATTGCCCGGGTGTTGGGATCAATGAAGGAAAAGGGCGCAAGCACATGGCGAATTTCGAACTCACACGGCGCTTGATCGAACCGACGGGCGGCAAGATCATCCTGCTGGTCATGGATGGGCTGGGCGGCCTGCCGATGACGCCGGACGGCCTGACCGAGCTGGAAGCGGCGCACACCCCGAACCTCGATGCCATCGCGAAAACGGGCAGCCTCGGCCTGAGCATCCCGGTGGCGCGCGGCGTCGCGCCGGGCAGCGGCCCGGCCCACCTCGGTCTGTTCGGCTATGACCCGCTGGTGTACGACATCGGGCGCGGTGTGCTGGAGGCGATCGGCATCGGGCTGGAAGTGCGCGAGGGCGATGTCGCCGTGCGCGGCAACTTCTGCACGCTGGATGCCGACGGGAAGATCACCGACCGGCGCGCCGGGCGCATCCCGACCGAAGAAGGCGCGAAGCGCGTCGAACTGCTCCAGGATATCCAGCTTCCCGGCGTCGAGACGTTCATCCGCATCGGCGAGGGCTACCGTTTCGCGCTGGTGCTGCGCGGCGAAGGTCTGAGCGATGCCATCGAGGACACCGATCCGCAGGCGACCGGCGTGCCGCCGCTGCCCGCGCGGGCCAAAACCCCGGAAGCCCAGCGCACCGCCGACCTGGTCAACCAGTGGATCGCCGAGGCGACCCGGCGTCTGCAGGGCCATGAGCCGGCCAACGGCCTGACGCTGCGCGGCTTCGCCACCGATCCGCGCCTGCCCAAGTACAGCGACGTCTACGGCCTCAAGGCCGCGTGCGTGGCCGTCTACCCGATGTACAAGGGCGTCGCCCAGCTCGTCGGTATGGATATCATCGAGACGGACATGCACGACACGCCGCAGGATGAGTTCAACCGCGTCGCCAGCATCTACAACGATTACGACTTCATCTTCTGCCATGTCAAATACACCGACAGCCGGGGCGAAGATGGCAACTTCGACGCCAAGAAGGCCGTCATCGAGCAGGTCGATGCCGCGCTGCCGACGCTGCTGGCGCTCAACCCGGACGTGCTGATCGTGACCGGCGATCACTCCACCCCGGCGAAGCTCCGATCGCACTCGTGGCATCCCGTGCCGACGCTGCTGCACGCGCCCGCCACGGCCATGCCCGACCGCGGTCAGGCCTTCGGTGAACGGGAGTGCATGACCGGCGCGCTCGGCCAGTTCCCATCGACCGACCTGATGATGCTGGCGCTGGCCCACGCCCGGCGCTTCGCCAAATACGGGGCGTGATCGGAAGCGGGGAGCCGGTGCGCGCCGGCCCGCTCCCCGCGATGAGGGGATCGAAAGGCCGCTCAAACGTATGACTCTGTCGCTCATCCCCGGTGGTGAACCGTTTTTCCTGCCCGGTGGCGAGACCGCCGGCGTCGTCCTGACGCACGGGCTGACGTCATCGCCCGGTGAAATGCGCTGGCTGGGCGACTATCTGGCCGCGCAGGGCTGCACGGTCTACGGCGTGCGCCTGGCCGGCCATGCCACCGATCCGCGCGATCTGGCCCGCGTCCACTGGCGCGACTGGCTGGCCGACGTGCACGACGGCTTCCACCTGCTGCGCGCGCGGTGCCAGCGCGTCGCCCTGGTCGGTCACTCGCTGGGCGGGGTGCTGACGCTGGCCGCCGCCTGCGACCTGCCGGTGGATGCGGCTGTCGTGCTCGGATCGCCGATCCGCCCGACGGCGCGGCTGATGCAGGCCGCTCACTGGCTGCGGTGGGTGCTGCCGTATACCGACCAGCCCGATCGCAGCGATCTGCCGGCGATCGTGCGCGCGGAGCAGGCCCGCCGTGGCGAACCCGTCCGCGGGCGCATCCGCTATGACCGCTGGGCCAGCAACGGCGTGGCCCAGTTGAACGAGGCGATGGCGCAGGTGCGGGCGCGCCTGGGCGAGGTGCGCGCGCCGCTGCTGCTGATCTACGCCCGCCACGATCAGACCGTCCCGTTGGAGCACATGGCGTGGATCGCCGCGCGCGTGGCCAGTCCAACGGTGACGCAGCGCGTGCTGGAACGCGGCGGGCACAACTTGCAGATCGATGTCGATCGCGATCAGGCCTTCGCCTGGATCGGCGAATTCCTGCACACGCATCTGCTGGCTGCACCCGCAGCGACAGGAGGATGAGCATGAATGTCCTGCGCGCCTATCTCGATCAGATCTGGCTGACCTGGCGGCTGCTGCGCGATCGGCGCGTGGCCTGGTGGATGAAGATCATCGGCGTGCTGCCGTTCGTCTACCTGGTTTCGCCGATCGACGTGATCCCCGATTTTCTGCCCGTGCTGGGGCAGATGGACGATATCGCCATCCTCTACGCGGGGATGCGCCTGTTCGAGGGATTGGTCCCCGAATATATCGTGCGCGAGCACCGCGCGGCGATCGCGCTGCGCCACCTCCCGCGCTCGGACGGCGGCATCATCTTCGGGCGCGCCAGACGGCGCAAATGATCCCTCCAGCCCCCGCACGATCCGGTTGTGTCCGGCGGGCGCAGGGGGGCGCATCGCCCCGACTGGTATCTGCGGGGCGATGCGTTACAATCTGCAATTATGCGATTCGATTTTTCGTCTTTCCCCTCGCTCACCACCCCGCGCCTCCGCCTGCGCGAGATCGTCAGCGCCGATGCCGACGACGTATTCGAGCTGCGCAGTGACGAACAGACGCAGCGCCTGAACCTGGAACCGATGCAGTACCCCGGCGAAGCCCACTACCTGATCGACTGGATGCGCAGCAGCTTTCAGCGGCGCACGATGCTTCAGTGGGGGATCACCCTGCGCGGGGATGATCGCGTCATCGGCATCTGCGGCCTGCACGATATCCGGCAGGAGCTGAGCCGGTCGGAAGTCGGCTACGATCTGCGGCGCGAGTACTGGCGTCAGGGCCTCATGACCGAGGCGATGCGCGCGGTGATCGCCTTCGCCTTCGACGCGGTGCGCCTCAACCGGCTGTACGCCCAGACGCGCGCCGACAATCTGGCGTCGATCCGCCTGCTGGAGAAGCTCGCCTTCCAGCGGGAGGGGACGCTGCGCGCTCACCTGCGCGACCGCGTCAGCGGCTGTTTCGTCGATGAGATCATCTTCGGCCTGCTGGCGGACGATCCGCGCGCCTGATGGCGGACGCCGGCGAGATCGACCCCTTCCGGCCCGCGCAAACTGGATTTCTGACGCAAGTTTAAGAAACATCTCTTGAGTCAACGCCCGTCGTCGTTTATGATCGGGTATTATCAGGCCGTATTGAACAGCGTTTGCGAGGATTTGTAGAGCCATGATCGCTGCGGGTGAGTTGAAGCGGGGTCACACCCTCAAACTGGATGACGGCAAGCTGTACCGGGTCATCAAGACGGTGTACAACAAGCCGGGGCGCGGCACAGCGACGATGCAGACCACGATGATCAACATCGAAACGGGCGGCCAGGTGACGCGCATCTTCGGCGCTGAGGACAAGGTCGATCAGGTTTACGTCGAAAGTGAACCGGTCGAGTATCTGTATCGCGATGGCGACATGCTGCACTTCATGAACACCCAGACCTACGATCAATATGAAGTGCACGCCTCGCTGTTCGAAGACGATGTGCTCTTCCTCAAGGAAGGGATGAATCTGGAACTGCGCGTTTACGAAGGCCGTCCGATCGACTACACGCTGCCCGTCAGCGTCACCTACAAGGTGGTCGATGCGGAAGCGGCGGTCGTCGGCGATACCGCCGGTTCGGTGCAGAAGAAAGTCACGATTGAGACCGGGCGCTCGGTTCAGGTGCCGATCTTCATCAACGTCGGCGACATGATCGTCGTCGATACGCGCGACGGGTCATACGTCGGGCGCGCGTAACCGCGCCTGCGGGAGCGGCACAGCGCATTCAGGGGGCACACCGTCAGCGGCGGTGCGCCCTGTTTTTTTGATTGCACGTTTCCCCCGGCCCCGTATCCCAAATGCAGCCAGACCGTTCCCCGATCGATCCCGGCTCGATCCTCGATGGCCTGAACGCCTGGGACGCCCTCGATCGGGCGCGCCGCCAGGTCAGCGGTTCCGGGCCGATCCGGCTGGCCTTCGGGCCGAAGCCGGTGGCCGGCCCCGATTACGCCGGGGCCGTCATCTGGAAACGCGCGCCCGGCTATTTCGGTTACAAGATCCTGACCGTGATCGGCATCTGGTGCACCCGCACGGCGGACGCCGCTCACATCCTGATCGGCAGCAAACAGCTCCCCTATCAGGCCCCGTTCTTCGACCCGGAGGCGTACTACGCGATCCTGCGCCGCGATTACCGGACGTACTACGCCGACGACGGCGCGCCCCCGGTCGGCGGTGGGATCCTGGCGCAGGCCACCTACGACCCGGCGCAGCGGCTGATGCTGCGCCGCTGGCTGGCCGCGGAGGCGCTGCGCGCCGCGCTCGGATGAGGTCAGCCGCTCAGGGGATGACGCGGTGGGTCAGCAGCTCGTTGACCGCTTTGATCAGGCGGCGCAGCTCCGCTTCCATCTCGCCGCTCAGCCCGTCGATGACCGCCGCATCGCGGAAGAGATCGCGCGCCTCGCGGATCTGCACCTCCCCGGTGCGCAGTTTGGCCAGCCCGGTGCGCAGCAGCGTTCGCGCGTCGCGGTTGGCCGGTTCGGTGTAGAAACCGGGAAAATCCCAGCCGCTGCGCGCCGCCGCGTACTGAAGCTCGCGCAGCAGCGTCTCGGCATCGGGGAGCTGCTGCGCCGCCCCCCGGTTGAGCACATCCTGGATGAGCGCGCTCAGCGACGGCTCGACGCCGAAATCGAGCGCGGTGATGTCTTCGTAGCGCGTCATGACCTCCTGGGTTGAGCCGGGCTGCGGTTTGAGCATCGTCTTCTGCGGCGACAGGCCGGTGAAAGCCGGGTAGAGCACCCCGACGCACAGATTGTGGACGTCGGCGCGCATCAGCGTCTCGGCGTCGTCGCCCAGCAGGCGCGAGCTGTTGAGATCGATCAGCTTGAAGTTGATCCCGTCCCAGTAGACGTGTTCCAGTTTGTGATCGAGGTAGGCGATGCCGCGGCTGTGCAGCAGCCGCAGCGTCTCCGCAAACTGCAGCGCCAGCGCCAGCCCCTCTTCCGTCGGCAGGCGCAGCCGCATGCCGGCGCGATCGGGCCGCATCAGATAGAACAGGTTGTACAGCCGGGGCAGGTTTTCCAGCGCCAGATAGGGACGCCAGCCGCGCGCCGAAAAGCGGATCACCTCTTTGCTGAACGCGGCCACCGCGGCGGCATCGGCCCCGAAGGACTCGATCTCACCGCCGTGCGGCGCTTCTTCCGACGCGGAGACGTAGCCGCAGTCGAGCAGACGGACGATGTGCGGGCTGCTGCTGACGCGCAGCAGCAGATCCGCCTCGTGCGGGAACGCGCGGAACTCCCAGCGGGGGTCTTCCGCGCGGGCGACGTGTTCCGGGCGCAGCACCTTGAAGGCGATGCGCACCCCGCTGCGCTCGTCGCGCGCATCCAGCACGCGGGCGTAGTGCCCCAGCGCATAGGTATCGTTGAAGTTTTCGATGCGATAGACATCCGTCAGAAGAGGCATGGTCGATCCTTGACAGCGTTTTCCCGGCGTCGATCGTACCATGACCGCGCAAGCGCGTCATGGCCGACCGTGCGGATCAGGGTCAGGGTTGGCTGCCCTCCGCGCACCAGTTACGGTACAATCAGGGGCAAACGCGGGGGATGCAGGGATGGGCAGCGCAAAGATGGCGATCGACTCACTGGTCAGAGGAGAAGTGCTGCGCGCGGAGTACGAACTTCAGCTCGCGCGGCGCAGCGCCAGCGGCTGGGCGATGACGATCCCGCCCCTGCGCGGCGCGATCACCAACTACCGGCTGATCCTGTGGCCGCAGACGCGGCGTCCGTATCCGCCGGCCAGCATCCCGCGCCAGTACATCCTGCGCTGGCAGCCGGTGCAGATGGAGTACCGCACCTGCACGATGATGAAGCTCAAAAGCGGGCACGTGCTCTACATCGTCGCCCCGCTGGACAGCGAGAAGCAGTTCTACGCGCACCTGACCGACATGATCATCCCGCCGCTGGATGGTGAGTTCTACAACGATCGCATCATCATGCGCGATCTGCGCCGGCTGATCGCGCTGATCGAGGCGCTGTAAGCGTCGTCTGCGGCGCTGGGACGAGCGCTGCGCGCAGCGCGTCCACCACTGCCGCCTGCTGCTCCGCCGTGATCTCCGGGTAGATCGGCAGGCTGATGATGCGGGCGGCGGCGCGTTCGCTATGGGGGAAAGCGCCAGCGCCGATGCCGTAATGCGCCAGCGCCCCCTGCAGATGCAGCGGGATCGGGTAGTGGATGCCAGCGCCGATGCCGCGCGCGTGCAGTTCGCTGAGGATCGCGTCGCGATCGCCGTCCACCGTCAGGCAGTAGATGTGATAGCTGTGCTGCGCGCCGTCCAGCGGGACGGGGGGATGCACGCCGGGCAGATCGGCCAGCGCCCGATCGTACACGGCGGCGGCCCGGCGGCGGGCCTGGTTCCAGGCATCGAGGTGGGGCAGTTTGGCGTTCAGAATGGCCGCCTGGAGCGCGTCCAGCCGTTCGCCGTAGCCGATGACGGCGTGGGCGTATTTGCTCGTCCGCCCGTGATCGCGCAGCCGGGCGATGGCATCGGCCAGGGCATCATCGTGGGTGCACACCGCGCCGCCGTCGCCGAACGCGCCCAGGTTCTTGCCGGGGTAAAAGCTGAAGCAGGCGGCATCGCCCCACGCGCCGGCCCGCTGGCCCTGATATTCCGCCCCGTGGGCCTGCGCCGCGTCCTCGATCACGCGCAGGCCGTGCCGCCGCGCGATCGCCATGATGCGATCCATCGGCGCGATCTGCCCGTACAGGTGCACCGGGATGATCGCTTTCGTGCGCGGCGTGATCGCCGCTTCGATCTGATCCGGATCGATGATGAACGTGACCGGGTCGATATCGACCAGCACCGTCCGTGCGCCCAGCGCCTCGATCGGCTCGACGGTGGCGATGAACGTATGCGGCGTCGTGATCACCTCGTCGCCCGGCCCGATGCCCAGCGCCTTGAGCGTCAGGAACAGCGCCGCCGTGCCGCTGGCCACGCCGACGCAGCGCCGCGTGCGCTGGTAGGCGGCGAACGCGGTCTCGAACGCGCTCACTTCCGCCCCGCCGATGAAACCGGTGTGATCGAGCACGCGGGCGATGGCGGCGTCGATCTCGTCCTTGATGCTCAGGTAGTTGGCTTTCAGGTCAACCAGAGGGATGGTGTTCATCGTCTGCACTTCCGGCATACACGTCGATATCGTCGATCGTTTTGAGGCGGCGCGCCGGGTTGCCGACCACGACCGCGCGCGGCGGCACGTCACGGGTGACGACCGCGCCCGCTCCCACCAGCGCCCGCTCCCCGATGCGCACGCCGGGCAGCAGGATCGCCCCGGCCCCGATGATCGCCCCGGCCTCGATATGCGCCCCGCGCAGGCGATCTTTGACGCCCCGGCTGATCGGGTAGCGCGCGTTGGTGATCACCACGCCCGGGCCAAGCCAGCACCCGGCCTCCAGCACGCTGTATTCCGGGACGAAAACGCGGCTGTGCAGGCGCACGCCGTCGCCGATCTGGATGTGATGTTCGACGATGCTGCCCGTGCCGATGCTGACATCTGCGCCGATCGTGTTCGCCTCGCGGATGACGACGTGATGGCCGGTTTGCAGCCGCGCGCCGATCGTGCTGCCCGCGTAGATGACAGTGTGCGCGCGGATCACCGCCCCCGGCCCGATGCTCAGCGGCAGATCGCCGGGCGCGTGACCGCGCGGCGGCTGGCCCAGGATGACGAACGGATCGATCGCGCTGTCGTCCGCCAGCGTGACGTTGGGATAAATGCGGGTAAAATCGGGCATCATCATGATGATCGGGATCGTCCTATCAAACGATCGGTTTGACAAGAGGCAGTTTATGTTCCGTCGGGTGAACAGGGGGGGCGCGCCGTCCACGGGGCGGCGGGCGATCGGCTGGCTGAGCCGTCCGATCGCGCCGCTGATCGTCCTGCTGCTGCTCATTCCCGCCGGGGTCGGGCGCGCCCAGGACGCGCCGCCCGATGCAGCGGTGGCGCTGGCGCTCGAATACGGCATCAGCGCCAGCGGGACGATCGACGAGCGCACGCCGAGCGTCATCTACACGTTCGAGGGGCTGCGCGGCGATCTGGTCGGGATCGATCTGCGCGTCACCGGCGGCGATCTCATCCCGCTGCTGACGCTGGTGGACAGCGGCGGGGGCGTGGTCGCGCTGCGCACCGGCGCCGGATCGGCGATCGCGATCCGCTCGCTGCGCCTGCCCGCCAGCGATCGCTATTTCCTCATCGTCGGTCGCTTCGGCTACGCGGTCGGCACGACCGGCGGATCGTACACGCTCAGCTTGGAACGGCGCGGGGCCAGCTCGCTCAGCGGCAGCGCGCTGCGCTACGGCGATACGGTCATCAATACGATCAGCGACGACGCCCCGCAGGCCTACTACACCTTCCGCGCCGAGCCGGGCGATGTCGTCACGGTGCGCATGCAGCGCATGTCCGGCAATCTGGACCCGGCGCTGCTGATCACCGACAGCGCCGGCGTGATCGTGGCCGAAAACGATGACATGTTCAACCCGGCCAACCCAGGCACGCTGGACGCGCAGATCGCCGGGCTGACGCTGCCGGAAGGCGGGGTATACGTCATCATCGCCACCCGCTTCGGCGGGGAGATGGGGGCGTCGCAGGGGACGTTCGTCCTCACGCTGGAACGCGGCACGGGGGTCACGCTGGGGCGCACCGCGCGGACGCCGATCCCGCTCCAGCCGGGCCAGACCGCCCAGGGGGAGATCACCGCCAGCCGGTTCGAGGTCTGGTATCGCTTCGACGGGCGCGCCGGCCAGACGGTGACGATCCGCGCGGTGCGCGCGTCCGGCGATCTCGACCCGCTGATCCAGCTTCTCGACGGCGATCAGACCGTCCTGAGCGAGAACGACGACAGTGAGGGCACGCAGAATTCGCGCATCGCCGGTTTCGTCCTGCCCGCTGACGGCCCGTACCTGATCCTGGTGACGCGCTATCAGCGCGCCGCGGGGACGACCACGGGGGCGTTCACGTTGAGCCTGGAAAGGTAGCGTCGGCGTATGGCGGGCATCGAACTGCTGCTCATCCTGTCGGCAGTGCTGCTGGTGCTGGCGGTGCTGGCCAGCAAATTCTCGGTGCGCACGGGCGTCCCGGCGCTGCTGCTCTTCCTGCTGATCGGGATGCTGATGGGGTCGGACGGGCCGGGGCAGATCTACTTCGACTACCCGTGGCTGACCCAGGCGATCGGCGTGGTGGCGCTGGCCTATATCCTGTTCTCCGGCGGGCTGGATACGCAGTGGGCGGACGTGCAGGCGGTCTGGCGTTCCGGCCTGTCGCTGTCCACCGTCGGCGTGCTGATGACGGCCCTGCTGGTGGGCGGTTTCGTCCATCTGGTGCTCGATTTTCCGCTGGCGGAAGGCATCCTGCTGGGGTCGATCATCGCCTCCACCGATGCCGCCGCCGTCTTTTCGGTGCTGCGCGGCCAGTCGGTGCGGCTGCGCGGCTTCCTGCGCCCGGTGCTGGAGGTCGAATCGGGCAGCAACGATCCGCTGGCCGTCTTCCTGACCATCGGGATGCTCCAGCTCGTGCAGCACCCGGAGCAGTCCCCGCTGACGCTGCTGCCACTCTTCGCCCAGCAGATGGGGCTGGGCGTCCTGTTCGGCTGGGGGCTGGGGCTGATCGGGCGCTGGCTGCTCAACCGGCTCGATCTGGAATACGACGGCCTGTACCCGGTGCTGACGGTGGCGCTGGTGCTGCTCGTCTACGGCCTGACGACCGCCCTGGGCGGCAACGGCTTCCTGGCGGTGTATCTGGCCGGGCTGCTGATCGGCCAGAAGCCGTTCATCCACCGGCGCAGCCTGCTCCAGTTTCATGACGGGCTAGCCTGGCTGATGCAGATCGCGATGTTCATCACGCTCGGCCTGCAGGTGTACCCCTCGCGGCTGCCCGCCGTCGCCCTCGACGGGCTGCTCGTGGCCGGGTTCGTCATCCTGATCGCGCGCCCGATCAGCGTGTTCCTCGCGCTCATCGGGGCCAGATGCGGCCTGCGCGAACGGTTGTTCATCGCCGCGGTCGGCCTGCGCGGAGCGGCCCCGATCGTGCTGGCGACCTTCCCGCTGCTGGCGGGCATCGACCGCGCCGGGACGATCTTCAACCTGGTCTTCTTCATCGTCCTGACCTCGGTGCTGCTGCAGGGGACGCTGATCGTGCCGCTGGCCCGGCTGCTGGGCGTGGAGGATCGCAGCCCGCCGGCCCGCTCTCCGCTCGATTTCGTCATGGACGACCGCGAGATCTCGAACAATCTGGCCGAGCTGACGCTGCCGGAGGGATCGCCCTGGGTCGGTCAGCGCATCTTCGACCTGATGCTGCCGGATGACGTGCTGATCGTGCTCATCGGGCGCGGCCAGCACATGATCGTGCCGCGCGGCACGACCGCCTTCGAGGCCGGCGATCGGGTGCTCGTGCTGGCCAGCGACAGCGCCCTGCGGGCGCTGCGCGCCGAGATCGCGCCCGGGCCGCCGCGCGACTCGCTGCCGTCACCCGCCTGATCCCGGTCGGTTCAGCAGAAAGAGCGCCAGCGCTGACCAGAGCGCGCCGTAGGCGATCCCGGCCAGCGCCGGGATGACGATCAGCGGGATGAGCAGCAGGCCGAGGATCGAGAGGCTGAGCAGGATCCAGCCGGGAGCCGCGCCGCGCCGCCACAGGGCGAACCCCTGCGCCTGATGCGCCGCCCCGGCGGTGATGACGCCGAACGCGGTCAGGAATGCCCCCAGGCCCGCCCAGTCCGGCCCCGGTAAACCGAGCGCGAAACCGAGCGCCGCGCCCGCCAGCCCGAGCGCCAGGGCGATGCCGGCGATCAGCCACAGCCGCCCGGCGGCGGCGAAGGCGCGGTACAGCGCGTACACGCCGGGCAGCAGCAGCGCGAACAGGATGACGGCCAGCGCATCGAGCGCCGCCGGGGTGAAGCCGGATATTTCCGGCGGCAGCAGCAGGACGAGCGCGCGCCCGATCCAGCCGATCCCGGCGATCAACGCGGACAGGGGGGCCAGCGCCGCCATCTCAGCAGGTGAAGCGGGGCGGCTGGGCGCGCGCGTACTGGCGCTCGAATTCGAGCAGATACTGCGCCGCCAGCACCGGGTCGCGGATGATGACCAGGTTCTCATCGTTGCTGCGCGTGGCATTGGCGGAGAAGTTGAACGACCCGCTCAGCACCGTCGTCCCGTCGATGATGATCACCTTGTGATGCAGGATGAACGGGTTGCCGTCCTGGCGGACATCCAGCCTCTCCCCACAGAAGAGCGGACGGAGCTGAGAGAATTCGGTTTCGCTGCCGGTGCGCTCGAAGATGCCGCGCACGCGCACCCCGGCGCGCGCTCGTTCGGCCATGATCGCGCCCATATCGGCCTGCGTGAACGAGAAGGCCATGAAGTCGATGCTGGTCGTCGCGGTGCTGAGGAGCTGATCGATGGCGGCGATCACGTCGTCTTCCGGCGCGAACAGCGTCTGCACGGTGATGCCGTCCTGGCTGATGACCGGGTACGGCGTATTCGACGGGGAGCGCGGCCCGAACTGCCGATTGACGAACATCTCGTCGAACTCGGCCTGATAATTGGCCACCAGCGTCCGCGAGCGCAGCAGCAGAGCGTTGTTGTTGTTGCGGTAGGTGTCGTTGATCGTCAGGTTCCACGAACCGGTCAGGACGAACTGCCCGTCGAAGATGATGAATTTGTCGTGCATCAGCGCGCGGCGGCCATCATCGACGACCGGCACGCCCGCCGCGATCAGCCGGGGGATGGTGCTCTCGGTATCGTGCGCCCCGGCTTCATCGTCGGTGACGACGCGCACGGTCACACCGCGGGCGACGGCGCGCAGCACCGCCTCGGTCAGGGCCGGGCTGTTGAACTCATACGCGGCGATATCGAGCGTGCGCTGCACGGCGTCGATGCGCGCCGCCACAAAATGGTCGATGCCGCCGACGTAGGTGGCTGGGTCGCGGCTGCCCGACGGCGCGGTGTAGAGCACCGTCCAGAAGCCGCGCTGCGCCCCGGAGCCGAGCGGCAGGGTGAGCAGCGTCAGGCCGCTGGCATCCTGCGCTGTGATCGGGGTGACGAGCGGGATCGGCGTCGTGCCAGGCGTCAGCGTCACCGGCGGGCGCGTCGGCGTCCGGGTGGGCGGCGGCGCGGTCACGGTGACGGTCTCGTCGCGCCCCGGCACGGGCGGCAGGGGGTTGGGCGGCCCGCTGATCTGCGTGACGATGAAGCTGACGATCAGCGCGATCGCCCCGATCAGCAGGACGATCGGGTTCTCCTGCCACTTCGGCTGCCGGGAACGCGACGATGAACGGGGCGGTGGCGAGGAGGAGGAAGCGCGGCGCGTCATGGCGAGATCCTGTTCTCAAATGGAGCGGGCAGCCCGTGCGGCCGCTCAGTAGATATCGGACGGAGCAAACGCATCGTCCTCTCCAATGGATACGGTGGGCGCGGACGGCGCATCAGGCCCGCTTGCGTCGTCCGTGAACGCGGCGGGCGCGAGGACGCCGAGCAGCGCCCGGATCATCGCATCGCCGGGTAGATCGCGCTGTTTGACGAAGAAGGTCTCGGCATCCAGCCGCCAGCCCAGATCGCGCAGGCGCTCGGCGGCCAGGATCAGGGCGGCCCGCTGATCGGTCTCCGGCGCGTAGGTGCGCAGCGCGGCGAATTTGCCGACCGCGCGGATCGCGTTGCGCAGCGCGGCGATCACGGCCAGGCGGGCCGCTTCGTCGGGCCGATCGGCCTGAACGGCCCGGGCCTTGATCTGATCGACCGCCCAGGCCAGCAGCGGCCCGGCCTCATCATCGGTCAGATCGCCGCGCAGGGACGCATCTTCGTACAGGCGCTGCGCCTCTTCGAGCACCCACTGCCCCGGCTCGCTCACAGCGCGTGCCCCTCTTCGGCCTCCGCGAACGGTTTGAGCAGTTCCGCCACGCGCGGATGCCCCTTTTCGACCGCGCGGTCGTAGGGCGTCTTGCCCTCGAAATCGACCGCGAACGGGTTGGCGTCGTGATCGAGCAGCCAGCGCGCGATCTCCGGTCGATCGAACAGCGCGGCGGCGTGCAGGGGGGTGTTGCTCCCCTCGCCCGCGTTGATATCCGCGCCCGCCGCGACAAGCTGTTCGACCAGCGCCCGATGATCGTGGATGATCGGGAAGAAGAGCAGCGGGATGTTGTGCGCGCCTACGGACTGCACCGCGTCCGGGGCATCGGCCAGGATGGCGGTCACGTCGTCCGCGCGGCCCAGCATGGCCGCCGTGCAGATATCGAGCGGCGCGCCCTGTTCGAGCAGATATTCGGCGATCGCGACATTGCCGACGTGCGCCGCCGCCTGGATCGGCGTCTCCATCCATTCGGCGGTCTCGTTGAGCAGTTCGGGCTGTTCGGCCAGAAGCGCCTGAACGCGCGGCAGATCGAAATGCGCGGCGATGACGAAGTTGTTGATCGCTTCCTGCGATGGGGTCGTCATGATCGGGCCTCCTTGCGTGCGGGTCGGCGGGTGCACCCCACTTCAATCATACCGCAAGATGGCCGGCGCGGCGCACCGTTAGCTGTCGGCGCGGGCCGGGCGCACCTCCAGCAGGCCGCGCGTCAGCGATTCGACGTAGATGCACAGCCGCCAGTCGATCGAGACATCGGGGACATCGAGCGGTTCGTCGCTCAGCGCGATCGGCGCATTGCGGATGAGCACGAACGGGGTGGCCTCGTCGCGCTCGCCCATCACCAGCTCGGCGGCGGCGCACAGTTGATCGGCCACGCCGCGCACGGTGACGATCAGCGGGTTGCCGAACAGATCGACTTTGCCGCGCTCATCCTGCAGCGGGCGGAAGCCGGCGGTGGCCAGCGCGACGCCGGTCGTGCCCCAGCGTCCGGGCATCAGCCAGGAGTCGGTCAGGATGACGCCGAGCGGCACGCCGTAATGGGCCTGCGCCGCCCGGCGGATGCGCTCGGCGGTCTGGTAGGGCCGCTCCGGGAAGACCACGGCATAGCCCGCCGGGATGTTGCTGCGGTCGATGCCGGCATTGGGCGAGATGATGCCGTCTTTGGCGGTGAGCAGGAAGCCGTCGATGCCGCCGAAGACGTGATCGGCCTGATCGAGCACGATCTGGGCGATGCGCGGGTTCATGGCGTAGCGTTCAGCCAGCGCCTGCGCCTGCGCCGAGACGACGACGTCGTCGAGCCGGACGATGCATCCCTCGCTGATGGCGGCGTACTTGCTGCTGACGGCGATCACGTCGCCCGGCTGCGGCTCCAGGCCGGCGGCCTCCAGGCTGGCGTACAGGGTTGAGTCGAGGTCGAACGGTTCTTTCTGAACGGGGGCCTGCACCGGGTAGATCATGACCGGGCGGCTGGCACTGGCTTTCATGCTGCAAACACCGATCCCATCGCGGGCCGTGGGGCCGCGGCTGTAATATCCGAGCGCGGGGCGCGCTCACGCTTCGAAATCGTCCTCGTCCAGCACCTCATCTTCCAGCGCTTCCCGGTACTGCGCCAGCGCCGCGTCGATATCGAACCTGGCCAGTTCCACTGTCGCGTCTTTCTCGATCAGCAGGTCTTTGGGGATCGGGATGCGCTTCTGCGTGAGGTAATCCACCAGGGCATCGCTGAAACTGCGCGCTTTGGCCTCGTCGCCGAATTCCTCGCGCGCATCGCGCAGGTGATCGATCATCCACAGGTACAGGTCGGCCTCGGTGTACTTCGGCAGACGCTCCATGATGTTGTACTTGCGGATCAGCGTCACCGCCGGACGATAGACATTATCGTACCAGTCGGCGGCGGCTTCTTCCAGCGGGACTTCCTCCCCCCGCGTCTGGCTGAGGATATCGCGGTGCAGGTAGATATGGCCGAGCATATCGACGTAGCGCGATGGCTCGCTCAGCATCATCGACTGATGCAGCGGGCGCGTGACGGAAAGCTGCGTGTGCTCCAGGAAGCGGGCGTAAGCCTCGGCGGCGTCCAGATCGTCCTTGCCCATGTCGGGCGAGAGCGGGATGCTGGTGCGCAGCTCGGTCACGTGGGCCTGAATGGTGCGCGCGCCGAGCTGGCGCGCCACGCTGACGCGGTGATTGCCATCGCGCACGAAGTAGACATCGCCGACCTTGTAGACCTCGATCGGCGGCAGCCCCTGCATGCCGGTGGCCACCGCGTAAACGCGGCTCCAGCGTTCCTGCATCGCGTTGCGTTTGGGTAAAAAACTGCGCGTGAATTCATGGTAGCGCCCGACGCTGCCGACGATCTTGTCCAGCGGGATCTCCTGCAGGCCGCGGTAGTCTTCCTCGCGCAGGCGCAGCCGGGCGCGTACATCCTCATAGCTGAGCAGTTCGGTCGATTTGCCGCGCACCAGGCCGAGGATTTCATCCACGAAGGCCTTGAAGCGCGCGTTCTGGAATTTGTTCACGCCTTCCAGATAGCTGATGCTGCCAATGAAATCATCCGGCATGGAGATCTCCTTACATATCGATCGCGGGCGCATCGATGAGCCTGTCTGGATTCGCCACCTCTCGAACAACCGGTTCCGGATGACGGGCGCAGCACGCTGCGGGTCGGGCGCAGGGCGCTGCGGGTCGGGCGCAGGGCACTGCGGGTCGGGCGCAGGGCGCTGCGGGTCGGGCGCAGCACGCTGCGCCCCTACTGTACATCTGCCCCGGGCTTCTGTACAATCGCCTGAGACCAGCATGATTGTACATCACGCCTGTTAAGCGTGGGGCGCAGGTTGTTGAAACATCGGATAGTCGCCATGCCAGCGCCCGGCCACCAGCAGCACCCGAACGCAGCAAAGGATCGCGCATGACGTATATCGTCGTCACCAACGATGATGGCATCCAGGCCCCGGGCATCCTGGCGCTGGCGCAGGCCATGCGCCAGATCGGAACCGTGCAGGTGATCGCCCCGTCCGTCAACCAGAGTTCGACCGGTCACAAGAAGACCCTGTTTCAGGATATCATCGTCCGCCATGTCACGCTGGCCGATGGCACGGATGCCGTCAGCGTCGGCGGGTCGCCGGCGGACTGCATCGCGCTGGCGGCGCTGGAGATCATCCCGTGGCCGCCGGATATCGTCGTCAGCGGCATCAACCGGGGGGCCAACCTCGGCCACGATATCACCTATTCCGGCACGGTGACGGCGGCGCTGGAATCGACCATTCAGGGCGTGCCCGCCGTGGCCGTCTCGCTCGACCACCGCACCGCCGATCGCGTGGAGGATTACGCCGAGGCCGCGCGCCTGGCGGCGATCGTGGTGCGCCAGGCGCTAGCGAAAAAAGCGCTCATCCCACCGTACACCGTGCTCAACCTCAATGTCCCCCGGCGCGAGCGCGTGCGCGGCCTGCGCCTGACGCGGCAGGGCCTGCGCATCTACAACGATGAGATCGCGCGCCAGCCGGGCGATGACGGCGCGGAGATCTGCCGGATCGTCGGCCCGGAGCCGACCGGGCGCATCGAAGAGGCGGGGACGGACGTCTGGGCGGTGGCGCAGGGCTACGCCAGCCTGACGCCGATCCACCTCGACATGACCGCGCACCGCTTCATCGCCGATCTGGCCGCATGGGATATCACAGCGGAGTGAAGCGATGTCGCTGCTGACCGGGCGCGGTCTGGGGATGGCCTACGGGGCGGATACGATCTTCTCCGGCGTGACGATCGAGATCCCGCAGCGCGCGCGCATCGCGCTGGTCGGGCCGAACGGCGCGGGCAAGACGACGCTGCTGCGCCTGCTCATCGGCCAGGAGATGCCGACGGAAGGCGAGATCGCGCGGGCGCGCGGGCTGCGCATCGGCTTTTTGCCCCAGCGCCCGGAGGTGCTGGGCGATCACGTGCTCTACGACGAACTGCTGAGCGCGTTCGCCGAACTGCGCCAGCGCGAGGCCGAGCTGGCCGCGCTGGAAGCGCGCATCGCCGCGGCCAGCGGCGGCGAGCACGACGATCTGCTGGCGCGCTACGGCGAACTCCAGGAGGCCTTCGAGCGGGCGGGCGGCTACACCTACGACCAGCGCATCAAGACCGTGCTGCACGGGCTGGGCTTCAAACCGGAGGAACATCACCGCCGGCTGAGCGAGCTTTCCGGCGGGCAGAAGACGCGCGCTGTGCTGGGCCGGCTGCTGCTCGAAGCGCCCGATCTGCTGCTGCTGGACGAGCCGACCAACCACCTCGATATCGCCGCGGTCGAGTGGCTGGAGGGGTATCTGCGCGAGTTCCCCGGCGCGGTGCTGGTCGTCAGCCATGACCGCTACTTCATCGATCACGTCGCCGAGGGGGTGTGGGAACTCGATTTCGGCCAGCTTGAGGTCTACCGGGGCAATTACAGCCAGTACGCGCAGCAGCGCGAAGAACGCCACGCCCGCCGCCTCAAAGAATACGAAGAGCAGCAGGCATTCATCGCCCGGGAGATGGAGTATGTCCGCCGCAACATCGCCGGGCAGAACACGCGCCAGGCGAAGGGCCGCCTGACGCGCCTGCAGCGGCTGCTGCGCGATGACGCGCGCCTGCGCCCGCGCACGCGCCGGACGATGAACCTGCGCATCGACGCCGCCGGGCGCTCCGGCGATCTGGTGCTGCGCACGCGCGGCGTGCGCGTCGGCTACCCGGACAGGCCGCTGTTCGACGCGCCGGATCTCACCCTGCGCCGCGGGGAGATCGCCGCGCTGATCGGCCCCAACGGCGTCGGCAAATCGACCTTCGTCAAAACGATCATCGGTCAACTACCCCCGCTGGCCGGCGAGGTCGTGATCGGCGCGTCCGTCCAGATCGGCTATTTCGCCCAGGGGCATGAACAGCTCGACCCGGACGACACGCTCATCGATGCCATCACGGCGGTCAGGCCGATGGGCCTGGCGGAAGCGCGCCGCATCCTGGGCGGCTATCTGTTCGAAGGCGATGATGTCTTCCGCACCATCGGCACGCTCAGCGGCGGCGAGCGCGGGCGCATCGCCCTGGCGCGGCTGGCCCTGACCGGGGCCAATTTCCTCATCCTCGACGAGCCGACCAATCACCTCGATATCCCGAGTCAGGAGATCCTGCAGGCCGTGCTGGTCGATTTCGACGGGACGGCGCTGCTGGTCAGCCATGACCGCTACCTGATCGACGCGCTGGCCACGCAGATCTGGGCGCTCAGCCCCGGTCGGCTGGAGATCTTCGCGGGGACGTATACGGAATTTCTGGCGGCCCGCGAGGCGGCCCGATTGGCGGCGCTGGAGCGCGAGCAGGCCGCCCGCGCCGCGGAGAAGGCGCAGGCGAAAGCCGGGGCGGCCCCGTCCGCCCCCCGCGACGGCCTGAACCCATACAAACGCAAACAGCGGATCGAGGCGATCGAAGCGCACATCAGCGCGCTGGAGGCGCGCCTGGCCGACCTGACGGCGCAGATCAGCGCCGCGTCCGCCGCCGGTCAGGCGGGGCAGGTGACAGCGCTGGGGCGGGACTATCAGCAGGCGGAGGCCGATCTGGCGGCGGCCATGCTGGAGTGGGAGCGCCTGCACATGGATGCCTGAGCGCATCCGGCGCAGACCTCACCCCGCTGACGCATTCGGGGTGAGGTTGTGAACCGGAGCGATCCGGCCCTAGTTGTGCGCCTGATCGAGCCGCCCGTCGGTCAGATCGAAGATCAGGCTGCGCAGCTTCTCCGGGCGGGGGATGGCGATGCCGTGGATCTCCGCGCCCGACGATCCGGCGGTCGAGATCGAGATATCGCCGTAGCCGAAGATCGAGCCGAACACGCCCTTGTTGACGGTCACATCGGTCACGTTTTCCAGCGACAGCGACGTTTCGTTGGTCGTCAGCCAGGCCCCGCGCTTCTGGGTGACGCGCCGGGTGGTCAGCGAGATGTAGTTGTGCTGCCAGAACAGCAGCGTCCACAGGCCCAGCGTGAAGATCGTCTTGAGCCAGAACATGCCGTACCAGCGGCTCTGACGCCAGATGCCCAGTTCACGCTCCGGTTCGGACAACAATTTGGCGCGGATCGCTTCCCGTGTGTTCTGTTCGGCCATCGGTGTTCTCTCTCCCTGTCTGTGCAAGACCGTGATCGTGCTGTGCTGTAATTGTAGCGTGCTTTTAAGCCGCCGCGTGCTTTTAAGCCGCCGCGCGCTTTTGGGCCACCGCACGCTTTGGGGCCGCGCAGTATCGCCCGGCCCTCACCCGGCGGCCAGCGCATTCAGGACGACGTGCGCATCACAGGGACGGGCACAGCGGCGCTCTGGACTCAGTGTACGTGGATTGCGCTGAAAACGTTGTTCGGGCGGGCGCATGGTCGGGGCGCACCGATCGAGAAGACGGTTGACACCGGGCGCATTTCGCGGGACGATCATGGGCAGATTGTCCACCCGGCGGATGCCGATCACGGATGTATCTGGAGGCTGTCACGATGACCCTGCGCGATCTCCCCGCTGAGGGCCAACTGCACCCGGCACACGCATCGGGCAACGGCTTTGAGGCCGCGGCCCATGCGCGCAACCCCGGCATCCCGCTCGATCTGGGCTGGGTGAACAGCGTGCGCGTCAACCTGAGCGCGGTGGAGCGCCGCGCCGCAACCCTGGGCACACGGCGCACGGTCAAGAAAGATCATCAGGCCGCCTGGCTGCTGCGGGCCATCACCTGCATCGACCTGACCACGCTCAGCGGCGATGACACGCCCGGCAATGTCGCCCGGCTGTGCGCCAAAGCCCGCCAGCCGGTGCGGCAGGATATCCTCGACGGGCTGGGCGTGGGCGATCTCGGCATCACCGTGGGCGCGGTCTGCGTCTATCATCAGCGCGTGCCCGATGCGGTCGCGGCGCTGGCGGGCACGTCGATCCCGGTGGCGGCGGTCTCCACCGGGTTCCCAGCCGGCCTCAGCCCGTTCCGCCTGCGCCTGGAAGAGATCGGCGAGTCGGTGCGGGCCGGCGCGCGCGAGATCGACATCGTCATCACGCGCGAACACGTCCTCACCGGCAACTGGAAAGCGCTGTACGACGAGGTGCGGGCCTTCCGGGCGGCCTGCGGCGATGCCCACATCAAGACGATCCTGGCGACCGGAGAACTGGGCACGCTGCGCAATGTCGCCAAAGCCAGCCTGGTCTGCATGATGGCCGGGGCCGACTTCATCAAGACGAGCACCGGCAAGGAAGCGGTCAATGCGACGCTGGAAGTCAGCCTGGTGATGACGCGCATGATCCGCGACTATCACGAACGCACCGGCTACGTCGTCGGCTTCAAACCGGCGGGCGGCATCCGCACGGCCAAACAGGCGATGAACTGGCAGTTCCTGATGAAAGAAGAGCTGGGCGATGCGTGGCTGTTCCCGGATCGCTTCCGCTTCGGCGCTTCGGCGCTGCTGACGGACATCGAACGCCAGCTCTGGCATCACCTGACCGGGCGCTACGCCGCCGAACACTACATGCCGATGGGGTGAGACTGCGAGGTATCGTCGATGGCCCTCTCGATCCGCAGCACGCCGGCCCTGACGCTGGACGACTTTCAGGCTTACGCCAGCCTGCCGGAAAACGCCGACCGCCGCCTCG
>DAOUBU010000115.1:0-26560 GCA_034432395.1 Anaerolineae bacterium
TGCCGCGCGTCCGCGGGCTTCGACTTCACCCTGTCGGAATTTTCTGGTTCGTTCACTTCACTGTTCTGTTGTTAAGGTGCGAAACGCGCACCTCGGTATATCTGTGCGCGTTGTAGCATCAGTATACGCCAGCCTGACGAGGAGTCAAGGTCATTTTGCAGCCCGATTCGCCGGTTGGGAAAACTCATTTGTGATATTTGGGTTAACCAGCCGTCCTCAAACCGTTTGTGGAGAACGGCTGGTCGGGCACTGCGTCGGCGCGAATCTACATCCCCATCCCCGGCGCGGGGCTGATGCGGAAGGTGTAAGCCGGAGCCGGGGCCTGGCGAGTCATCGGCGGCAGCCTGATCGTCGTGCCCTCCGCCGTGACCTCAAAGCTCAGGCCATCGCGGACGCCGAGCAGGTCAATCGTCGCGCCCGCATCGACCGTCAGCCCTTCAATCGTGATCGACTCGCCAGCCAGCGGGGTGATCAGGACGGCGTACAACGTCGAACCGTCCGCGCTGCGCGTGTAGCGGATCTCGCCACTGTCCGTGGTCACCGCCTCGGCGACCGCATACGGGCGCGTGCCGAAAATGGCCTCCCCGTTGACATCGAGCCACGCCCCGAACTGGTTGAGCACATTGCTGTAGACTTCCGGGATCGAGCCATCGGCGCGCGGGCCGATGTTGAGCAGCAGGTTGCCGTTCTTGCTGACGATATCGACGAACGAATCGACCAGTGCATCGACCGTGATCACGTTCTCTTCCGTGTCGAGCTGGTTGTAGCCGAACGAGTAGCCCATGCCGCGCGTCGATTCCCACACCTGTTCGGAGATGTCTTCCTGTTCGGCGTATTCGGCGGTGTAGAAGGTGTTGTGGAACGCCTCGCGCGGCTGGCCCAGGGCGAAGCGGTCATTGACCGTTCCATCCGGGTTGCTGTTGAAGTAATCGGCGAACATCTCGTAGATGCCGCCCAGGCCGACCATCGGGAAGCCCAGATCGTTCCACAGCACGTCCGGCTGATAGCGCTCGATCAGCTCGCGCCAGTGGGCCAGCGCGTAATCGGCATACGGCTGATCCTGCGGGATGGCGGCGATCAGCGTGTTGAAATCGACGATCGTTGGGTGCTGGAACGTCCAGTCGATGCCCCCTGAGTAGTACGTGCCGAAGTGCATCCCCTCGGCGCGCACCGCCGCGGCCAGATCGCCGACCAGATCGCGTTCGCTGTTCCAGCCATCGCGGTTCGGATTGGGCTGATCGCTGGGCCAGAGCAGGAAGCCGTCATGATGTTTGGTCGTGATGACGACGTAACGCGCGCCGATATCGGCGAACAGCCGCGCCCACTCGGACGGATCCCAGCCCTGCGTGGCTTCGTTGAACATCGGCACGAAATCTTCATAGCCGAAATCCGCGCCGTACGTTTCAGCGTGATAGGCCGCCGTCTCGCTCTCCGGAACCAGCAGCGAATTCCAGTACCACTCCGCATACGGATTGTGGGCGAACCAGTATTCCCAGCCGGGCTGACCGTCGGGCGTGGCATGTTCGGCCAGCACTTCATCGAGTTCACCGGTCAGCGGGGCCCAGCCGGGCACGGAATACACCCCCCAGTGGATGAAGATGCCGAGTTTGGCGTCGCGGAACCATTCCGGCGTTTCGCGGCTGTTCAGCGACTCGAGCGTGGGGTCGAACGGCCCCGATGGACTCTGGGCGAGCGCGCCGCCGGTGACGAGCAGCAGCGCCAGCGCCAGGAGGGTGAAGAAACGGTAACGTGTCATCGCAATAATCTCCCGCCAATTTCACAAAAAAAATGCGATCGCAGTGCACAGTGTACACTGTAATCTGACAGTAACACGGCTGAGGAGCCAATGATGATGAAAAATGGGTAAAAAAAGCGGCTGGAGCGGTGAGCATCCAGCCGCGGGGAACTTACAGCTCGCTGCGGCCCTGCAGCGCGCGCATCAGCGTGACCGCATCCGCGTATTCGATATCGCCGCCGACGGGCAGGCCGCGCGCCAGGCGCGTCAGGCGGACGCCGGCGTGCTTCAATTCGCGCTGGATGTACATGGCGGTGGCATCGCCCTCCAGGCCGGGATTGGTGGCGATGATCACCTCCAGCACCGGGGCATCGGCGCTGGCGGCGCTGACGCGCGCCACCAGCTCGCGGATCTTGAGATCGTCCGGGCCGATGCCGTTGACCGGCGAGATCGCGCCGTGCAGCACATGGTAGACGCCGTTGTAGCTGCCGGTGCGCTCGATAGCGACGACGTCGAGCGGTTCCTCGACGACGCAGATCGTGCGCTGATCCCGCCCGGCATCGGCGCAGATGCGGCACGGATCGTCCACTGTGATGTTGTAACAGCGCGAACACAGCCGCGTGTTGGCTTTCAGATCGCGCAGGGCATCGGCCAGTGCCAGCGCCACGTCATCGGGGGCGCGCAGCAGATAATACGTCAGCCGCGAGGCCGTTTTCGGCCCGATGCCGGGCAGGCGCGAGAAGGCCTCCACCAGCCGCGTGACCGGTTCAGGGACAGCGCGATTCATGATCGCAGCGGCGCGCCGCCGCTCAGCCGCCCAGCAGCCCGCTCAGGCCGGGGATATCGCCCAGCCCGCCGGTGATCGCTTCCATGCGCTTGGCGGCCATCAACTGGCTCTGTTCGATCGCCTGGTTGATCGCCAGCACCAGCAGATCCTGCAGATCGGTGACCCATTCGCTGTCACTGGTATCGATGGCGTCCGGGTTGATCGTGATCGACTGGATGCGCTGGTGACCGGTGATGACGACCTTGACCGCGCCGCCGCCGACGCTGGTCTCGACCGTTTCCGTCTCAAGGGCCGCCTGCGCCTCGGCCATCTCCTGCTGCATCTTCTGAAGCTGGCGCATCATCCCCATCTGGCCGCCGCCGCCGACCGGTAGGCCGCCGCTGCCGAATGCGCCGCGTTTTTTGGTCATGATCCCACTCCTGAACGACTCAATCCTGCTGATGTCAACTGTTCTCTTGCTGGTCGCGCGCGCCGAACGAGCGCATCACCCGATCGGGCGGGAAACTGCTCGACCCGCCCGGAAGCGAGCCGTCACTGTTGAGCAGCGTCACGCTGACGCGGAGCTGCCGCCTGAAATACCGGCTCAGCGCCTGTTCGACGATCTTGATTTTCTCAGTATGCCCGTGAATGCGGTTGAAGAAAAGGGGATTGGTCGTGCCGAGGACGACATGGTTGCCCTTGACCTGCACGGCACGGTAGTGCTCCATTACCGCCGGGCTTTGCGGGTTGATCCCGCCCATGACGCGCAGGACATCGGCCCAGCGGTCGTTGATGGCCGCCGCCTGAACGACCGCCTCGCCCGTCTCATCGACCGGCGGCGGGGGGGCTTCGACGGCGGGAGCCGGGGCCGCCGCGCGGACGGGCGCAGGCGCTTCGACGGGGGCGCTCTCCGGAGCGTGCAGGGCCTCCACCAGCGCCAGCTCCAGCGTGAGCTGGGGCTGCCAGCCGCCGCGGTAGCTGTTGACCGCTTCATTGAAGATGCGCAGCGCCCGGATCAAGGTCGATCGGGGGATGCGGGCGGCCTGCTGCTCGTACAGCGCCCGTTCCGCCGCGGAGGCCTCGATCAGATCCGCGCCGGCGGTGGCGGCGATCAGGACATGGCGCAGATGCTCGACGATCTGCTGGCCAAACTGCTTCGGATCCGTGCCGTGGTTGATCGCCGCGGCGATCACGCGCAGGCCGCCCCCGGCATCGCCCGCGGCGATGCAGTCCACCAGTTCGCGCACCGCCGCGCTGGACGCCGTGCCGAGCACGCGCTGCACCAGATCGACCGTGACCGGCTCATCGGGATCGGTCACGATCTGATCGAGCAGGCTGATCGAGTCGCGCACGCTGCCCGTGCCCTCACGGGCGACCAGTTCCAGGGCGGCGCGCTCGTAACGCAGGCCTTCCGCCGCGCAGATGCGCTCCAGCCGATCGGCGACTTCGTGCACCGACAGGCGGCGGAATTCGAACTGCAAGCAGCGGCTCTTGATCGTCTGCGGCACTTTGTCGATCTCGGTGGTGGCCAGCACGAACAACGCGTGTTCGGGCGGCTCCTCCAGCGTCTTGAGCAGCGCATCGAACGCGCTGCCGCTGAAGCGGTGCACCTCGTCGATGATGTAGACCTTGTAGCGGCCCTCGCCCGGCGCGAACGCGATCTTGTCGCGCAGGTCGCGCACATCATCGACGCCGGTGTGGGTGGCCGCGTCGATCTCGATCAGATCGAGGAAGCGGCCCTCATTGACGGCCACGCAGGACGCGCAGACATTGCACGGGCGGCGGTTGACATCCGGATCGAGGCAGTTGACCGCTTTGGCCAGCAGGCGGGCGGTCGTCGTCTTGCCCGTGCCGCGCGGCCCGCTGAACAGATACGCATGGCGCACGCGATCGGCGCGCATGGCACTGCGCAGCGTCCGCGTGATGTGCTCCTGGCCGATCACATCCTCGAAGGCCTGGGGACGCCATTTGAGATACAACGCCTGTTCGGGCACGACGGGGGTGTCTCCTTGCTCTCAACTCGGAGTCTAGCACCTGCCCTGAGTCCGGGCAAGCGGCGATCGTCCGGCGGATGCATCCCGCAGGGCAGGCCCTGGCGGCGCATGGCATCCATCTGGCGCTTGACACAGCCGGGATGATATGTTAGTATTATAGAGCATTTTGTAGTGAGATCGAATCTCATTCGAGGCCCTCATGCCCACCAGAACGTACACCGTCCGCGGGATGGACTGCGCCCACTGCGCCCGCGATGTCGAAAACAGCGTCGCCCGGCTGGACGGCGTCCATGCCGTCCAGGTGACCTTCGCCACCGGCAAGATGACGCTGGAGGGCGATGTCGCCTTTGAAGTGCTGCAAGAGCGCGTCGCCGCCCTGGGCAAGTCGCTGGAGCCGGAGACGGACGCGCCCCCCTCATCCGCGGCCAGCCGGGGCGGGATCATCGGCTTCTGGCTCTACCTGCTGGCGCGCCGCGAGACGCAACTGGCCGTGACCGGTGGCGCGATCGTCCTGCTGACGCTGCTGGCCTCCCTCATCTTCGGGCTGCCGGAGGCGGTCACCGGGCCGGCCTACACGCTGGGCATGGTCATCGCGCTCTACCCGATCGCGCGCAGCGGCGTCAACGGGCTGATCATCAACCGGGAATTCACCATCAATCTGCTCATGACGATCGCCGCCTTCGGCGCGATCGCCATCGGCGAATACCTGGAAGCGGCCACGGTCATCTTTCTGTTCGCCATCGGCGAAGCGCTGGAGGGCTACACCGCCGATCGCGCCCGCGCCAGCCTGCACGGACTGCTGGCCCTGAAGCCGACGCAGGCCGTGCGCCTGCGCGACGGACGCGAAGAGACGATCGCGGCGGCTGACCTGGCTGTCGGCGATCGGGTGCTGGTCAGGCCGGGGGAGCAGATCCCGGCGGATGGCGTCGTCGAAGCCGGCGTGAGCAGCGTCAACCAGGCCCCGATCACCGGGGAGAGCATCCCGGTCAGCAAGATGGCCGGTGAGGCGGTCTACGCCGGCACGATCAATGGGGAGGGGGCGCTGACGATCCGCGTCACCCGGCGCGCGGCGGATACGACGCTCAGCCGCATCATCCGCCTGGTGGAAGAAGCGCAGAGCGTCCGCGCGCCCAGCCAGCGGCTGATCGACCGCTTCGCGCGCTGGTATACCCCCGCTGTGGTGGTGATCGCCGTCCTGATCGCACTCGTCCCGCCGCTGTTCTTCGGCGGGCCGTTTTACGACACCCCGGCGGAACACGGCTGGCTGTACCGCGCCCTGTCGATGCTGGTCATCGCCTGCCCGTGCGCGCTGGTCATCAGCGCCCCGGTGACCGTGATCAGCGCGATCGCCGCGGCGGCCCGGCGCGGCGTGCTGATCAAAGGCGGGGCGTTCCTGGAAGCGCTGGGCACGCTGCGGGCGCTGGCGTTCGACAAAACCGGCACGCTGACCGAGGGCAGCCCGGCGGTCACCGGCTGGCACGCGCTGACCTGCCCGGCGGAGGATACCTGCCCGGCCTGCGATGACGTGCTGGCGCTGGCGGCGGCGGTGGAGCGCGGCACCGCCCACCCGCTGGGACGGGCGGTCGTGCAGGCGGCGCAGCAGCGCGCGCTGGTCGATGTCTACCCGGCGGCGCAGGCGGTCGAACTGCTGGCCGGGCGCGGGGTGCGCGGCTGCGTCAATGACCACACGGTCGTGGTCGGCAGCCACCGGTTGTTCGATGAAGCCTTCGCGCATGGGCCGGACGTCTGCGATCGGGTCGCCGCGGCGGAAGCCAGCGGCCAGACCGTGATGCTGCTGGCCGATGACGGGCAGGTACGCGGCCTGATCACGCTGGCCGACCGGGTGCGCCCGGCCAGCGCGGCTGCGATCCGCGAGCTGAACGCGCTGGGGCTGACGACGGTCATGCTGACCGGGGACAACGCTGCCGCCGCCCAGCGGGTGGGCGCGGCGGTGGGCGTGGACGCCGTGCGCGCCGGCCTGCTGCCCGAAGACAAGGTGGACAGCATCCACGCGCTGCGCCAGCGCTACGGCCCGGTCGGGATGGTGGGCGACGGCATCAACGACACGCCCGCGCTGGCGGCGGCCACCGTCGGCATCGCCATGGGCGGGGCGGGCAGCCCGCAGGCGCTGGAGACCGCCGATATCGCGCTGATGGCCGACGATCTGACCCGGCTGCCGTTCGCCATTCGTCTGGCGCGCCTCACCCGGCGGCTGATCCGCCAGAACATCGCGCTCGCCTTCATCATGAAAGCGCTGTTTCTGGTGTTGGCCCTGTTCGGCATCACCTCGCTGTGGGCGGCTGTGCTCGCCGATGTCGGCATGTCGCTGGTGGTCACGCTCAACGGGATGCGCCCGCTGGCCTTCGAGCGGGAACGCTGATCGTCAATCCCCGGCGTGCTCGCCGCGCCGGGCCGAGCGAGCCAGGCGCACAGCGTTGGCCGGGATCTGACCGTTCTGATAGGTGCCGCGCAGGAACTGATCGAGGCGGAACAGGTCGGTGCGCGAGGTCAGATCCAGGCTGATCGGCGTCACCGAGACCAGCCCCTCGTGCATGACGACGTACACGTCGGAGTCCGGCTCAGCCTGGGCGGGATCGGCGTCGAAATGATAGCCCATACGCCCGACGTCGCTGAGCGCGACGCGCTCCGGGCGCGTCGGCCAGTAAACGCGGCGGCGGCTCAGGCGCGTCACCTTCCACGGCGTGCTGGTCGTCACGTTGAGCGGGCAGTCGATCTTGAGCACATCGACATCGTCGGGCTTGCGCGCGCTCATCATCCACTGGCCGAACTGGACGGCGAAATGGGCCGCCGCGCGGAAATCGACATCGTCCGAATACGTCAGGTGGAGATCTTTGGGCGTCTGCTGGCTGACGGCCAGCGAGGGGATGCCCAGGCTGGCCCCTTCCAGCGCCGCGCCCACCGTCCCGCTGATGGTGACGCCGTTGCCGGTATTTTCCCCGTAGTTGATGCCGCTCACCACCAGCGATGGCAGCCGGTCGGCCAGCTCGATCACGCCGTGCTGCACGCACTGCGCCGGCGTGCCGTCCACGCTGTAGACGGTGTACGTCCTGCCGCAGATCGAACGCCGCTCCTCAAAGATGCGCCCTTCGCTGGTCACCGGCATCGACCGGCCCGTGCCGCTCTGCTGCGTCCGCGGCGCGACGACCAGGATATCGGCGATCGCGCAGAACGCCTCAACGACCGTCCACAGGCCGGGGGAGAGGAAACCGTCATCATTGGTGAACAGGACGAGCGGGCGATCATGCTGCTGACCGTTGTTGTGCTGGCCGTTGGCATTGACGCTGGGGGGGAGGGTATAGGAACTCATGCTTGTTTTCGTCCGAACGGAGGATCGATCAGATCATTAAGTTACAGCAGCATCATACTCCCCGGCATATCGAAATTTCAAGTTATTTTGAGCAAACTTAAATCTTCACGGATCGACCTTAACATGCCGGACTAAGGCTTGATCGCTCCTCAGATCGATCGGGATATCTGCGCGGCGCAGTCACAGGCCCCACTGGGGGTACAGGCCGCCCTGTGTGGTCAGCGGGATCGGCTGCGGATTCTCCCGGTTCAGCGGGAGCAGATACAGCTCATCGCGCCCGGTGATATCGGAGGTGAAGACGATCGCCGTACCGTCCGGGTTGGGGTAGGCCCCCCAGTCGTAGCCGATGCTGTCGAACACGATCTCGCGCGTGCCCGACGCGGTCAGCCGGGCGATCGCGGCGAAGCCTTCGCCGTCGGTGCTGTAGAGCACGCCGCCATCGGGCAGGAACACGGGCGACCAGTCGCGCACGGCATTGGTGGTCAGACGCACCAGCGCCAGCGTGATCGAATCGAGCCGGGCGATCTCCCACGTCGAGGGGTCGGCGGCCAGCCCGTAAGTGAAGAGCAGGAAGCGCCCATCGGCGGTGAAGGCTGGGTCGGTGGCGCGCCGGTCATCGCCGAAGATCGCGGTCAGATCGCTGCCATCCGGGCGGATGCGGTACAGGCTGTGCGCGCCGCCGGCCCGCTCGGTCGAGAAGACGATCCACTCCCCGTCCGGACTCCAGGTCGGGGCGCGATCGACGACGGTGTTATCCGTCAGCCGCACCAGGTTGTCGCCATTGCGGTCGATGAGGTAGATGTCGAAATCGCCGTCGCGATCGCTGACGAAGGCGATGCGCTGGCCATCGGGCGACAGGGCGGGCGAGAGATCGACCGCCGGGCTGAACGTCAGGCGCGTTTCGCTATCGGTGGCCAGATCCAACCGGTAGAGGTCGAAATTGTCATCGCGATCGGATGTGTACACGATCGTACCGCTGCGGAACGCGCCGGGCGTGACCGTCGGCCCGGGCGTGAGCGCGCCACCGATGACGCTGTCCGGCCCCAGCGTCGGGATCAACCCGCCGGTGAGGGCCGGTTCGGCGGTCAGGCGCGGCACGTAGTCCTCGGCGGGAGTGCCGGCGGCGCGCGCCGTGGCCGCGGCCTGGGCCGCCTCGCGATCGCCGCGCACCACCAGGGCCACCACCAGCGCGATCGCGGCCAGCAGCAGGATCAGCAGGGCGCAGCCCAACCCGCCGCCGATGGCCGCGCTGAACAGCCAGCCCGGGCCGCGTTTGCGCCGCCGGACGACGGGTACGGCGTGCATCCCGCCCGAGCTGCCCGCGCCGATCGAGGGCGCGCTGCCCGTCACGCCCGGCATCAGGCCGGAGCTGATCGGCGCGGCGGGGTTGACGACGTAGGCGGGGGGCAGCGGGATCGGCGGGCTGCTGAGCGCGTCCATCCCCGGCGGGGGCGTCGTCGGGACGGTCGCCTCGGCCTCCGGGCGGCGGATGCCGGTCTGGGTATCGTGCAGGTCGCCGCCGGGCGGGTAGAGCGCGCGGCTGACCATCTCCGCCAGCGTGGCCGCATCGGGGTAGCGGCTATCCGGGGTTTTGGCCATCGCGGTCAGGATGACGCTCTCCAACGCGGACGACAGCTCCGGGTTGAGCGAGCGCGGGCGCGGCGGCGGCATCGTCACCTGCTGCACCGCGATGCTGTAGGGCGTATCGCCTTCGAACGGGCGGCGTCCGGTCGCCATCTCGAACAGCATGACGCCCAGCGCGTAGATATCGCTGCGCGCATCCAGCGGCTTGCCCTGCGCCTGCTCCGGCGACATGTAGGCCGGTGTGCCGACCACGCCGGTGGTCGTGATCGTCGCGCCGGCCCCCTCGCCCAGGATGCGCGCGATGCCGAAATCGGTCAGGAACGCGCCCCCGTCGTCGTCCATCAGCACGTTGGACGGTTTGAGATCGCGGTGGAGCACGCCGCGGCTGTGGGCATAGTCGAGCGCCGGAGCGATCTGACCGAGGATGTTGACGATCTGCTCCGCGGACAGCGGCCCGGTGCGCACCAGATCATCGACCGAGCCGCCGGACATGTAGCGCATCACGATGTACGGCTGGCCTTCAAATTCGCCGTAATCATGCACGGGGACGATGTTGCGGTGCTCCAACTGCGATACGATCTGCACCTCGCGTTCGAAGCGCTGCAGGTAGGTATCGTCGTTGAGGAACTGGCGCGGCAGGATCTTGATCGCGACCAGGCGGTTCATCGAGACCTGATAGGCGCGGTACACGGTGGCCATGCCGCCGCGCCCCAGCACATCCCGGATCTCGTACCCGCCGATCCGCTTGCCGATCAATTCGTCCGTCATTGCGATCCCGTATCCGCGCGCAGTGCCGCCGCTCTCCCCGTCGTCTGATTATAGCCGACAAGCCCGCCGGACGATCACCCGGTTGCCGGCCCGCCCGCATCCCCGTCCGCCGGAGGCCGCAGCGCCGATCTCACCGCTTTTTGTTCGACTGATAGCCGATCCGGGTTCCGGCGGGGACGATGCGATCGGGGAACGCCTCAAAATCGGCCTGCTTGAGATCGGTTCCCAGGATCGACCCGGCCCCGATGTTGAAGCCGGACGGGATTTCCGTCCCCTTGCCGACGCAGGTGATGCGCAGCTCGCCGACATCGCTCAGCGTGCCGACGTGCGCGCCGCTGCCGACGATGACCAGTTTATCCAGGATGCAGCGCTCGACGACCGCCCCGGCTTCGATGTAGGTATCGGTCAGGATGACCGACTCGCGCACGATCGCGTTCGGGCCGACGAATACGCCCGGCGACAGCACCGACCGCTCGACCACCGCGCCTTCGCTGATCACCGCGCCGTTGGTGATCAGGCTGTTGCGGATCGTCGCGCCGGCCTGGATGTGCACCGGGGCGCGCTCTTCGCTCTTGGTATGGATCACCCAGGTGCGATCGTTGAGCGTCAGCGAGGGCGGCGAGGCCAGCAGATCCATGTGCGCTTCCCAGTAGGCGTCGATCGTCCCGACGTCGATCCAGTAGCCGCCGTATGGATAGGCGTACACCCGCATCCGCTCGCTGATCATGTGCGGGATGATGTCCTTGCCGAAGTCGTGGCTCGACCCCGGTTTGTCTTTGTCCTCCAGCAGCAGCTTTTCCAGCACCGGGTAGCTGAAGACGTACACGCCCATGCTCGCCAGCGTGCCCGGCGGGTTGGCCGGCTTCTCGACGAAATTCCTGACCCGGTAGTCCTCATCGACGTCGAGGATGCCGTAGCGGCTGGCTTCGTCGAACGGCACGTTGATCGTGCAGATCGTGGCGTCGGCGTTCTTTTCCCGGTGATAGCTGATCAGGATGTCGTAATCCATCTCGTAGATGTGATCGCCGGACAGGATCAGGACGTACTCCGGGCGGCCCCGGCGCACAAAATTGAGATTCTGTGTCACCGCATCGGCTGTGCCCGCGTACCAGTCGGTATCGTAGCGACCTTTGTACGGCTGGAGGATCTGCACGCCGCCGGTGAAGGAGCGGTCAAGATCCCAGGGACGGCCACGCTCGATGTGGTCGTTCAGGCTGTGCGGGCGGTACTGCGTCAGGATCAGCACGTCGAAAATGCCGGAGTTGACGCAGTTGGACAGCGTGAAATCGATGATGCGATATTTGCCCGCAAACGGCACGGCTGGCTTGGCGCGCTTGGCCGTCAGCGTCGCCAGTCGTGTCCCTTCACCCCCTGCGAGAATGACAGCTTTCACCTTCATGATCGTTCATCCCTCTCTATCGACGGTGCAGCCAACTGACACAAGGATACTGTTTTCCTGCATGCACAAAATCACGCCAGCCTGAATGACAATGAGCCTGAAGACGGCGCGCGATCGGACATCGGGTCGAGTCTGTCACGTTGATCGCCGCGATGCAAGAAGCGCGCGGCGGACGGAAACGGCGTTTTGCGCGCCCCGTCGGTGCGCTCCGCCTGTACCGCCGGGATGTCGCAGGGGTTAAAATCGGTTATGATTTCGAACATTCGTCCGACCGATTTCCAACCTGACAGCGATGTTCCAGCCGTCCGAACACATCCAGACGATCCTGAAAAATCTGCCGCTCAAGCCCGGTGTCTACCTGATGAAGGACGCCCACGGCAGGATCATCTACGTGGGCAAGGCCAAAAAGCTGCGCCAGCGCGTGCGGTCGTATTTCAACGCCAGCGCGGAGAGCAGCCTGAAGACCCTGCGCCTGCGCGAGCAGATCCACGACATCGAGTACATCGTCGAAGAGAACGAGATCAAGGCGCTGATCCTGGAAGAGACGCTGATCAAGCGCCATAAGCCGCAGTTCAACATCAGCCTGAAGGACGACAAGCGCTATCCGTACATCAAAGTCCGCTGGCAGGATCCCTTCCCCCGCGTGGAAACGACGCGGCGCGTCGAACGGGACGGGGCGCGCTATTTCGGGCCGTATGTCGCCATGTGGGCGGTGCAGAACACGCTGCAAACCCTGCGCCGGGCGTTCCCCTACCTGACCTGCGACCGCGAGATCACCGGGCGCGACCCGCGCGCCTGCCTGTTCCACGACATCAAGCTGTGCAGCGCCCCGTGCATCGGCGCGGTCGATCAGGCGCAGTACCGCGCCATGATCCAGGAATTGATGGACGTGCTCAGCGGGCGCAGCGAGCGCGTCGTCAGCCGGCTGGAAGCCGAGATGCACGCCGCCGCCGAAGCGCTCGATTTCGAACGGGCGGCCAGCCTCCGCGACCAGTTGAAGGCGATCAGCTTCATCACGCGCGAACACAAGGCCGTCAGCAGCGCGCTGGCCGATCAGGACGTCATCGCGCTGGCCCGCGACGATGGCGATGCGGTCGTGCAGATCCTGTTCATCCGCAACGGCAAGCTGATCGGGTCGGATGCCCGCGTGCTGGACGGCACGGAGGGATCGACTGATGCCGAGGTGCTGAGCGCGTTCATCCGCCGCTTCTACGGGGACACGGCTGAAGTGCCGGAGGAGGTCGTCATCCCGCAGAATATCGAGGAGACGCGCATCATCGAAAGCTGGCTGAAAGACCGCCGCCACGGCAAGCGCGTCACCATCACCGTGCCGCAGCGCGGCGATAAGCGCGCGCTGATCGGCGTGGCCGCTGAAAACGCGCAGGAAACCCTGCGCATGATGCGCGCCCAGTGGGAGGCCGATGCGCACAAGCAGGAGACGGCGATCAGCCAGCTTCAGGCCGCGTTAGGGCTGCCCCGCCCGCCGGTGCGCCTGGAATGCTACGACATCAGCACGACGCAGGGGACGGCCATCGTCGCCAGCCGCGTCGTTTTCGTGCAGGGCGTGCCGAAGAAGGCGGAGTACCGCCGCTTCAACATCCGCTCGGTGACGCACAGCGGGCCGGACGATTACCAGTCGATGCGCGAGGCGCTGACGCGGCGCTTCAACCGCTGGCAGCAGTTCACCGACGAACCGGTCATCAGCGCGCCCGGCCAGGAGGATAAAGATGCCACCTGGCGGCTGCTGCCCGATCTGCTCATCGTCGATGGCGGCAAAGGGCAGCTCAACATTGCGGTGGAGGTGCTGGCTGAATTCGGCCTGACCGACCGCGTGCCGGTGTGCGCGCTGGCCAAACAGTTCGAGGAGATCTACCTGCCCGGCCAGCCCGATCCGATCATCCTGCCGCGCCGGTCGGACGCGCTCTACCTCGTCCAGCGCATCCGCGATGAGGCGCACCGCTACGCGATCACATCGCACCGCGCCAAACGCACCAGGCTGGGCATGGCCAGCCAGCTTGAAGCCGTGCCCGGCATCGGCCCGGCGCGGCGCAAGGCGCTGCTCAAGGCGTTCGGCAATTCGATCACCGCGATCCGAGCGGCCAGCATCGACGAACTGACGCGCGTCCCCGGCATCACGCGCCAGATCGCCGAGGCGATCAAAGAGATGGTCTGACGCGCGGTCGGATCGCCCGACGCCCGCGTCCCTCGATCCGGATCGGTCGGGGCGTTCGCCCCCCTCAGAAGTTGACAGCGCGGACAATTTGATCTATAAACTGATATCGATCTCATTTTTGAGACTGTCTGATGAAACGCTTTGACCTGCTCAACCACCCGGTGCGCTTACGCATCGTCCAGCTTCTGTACGGACGCCAGCTCACGACGACGCAGATCGCCGGGGTGCTGCAGGACGTTCCCAGACCGTCGCTTTATCGGCATATCAGCAAGCTGCTGCAGGGAGGTGTGATCGAGGTCGTCGCCACGCATCTGGTGAAAGGGATCGAAGAACGCACGCTGACCGCTGTCAAAGCCGAACTGCACCTGAGCGACGCCGATCTGGCGCGCGGCATCGATACGGACGAGTTCGCCGATTTCGTGCGCATCTACGGGACGCTGGCCGCCAACGAGATGGCGGCGCTGGTCGCCTCCAGCCCGCACCTGGACGTCGACCGGCTCCTGTTCCGCGATTACGAGATCGCCCTGACCGACGAGGAATTCGCCGAGCTGCGCCGCGCGCTGTGGGCGCTTCTGGATGCGGCGGAAAAACATCCGCCGACCGCTGACCGTCGGCTGCGCCGGGTGCTGGTTCTCTCTTACCCGCTGTCCATAACTGCTGCTCAAGAGGGAGATACAGCCGATGATCGTACCGACACCCCGTGATCTGCTGCGCGTCCTCGTGCTGGCGTTCGGCCTGAGCGCGATCGCCGTATCCACTGCGCCGGGGCGCGCGCTGGCATCCGCCCAATTCACGCCGACCGACTGCCCGGAAACCTTCGCCGCTCTGCCGCTGACGCTGGAGTGCGGCCTGGTGACCGTGCCGCTGACCCATGACGCCCCGGAACAGGGCACGATCGAGCTGGCCGTGTTCCGCGCCCGCGCCACGGGTGACGCTCCCGCCCCCGATCCGCTGGTGCTGCTGCAGGGCGGCCCAGGCGGCTCGGTCGATACGCTGGTGTTCGCCGCCGCCGCCGCGCTGACGGACATCCTGGCCGAACGCGATCTGGTGTTCATCGAACAGCGCGGCAACCGCTACAGCCGCCCGGCCCTGACCTGCCCGGCCTACACCGATCGGCTGGCCGCCGCCCTGAGCGAGACGACGGATACCGATACGCTCAATCAGATCCAGCGTGAGGCGGTCAGCGCCTGTCTGGCCGAATTCGCCGCCGCCGGGATCGATCTGACCGCCTTCGACAGCTACGAGAACGCCCGCGACATCCCCACCGTCGTGCTCGATGGCCTGGGGTACGACAGCTACAACCTGTACGGCGTCTCGTATGGATCGCTGCTCGCCCAGCACGTGATGGAGGTGGCCCCGCGCGGCCTGCGCAGCGTCATCCTCGATGCCGTCGTCCCGCGCGATCTCGACTTCAATCAGCGGGCGGTCGATTTCGGCTGGCGCGCCTTCAACCGGCTGGCCGCGGCCTGCGCCACCGATGCGGCCTGCGCGGAGGCCAACCCCGATCTGCTGGAGACGCTGCTCGATCTGATCGAGCGCGTGAACGCCGAACCAGTCGATGTGCCCTTCACCAACCCGGCGTCGGGCGAGACGATCATGATCAAGCTGGAGGGCAGCCGGCTGGCGACCGCGGTCTTCAACAGCCTGTACGACACCGCTGGGCTGACCAGACTGCCGGGGCAGATCACGGCGGCGGCCCAACAGGGCGATTTCGCCTGGGCCGCGCAGACGCTGGGCGCCCTGCTCGACCCCGGGTTCAGCATGGGCATGAACTGGGCCGTCAACTGCGCCGAACGCGCTTACGGGGAGCCGGTCATCAGCCCGGACGTGCCGGCGATCTTCGCGCAGGCGCTGCTGGAGGAAGCCAGCGATTACACCGATCTGTGCCCGCTGGTGGACGTCCCGCTGATCCCGGCGGAGGCGAATACGCCGACCGATGTCGCCATCCCCACCCTGCTGCTGAGCGGCGAATACGACCCGGTCACGCCGCCCGAATACGGCGATCGCGTCGCGCAGACGCTGCCGCAGGCGGTGCATGTCGTCTTCCCCGCCATCGGCCACGGGGCGATGATCAGCGACGCATGCCCGGCGGCGATCGCCGCGGCTTTCCTGGACGATCCGACGGCGGAACCCGATCGGTCGTGCATCGAGTCGCTCGGCCTGCGCTTCACGCTGAGCTTCGATCTGGTCGAGCGCACGGTCGGCACAGCCACCTTCCTCGTGCCGGCTGACTGGACGGAAGTCGAAGCCGGCGTTTACACCGACATGGGGGCGAACCTGCTCGCAGTCCAGGAAGTTGAGGGGCAGGTGCTGGCGCAGCAGATCGATCGGCTGCTGAGCGAAGGCCTGGCCGAGCTGAACCCCGACCCGATCGAGCGGCGCGAGGTTCAGTTGGGCGAATACACCTGGACGCTGCTCCGGATCGTCATCCCGGAAGGCGGGATCGCGCTGTTCGCCGCCGGGACGGAGACCGCCGCCAACACGTACATCATACTGGTGCAGGGCGAAGCCGGCGCCGCCCAACAGCTTGAAGAGTCGCTGCTCGTGCCCGTGCTGACCGCCTTCCGCGGGGAGTGAGCGCCCGCCGAGGAGCCTGTATCGCTCATCGCTCTGGTACAATTGCCGGCATATATGCCGGCAATTGTGTTTTGGATGAGGAAAATGCGATGACCGATCCCCTCTCCGGCCAGCGCGTCGCTGTGCTCGGTTTCGCCCGTCAGGGGCAGGCGCTGGCCCGCTGGCTGCCGACGGTCGGTGCACAGGTCGTCGTCAGCGATGGCAAGACCGCCGACGCGCTCGGCGTCGTCCTCGATGCCTACCCCGGCGTCGAATTCGTGCTCGGCGGCCACCCGGAAACGCTGCTCGACGGCGTCGATCTGCTCTGTTTGAGCGGCGGCGTCCCGCTCGATCTGCCGATCGTCCGGGCGGCGCAGGCGCGCGGCATCCCGCTCACCAACGATGCGCAGTTGTTCATCGAGCGCTGCCCGGCCCCGGTGATCGGCATCACCGGCAGCGCCGGCAAGACGACGACCACCACGCTCACCGGGCTGATGCTCGAACAGGCGGGCTTCACCACGCATGTCGGCGGCAACATCGGCGCGGTGCTGCTCGATGTGCTGCCCACCATCCAGCCGACCGACAAGGTGGTCATGGAGCTGTCCTCATTTCAACTGGAGCTGATGACGACCAGCCCGGCCATCGGCGCGGTGCTCAACATCACGCCCAACCACCTCGACCGGCACGGGACGATGGAGGCCTACATCGAAGCCAAAGCGCAGATCATCCTGCATCAGCGGCCCGACGATCTGGCCGTGCTGGGCCGGGATGATGCCAACGCCCGCGCCCTGATCGCGCGCGCGCCGGGCCGCGTCGCCCAGTTCAGCGCCCACGCGATCGTGGCCGACGGGGCGTTTCTGGCCGGAGAGCGTCTGATCGTCAGTGGCACATCCGCCCCGAAGGGCGAACCGACCGTGGTCATGGAGCGCGGCGATATCCTGCTGCGCGGCGCGCACAACGTCCTCAATGTGCTGGCGGCCTGCGCCATCGCCGGGGCGGCGGGCGCGCCGCCGGAGGCGATGCGCGCGGTCGTGGGGGCTTTCCGCGGCGTCGAACATCGGCTCGAACTGGTCGCCACCCTGGACGGCGCGCGCTGGTACAACGACAGCATCGCCACCGCGCCGGAGCGCGTGCTGGCCGCGCTGCGCAGTTTCACCGAGCCGATCGTGCTGCTGCTGGGCGGGCGGGATAAAAAGCTCCCGTGGGAGGAGATGCTCACGGATGCGATCCGACGCTGTCGGCGCATCATCGCCTTCGGCGAAGCGGGCGAGCTGATCCTGCGGACGCTGAACGACCTGGGCGCGCCGCCCGGGCTGGCCGTGCGCGTGGCCACGCTTGAAGAGGCGGTCGCCGAAGCGCGGCGCAGCGCCCGGCCGGGCGATGTCGTGCTGCTCTCGCCCGGCGGAACCAGCTACGACGCCTACCGCGATTTCGCCGAACGCGGCGATCACTTCCGCCGGCTTGTCGCCGCGCTCGATGCCCGTCAGCCCGGCTGAACGGCGGCGTCCGCCGGATCCAGTGCGCGCTGCGCGGGTTTTCGCCCTATACTGATAGACAGTGATCGCGCTGCACAGAGAGGGAATCGATCATGATGCTGGCGAAAAGTCCGGGTAAGGGGACGGATAAGGCTCCGGGGGGCAAGGAACCGGCTGTCCCGAAGGGAGATACGGCGGGCATCAAGGGGGGGAAGACCCCCGGCGTGGACAAGGGCGGCAAAACGCCGACCGTCAAGAAGGGGAAGTGATCGCATCCGATCGCGGGCGATCGAAAAAGCAGGCGCGGGGTCACCCGCGCCGTTTCATTGACCGGGACAGCGACTCCCGGCGGTTGCAATGGAGATGAGGTGCGCTCATGTACGCCCGATCCGGGGGAAACATCCCGCCCAAACCGATCGATCCGACCACCGGGGGGCCGGTGCATCCGACCCCGCCGCCTCCGCCCAAACCGCAGCCGCCCGCCCCGCCACCGCTCAACCCGCCCAAGACCGGGCCATCGCGGCGCAAGCGCCGGCCATCGACCGGGCAGGAAGGATGAGGGTCAGATCGGGGCGGCGTCTGGCGTCCGCTGCGCGCCGCCCCGGTCACCGCTGACCGATCAGGACAGGGGCGTCGGCATCGCCTCGCTCGCGGGCCGGTTCGCCCGGCTGCGCGAGCGGCGGCGCTTCGGCCTGTGCGTCCGCTCTTCGATCTGCTGGACGGCCTCGCGCGCGGTGTGCGCCTGCATCGTCCGCGCTGTGTGACCGCGCCCGGCATCCGGCTGACGCGGCCCGCGCGAGGGACGCGGCGCTTCGGGCAGGGTAGCCCCGTCGGCATACGGGTGATCGCTCACCACGGGGATGGTCAGGCGGATCAGGCGCTCGATGGCGCGCAGCAGACTGCGCTCTTCCACCGCGCAGAACGAGAACGCGCTCCCCTCCGCCCCGGCGCGCGCGGTACGCCCGATGCGATGGACGTAGCTCTCCGGTTCGACGGGCATGTCGAAGTTGATGACATGCGTGACATCATCGACGTCGATGCCGCGCGCGGCGATATCGGTCGCCACCAGCGCGCGCACCCGCCCGGCCTTGAAATCGCGCAGGGCGCGTTCGCGGGCTGACTGCGACTTGTTCCCGTGGATGGCGTCGGCGCGCACGCCCGCCTCGTTCAACTGCTCGGCCAGCTTGTTCGCACCATGTTTGGTGCGCGTGAAGATCAGCACGCGGCGCAGCGCGCGGTCATTGAGCAGATGCAGCAGCAGCGCGCGCTTATCCCGCCGGCTGACGTAGTACAGCGACTGGTCGATCTTCTCCACCGTGGTGGCCTGCGGCGTGACCTCGACGAATTCGGGCTGATGCAGGATGGTATTGGCCAGTTCCTGGATCGGTTCGGGCATCGTGGCGGAAAAGAGCAGCGTCTGCCGCCGGGTGGGCAGCGCGGCAATGACGCGCCGGACATCGGGGAAGAAGCCCATATCGAGCATACGATCGGCCTCGTCGAGGACGAAGATCTCGACCGAAGCCAGGCGGATGTAGCCCTGCCCCATCAGGTCGAGCAGGCGGCCCGGCGTGGCGATCAGCACCTCCGGGCGGCGCTGCAACCCCTGCACCTGCGGGTTCTGGCCGACGCCGCCGTAGATCACCTGATGTTTGATGCGCAGGTAGCGCCCGTAGGCCGCGAAGCTGTCGCCGATCTGGGCGGCCAGCTCGCGCGTGGGGGAAAGCACCAGCGCCCGGATGACGCCCCGGCCCGACGGCGCGGGTCGTTCGGTCAGGCGCTGGAGGATCGGCAGGGCGAACGCCGCCGTCTTCCCCGTGCCGGTCTGGGCGCAGCCGAGCAGGTCACGCCCGGCCAGCACCGCGGGGATCGCCCGCGCCTGGATCGGGGTCGGTGTGGTGTAGCCTGCATCGCGCACGGCGTGCAGCAGCGGTTCGATCAACGGAAGATCGGTAAATGTCATGAAGGCCCTCCTGGGCTTGCGTGAATGCAGCCCGGCAGCCCGGAACGGAGTCGCGGCGACCCGGTACATTCACTCGGATAGATTGGAACGTGACAGCGCTGGTAAAAGTGGGGGTGAAGCGCATCAATTACAGGGCAATCGTGTTCGAAGGGCATCGTAGCACAGATCGTCCGCGAACGCAACCGACGGATCGCGTCCGCCCCCATACCCCGTCCGTAGGGGCGCAGCGCCCTGCGCCCGCTCGCCCCGCGCCCGCCCTACGCCGGGACGAGCAGGGACGTGAACCAGGCGTAGGCCAGTGCCTGAGCCGCGAATGTCAGGTAGCTGCCCCCGGCGATCAGCACGAGCGCCCCGATCGCCGCCGCGATCATCTCGCGCCGGAAGCGGCGCAGCATATCCGCCGGGGCGCTGGCGGATGCGCCGGCCAGCCCGTCGATCCAGCGGCGCATCCGCCCGTCCGACAAGCGCACGATCGCGACGACGATGACGACCACGCCGACCAGCGCGATGACCGGCTCGGCGATCGAACGCAGAGGATAGTAAAACGGGTTGAAGAAAAGGATCGTCCCGGTCAGCCCGGTGATCAGGCCGCTGATCAGGGCCGCGCTGACGCCGAACCAGTCGATGCGCGCGCGCGTCCCCCGGTCGGCCAGGGAGACCCCGGCGCGGGCCGCCGCCCGGACGAACGGCAGGCGCAGCAGCAGATACCCGATCAGGATGACGAAGACCGCCCACCAGGCCGTCCAGATCGACGCCACGCCGCCGGGCACGATCAGCGAGACCAGACCGCCCGCCAGCATCAGCCGGAACTGCACCGCTGGGGAAACACCCGCGCGGCGCGCCGCCGCCCACGTCACCCCCGCCCCGGCCACCGCCACGATCGCGGTCATGACGGTGACGATGCCGTAGTAATCGGTGCGGACGTCGGTCAGCCAGATGACGATGGCGACGGCGGCCAGCGCGGTCAGGATCAGCGTGGTGAGCAGCGCGCGCCGCCAGGCCGAGCGCGGATCGAGCACGTAGCGGAGCGGGCGGCTGAGCGCGTAAGCGTGCAGCAGCGCCAGCGGCGGGATCAGCAGGCCGAGCGCGACGATCCCGGCGATCGGATCCGGCGCGGCGATCGTCAGCGGCAGCGGGTTGAGGGGATCGAGGCCGGTGTTCGTCAGCCGCCAGGGCTGCGGTGAACTGCTGCCAGGGGCCGGGCCGACGAGGACGCCCTCCGTCCCCATCGCGATGTAGATCGTCTCGCCAACGATGACATTGTGCGGGCGGTAGGGCAGCGCGAAATACTGGCCGTCGGGGTCGTTGAGGAAGAAGAAGCGGAAGGTCGGGCGCGGGAACGACCACAGCGGCTGATCGGCCAGCCAGAACGTGTCGCCCTGTCGATCGATCGCCACCGCCTGCGTGAAGGGCACGATCGGCGTTCCCTCCGGCGCGCGCTCCCAGGTCGCCCCGGCATCGGTCGTCTGATAGACGACGGGGTTCAGCGCGCTGCCGACCAGCGCGTAGACGATGCCGTCCGCCGCCCAGACGGTCTGCACCCGCGGGGGATCGTATTCCGGCATATCGCAGGCCAGCGCAGCGCCGACCAGCATCAGAAACGGGAGGATCAGACGCAGACGGGACATCCGGAGTCTCCTTGAGTGTGCTGACTCCGATCGTATGCGCCCCGTTGCGGCGGATGCCTGACGCCCTCCCCGCGTCTGGCCGCCGCCGTGCCTGTTGCAGATAAGAAAAAAGTCCTCATCCGGGTGGATGAGGACGGGGTCGATCCGATGCGCAGCCGACGATCAGAACTCGTCGTCCTCGTCATCCTCGTCGTGATGGCCGTGGGGGCCGTGGACGTGCCCGTGGGCGACTTCGTCATCGGTCGCCGGGCGCACGGCCAGCACTTCCACGTCGTAGTGCAGCGTCTTGCCGGCCAGCGGCGGGTTGAAATCGAGCACGACCGTATCCGGGGTGATCGCTTTGATATGGGCCAGGTAGTTGTAGCCGTCCTCGTCTTCGACATCGACGACCATGCCGACCTCGAACTCGTCGGCATCCGGCATATCCTCGCGATCGATCTCCTCGATATTGTCTTCGTCATAGTCCCCGTAGGCCTGATCGGGCGTCAGGGTGACGGAAAATTTCTCACCGACGCGCCGGCCCTCCAGGGCATCTTCCAGGCCGGGCAGGATCTCCTGCGCGCCGTGCAGATACTGCAGCGGTTCGCTGGCATCGGCGGACGCGACCTGCTCCTGATCGACGGTGAGGGTATAAGCGATGCTGACGACCATTCCCGACGCGACGCGCTGGGTTTCAGTTTGCATGGACGGGGTTCCTTTTTTACGACTCAGTCAGGATGATTGTAATCGACAACCCCCCCGGTGACCAGATACAACCTGCATGGCGGATCGATCCGTCAGCGTGGCATCCACCGGCGTGCCGCGCGCCGCGTCCGAAAGCCAGATCGATCCGCATCAGGCGTTCCCTTGCCAGCGGCGGATCGCCCCCCTACAATGACGGTGATACCGATCATCCACCCGCGCCGATGGGAGCGTTCATCGTCATGGCGAAACCGAAAATTGAAGCGCGCCTGCCCAAAGGGATGCGCGATTTTCTGCCTCAGGAACTGATCAAGCGCGAATACGTTTTCGGCGTCGTGCGCGAGGTCTTCCATTTATATGGCTTCGAGCCGCTGCAGACGCCCGTCCTCGAACTGCGCGAGACGCTGATGGGCAAATACGGCGAAGACGCCGAAAAGCTGATCTTCAACGCCCAGCACCCCGGCGGCAAAGAGGAACTGGCCCTGCGCTATGACCTGACCGTGCCGCTGGCGCGCGTCGTCGGCCAGTACCCGAACGCGATCAGCCTGCCGTTCAAGCGCTACCAGCTCGCCCCGGTCTGGCGCGGCGAACGCCCGCAGCGCGGGCGCTACCGCGAATTCTATCAGTGCGATGCCGACATCGTCGGCGTGGCCGGCATGAACGCCGATGCCGAGATCGTCAGCCTGATCGTCACCGCGCTCAAACGGCTCGGCTTCCAGCAGTTCCGCGTCAAGATCAACAGCCGCCGCCTGCTCACCGCGATCGGCCAGTTCGCCGGCGTCGAAGGCGAACACCTGGCCAATCTGTACCGCAGCATCGACAAATTCGACAAGATCGGGGCGGACGGCGTGCGCGCTGAACTGGAACAGCGCGGCCTGCCCGCCGACGTCACGGCGCGCATCATGGATCTGATCACCCTCGATCAGCCCGGCCTGCACAAGCTGGACGCGCTGGCCGATGCGCTCAAGAACAGCCCGGAGGCTGAGGCCGGCCTGCGCGAGCTGCGCGAGCTGATCGGCTACCTGGAGATGGCCAGTGTCGATCCGGCCTGCTACGAGTTCGATTTCACGATGGTGCGCGGGCTGGGCTACTACACCGGCCCGATCTTCGAGACCGTGATCACCGAACCCAACCTCGGCAGCGTGACCGGCGGCGGGCGCTACGATGAACTGGTCGGGCTGTTCCGCGGCGAACCGCTGCCCACCACTGGGACTTCGCTGGGCATCGAGCGCATCATCGACCTGATGGAGATCCTCAACCTGTACCCGCCGCACATCGGCGGCACGGTGGTGGACGTGTTCGTGACCGTCTTCAACGAGGCCACGCGCCCGGCGGCGACGCGGCTGGCGGCGGATCTGCGCGCGGCGGGCGTGCGCACCGAGCTGTACCTCCAGGACAAGAACCTGGGCAAACAGATGAGCTACGCCGACAGGAAAGGCATCCCGGTCGTCGCGATCGTGGGCGAAGACGAGATCGCCGCCGGGACGGTCAAGCTCAAACGGCTGCGCGATGGCCAGGAAATCGCCGTCCCGCTGGCCGAAGCGCCGTCCGCCGTCCGCGCCCTGCTGGCGGATTGAGACAAACGGGGGAAGCAGTCATGCGCGCAGCGGTGATCGGCGGCGGCATCGGCGGGTTGAGCGCGGCGATCCGCCTGCGCCTGGCCGGGCTGGAGGTGACCGTCTACGAACAGAACCCGGCGGTCGGCGGCAAGATGAGCGAGGTGCATCTGGACGGTTTCCGCTTCGATACCGGGCCGTCGGTCATCACGATGCGCCGCGCCTTTGACGACGTCTTCGCCGAGGCGGGCCGCCGGCTGGAGGATTACCTGACCCTGCTGCCGGTCGATCCGCTGACGCGCTACTTCTACCGCGACGGAGCCGTGCTCGATGCCAGCGCCGATCCCGACGTCATGGCGGCCCGCCTGACGGCGTTCGCGGGCGCGGCGGACGCGGCGGGCTACCGCCGCTACCTGGCTTACGCCCGGCGCATCCACGACATCACCGCGCCGGTGTTCATCTACAGCGATCCGCCGACGCTGTGGCGGCTGGCGCGCACCCCGCTGCGCGACATGCCCGCCGTCGATCCGCTGCGGACGATGGACGGCGCGATCCGGTCGTTCGTCCATTCGCCTGGGCTGCGCCAGCTTCTGGGCCGCTTCGCCACCTATGTCGGCGCGAGTCCGTACCTGGCTCCGGCCACGCTCAACGTCATCGCCCACGTCGAGCTGGCGCAGGGGGTGTGGTATCCGCGCGGCGGCATCTACGCCATCGCGACGGCGTTCGCCCGGCTGGCCGCCGAGCTGGGCGTGCAGATCCGCACGGGCGCGCGCATCGAGCAGATCGCGCTGCGCGCAGGCCGGGCGGCGGGCGTCGTCATCGACGGCGCGACCGAACCCGCCGACGTCGTCATCGCCAACGTCGATGTCGCCACCGTGTACGAGCGGCTGCTGCCCCCCGGCTCAGTTCCCACGAGCCGCGTGCGCGCCCTGACCGAGCGCGAGACGTCGTGCTCCGGCTTCATCCTGCTGCTGGGCGTTGCCGGGGAACATCCGGCGCTGGCCCATCACAACATCTTCTTCAGCGCGCCGGAGGATTACCGGCGCGAATTCGACGACATCTTCCGCCGGGGCGTCCCGCCGGACGACCCGACGGTCTACGTGGCGATCACGAGCAAGACCGACCCCGATCACGCGCCGCCGGGGCACGAAAACTGGTTCGTGCTCGTCAACGCGCCGCCGCTCGGCCCGGCATTCGATTGGGCGACGCAGGCGGCGGCCTACCGCGAGCGCGTGCTGGCGACGCTGAAGCGCTTCGGCATCGACCTGACCGGCAAAATCCGGGTGGAGCGCATGATCACCCCGGTCGACCTGGAACGGCTGACCGGGGCGCGGCGCGGCGCGCTGTACGGCACGAGCAGCAACGATCGCTTCAACGCGCTGCGCCGTCCGCACAACCGCTGCCCCGATGTGCCCGGCCTGTATTTCGCCGGCGGGACGACGCATCCCGGCGGCGGCGTGCCGATGGTCACGCTGTCGGGCAAAGTGGCGGCGGCGCTGGCGCTGCGCGATCTGGGGCGGGCTAACGCAGCGCGGTGACGGTGACCAGATAGTTGGCGGGCGATCCGCCGATCACAGGCAGCAGGATGCTGAACGGAGCGCTGGCGTCCGCGGTGAGCAGCGGCGCGACATCCGCCCACGCCGCGCCGATGACGCCGCCCGCCGCATCGAAGACGGTGGCGGCGGCGCGCACGTCGCGCACCGGGCCGGGCAGCGCATTGGTGACCGCGCCGTCGATCACCAGCCGCCCGAAATCGTCATAGCGGAAGCTGTCCGTCCAGATCAGGCCGTCGGCGCTCACCAGCGCGCCCGGCGGCGGTTCGCTCCCCGCGCCGACGCTGAGCACGAACTGGCTGGCCGCCGCAGGCTGCACCCCGAAGCGCAGGCTGAACGGCGCAAAGCCGCCAGGGGGGATGCCCTGCCCCATGACGGCATCGACCGCGCCGATCAGGCCGACGCCCGCCGCATCGATCAGATTGGCCTCCACCGGCACGCCGAAGGCCGGCTCCGTCCCGTAATTGGCCACTTCACCGGTGATGTAGAACGCGCCGTCCGGCCCCGTCCAGGTGCGGACGTGCAGCGGGGCGAACCGGGTCGGCTTGAGGAAACTGAGCGCGGTCAGATCGCCGGGGCGCAGCGCCTCCGCGTTGACCAACCGGACGCTGTTGAGCGCGCCGGTCAGGGCGCGGCGCAGGCGCTCCGCATCGCTGCTGCCGCCGGCGATCGCGGCGCTTTCGACGACGAACAGATGATCCGCCTGCGCGAAGACGAACGTGTTGATCGGCTGGCGCGCGCCGCCGACCGCGATCCGCACCCCGGTCATGCGCCAGCTTCCATCGGCCAGCCGCTCGCGCCCGCTCTGGATGTATTCATCGACGTCCGAGCGCACCTGAGTCTGGTAGCGCTCGACCAGCGCCGGCAGCTCGTCCGGCTCGATCGGCGCGGGCAGGCGGATCGCCCCGACGGTCAGGGCCGGCTCGCGCGCATCGGGCGGGGAGAACGACGCCGAGGCCAGCGTCGGCGTGGACTGGGTGAAGACCGACCAGGTAAAGGGGGCCTCCACGCTGAAGACGCCGGTCGGGTGGATGAACGGATATACGACGTCCGGATCGGCGGGCGGGAGCGGCGCAAAGACCACTGCGCCGCCGGTGCAGGCGGCCAGCATCAGACTGAGCACGGGCAGGATGAAGCGGATGATCCTCATGACCGCCGATCGTAGCGCCCCGATCGCGGCGGGTCAACCATCCGCTGCGATCGGGCGGCACAGGGGGCGCGGTCGATCGCGCCCCCCTGTGTCCGGGCGCAGGGCGCTGCGTATCGGGCGCAGCACGCTGCGCCCCTACGAACACGCGCCGGTGAAGGCATATGGCTTGCCGTCGTGGCTCGTGGCCGTGACGGTGAACGTCCCGCCGACGGACGAGGTGAACGTCACCCCGCTGACGGTCAGGCTGGTGCCCG
>DAOUBU010000116.1:0-18170 GCA_034432395.1 Anaerolineae bacterium
GTTATGACAAACGGGCAACGACTTATCTGGCGACCGTATTGCTCGCCTCTATCGTTCTATGTTTATAGTTTGCAGACAGACCCTAGCAAAAAGAGTGGGCAACTTGAAAATTTTGAGCGCAAGCTCGCTGTACTTCATAAACGGCATGGCAGTAAACTTACAGGCATAATGTACTTTATCGATCCCTCGCTCAAAAAAAATCGCCTTTATTATTTAAAAGAACTAGAAAAGACAAAATCAAAATTTGATATTAATTTATGGTTATGCTATAATGGTGAATTATTTGACAAACTGGGTAACCCGCACACATGGGATAAACTCCAACAAGCGTTGATTCAATGGCGGGATAATGTGCGACAAGATATAGATTTAAACTACGACCTTGACCCGAGAACAACTGTTGTCGAAACACAGTCAGTTCCTTTATCTACATGGATGAATTTTGCGCAAAACGATCTTTTATGGACTGGTGAGGTTGTTAAATGCCTCTTTCCTACAGGAGAAGGATTAAAGGCAATTGCGAACGATCTTCAAGGCCGCTATGAGGGAATCTTATTGAGTTCTAAACAGCGTAAGACATTTTATACGACTATAGATTTACTTAAACATAAACTCAAAATTTATTATAATTTAGAATTATAAAAATAATAACTAAAAGATAATTGGCGTGCACGTTAACCAGCCATGACCGCCGATGACCGCGACAAGGCGGCGCTGATCCGCTCGCAGGCGGGGATGCGCCTGATCGCCCTGCTCAAGCTCCTCAACGACGTCGATCCCGGCGCGACGCCGCCGAACCTGACCCGGCTGCGCCAGTTCATCGCCGACAGCTTCCACCCCGATCTGCTGCTGGCCGTGGACGCCGACGCCCGCGCCGCCGCGCTGGCCGCCGATCGCACCCGCGAGGGGCGGACGCGCATCATCCAGGTGCTCGGCTACGACCCGCATCACGTCGTCGTGCTCTCGGAGACCGAGCGCGGCGAATACTACTTTCTGGACGATCTGACCGTCGAGGCGGACTACCCGCACCGCATCACCGGCTTCGAGCGCGCGCCGATGATCGAGGACGACGACCCGACGCCGGCGGAATGAACGGGCGCGGCACGTTTAGGCGCGCTGAAGGATGACCGCGCCTTTTTCCGTCGCGATGCGTTCGACCTGTGTGACCGGGAATTCCGCCAGCCAGCGGGCGACGATCGCCATTTCATCGGCGCGATCGGCATCATCGAGCACGATCAGCGCGCCGGGGCGCAGCGCCTCGAACAGGACGGGGAGCGCCGGGTAGCGCGCCAGCGGATGCAGGTTGTCCTGCTGCGGCGGCCCATCGACGACGAGCAGATCGATCGCGGGCGGCAGCGCCAGCCGGGCCGGATCGTACCACTGCCAGATCGCGCCGCCGAGCGCGATCGGCGTCAGCGGCGCGGTGATGAAGCGGATGGCGGCTTCCAGGCCGTGCTCCGCCGCCTGCCGACGCGCGGCCTCGGTGAACTGCTCGGCGTGATCGATCGAGATCAGGGTCCCGCCGCCGCAGGCTTCCAGCGCGTAACCGGCGATCAGCGTGGAGACGCCGCCGCCCAGCTCGACGATCGTTTGCGGGCGCTGACGGCGGATGACCCCGGCCAGCAGATTGGCGAAATCGGGCGAGATCGCCCATTTGCGCATCGGCGGCAGCGGCGCGCGGAAGCGGTACTGCGTCGTCAGCCAGAGCAGCGCTTCGATCTGTTCGTATGTCCGTTCCAGTTCGCGCCGGAACGCCCGCAGCAGATCGGCCTGCTGCGGGCTGTCATCCGGCGGCAGCGGCCCTTCAACCACCGGGGACGCCCCAGAAGCGCACCGTCGAGTCGCCCGCGCTGATGAGCAGGCGTCCGTCCGCGCTGAAGACCAGATCGTGGATCAGCGCGTCGTGCCCCGCCAGCCGGGCGATCTGGACGCCGGTGCGGGAATCGACCAGCAGGATCGGGAATTCCTCCTCCCCCGTCAGCCCGCCGCTGAACGGCACGCCGCCGGCGATCGCCAGCAGGGCGTCATCCGGGCTGAAGGCGATGGCCGAGACGACCTCGCCCGCATCACGGTTGAAGAGCTGCACGGCGATATCGCGCGTGGGCGCGCCCGGCGTCAGCGTGAAGATGCTCAAACTGCCGTCGGGGTAGCCGACGGCGGCGCGCTCGCCGCGCGCATCGAGCGCGGCGGGCATGCCCATGAAGTGCGGGATCGTCCCCTCCGGCGCGGGCAGCGAGGCGACCGGGATGAGCGCGGTCGGCGTGCGCACATCCCAGACGTTGTTGACCGGGCTGTAGCCGACGGTGGTATCGTGGATCAGGCGCGTGCCGTCGGCGCTGAACGCGATGTTGAGCGCGGGATCGAGGATCTGGATGCTGCTCAGGACGGTCTGGCCGTCGGCGCTGAGCAGGTCGATGCGCGTCGGCTGGCCGCTGAACGGGTTGTAACCGCCGTAGGCCACGGCCAGCACCGGCGCGGTCGGGCTGAAGGCGAGCGCCGACGGGCCGGAGTCGGGCCGGTCGGGCGGCGCGTTGATCGCGCTGAGCGCCATCCCGTCCGCCCGGCGCACGGTCAGGAACGGCGGCGTGCTGAAATCCGCCGGGAGATCGAGCGCGGCGACGGTCTGGCCGTCCGCGCTGACCGCGACCGGGTAGCCGGACTGGATCAGATCGACCGGCGCGCCGGGGATGAGCGCGCCCTGCGTCAGGTCATACGGCAGGATCTGATTGGAGGCGCGCACGATCAGCCGCCCGGATGGATTGCGATCGAGGAATGGCTGGCCGACGACCAGCCGCGCCACCTCACCGACGCGGGCGGCGCTGGCCGGGGTGATCGCTTCCAGCGCGGCGGGCAGCGCCGCGACCGTCACCGGCAGACAGCCGACCAGGTTGCGATCGCCGGTCACGCCGGGGCAGGCATCGACGTCGTCGGGCACGCCGTCGGCGTCGTCATCGGGGCAGCCGGCCAGATTGGACAGGCCGGGCTGCGCCGGGCACAGATCGAAGACATCGGGCACGCCGTCACCATCGGCGTCGGGCGGGGTGACGCCCTCCGGGCAGCCGAGCGTGGCGAACGTCCCCGGCTGGGTCGGGCAGGCGTCTTCGGCATCGCGGATGAAATCCCCGTCCTGATCCGCCGGGCAGCCGCCGTTTTCCGGCACACCGGCGATGCGCGGGCAGCGATCCGCCGGGTCGGGCAGGCCGTCGAAATCGAGGTCGGGCAGGATCTCCGCCGGGCAGCCGGCGTTGTCGATCCGCCCGGGCAGATCGTAGCAGTAATCGAGCGGGTCGATGACGCCGTCCCGGTCGAAGTCGCCGAAGGCGGCCAGCGCTTCCGCCGGGCAGCCTTCCTGATCGGGCGATCCGGGTTCGAGGTAGCACAGATCGAGGTCATCGCTGACGCCGTCCCCGTCGGTATCCGGGGCGTACTGCGCAGCGGCGGGCAGCGCCAGCAGCAGCGTCAGCGCCAGAGTGTAACAGAGTCGTAAAAGTCTGAGAGTCATCGGATCCTCGTTCAGTCAGCAGCGGTAACCAACTATATAATGAGGCTGTCGTTCGTACCACTGGAGATCGGGGTGTCACCGTGAGTCGAAGTGTGCGCATCGTTCAACTGCTCGTCGTGATCCTGGCTGTGTGGGCCATCAGCGTGAGCGCGGTCTCGGCGCAGCAGCAGCCCCAGGTCACGCGGATAACCGGATCGATCACCGACACGTTGTGGTCCAAAGATTACGCTCTGCCCCTGATCGAAGGCCAGTCGGTGTTGATCACCGTCGAGGCGACCAGCGGCGATCTGGATACGTACCTCGAGCTGTACAGCCCGTCCAACCGTCTGGTGGCGGCCAACGACGATCGCAACACGATGGGCGGCATCTACGACTCCGCGCTCGGCTACACCGCGCCGATCGGCGGCACGTACACCGTGCGCGTCACCCGCTACGAGCAGGAGCGCGGCACGTCCACGGGCGATTACGCGCTCACGATCACGGTGGGCGACGAGTCGGTGCTGGCCGCGCTGGAGATGCTCTTCACCCGCGTGGAGCTGAGCGGCCCGGCCCAGACGATCGACACGCCGAACTTCCGCATCCACTACACGACCCAGGGCCGCGACGCGGTCGAGCCGGACTACCTGAACGCCGTTGTGGCCACCGTCGAGGAGGTCTGGAACATCCAGATCAATCAGATGGGCTGGCCGCCGCCGCCCGCCGATAACGGAGCGGGGGGCGATAACCGCTACGACATCTACATCATGGATCTGATCGGCAGCGGGGAAGGCGCGCTCGGCATCACCGCGCCGGAGAATTTCGTCGGCGATCACCCCGCCACCCCGCAGGTCGAAAGCAACGCCAGCACCAGCTACATCCTGATCGAGAACGACATGGATGACGTCCGCCGGAACAACAACGCCACGGCCATCAGCCTGATGCGCGCCACCGTCGGCCACGAGTTCCACCACGCGGTTCAGTTCGGCTTCGACGCCGCCGAGCCGAACGGCTGGTTCTTCGAGGCCACCTCGACCTGGATGGAGACGGCGGCCATGGGCAAGGATGAAGACGCCACCGGCTACGTCGATGTTTCGTACTCCTACCCGGAGATCTGCTTCGGCACGAGCAGCGATCCGGAAGGCGGCGCGATCCGCTATGGCGACTGGACGTTCATCGAAATGCTGTCGCTCGATTACGGCATGAACGCCGTGCAGGATCTGTGGCGCTACATCGTCGATTACGATCACCTGGAAGCGCTCGATGCCTTCGCGCGGGCGCGCGGCGAGTCGATGGCCGATATCGTGGCGCGCTGGCGCATGCGCAATCTGGCGCGCGATTACGTGCTCGCCCCGCGCTTCAACGCCACCGTCTGGCTGGAGAACACGATCACCCGTCCGGGCCGCTGGACGTTCACCGGGCAGGGCATCCAGGAACTGGCCGCCAATTACTTCGCCTTCGATGCCGATCCGGGCCTGTATTACGCCGGGCTGGTCAACGACGATGGCCAGCTCGAGCTGTACGCGGCTGGCGTGCGCGGCACGGTCATGGACGTCTTCCGGCTCGGTCGCGGCGGGACGTTCGACACGTCCAACTACGACTTCTTCTACCTGATGGTCTTCAAGCCGCAGTGGGACAATGACCCCGAATCGTGCGTCTACGATCGCTACGATATCGACATCGCGATCAGCAAGGAACTGCCCACGCAGCCGCAGCGCTCGGTCAGCGCGCTGCACTTCGCCCCGCTGCGCTGATCGAACCCGCCGGGCGGGGTGGGCCAGGGCGGCCTGCCCCGCTCAGCGGTGGCGGGCGGCAGACTGCTCGTAGACTTCCATGTATTCGTGAGCGCTGCGCTTCCAGCTAAAATCGCGCGTCATGGCCCGCTGCTGCATCCGCGCCCAGGCGGTGGGCCGCTCGCGGTAGGTGGCGGTGGCCCAGCGCAGCGTCCCCAGCACGGCATCCACCGTCTCCCACTGGAAGGTGAAGCCCGTGCCGCGTTCGCCATCGGCGTTGTCGTAGTTCTCCACGGTATCGGCCAGGCCGCCCGTCTCGCGCACCAGCGGCAGCGCGCCATAGCGCATCGCCAGCATCTGGCCGACGCCGCACGGCTCGTAATGGCTGGGCATCAGGAACAGATCCGCGCCGGCGTAGATGTGCTGGGCGAACGCGGCGTTATAGCCGATGTAGGCTTTGACCTTGCCGGGGAAATCCTGGCCGAGCTGCCACAGGGCATGATCGTATTCCGGTTCGCCCGCCCCCAGCCCGACGAACTGGACGTCCTCCGTCCACAGCAGTTCGCGCAGGGCGGGCAGCGCCAGATCGATCCCCTTCTGCCACACCAGCCGCGAGACCATGCCGATCAGCGGGACATCCGGGCGGACGGGCAGGCCGGCTTCGCCCTGCAGCGCCGCTTTGTTGACCGGGCGGCGTTCCGCCGCGGTGGTCGCATCGTAATGGGCCACCAGATGCGGATCGGTGGCCGGGTTCCACAGATCGACATCGATGCCGTTGAGGATGCCGCGCAGATCGGGCGTGCGCGTGCGGATCAGGCCGTCCAGCCCGTACCCGGCATAGGGGTACTGGATCTCCACCGCGTAGCGCGGGCTGACGGTGGTGATCAGATCGGAATAGGCGATCGCCAGCGCCAGCAGGTTATCGGTCAGGCCGCGCATCTGCAATTCCCAGTGCTCGCGCGCCGGGATGCCCTGTTCGTACAGCCAGCCGCCGACGTGATCGCCCTGGTAGGCCAGATTGTGGATGCTGAGCACCGCCCCGACCCCGCGCCAGCGCGGATCGTAAGGGCGGCGCTGGCTGATCAGGAACGGGATCAGCCCGGTGTGCCAGTCGTTGACGTGGACGACATCCGGAAAGAAGCCGACATCCTCGCGCAGGTGATCGAGCGCGGCCACCACCGCCTGCGCGAAGAAGATGAAGCGCGGCCCGTCGTAGTGCATCCCGTCGTACACCTGCCGTTCCTGGCCGAAGTACGGCCAGCCGCGCAGGAAGTAGATCGGCACGCTGTTGTGATGCGTCATGAACAGCTCGACCCGCGTCGTCCCGGTGCGCCGTTCCAGATCGAACGACAGCAGCGGGCGGATGCCGAACCGATCGTGCGGGATGAAATCGTAGTTGGGCATGATCACGCGCGCATCGATCCCCTCGCGGCGCAGCGCCGCGGGCAGCGAACCGACGACATCGGCCAGCCCGCCGACTTTGGCGAACGGATCGACCTCCGCGCTGACGAACAGCACTTTCATGATCGTCTCTCCAGATCAGGCCGGGCCGGAACCCGGGCGAAAGTCCACCGGCTGAAAGTCCGCCGGGTCGATATCCGGGAACAGGTTGTCGATCGTCTCGTACTCCGCGGCCAGCGCGGTATTGGGCGCGCCGCTCTCCAGTGAGGACGCCAGCCGCTCGAACCGCTCGTGATGCTGGTTGAAGCGCTGGGCGGCGTACTCGCGCGCCTGGCCGGTGGTGACCAGGAACGGCCAATCCGAGCTTTGCAGCAGCAGCAGCTCGCGCGCCGCCTGTTTGAGCACGATGGCTTCGTCGGCGGTGGGCGCGTTGAAGCGCGCGGCCAGCGCTTCCATGCGCGCCTCAGCAGCGCCCAGGATCGCCCACATCCATTCGGTCTCGGCGGATTTCCAGATCGTGTGCAGGCCGCCCGCGCCCCAACTGCTCTCCAGCAGATCGATCGCCTGCTGCGGCGGGTGCGCCTGAATGTACGCCGAGGCGGTGGTCAGTTCGACGGTGCTGCTGTGGGCCAGGTGCGTCAGCGTTTGCGCCAGCCAGTCCACGCCTTCCATCCACCAGTGACCGAACAGCTCGGTATCGAAATTGGCGCTGATCAGGCCGTAGCCCTCGTGTTCGCGCGCGTGACGGCGCATCTCGTCGCCCACCAGGTGGGCGAAATGCTCGGCGTGCTGCTCGACCTTGTAGGCCGCCCACTCCGGATGATAGAAGTCCTTCTGCCCCAGATCGACCGGCTTGCCGGTCACACGCCAGTACTGCAGACCGCTGGTCGCGCTCTTGCGGTGGAACTCGCGGTAGTCGAAGTCGCCCGGGTAGCCCCATTCGGCGCTCCACACCTGCTGACCGATCCGGTTGTCGCGCCCGATGACGGCGACCGTCGAAGTCCCGACGCGGTAAGGCAGGAAGGTGGTCAGCGGGCGGGGCGGGGCTTCCGCCTCGACCGGGATGGCCAGCCGCCAGCGCACGTCACTGTACGGGCCGATGACGTCCCCGGCGGCGGCCCCGACCGGCGATCCGCCGGTGATGGCGTGCGTCTCGCTGAAGAACACGCGGATGCCGAACGCTTCCAGATGCGCCTCCAGCCCGGGGCGGTAGCCGCATTCGGGCAGCCAGAACGCGGTCGGCTGGCCGCCGAACAGCCGCGCATACGACCGCAGCCCGGTGGCGATCTGGGCGCGGATGCTGCCGGGGCGCTCGAACAGCGGCAGGTAGCCGTGCGTGGCCGCGCTGCCCATCAGATCGAGCACGCCGATATCGCGCAGCCGGCGGAATGCGCCGATCAGATCGCGCTGGAACTGGTCTACATAAGCCTGTTTGATCCGTAAGAAACGTTCTTTGTACCAGCCGGCCAGGGCGCGGATCGAGTCGCTGGCCCCGGTTTCGGCGTCGCGCTCGGCGGCGGCGATCCGCTCATCCAGATACTGTTCCAGGTGATCGCGCACCAGCGGATCGGCGAGCTGCTCGGCCAGCACCGGCGTCAGGCCCAGCGTCAGCCGCACCGGGATGCCCTGATCGTGAAGCCGGTTGAGGGCCAGCAGCAGCGGGATGTAGGTCTCGATCGCCGCCTCGTGGATCCACTCTTCGCCGTGCGGCCAGCGCCCGGCCAGACGTGCAAACGGCAAATGACTGTGCAGGACGAAGGTGAACGCGCCCAGGTAAGTCCCCGGCTGTGCCCCGGGCGCAGACTGCGTGGCTGCATGCATGCGAGCATCGACCCTTCGAATGATGCGTTTTTCAGATCAGATTGTAACGAACCCACTGACAAAGATAAACCGCAAGATCTTGCGCCGGCGCGGCGGGCCACTATACTCAGGGCATGACTGCACCCACGGTTTACTTACTCCACGGGGATGACGATCTGGGGATCGCCGAGGCCGTTGACCGGCTGCTGGGCGAGATGCGCGCCCTGCCCAACGGGGAATTCAACATCGGCCAGTATGACGGCCCGACCGGCGTGCTCGGCGAGATCCTCAGCGCGGCCATGGCCTACCCGTTCATGAGCGATCGCCGGCTGGTGATCGTGCGCGACCTGCTCGCCTGGGCCGGGCGCAAAGGCGCGGGCGAGACCGGCAAACGGACGCTGGAGCAGCTCGCCGCCGCCCTGCCCACCCTGCCCCCCTGGACGCGCTTCGTGCTGGTCGAGCGCGGCCCGGTCAGCGAGGGCAGCAGCATCCTCAAGCTGATCCGCGATCTGCCCGCCGGGCACGAACAGCGCTTCACGCTGCCCAAAGATGCCACCGACTGGATCATCCGCCGCGCGCGCGACGTCTATCACGTCTCGATCGAGGGCCGCGCCGCCGCCGCGCTGGCCTCGGTGACGGGCAACGATCTGCGCCGGGCCGATAATGAACTGTTCAAGCTGGTGGCCTACACCGAGGGCGCGCGCCCGATCACCGAGGCCGATGTCGATACGCTGACGCCGTATATCGCCGAGACGACCGGTTTCGCGCTGGTCGATGCGCTGGTGGAGGGCCGCGCGAACGCGGCAGCGGCCACGGTGCGCCGCCTGCTGACCCAGGAAGATCAGGACATCTTCATGATCTACGGCCTGATCGTGCGGCAGTTCCGCCTGCTGCTGCTGGCCCGGGAACACATCGACAGCGGCGGGACGCCCGCCCAGCTCCGCGAGGTGCTCGGCCTGCGTTCCGACTGGCAGATCGAGAAGATCGTGCGCCAGTGCCGGCCCTTCGATCTCCCGGCGCTGGAGCGCATCTACCGCCGCCTGCATCACTACGACGTCGAGATGAAAACGGGCCGGATCGACCCAGAACTGGCCGTCGATCTGCTGATCGCCGGCCTGAGCCGGGAATGACCCGGCTGAACTGCGCGCCGCGCCCCAGATCCCACCCCCTGATCACGGGCGGGTTGATGCCGGCTCCCCACTCCTGGCCGCGCCCCGATGCGCGGGCCGGTTTGACTCTGTGCGCGGCTGCGTTATAATCTAATCACGATTCGATTATTGACTTGTTTCTAAGCTGGCAAAGGTTGCATTTTGGCCCGTAAACCCGCCGATCAGTCGGTCAACCGGGAAGATATTCTGTTCGCAGCGGCGGACGTGCTCCAGCGGCACGGCTACGAGGCGACGACGATGAAGGATATCGCCGCCGCCGTCAACCTGACCGCCGCCAGCCTGTATCACCATTTCCGCAACAAGGACGCGCTCCTGCTGGCCGTGCTCGAACAGGGCATGGCCGAGATCCTGCGCCGCATCGCCCCGATCGCCGAGGCGAATCAGCCCGCCGCCGAACGGCTGCGCCGGATGATCCACGCGCATGTGGCCGGGGTGGCCTCCAACACCGCGGTCGGCGCCGCGATGGTGTTCGAGATCCACGCGGTGCGCACGGCCAGGCCGCCGGGCAAGAAGGCCAGCCCGGAGGATCACGCCGCCTATGCCGATTACATCCGCCGGCGCGATGCCTTTTTCACCCTGCGCGATCAATTCGAGGCGCACTTCCGCCGCGTAGTTGAAGATGGGGTGCGCACGGGCGAATTCCGCCCGGTCGATGTGCCGATCTTCGTCAAGATCATGCTCGGTGCGCAGAACTGGGTCGGCGTGTGGTATCGACCGGGACGCCGCCTCTCCGGCGAGGCGATCGCCGATCAGATCGCCGAGACGTTTCTCCATGCGCTGTGCTTGACGGAGGAGCCAGCCGGACGCACTATCGTGAGAGATTCAGGTGAGATGAAGGACGAAGCAAAGGACGAGATGCGATGACATTACTGACCGGAAAGACCGCCATCATCACGGGCAGCGGGCGCGGCATCGGCGCGGCGGCTGCGAAACTGTTCGCCAGCTACGGGGCCAACGTCGTCGTCACCGACATCGACCCGGCCCCGGCGGAGGAGACGGCGGCGGCGATCGCGGCGGCGGGGGGCAGCGCGCTGGCCCTCAAAGCCGACGTGACGAAAGACGCCGATATCCAGGCGCTGATCGACCAGACCGTCAGCCGCTTCGGCGGCATCGACATCCTGGTCAACAACGCCGGCTACACCTGGGACGGCATGTTCCACAAGATGACCGATCAGCAGTGGGAGGCGATGCTGGCCGTGCACCTGACCGCGCCGTTCAAGATCATCCGCGCGGCGCTGCCCTACATGCGCGAGAAGGCCAAAGCGGAGAAAGAGGCGAACGGGGCCGCCCAGCCGCGCAAGATCATCAACGTGAGCAGCACGACCGGCACGCGCGGCAACATCGGCCAGGCCAACTACGCGGCGGGCAAAGCGGGCATCATCGGCCTGACCAAGACGCTGGCCAAAGAGTGGGGGCCGTTCAACATTCAGGTCAACGCCGTCGCTTTCGGCTGGATCGACACGCGGCTGACGCAGGCCGAAAGCCCGGACAACCGGACAGAGCGCGACGGCAAAGCGATCAAGCTGGGCATGCCGGAAGCCGCGCGCCAGGCCAGCATCGCCGCCGTGCCGATGGGCCGCCCCGGCACGCCGGAAGAGGCCGCCGGCGTGCTGCTCTTCTTCGCCAGCCCGTTGAGCAATTACGTCAGCGGGCAGGTGCTGGAAGTCAGCGGCGGCTGGTAAGGGGTATCACCGCTGGTGGCGATCAGACCGGATCGCCCACGCCGTGAACACAATCCGTCCGTAGGGGCCTGTAGGGGCGCAGCGTGCTGCGCCCACCCTGCGCCCGCCGCGAACACAATCCGTCCGTAGGGGCCTGTAGGGGCGCAGCGCCCTGCGCCCGCCCTGCGCCCGCCCAATTTTTACAGGAGATAATTTGATGGTCTCGTTCACCCCAACCGAAGAACAACAGCAGTTGATCGACACCGTGCGCCGCTACGCCAGCAGCGACGTGCGCCCCGTCGCGCACGAGTCCGACGAGCACGGCGCGTTCCCGCAGCGCGTTATCGAGACCGGCTGGCAGATCGGCCTGGTCCCGTCCGCCATCCCGGAAGAGCTGGGCGGCCTGGGCGAGCTGAGCGCGCTCACCGGGGCGCTGGCCGCCGAAGAACTGGCTTACGGCGATCTTTCCGCCGCGCTGCACGTCATGGCCCCGGCCCTGTTCGCCTACCCGGTGACCCTGTTCGGCACTGCGGAGCAGCGCGAGCACTGGCTGCCGCCGTTCCTGGAGGACAGCCTGTTCCCGGCCAGCGCCGCGCTCCTTGAACCGGAGGTCTTTTTCGACCCATTCGACCTGAAGACGACCGCCCGGCGCAGCGGCGATCAGGTCACCCTGAACGGGACGAAAGCTTACGTGCCGCTGGCGGCGGATGCGCCGATCCTGCTGGTCTACGCCAAAGACAGCGAGACCGGCGCGATCGATGCCTATCTGGTGCAGCGGGGCACCCCCGGCCTGACCGTGACCGCCCCGGAAAAACTGATGGGCCTGCGCGCCCTGCCGACGTACCGCGTCCAGTTGAGCGATGTCTCTGTGGAGATGTCGTGCCGGCTGGGCGGCCCGGTCGGCATGGAGTACGAGACGCTCCTGACGCGCTCGCGCACAGCGCTGGCGGCGCTGGCCGTCGGCGTGGCGCGCGCCGCCTTCGAATACGCGCGCGATTACGCCAAACAGCGCGTCGCCTTCGGCACGCCGATCGCCCAGAAGCAGTCGATCGCCTTCATGCTGGCCGAAATGGCCATCGAGGTCGATGCCGCCCGGCTGATGACGTGGGAGGCGGCCTGGAAGATCGATCAGGCCGACGACGATGCCGCCAGAGCCGCCTATCTGGCGAAAGAATACGCCAGCAAGGCCGCGCTTCAGGTGACGGATGCCGCGGTGCAGATCCTGGGCGGGTACGGGTTCATCCGCGAGTACCCGGCGGAACGCTGGCTGCGCAACGCGCGCGGCTTCACCACATTCGATGGCCTGGCCATCATCTAGATGAACATAGCGAGTGAAGGATCCCACTCAATGCACAGGCTGACCCGTCTGCTGGCTGGAACCGTGATCGCCGCCGCCGCATTCACCGCCGGGTTGTGGGTCTCCACGACCCGCGCGCAGCAGGACGCGCCCGCCGCGGCGCGCACCCAGTATGAAGGGCTGGCGCTGGCCACGCCGGTCGAAGCCGTCATGACATTCGTCGATCGGTTCGAGCACGGCGATTACCCGGCGCTGTTCCTCATCCTCAGCCCGGAGGCGCAGGCGGACTGGCGCCGCCGCCCGGTCGCCACGTTCGATTATTCGACGTGGTTCACCGATGTCGATCTGCTCGATCAGGTCGCCATGCTCAACAGCGATCTGCCGGATGAACACGACTCGAGCGTGATCACATCCATCTTCGATGAGGTCATGCGCGTGGCCGAAGCCAACGAGGCTTTCGTCATCGATCTGCGCGGCGCGCACGACTTCAGCGAGCCGGAGCTGGGGCCGGATGGCACGACCGCTCAGGTGGAGGCGCGGCTGGCCGATGGCACGCCGGTCACCTTCGCGCTGACGCTGTCTCCCTCCGGGCGCTGGCGCGTGCGCCAGGTGATCGTGCCCGGCGGCGATCCCGATGTCCTGCCGTGGTCAGCCGTCTATCAGTAAGCTGACCGCTGTCCATTTTTCGTTTACTGTGAGAGGTGCTGAGGAAACCCACCATGCCGATCAGTTTTGAGATCCCCGAACACGTGAAAAATCAGGCGGAGATGGCGCGTATGGCCGCCGAATTCACCATGCGCCCGTTCAGCCGCGAGCTGGATGAGAACGAACATCAGCGCCCGGAACTGTTCATCCAGCAGTTGTGGCCGGTCATGCGCGATATGCAGAAGAAGACGCTCGATAAGCTGGCCGAGTCAGCTTCCAGCAGCGGGGGCGATCCGAACGGACGCCAGAGCACGGCCACGCTGCGGCTGATGCTGATGATCGAGATGCTGAGCTGGGGCGACGCGGGCATCTACCTGTGTCTGCCCGGCGGGGCGCTGGGCGGCGCGGCCATCGAGGCCGTCGGCACGCCGGAGCAGAAGCTGCGCTTCCTCAAGCGCTTCGCCGAGGGCGACATGCCGGCCTGGGGCGCGATGGCGATGACCGAACCCGGCGCCGGGTCGGATACGTCGGCGATCCGCACCACCGCCGAACTCGATCCGACCACCAACGAATGGGTGCTCAACGGCGAAAAGATCTTCTGCACCAACGGCAAGCTGGCGCTGGAAGAGAGCAACGGTCTGGTCGTCGTCTGGGCCAGCATCGACCGGTCGGCGGGCCGCGCCGGGATGCGCCCGTTCGTCGTCGAAGCCGGCACGCCGGGCGTCAAAGTGACCAAAGTCGAGATCAAGCACGGCATCCGCGCCAGCGATACCGCCGCGCTGGTGCTGGAGAACGCCCGCATCCCGTATGACAACATCCTCGGCAGCCCGGAAGTGCAGCGCGGCGAAGGCTCGGCGGGCTTCAAGGGCGCCATGGCCACCTTCGACGCGACGCGCCCGCTGGTGGCCGCGTCGGCGCTGGGCATCGGGCGGGCGGCGCTCGAATTCGTCAAAGAGAAGCTGGCCGAACACGGCGTGACGATCCCCTACGGCGTACCGTATCACCGGCTGACGGCCGTCCAGCGCGACGTGATTGAGATGGAGATGCAGTTGAAGGCGGCCTACCTGCTGACGCTGCGCGCCGTCACGCTGCTCGATCAGCGCCAGCCGAACAACCTCGAATCGGCCATGTGCAAGGCGAAGGCGGGCAAGGTCGTCACCCAGGTCGGGCAGAAGGCGGTCGAGCTGCTGGGGCCGCTCGGCTACAGCCGCGAATGGCTGGTCGAAAAGTGGATGCGGGACAGCAAAATTAACTCGATCTATGAGGGAACGGATCAAATCAATACGCTCATCGTCGCCCGCCGCATCCTCGGCTACAGCAGCAAGGAACTGTCGTAAAGGTCGGACTGATCACAGGGAGATCTGCGATGCAGCGCTTGATCGTTTTGCATCCCGGTGAGGACGGCTACTGGGTGGCGGAATGCCCCAGCTTACCCGGCTGCATCACCCAGGGAAGGACGCGCGATGAAGCCATTGACAACATCAAAGAGGCGATTGCCGCTTACATCGAATCGCTCGTCGAACATGGTGATCCGGTTCCGGTCGACGACTATGACACGTTAATGGTCGTGGTGTAATGCCCCCGCTGCCTGTCATTTCCGGGCGCGAATGCGTTCGGGTACTGACGCTGATCGGGTTCGCGATCGATCGGCAGCGTGGCAGTCACATCATCATGCGTCGGGAACAACCACCCCCTACTCGAACCGTGGTTGTTCCCGATCATCGTGAGATCGATCGAGGTACGCTTCGCGGCATCATTCGTCAGGCAGAGAGCACCGTCGATACGTTCGTTTCCCTGTTGGATCAAGGGTGAACCGCTATCATTCATGCATGAAAGGATTGTTTGCGTATATGACCTATCAAATTCGCAAGGCCGCTGTCATCGGCAGCGGGACGATGGGCGGCGGGATCGCCGCGCTGCTGGCGGGCGTGGGCGTGCAGGTGAGCCTGCTCGATATCCCGGCCAAAGACAGCCAGCCCGGCGATCCGCCCGCGAAGCGCAATGCGGTGGCGGCGGAAGGCCTCAAACGGGCCAGCACCAGCCGACCGGCGCAGTTCTTCAGCCAGGCGGACATGAACCTGATCCGCATCGGCAACATCGACGATAACCTGAACTGGACGGCGGACTGCGACTGGGTGATCGAGGTCGTGGTCGAACGGCTGGACGTCAAGCGCGAGCTGATGGCCAAACTGATCGAACACGTCGGGCCGGAGACGATCATCAGCACCAACACGTCCGGCCTGCCGATCCGGGCGATCGCCGAAGGGTTCGACCGGTCGTTCACCCGGCGCTTCCTGGGGACGCACTTCTTCAACCCGCCGCGCTACCTGCGCCTGCTCGAAGTCATCCCCCACCCGGATACCGATCCGGCGATCGTCGCGTTCATCCAGCAGTACGGCGAAAAAGTGCTCGGCAAGGGCGTTGTGCTGTGCAAGGACGAGCCGAACTTCATCGGCAACCGCTTCATGTCGATGGCCGGCACGCAGATCGTCAACTACGCGCTCGATCACGGCTTCACCGTCGATGAGGTCGATGCGCTGACCGGCCCGCTGATCGGGCGGCCCAAGACCGCCACCTTCCGCCTCAACGATCTGGTCGGCATCGATGTCGCCGTGCATGTGGCGCGCAACCTCTACCCGGCCATCCCGAACGACCCGGCGCGGACGGTGCTGGAACATCCAGGCATGAACGCCCTGTTCGACAAGCTGCTGGAGCGCAAATGGCTGGGCAACAAGACCGGCCAGGGGTTCTACAAACAGGTCAGGGGCGAAAGCGGCGAAAAGGAATTCTGGTCGCTCAACCTGTCCACGTTCGAATACCAGCCGCCGACCAAACCGCGCTTCGACAGCGTGAGCAAACATCGCAAGGTCGAGCCGACCGGCGCGCGCATCAAAGCGCTGATCAACGAGGACGACCGCGCAGCGCACCTGCTGTGGCATCACCACGCCTTCCTGCTGGCCTATGCATCCAACCGCGTGCCGGAGATCACCGAGACGCTGGTCAATATCGACAACGCGCAGAAGTGGGGCTTCAGCCATGAACTGGGGCCGTTCGAGATCTGGGATGCGATCGGCGTCGCCGAAACCGTGCCCGCGTTCGAGGCGGCGGGCTACCCGGTCGCGCCGTGGGTCAAGGACATGCTGGCCGCCGGGATCACGACGTTCTACCAGCGCGATGAGTCCGGCCAGGTGATCGGCTACTACAGCCCACAGGACGGGAAATACGTGCCGCTCGTCCGCGATGCGCGCGCCATCAGCGTCGCCGGGCTGTACGCCAGGCGCACGCCAACCGGGGCGACGCGCGGTGAGGTCGCCCGCAACGACAGCGCCTCGGTGCTCGACATGGGCGACGGCGTGGCGCTGCTCGAATTCCACAGCACCGCGCAGGCCATCGATCAGGACGTCGTCGCCATGACCTGGAAGGCGCTCGATCTGCTCGACAGAGAATTCGAGGCGCTGGTGATCGCCAACGATGCCGAGCGTTTCTGCGTCGGCGCGAACCTGTTCGGCGTCATGCTGGCGGCGCAGTCCGGGGAGCTGGGCCAGCTCGAACAGATCATCCGCGATGGCCAGAACGTCACCCAGGCGCTGCGCTACGCTTCCAAACCGGTCGTCCTCGCCCCGCACAACATGGCGCTGGGCGGCGGCGCGGAATTCGTCATGGCGGGGACGCGCATCGTCGCCCATGCCGAACTGTACATGGGGCTGGTCGAAGTCGGCGTCGGCGTCGTCCCGGCCTTCGGCGGCTGCAAAGAGCTGCTGCGCCGCATCGTCAACCCGGTGATGGAGTCGCATCCCAACGCGGACGTGCTGCCGCATCTGCAAAAAGCGTTCGAGAACATCGCCCTGGCCAAAGTCAGCGAGAGCGCCAAACAGGCCCGCGAGCTGGGCTTCCTGACCGAATGCGATCGGATCGTGCTCAACCGCGAACGGCTGCTCGGCGAAGCCAAGCGCGAGGCGCTCCACCTGGCGGATGGCTACATCCCGCGCCGCGCGGGCAAGGTCTACGCCGCCGGGCGCGATGCCTACGCCGCGCTGCTGGTGGCGATCGAGGGCTTCCGCGAGTCCGGCATGGCCACCGAGCACGACGCGCTGATCGCGCGCAAACTGGCCTACATCCTGACCGGCGGGGCGATCAGCGAGCCGGGCTGGGTCGATGAGCAGGTCATCCTCGATCTGGAGCGCGAGGCCTTCCTCAGCCTGCTGGGCGAGGCCAAGACGATCGAGCGCATCGGCTACATGCTGCAGAACAACAAGCCGCTGCGCAACTGAGCGCGATCGGAGATCGGTGGGCGGGGATCGGGTGTACACTGAGGTCAGCGGCAGGATGGAGAAAGAAGAAGACCGATCATGACAGCGCAGGAACAGATCCCCGCCCGTCTCTATACCGCCGACGAATTCGAAGCGCTGCTCCAGTCCCCGGAATTCCGCGATCGGCGGCTGGAACTGATCAACGGGGAGATCGTGGAAAAAGTGACGGGCGAAGAACACGGCGTCATCGCCGGGAACCTTTTCGGTCATCTGTGGACGTTCGTCCGCGCGACGGGCATCGGACGGGTGACGATGGAAGTGCATCACCGCGCCGATGATGCGACCGTTTTCGTGCCCGATATCGCTGTGCGCGTGAATGTCAGGGACAGGATCAGCGCGCAGATCGTGCCCGCCCTGCCCGATCTGGCGGTGGAGGTCAAATCGCCGGCCAACACGCTGTCCGAACTGCGCGAGAAAGCGCATGACTACCTGTCGCACGGCACGCGCATCGTCTGGCTCGTGCTCCCGGCCAAGCGCCTGGTGATCGTCCTCACCCCGACCGGCGAGGACATCCTCGACGCGGCGGACACGCTGACCGGCGGTGACGTGCTGCCCGGGTTCACCCTGCCCGTGGCCGAGATCTTTCAGGACACGCAGACCGCCGGGCGTCAGCCGCAGGAGGGCGTATGACGGCTCAGCAGCAGATCCCCGCCCGTCTCTACACCGCCGACGAATT
>DAOUBU010000117.1:0-13896 GCA_034432395.1 Anaerolineae bacterium
CAGCGGTTTTATTTTCTCCCACTGCGCGTCGGTTAATTCATGTCGTTTGGTCATCCACCCATTTTAACCGAGTTTGCGGACACACCCTAGATCGGGTTGTGACGCGGCGGATGTTCGATCGCCACCCCGGATGCTGTCAGCCGGGCATACCAGCCATCGACATCCGGCGTGACCAGGGTGATGATCAGCTCGGACTGCTGACCGGACGGCGCATCGGCGCGCGCGCACACGCCCAGATATCCGGCCTGAGCGGCGCGGTAAATGCGACACGTCCCCTGATCGAGCACAAGCGGAAGCCCCAGCATCGCTTCGTAAAAGTGCGCTGAGGCTTCCAGATCGCGCGTGTACAGAAACGTGATCTGCTGGTCAAACGGTGGCGCTGCCATTCGCCCTCAACCGGGGTAGACCGGCAGCAGGTGGAACGGATAGTTCGTGAAAATGTAATTGGCGTTGACCCAACCGGTCAGGCCGCCGGGAACCTGCACCAGCAGCCAGTTACCGGCGGCATTGCGCCCGTACAGCGCCACTGAACTCCCCTGGGAGATCGTCGTGACGATGCCGCTGACGGCGCTGGGCAGGACGCGTACGTTCAGCCGCCCCGCCGTCACAATGCCGGACGCGGTGATCGGCGCCGGCGTCGGGGCGACCTGCGCCGGGATCGGCGTGGGCGCGATGACCGTTCCGGCGATCGGCAGCGCCCCGAACGGGATCGACGGCGTCAGGAAACTGGCGTTGACCCACCCGCGCACGCCGTTCGCCAGGCTCACTTCAACCCACGAACTGTCCGCCGTGCGGGCGATCAACGTCACAGTATCGCCCCGGCTGATGGTGGCCACAATGCCGAAGCCAGCCCCCGGCCCGGAACGGACATTCAGGCGAAACGCGCCCGTCACCACCGCCGTATACAGGCTCGTCCCCCCTGTCACGGGCAGGGTATTCAGGTCGAAACTGGCCGCCACGTAGCGGGCGTTGATCCAGCCGATCTGCCCGGTGACGAGCTGCACCTGCACCCAACTGGTATCGGTATTACGCCCCAGCAAGGTGACCACCGCGCCCGCGTTGAGGCGCGCGATCACGCTGAAGCCAGCCCCCGGCCCGGAACGGACGTTGAGGATCGAAGCGTTGACGACGACCCCCGCCCCCCCCTGCGCTTCGACGCGGTACATCGGGCCGAACAGCGTGACGGTGACCGCCAGTGCCCCGATCGCCAGTACGACCACCAGGCCAGCGGCCAGACAGCGGTAGATACGGTTGAGCAGTGTTTTCGGCTGGCACATGACGACACCCTCCCGCGATATTTAACCCCTCTCGATCTTAATTGTAGGGCGTTATATCAGCGGCGCAACATCCCGTTATCCTGCGCTGCTCGGCGCATCGGCATCCTGCTGCCAGCGGTGTTCGGCGACGCCGGATTTGAAATTCTCCCAGCGCGCCAGCGTGAACAGAAAATCGGACAGCCGGTTCAGATAGGGCACAACGAACGCGCCGAGATCCTCATGTTCCGCAAGCTGGACTGCCAGACGTTCCGCGCGGCGGCAGATCGTGCGCGCAAGCTGGATCTGCGCGCCCGCCGGCGTCCCCCCTGGCAGGATGAAATAGGTCAGCGCGGGCAGTTCTTCAGTCATCCGGTCGATACTGGCCTCCAGCCAGTCGATCGCGCCCTGGTCGATCCGGATCACGTAGCTGGTGGGCGCATTCTGCGGCGTGGCCAGGTCGGCCCCCAGGTTGAACAGTTGATGCTGTACACGGTTAAGGTATTGATCGGTTTCAGGGACGGGACGCTGCGCCCGCGCCACGCCGAGACAGGAATTGAGTTCATCCACTGTGCCGTAACATTCAACTCGCAGATGATGTTTGGGCACGCGCCCGCCCGAAAACAGGCTGGTCGTCCCATCATCCCCGGTGCGCGTGTAAATCTTCATAACGCCTGCCAGACTCCGTCGGGTTGCTTCGCAAGAGACACGACGATAGCACCATCGGATGAGAAAACGATAACCCCGCCCGGGGCCGCCCGGCATCGCACATGTTGGATTTTTTATGCACCTGTTCGTAGAATCAGATCATCAGCACAAGATCGCCTCGACAGGACGCACAATGACAGCGGCCGGAACCTCATGGAACATGCTGTACGCAGCGGCGGATGATCAGACGGCGGTTGTCGATGCCCTGGTGCGCGCGCTGACGATGAGCGGGTATCAGATTTACGATGCTTACGGTTCTGCGTTTCCGCCGGCCTTTGCGCGCGCTGTCCGCTCGTTCGTCGCCCCATCGATCGGCGGCTGGACGCGCATCGTGGGCGAGATCGACTCCGGCGTCCTGCCGCTGCTGTCCATCGATCACCCGCTCATCGAGGCTCGGATCGCAGCCGGGGAGACCGAGGCCGGGGTCGAGGTCAGCCTGACGGTGTGGCTGGACGGAAGCGCGCTCGACGCTGACGCCGCAGCCGCGGCTGCAGCGCTGGGACGGGGCTGGCTGGCGTTCATCGCCGCCGGGATCGCACGCCTGAATGCCCCGGAGACAGCGGCATCGGCAGACCCACCCCCGCAAAGCGCAGGGCCGAGCGGTTTCGTCCCGCGCGAGGTACTGCCCGGCTATGCGCGCGGCCTGTTCGACGATCTCAACCCGGAACAGGCGGGATCGCTGTTCAACCGGATGACGGCCTCGCTGGCCGATCGCTTCGGGCGGGCGCAGATGGATGCGGCGCGGAACCTGCTCCAGCCGCGCGCGATCGACTGGACAGCGGGCAGGCCAGCCATCCTGGCGGCGCTCCTGTCCGAGCTGTACGGCGGCAGCGCGGCATGGCGCGATCCCGACTTTGTGACGCTGCGCGATGCCTATCAACTGCACATCCGGCGGCGCGAACGCCCCGGCGCGCCGCTGTACCCCGGTGATGCGGAAGCGCTGGCCGCCGTCCCGGACGCGCTGGCTTACGTGCCCGTATATGCCGGTCGATCAGCATGAGTTCGATCACCTGACGGGCTGCGCGCCGGCTGCATGTCGGATATAGCCCGGGAAGTGAAGCGAGGATCAGGATCGTGACCGTTCAGGATCGCATCCACTGGGATGCCCGCCATCGCGCCAACCGGGACAGGGCCTACCCCGACCCCGACCCGCTACTGTTCATGTACACCCCGCCGGCGGCGGCGTATCAGCCCGGCGGACGGCTGCCGGGTGAGCGCCCGCGCGCGCTCGATCTGGCCTGCGGGGTCGGGCAGAACGGGCTGTGGCTGGCCGCCCAGGGCTACTCGGTCGATATGATCGACATCAGCCGGGAGGCGCTGCGCATCGCCCGGCAGACGGCCGCGGCGCGCGGGCTGCGCACGCTCAACTTTCTGCAGAGCGATCTCGATGAGACCGCCCTTCAGTCCGAAGCCTATGACGTGGTGTGCGTCTTCCGTTTCCTGAAGCGCGATCTGTTCGAGCGCATCCGCGCCAGCATCAAGCCGGGCGGGCGGGTGATCTACGCGACGTACACGACGGGCTGGAAGGCCATCCGCCCCGAAGCCTGCGATCGCTACTTACTGCATCCGGGCGAGCTGGTCGGGTACTTCTCGGACTGGCGCATCCTGCACCAGCGCGAAACCGGGCACGAGGCCGAAGTCGTGGCGCTCAAGCCGGAGGCGAACGGCTGATGGTCGCCCGGCTGCGCCTGGCCGCGCTGTGGGCATTCGGATCGGAAATTCTGCTGTGGACGCTGCCCGAACGCACCACCCTGGTCGATGGGACGGCGGCGGCGCTCGGTTATCTCGCGCTGGCGGCGCTGCTGCTCGATCTGGGCGTGCGCTTTCGCGTGCGCGGGGTGTACGGCCTGCTCGGTCTGGCCGGGATCTACGCCCTGGGATACAGTCTGCTGATCAATCCCGCCTCGGCCTTCGCCGATCTGCCGCGCACGCTCTTCACGCGCGTGCTGGGGGCCAACGCGCTCATCGGCCTGGGCGGCCTGTTGATCCTCATCCTGATGGGCACGCTGCGCCCACGCCGTCCACTGCTGCCGTCGATCGGCGCGGCGGCGCTGGGGACGGCCTGGGGGATGTGGGCGCGCTGGTCACCCGCGGTCATCACCGGGCGGCTGGATGGGCCAGAAGCGCCGCTCACGCTGGCCGTCGCGCTGGCTGCGGGCCTGCTGGCGGTGTTCGGGGTGCTGCACCTGAAGGGGGCGTCCGAAGCGGATCTGCGTCTCTCTCCACTCGGTTGGACGCTGACGCTGGGCGGGCTGCTGGCGGCGCTGATCCTGCGCCTGGCTGAAGGGGCGTTATCGAGCACAGCCCTGAGCTTCACCCTCCCTCTGATCCTGATCTGTCTGGGCATCCTCTACTGGCAGCGGCGCCGCCGGGGTATTCCGCTTCTGGGACGGCTGGCCAGCCCGGCTGTGCCGTGGCGCATGCTGATCGGGTTGGCGCTGATGTTCAGCGCCGGAGCGAGCATCGGCGTGCTCATCCCGCGCAGCGAAACTGCCCCCGATCCGCTGTTCGCCATCACCCTGATCTTCACCGCCTACGGGTTCGTCTGGCTGCCGACTGTGGCTGTCGTTATCGCGGTGCGTGGGCTGGGGCGCATGCTGCGCGCCGGGCATCTGTAAGACAGCGCGCATGTTGCCGCCATCGGCGCTCTAAGGTGGCAGGCAGGCGACAGTGTCGCAAAGTCCGTCATGCTAAGCGCGGGTTAAGCGGCTGATAAGCGCTGTCGAAAAGGGTGTTCTTTGGCGACTTTCTGGAGTATGGTTAAGATACACGTTACGCAACCTGCTCCAGATCGATCGAACTACGAGGCAAAGGCTGTGGCCTGGCGCGTGCTGCTCTCTGAGCGACCCATCCATCGCATTGATTTCCTGTACGGGAAACCCCCGCTCGTCGCCGCATGGACCAATGTCACCGAAGCGGGAGCGCATGCGCGTGCGCGCGTGGCCTTTCTCGACCTGAGCAGCGGCGCCAGAGTCGATGAGCGCACGCTCGATCTGCCGCCCTCCGCTGACGCCGATCCGGATGCATGGCAGTCCTTCCTCATCACGCTGACCGCGCCGAACCGAGATACCCTGCCTTACGTGCGCGCAGGTCAGATGATCCTGTTCTCGGCCCCCGATGGCGCGCTGCGTCTGCTGGCCAGTGGAACCGATGACCTGATTCTGTTTCGCAGCGGCGCGCCAACCCGGATCCCCCTGACGAAACCGCCGGTGGCGCTCGCTTTCGATCCGATCAGCGGGTTGATCGCCGCGCTCGATCGCGGTAGTCGCCTGTATCTGTATCGCGGTGAGACGGCGCTGGGCGCTTTCGATACCCCCCTCAAGATGCAGGACGATCTGGAGCCGATCATCGCACTGCCTGAGGGCGCCAGCTTCATTGTGCTGACCGATGGCCGACAGATCTGCGTGCTCGATCTCAACGGCGGCGTCACGCGCAGCCTGGAACTGCATTATCCCCTGGGCAGGCTGGCGATCGCCCCGGATGGCAAACAGCTCATCACCACCGATCTGGAATCGCATGTGCTGCGCATTTACACCGCCGATCTGATCCTCACGCATCAGCGCTTCGCCATCGACCTACTGGCCGACTCGAAACGCGCTCAGCTTCTGGGCGGCGCGGCGGCCAGCGAGTCAGCCGTCGGTGCGGCGGCGCTGACGAACAAGGGGACGCTGGCATTTGCGCTGGGGGGTGCGCTGTGCGTCACCAGCATCGGGCGGATGAAAGTGCTGCCATCCAGGGGCCGGGCTTCCACGTCAGCCTAAGACGCATCCGATTACAGACGCGACTCCAGCAGCGCCCGCTGCGGGAAGACCATCCGCTCCGGCGAAACCGCGCCACGCGACAGCAGCGCCAGATTGGCGCGCTCGAAATCGGCATGCTGATCGCGCACCAGCTCCACCTGGGCCAGCGCCGGTTCCTGGGAGAATACCACCAGCGTCGCAGCGTAATCGCCCGTCGCCATGATCAACCATTCGTCATTGGTGAGCTGACGCCGCCCCAGTCCCTGGCGCGGTCGGCTGGGCATATTCCAGACGCGCATGAGCAGGCGCGCAGCCAGGTCATCAGGCAGGACAGGCGCGCCGCTGCGCATCAGCGGCTTGAGGTTACCATGCAAAAACAGGGCGAACATCAGCGGCATCGCCGCGTACTGCGCGCGCAAAAAGCCCGTCTGCCCCTGCTGGGCGATCACCTGCCTCCAGGCGTCGCTTTCCGGGTTGCGCTGCAGCAGCCGCTCGATGATCGTCCGCTGTTCGCTGTAGCGCTGGTACATGGCGTTGAACTGCGCCCGGTTCAGCTTGCCAGCCGAGAACTCATCCGCGATCGCCTCCATCTTACGCCGCAGGACTTGCAGCGCGGCCTGCGGATCGGCCGCCGGATCGATATCGCTTTCTAGTCGGGGTTTTGCTGGCTGGGGCTGCTGTGAGGGTTGTGGCGCAGGCCCGGACGGCTCAGGACGCACTGGCCGGATCGGCGAGACGCGGGCGGCCGGATCTGGCGGGACTGTCGAATTCGGCAGATCTGTCTCGTTCATCGTCATTCCTGAACGTGAACCGGCAGAAGCGATCGTAACATAACTCTTTTAAGCCCATAGGTGGGATAAAAGTAGGAACATTCTAACATGCTGGTGTATACTCAGCGTCACACAGTCCGGAAATGGCAGTCCGCCGGCGATCGGACAGTTCCTTCAGACCAATACGTATCAATGCGCATGCCTTCACGAGTATCTGCCGCATGAACACCGATCAACCGACATTTCAGCATGCCGGTTTGACCTTTGCCCGCTCTCAGGTCGAGGCGGCGCGCCGCGATCGCGATCAGGCGCCGTTTCTGGAAGCCTGGCAGTTCCTGATCGAGCGTCAACTGGTTGACCCCGACCAGGCGCTTTTGAACGCTTTCCGGTATGTTTTCGACGATGACAGCGCCGCTGGTTCCGCTGCGCTGGCCGGCGCTGCCGCTCATCTATCCGCAGGCCAGCAGGCTGACAGCCTGATCGACGAACTCGGCCAGACCGTCCAGATGTCCCAGATGCTGGAACTGCTGCGCGATCATCCTGAGATGCGGGCGGATCTATTCCCCCTGCTCGTCGATCGGGTGGAGCGGCTGGCGGTCGATCCCCGCTCCGACACGCTGGTGGAGCGGCTGTGGCAGCACACGATGCGCATGGCCGCGGGCGTCGTGGTCGAACGGGCCGACTGGGTCGCCCAGGCCGCGGCGTATTTCCGGACGACGATCGCGAACGAGGTGCGCCCTCAGGGCTTCATCACCAAAGCCGTCCATGGGGAGGACGGCGGCGGCATGTTCCGCCAGATCCTGTGCGCGGCGGCGCTCGTGCTGCTGGCGGAGATCGGCGCGGGGGTCGGGCTGGATCTGTGGCGTTATGAGGTGCGCGGCGTCGGCGTCAGCACGGCGGCCATGTACCCGATCTACTACTTCTACACCACCGACAAGTGGAAATGGGATCCCGGCCTGAAACCGGAAGCGGTGCAGATGCTGTTCCGCCGCTTCGGCGGTTACCTGGAGATCCTGTATTATCGAACGCGCCACAAGGATCTGCTCGCCCTGCTGGCGGATCTGCGACCGGTCTTCTCTCCGTATGTGGGTGGGCTGACCACCCTGACGCACGGCGTCGCGGAGAAAAAGCGCCGGGGCCTGTTTGGTTGGTAAAAATGGATATCGACTGAGGAAAAGAGATGACCGCCGGGATATCAACCGCGCCGTATGCGCCCATGACGTCGGAACTCATCGAGGCCCTGCGTCAGATCGTCGGAGCTGACGCTGTGAGCACGGCCCGCGCCGATCTGGAACTGCACAGCCGCGACCAGTCGCATCACGAACCGCATCTGCCCGAAGTTGTGGTCTTTCCCACCGAAGCACGGGCCGTAGCGGAAATCCTGCGGCTGGCCAATCAGCATCGGATCGCAGTGACGCCCTGGGGCGTCGGAACCGGGCTGGAGGGGAATGCCATTCCCCTGCACGGTGGCATCCTGCTGTCGCTGGAGCGCATGACGCGCATCGTCGCCATCCACGCCGATGACTTTCAGGTCACCGTGCAGCCCGGCATCGGCCACAAGGATCTGAATGCCGAACTGGCCCGTTACGGCCTGTTCTTCCCGCCCGATCCGGGGGCGAATGCCACCGTGGGCGGCATGCTGGCCAACAATGCCGCCGGCATCCGCACCGTGAAGTACGGCGCGACGAAAGACAATGTGCTGCGCATGCAGGTCGCCCTGGCCGATGGCCGCCTGATCGAGGTCGGATCGCGCTCGATCAAACAGGCCTCCGGGTACGACCTGCTGCATCTGTTCGTCGGCAGTGAAGGCACGCTCGGCGTGATCACCGAAGCCACGCTCAAATTAGTGCCCATCCCCGCGTTCATGAGCGCGGCGATCGCCGCCTTCCCCAGCGTAGATCGAGCCGTTGAGGCGGTCGTGGCCGTGCGCGGGAGCGGCCTCGATCCGGCGGCGCTCGAATTCATCGACGCGGCGCACTGCCGCATGCTGCGCGAGACCGAAGGGGTCGATCTGACCGATCATCCGACGCTGTTCATGGAATTTCACGCGGCGCACCCGGAGACGCTGGCCGCCGGCCTGGACATGGTGCGGTCGATCTGCACCGAACTGGGCGCGCTGTCCTTCCGCGCCACGACCGATACCACCGAGCGCAAACGGCTGTGGCATGCGCGCCATCATTCGTACGAGATCATGGTGCGCTCGCACCCCGATCAGCATTTCTTCATCATGGATGTGGCCGTGCCGATCAGCAGCTACCCGGAACTGATCGATTACGTCGAGAGCCTGAAGCGCGAGACCGGCACAACCGCCTACATGATCGGCCACGCGGGCGATGGCAATGTCCATGTCGAATTCCCCTATCGCGACGAAGCGGAGTTCGCCCACTGCATGGAACTGAACAGGCTGATCGTGCTCAAGGCGCTCGATCTCGGCGGGACGGCGACCGGCGAACACGGCGTCGGCATCGGCAAAGCGATCTACATGGAGCGCGAACACGGGCCGGCCCTCGACGTCATGCGCGCGATCAAAGCGACGCTCGACCCCAACGGCATCCTGAACCCGGGCAAGATCTTCCCGACGGCGCAGCCCGAAACAGCCCGGTGAACGTTCAGCCAGAGATCCCTGAACCGATGCACGAACACGCTCAAAAACACCGTCAGGACGCGCTTCAACTGGGCGATAAGGCAGCGCAGTGCCGTTGAACCGACAGAATATTCTGCTCACAGTGGCATGCGCGGCGCTCTCAACGTACACTAGGGGATCGGTTGGGATCGTCAGGATGAGAGTTGCTGCCAGGGAAGGAACTGCATGACCATGCAGCACGTGCGCCTGATCGCGTTCATCTGCTTGACGGGGATCCTGCTCGGCGTCCAGCCGCTGGCTGCGCGCGGTGTGCTGGAAGGCGAACACTGCCAGATCGGCGTGGACGAAACGATCGCAGGCTCGCTCTTCGCCGTCTGCCGCGATCTGATCATCGAAGGCCGGGTGAGCGGAAACGTGTACGCGCTGGCCGTCGATACCCGCATCTCCGGCCAGGTCGATGGCAGCATCTATCTGATCGCCTGGCGCGCGTACATCGACGGCACGATCGGCGGTAGTTTGCATTTCGGCGGCGCGGCGCTCGATATCGCCCCGCCCGCTGCCTTCATCGCCGATCAGGGGAGCGTGATCAGCGCGGCCATCAGCGCGATGATCGATGCCGAACAGACGCCTCCGGCCAGCGTCACCGGTCTCGGCTATCAGCTCGCTGTCGCTGGCTCCGTCGGGCGCGAGCTGAACTTCTGGGGTACGGCGCTGACGGTGACCGGTCGCGTCGGTGGTGATCTCTACGCCGAAGTCGGCGATCCGCAGTCTACCGGAGTCCAGGAACTGGGCGCCCTGCTCTCTCCGCTGGATATCACGCTGGCGCAGCCCGGTCTGCTGATCGACGCGGGTGCGGTCATCGACGGTCAGGTCACCTACCGCAGCGTCGGGGAGGGCACGATCGCGGCGGCGCTGCCGAATGCCCCGGTTTTCATCCCCTTCGAACCGGCCATCCCGCTCGAACAGCCCAGGGATTTCGGCCAGGGCGTGCGGAGCTATTTTTCCCAGGTGGCGCGCGAATTCATCACGCTCGGCCTGGTCGGTCTGCTGACTCTGCTGCTGCTGCCGCGCGTCGTGCAGGCCCCGCTGAACGCCATCCGCTGGCGCCCGATCCCCAGCCTGGGGATCGGCCTGCTGACTTTCCTGCTCTCGTTTCCAATTTTCCTGATCATCCTGTTGATCAGCGCGGCCCTGATCCTGCTCATCAGCCTGGCCCGTCTGAGCGATCTGACGGCGGCCACGGCGGTGCTGCTGGGCGTCGTCAATTTCAGCGGCGCGGGCTTGTTCTACTTCGTCGCCATTTTCATCGCGCGCGTGATCGTCGCGCTGGCCCTGGGCCGCTTGCTCGCCCGTTGGCTGTGGAAAGAGAGCGCCAGCCTGCGCGCCTGGATCGTCAGCCTGGGGCTGGGGCTGCTCGTGCTGGCTGTGCTGGCCTCGCTCCCGCTGGTCGGCTGGATCGTCAACGCGCTGGCGGCTTTCCTGGGATTGGGGGCGATCATCACTTACGTGCAGCACCAGATCGACCGCATGCGCGACAGCGCGGTCAATGGGCCGCCGCGCGTCAGTGTGGGCGTTCCGATCCCGACTGGCGCGCCACCCCTGCCCGACGATCCGCTGTACGATCGTCCCGTGCTGCCCGCGCCGCCGATCCCGGATTTCCAGCCGGACACGCCCAACGGCCCGGGCATGGACAATCTACCGGAAGGCTTCAACTGGTGGCGGTGACATCGCCCACCGGGCCATCACAGATCATCGAAATCGCCGCGTTCGAGCGATTTTTCAAACGCCCGCCCGATATACAGGACATATTCCACCCATGCAGCCAGCGTATCTTCATCGACGATCGTGAGGAGCTGCTCGTACAGATCATCCGGGATCGTGCTCAGCACTTCCGTGGACAGGCACGCCATCGCCTGCTGGATCGAATCGCGCGATGCCAGCGGGCCGGATCGATGTGCCTGCTCGTACCAGCGCGCCACCTGAGGGTGCACCTGCTCGCAGGACGATCCGCTCTCCAGTTCGCGGTTGGCCAGTTCCTCGAACTCGCTCAGCCAGGCCGGGTGCGCCTCTGCCCCATGCCGCAGGTTGAACGGCAGATCGAATTCAAAATCAGGCTGATCGTCGTGTTCATCAGGTTCCGGATCGTCCGGTTCAAAGTCCGTCAGGCGATCGTCCGTCATGATCCATCTCCTCAACAGCTCGAATAACCCTAGTGTAGTGATGCGCACGACTAAACTCAAGCAAGGTTTGACAGCGCGGGCCGTGTATATATACAAAAGTGACGATCGCAGTACAATACAGGCCCCGACACCGATGGAAAGGTGGGTTGTGCAGTGCGGGTCAGCGGTTATCAGTTCCCTTCACAGCGTCAGAGTCGGGTGGCTGTATGAAACGTTCCCAGCGGCTGCTCGTCATCATCGGCCTGATCATCAGCGCCGTCTTTCTCATCATCGCCTTTCAGGGCCTCAATCCGGGCGCGGTCTGGCAGGAGATTCAGCGCGCCAACTTCCCGCTGATCCTGTTCGGGGCCGTCTGGTATTTCGCCGCTGTCTATGTCATCGCCATGCGCTGGGGGTTTCTGCTGCGCTCGATCGCCCCGCTCAGCGTCCGCCAGTTGATGCCGCTGGTGTGCATCTGCTACATGGGCAACAACGTCTACCCGCTGCGCAGCGGTGAGATCCTGCGGCTGCTGCTGCTCCAGCGCAATCACCGCGTCCCATTCACGCGCGCGGCGGTGATCTCGGTGGCGGAGCGGGTGTTCGACGGTCTGGTCATGCTGACCTTTGTCGTCGTCGGGCTGCTGCTGCTCAATGTCGAGTCGGCCTGGCTGCGCAGCGTGGCCACGATCACTGCGCCGATCTTTCTGCTGGCGCTGGCCGTCTTCTTCGTCCTGGCGGCCCAACCACAGCGCTTCCGCCGGGTGGTTGCCTGGTTCACCCGTCTGCTCCCCGGCAAACTGCGCGACCTGGTCACCGGGCTGGCCGATGATGTGCTCTCTGGCCTGGAAGGTTTCCGCACACCGGCGGATCTGTTCGGCGCGATCGTCACGTCGTACATCACCTGGATGCTGGAGGCCTCGGTCTACTGGATCGTGACCTTCGCCTTCAATCTCAACGTCGATTACCCCACTGCGCTGCTGATGGTCGGCGTGGTCAACCTGGCCGGTCTGATCCCGGCCTCCCCCGGCATGGTCGGCGTCTTCGAATTCGCCGTGATCACGGTGCTGGGTCTGGTCGGCATCGCCGAAGCCAATGCCACCGCTTATGCTATCGTCATTCATCTGGTCATCTGGCTTCCGGTGACCGTGGTCGGCTTCATCCTGCTGGCGCGTCAGGGTCTGAGCTGGGGCACTGTCCGCCGGGCGCAGGATCTCAAACAAACTGGCGAACTCAGCCAGGGGACGGTCATCATCCCATGAAAATTGCGATCATCGGCGCGGGCGCGACCGGCATGGCCGCGGCCTGGGATCTGGCCCGCAGCGGCCACCAGGTGACGATCTACGAAGCGGAGTCGCGCGTGGGCGGGCTGGCCAGCGGCTTCAAAGATCCCGCCTGGGAATGGACGCTGGAGAAGTTCTACCACCACTGGTTCACCACCGATGCCGACCTGCTCCGGCTGGCGGATGAACTGGGCGTGCGCGACCGGATCCTGTTCCCCCGGCCCAAAACGAGTTACTGGATCGCCGGGCGCATCTACCGCTCGGAGATCTCGCCCTCAGCCATCTTCCTGCCGCTCGCTCCGATCCCGAAGATCCGCTTTGCGCTGGGCGGCCTGCGCATCAAACTGGCCAGTGACTGGCGTGCCCTGGAGCAGGTCACAGCGCACGAGTGGTTCCTGCACAATATGGGGGAAGAGGCCTACAACAAGTTCTTCCGCCCGCTGCTGATCGGCAAATTCGGCGTGGAATACGACAAGGTCAACATGGCCTGGATGTGGGCGCGGGTCAAGGCGCGATCGCTGCGCCTCGGCACATTCGAGGGCGGTTTCCAGGCGTTTCTCGATGTGCTGGCCGACCGGCTGACCGATCTGGGCGCGGTCATCCACCTGAACACCCCGGTGGAGCGCATCGCGTCGAAGGCGGGGCAGCCAGCGCTCACCGCCGGCGGTACGACTGAACCGTTCGACCAGATCCTGGCGACGACTTCGCCGGGGCTGCTGCTGCGCCTGGCCCCGGAACTGCGCGATCAGCCCTACGGGCAGCAGGTCGCCGCGCTGCGCAGCATCGGCGCGATCTGCGTCGTCGTCACCCTGAAGCAGCAGTTCCTCAACGACGGGACGTACTGGCTCAACCTTCCGGCCACCAGCGCCGAAAAAAACCAGTCGCAGTTCCCGTTCCTGGCGCTGGTCGAGCACACCAACTGGATGGATCGCGCCCACTACAACGGCGATCACATCCTCTACCTGGGCGATTATGTGCCAGCGGATCATGAATATTTCCGGATCAGCGAAGCGGAACTGACCGAACGCTTTCTGGCCGCGCTGCCGACGATCAACCCGGCGTTCCGCCCGGACTGGGTGGGCAAAACCTGGGTCTGGCGCGCGCCCTACGCCCAGCCTGTGCCCTACATCAACCATTCGCGCACGATCCCGTCCGTGCGCACGCCGCTTCCGGGGGTGTGGTGGGCCTCGATGAGCCATGTCTACCCGTGGGATCGCGGCACGAACTACGCCGTCGAACTGGGCAGACGGGTCGCCGCGCAGATGCAAACCGATCGCGCCTGACAGAAATCCGGCGCCAGATTCTGACCATACACGCGCGGGATGACGTGGGTTACACTAACGATCGGTGTGTGACAACTGGAGACAAGGATCGCTGTTATGAAGATCATCGTCGTCGGTAC
>DAOUBU010000118.1:0-14840 GCA_034432395.1 Anaerolineae bacterium
TACCCGTTATGACAAACGGGCAACGACTTATCTGGCGACCGTATTGCTCGCCTCTATCGTTCTATGTTTATAGTTTGCAGACAGACCCTACCATATCTACCATTTCTTTCTGCGCGATCCGAATGGGTATCTGGTCGAGATCCAGCGCTTCGAAACGCTCCCTGGAGGACTGCTGGAAGATCCGTGATCGACGGCGCTGTAAGGTAGCCTTCATCTTGTCAGTCCCCGGCGGCGGCGTTAAACTCATGGCGTCATCAGCCGACTGCTACGGACAAGAGAAGCAGCCTTTTTTCAGGAGCACGATCATGGTTCCAACGTTAAAGCATTATATTGGCGGGGAATGGGTTGAGTCGACATCGCCGAACACCACCTCCGTCATCAACCCCGCCACCTGCGAAGTCCTCGCCCATGTGCCGGAGGGCACGCGCGAAGATGTCGATAAGGCGGTCAAAGCGGCCCAGGCGGCCTTTGACGAGTGGCGGCAGACGCCGATGCTCAGCCGGGCGCAGTATCTGTTCCGCCTGAAGAATTTGATGGAAGATCGCTTTGAGGAATTCGCCCGCCTGATCGTCCAGGAGAACGGCAAAACGATCGATGAGGCGCGCGGTGAAGTCCGCCGCGGGATCGAGAGCATCGATTTCGCCACCAGCGTCCCCTCGCTGATGCGCGGTTACACGATGGAAGATGTGTCGTCCGGCATTGACGAGACGGCGGAGCGGCAGCCGCTGGGCGTGTTCGCTGCGATCACCCCGTTCAACTTCCCGCTGATGGTTCCGTTGTGGTTCCTGCCCACGGCCATCGCGACGGGCAACACCTACATCGTCAAACCGTCGCCGCAGACGCCGCTGAACATGGATCTGTTCTTCCAGGTGATCGACGAACTCGATCTGCCGGAGGGGGTGGTCAACCTGGTGCACGGCGGCAAAGAGCCGTCGATGGCGATCATGGAACACCCCGGCGTCGTCGGCGTGTCGTTCGTCGGTTCGACACCGGTCGCCCGGATCGTCTACGAAACCTGCTCCAAACACGGTAAGCGCGTGCAGGCCCAGGGCGGCGCCAAGAATTACATCGTCGTCATGCCCGATGCCAACATGCCCGCCAGCGTCAAGAACATCCTGGGGTCGGTGTTCGGCAATGCGGGGCAGCGCTGTCTGGCCGGCTCGGTGGTCGTCGCCGTCGGTGAGGCGTACGATACTCTGAAAGAGGAACTGGTCAAACAGGCCAGCGCGCTGCGCGTCGGCTACGGTCTGGATGAGCAGACGCAGATGGGGACGGTGATCAGCGCCGCTGCGAAGGAACGCATCGAGCGGATGATCGCCGAGGGCATCAACCAGGGCGCGCAGATCGTCCTCGATGGCCGCGGCAAGGTCGTCGAGGGATATGAGAACGGAACCTTCGTCGGCCCGACGATCCTGGACAACGTCACCAAGGACATGACCGTGGCCCGCGAAGAGATCTTCGGGCCGGTGCTCTCGCTGATGCGAGCGGATGATTTCGATCAGGCCGTCGATCTGGTCAACGCCAGCCATTACGGCAATGCGGCCAGTCTGTTCACCAGCAACGGCAAATATGCCCGTGAGTTCAAATATCGGGTGAATGCGGGCAATATCGGCATCAACATCGGTGTGGCCGCGGCGACGGCGTCGTTCCCGTTCGGCGGCAAGAAGGACTCGTTCTTCGGCGATCTGCACGGGCAGGGGCCGGACAGCATCGATTTCTTCACCGATCGTAAGGTCGTCATCGAACGCTGGCTGTAATCGGCGTTCCAGCGGGGTGTTTTAAGGCCCGTGTTCGCGCTGCTCGGAGCCGCTCACAGCTCCGAGCAGCCTCTGTTGGTGTGAAGCAGTCTGACGGTTGTGTTGTTCTCTTGCATCAGGAGCCTGATTCGATCTCATGTCCGCATTGAATACCTTTGGCGCGATTCTGTCTTACGCCATCGATCTGGAAACACGGCTGGCCGATTACTACAAACAGGCCGGCGATGCCGCGCGCGCCGCTGACGCTGAGAAGCGCCGGGCCAATTTTGAGCGCGTCCGGCGGGAGAATGTCACGGAGATCAAACTGGAAGCGATCGAAGGGCTGAACGAGGCTGATTACGCGCTCAATCTGGCTGACACGTCACCCGCTGGCATGGCCGCGGTTGAGGCGACCGCCGCGCGCTTTTACAGCGATGTCGCGCCCAAGATCAACGTCCGCGAGGCCCAGCGCGCGCTGGAGCGGGCGGCCAAACAGCATCAGGCGCTGGCCGGGGCGTAGGCGGAAACGGCCGATCTTCCAGTACACGCTCCCCAGTTGACTGGTTGCCAGGGGATTACGGATTTCGACGGCCATTTCGTGACGGACGAGCGGGCGCAGCGCGCTGCGCCCCCACTAAGATCGGCCCACGGGTGCGTTGTGGGTATCATTTCGCTGCCTGAAACATTTATTTGCAGATACACTGACTCTGAAAGGACTGCTTTTATGAACCGCTTTACCCGTCGATTGTTATCCCTGCTGGCTGTCTCGATGCTTCTGTTGGGACTGCTGATCGGCAGCGCCGCCGCCCAGGATGCTCAGCCAGAGCACATCCTGATCCCGATCGGCGGCGGGTATCCCGATACGTTCCCCGGTTTTCTCGAGGCCGCGCTGCCGTATGTCGCGACGCTGGATACCGATCGGTTCTACATCCTGATGATGCCGATGTCGTTCACGTATGACGTCGAAGTGCTGACGACGACCGATCTGCTGGACAACTCACTCGCGATCGAACGTCGGCGGCGTCAGTTTGAGCGGGCGTGCGATCGTTTGGTCAGCGAGCGCGAACTCGATCTGGAGTGCCAGGTCGTCGTCCCGCCGATCTACACCCGCGATGCCGCTGAGGATGACTACGCGCTGGAGTATTTCACCGACGATCTGGCGGCAGTCTACTTCGTCGGCGGCGATCAGACCTTCGCCATGCAGATCCTCAACGGCACGCCGCTGGAAGCCGCACTGACCGAGGCCTTTGAGCGCGGCGTGGTCATGGGCGGCAACAGCGCGGGCGCGGCGATCATGTCGTACAACATGATCGGCGGCTACAGCAGCGAGGATTACGGCGTTGTCGATCAACTGCGCGAGGGCATCGTCGATCTGTGGACGGAACCGGATCGGCGCGGCCTGCCGTTCGGCCTGCGCAGCGTCATCGTGGAGCAGCATTTCTTCGAGTACGGCCGTCCGGGGCGTCTGCTCAATGCCATCCTGCAGCCGGGGATGCCGCGGGTCGGGCTGGGGGTCGATGGCTTCACCGGCGCTGTGGTCGTCGATGATTCCCGGGTTGACCGCGTGATCGGTAAATACAGCGTCGGCGTGATCGATGCCACCGACGCCGCTGACAGCGCTTATTTCAGCAGTGACGGCATCCTGAGCGTCCGCGGGGCCTGGTTCCACACGCTCGCGCCGGGCGATTTCAGCTACGATCTGCTGGCGCGGCAGCATTCGCTGGCCCCGCTCCCGGAGCGCCCCCAGCGCGATTACAGCGGTCTCGCGCTGCCAGAGGGCGCAGGGACGCTCATTCTCGGCAGCGATCTGACATCCGTCGGCCTGGCCGATAACCCGGTGATCGAGCGTTTTCTGGAACTGGCTGGCGGCCCGGAGGCCGAGATCCTCGTCCTCAGCACCGGCTATCGCAATCTGAGCGCCGCCGTCAACGCTTTTGAAGACTACGCCGCCCAGTTCACCGGCAGGGCGCGGCGGGTGCAGGTGCAGACGCTGCTGACGCGCATGGCGCTGCCCGATCTGACGCGGTTCAGCGGGATCGTGGTCGTCGCTGGCGATCAGTCGCTGGTCACGGCGGCGGAACTGCGCCCGATCGCGGATGCCCTGCTCGCCGGTATCCCGGTGCTGGCGGATAATGCCGCTGCGCCGCTGTTCGGCATCCGCTATGCGGCCAACCCGCCGGTCGATTACGACAACGATGATGAGGCCACCATGGAGGCCCACGATCAGGGCGCTTACATCCTGGGGAACACCATCATCGCCGACGGGCTGGGCCTGGTGCGCGCCAACGTCGAGCCGCGGCTGATCGACAACAACCGCTATGGCCGCGTGATCTCGCTGGCTTACAACGATCCGGCAGCTCTCGCGTTGGGGCTGGCTGAAGGTTCCGCGCTGGAGATCACGCCACAGGGGACGACCGTCCTCGGAACCAACGGCGTCGTGCTGTTCGACTTCAGCGCGGCGACTCTGGCTCTGGGCGATAACGATGCGTTCGTCATCGCCAACGGTCTGATGGATGTATTCGCTCCCGGTGACCGCATCGGCGAGTGAACATCGTCTCTTACCGCTGACGGGACTGCCTGCGGCGCTGGATGCAGCGTCCCGTCAGTTCGGGGGTCTGTTTTTGAGAATCAAGGTGAGGAGTGAGTGAAAATGGAATTTGCGATCACGTTCAAGGGCGATATCGACCCGCGCCGGACGGTCAATCTGGTCAAAATGGCCGAACAGGCCGGCTTCAAATACGCCTGGTTTTTCGACTCACACGTGCTGTGGCGCGAATGCTACGTCACGATGGCGATGTGCATGGAGCACACCGATCACATGCGCTTCGGCCCATGCGTGACCAACCCCGGTGTGCGCGAATGGTCGGTGGCGGCCAGTCTGTACGCGACGCTGGAAGTGCAGAGCGGCAACCGTTTCGATGTCGGCATCGGTCGCGGCGACAGCAGCCGGCGGGTGCTGGGGCGCAAGCCGCTCAATGTGGAGCGGATGATCGAGTTCGGGCAGGCCCTGCGCGGCATGGTGCGCGGCGATGAGGTCACCTACACCTGGGATGAGCAGGAAACGCACGTGCAGATCCCGTGGGCGAACGGCTACGAACTGCCCGTGTGGTACGCTGCCTATGGCCCGAAGGCGCTGACCGCCGCCGGAGAACATGGCGACGGTCTGATCATCCAGCTCGCGGATCCGTGGCTGGTCAAATGGTTCAGCGATCAGGCGCTGGCGGCGCGCGCCGCCGCGGGCAAAGATACGTCCACCTATCGCATCATGTCCGCCGCGCCGGTGTGGGTGGGCGATATGAAAACTGCGCGCGCGCAGACGCGCTGGTTCCCGGCGATGGTCGGCAATCATGTCGCCGATCTGGTTGAGAAATACGGCAAAGAGGGGCACTACGTCCCCAAACGGCTGACGGATTATATCGAGGGCCGCAAGGGGTATGATTACCGGCATCATGCGGATAAGGACGCCGATCATCTCGATTTCATCAGCGACGACATCATCGACAGCTTCGGCATCCTCGGCCCGGTGGAAGCGCACATCGAAAAGATCAAGGAACTGGAGGCCCAGGGGGTGACACAGTTCAATATCTACCTGATGTGCGGCGATGAAGAGCGCATCGTTGAGGAGTACGGCAAGCACGTGCTGCCCGCTTTTGCGCAGGTGACGAACTAGACAGGAAAAAGGAGCATATCGATGGGAACTTTATTCAAAGGTGGAACAGTCATCACCGCCAGCGACATGATCCAGGCCGATGTGCTGGTCGAAGGCGAGGTGATCACCCTGATCGGCAGGGATATCCCCGCTGATGGTCATACCGTGGTCGATGCGAGCGGAAAATACCTGATGCCGGGCGGCATCGACGTGCATACCCACCTCGATCTGCCATTCGGCGGCACGTACAGCAACGACGATTTCGACGTCGGTCACAAGGCGGCGGCGTTCGGTGGCACGACCATGCACATCGATTTCGTCATCCAGCCGAAAGGGGGCAGTCTGCATGATGGCCTGAAGGTGTGGCGCAAGAAAGCCGAGCCGGCGCAGATCGATTACGGGTTCCATATGGCCGTCACCGATCTGCGCGACGATGTCCTCGACGAGATCCCGTCGATGCTCGATGAGGGGATCACTAGCCTCAAGCTGTTCATGGCTTACAAAAACGTGTTCCAGATCGATGACAAGACGCTGTTCCGCGCCATGCGTGTCGCCGCCGAACACGGCATGATCATCATGGTTCATGCGGAAAACGGCGATGTCGAAGAGCAGCTCCGCCTGAAGCTGCTGGCCGACGGCAAGACCGATCCCAAATATCACTACGACTCGCGTCCGCCTGAGATTGAAGGGGAAGCGACCAACCGCGCCGTGGTCATGGCTGGTATGACCAACTGCCGTCTGTATGTCGTGCACATGACCTGCGAGCCAGCCGTCGAGGCGCTGCGGCGCGGGCGCGCCCTGGGCTATCCCGTCATGGGCGAGTCGTGCGTCCAGTACTTCGCCCTGACCCGCGATGAGCACCTGGCCAAACCCGGTTTTGAAGGGGCGAAGTACGTCTGTTCGCCGCCCATCCGCAGCGTGCACGATCACGAGGTGCTCTGGCAGGCGATCAAGGATGGCACGCTTCAGATCGTCAGCACCGATCACTGCGACTTCTGGTATGAGGGCGGCGTCGGGCCGTGGCAGGAATGGGCCGCCGCTCATAATGGGGGCGACTGGGCCGCTTACGAAGCGCAGGATCCCAGCTACCGCCGCCCGGGCAAAGAACTGGGCAAAGGCAATTTCGCCAAGATCCCCAACGGCCTGCCAGCGATCGAAGATCGCCTGATGGTGATGTGGCATCTGGGCGTCAACGGCGGCAAGATCACGCCGCAGCGCTTCGTCGAGATCAACGCGACCAACCCGGCCAAGATCTTCGGCATGTACCCGAAGAAAGGCACGATCGCGGTCGGGGCGGACGCCGATATCCTGGTCTGGGATCCGAACAAGACCCACACCCTCAGCGCCAGCACGCATCACATGCGCTGCGACTACAATCTGTTCGAGGGGATGCAGGTTCAGGGGATGCCAGTGCAGGTCTATCTGCGCGGCACGAAGATCGTGGACGGTACAGAGTTCTTCGGGCGGAACGGCGGCGGTCAGTACGTGCACCGCAAGCCCCATGCCGCCATCCTGTGAACTGATGCCGGTCTGACGACAAGACGGCGTTGAGGGGGGCACCTCAACGCCGTTTTTGTTCGAAAGCGAGGTTGTATCGTATCAGTCAGCGCCGCTGCGCGATATCCTGGGCCGCCAGCGCACATAACCGCGCGCCGCCGGCGTTCAGCCAGTACGCCAGCGACGGACTGTACGCCAGCCGCGCGCGGGCGTCGGCGTAGATGGTCACACCATAGACATAATAGCGCTGGGTTTCCCAGGCCCAGCGCTCGAAGGGGCGCTGAAGCACGCCCGGCCCGCCGTTGTAACAGGCCAGCGTGCGGCCCACGTCCCCTTCCGCCAGATCCCAGCACTGCGCCAGATAGCTGACGCCGCGCCGGGCATTCGTCTCCGGATCGGTCATCGGTTCGCTGGTTTGAAAGTGAAACGGCATCACCTGAAACAGGCCCTGCGCGCCCGCCGGACTGCTGATCGCGGCATGGCCGCAGGACTCGATCTGCATCACGGTCGCCACCAGATCGGGATCGAGGCCGCTGCCGTAACTTTGCGCCCAGCGCGCGATATCCGCTGCCCAGAACTGGACTTCAGGCGAGAACAACGGCGAGATGGTGCGTGAGCCGATCGAGACGCTGAGGCCGACGAAATAGAGCGCCGCCCCCAGCGTGACGGTGAGAAATGCCATCGCAGCCGCGCGCAGTGCCCGCTTCCAGTGCAGCGAAACGGAGCAGCAGAAAGGGCGATGCACCGCCTCTGAACGGGCGATGATCTTCGACGAGTGAGCCGATCGTGAGGCGCGCATCATCAACTGAGCCTGATCGCTGTCCTTCAGATTGGAGAAATGCCCTCAGGTATCGGTACGGATTTGCTGTGGATGAAGAATAGCACAGATGTGCTGTTTTAGGAAGAGGACTTCCGTTTCAGCGCGCTGGCTCCAGACTGTCGCAATCCGGCACGCCCGTGATCGAGCCGATCTGGAGTTTCCAGACCGATTCGATCGGCATCGACTGCCACTGGGATTGAGAGAAGGCGCAGCGAAAATCGAGATTGTCGGAGCGGAACAGGACGTAGTAATTTTCCGCGCGGCCCCCTTCACGTTCGCAGCCGATGCCGGGGGTGACGCACTGGTTGAGCGTCACGGCTGGCCACGCGGGCGCCGGACTCAAAGCCTGGCCTTCGGCCCGGACGGCGCGATCATCCATCCAGCGGTTGACGGTGAAGTAGCAGCGGTCGTCGTAGATCGGTTCCTGGCGGTAGCGCGTGACGCACTCACGCACTTCGCGGAACGTGCCATCGCCATTGTCCACGCGGCGGATCTGGCAGTCTTCGCCGTCAGGAACCTGACGGTAATCGCGGATCTCGCGTCGCGATGTGATCCCGTAGGCATCGAACGGGACGGCGTCGCACCAGGCTGAGCCGGGCACCGGCGCAAACTCCTCCACGTAAACGATCCGTTCCCAGGCGTGCCCGGTGACGACGGCGGTCGCTTCGCGCTGCGCGGTCAGGACATAAATGATGCCGACCACGATCAGCACCGCCACGACTGCGATGGCGAGATACAGACCGGTGCGCGGCTTTGGCTGTTCGTCTTTGATCACGCCGACGCGGCGCATCTCCGCCTGATGCCGTTCCAGCGCCAGGTCGCGCTGCGCCTGAGCGGCGAAGCGTTCGCCTTCACCGCGCACCTGATCGGCGACGGTGGCCGCGGCCTGAGCGCCCTCCAGCGATGCGCCGCACTGAATGCAGAAACGCGCATTCCCGGCGTTGAGCGACCCGCACGCTTTGCAGATGACGTCAGCGCCGCTGGGCTGGTAATTTTCCACCCGGCGTTTGTCTTCATCGCTGGGGAAGCGCCGTGAAGCCGGATCCTGGGCCGCGCCGCAGTTCGGGCAGAATTTATGGGTTTTGGCGGGCAGGTTGGTGGAACCGCAGAATTTGCAGTCCCAGATCATCTCATAGACGCCGAGTTCTTCCGAGCGCACGCCGCGCTGTGGGCGTTGGTCAGGTCGTTGTGTCGCCACGAGTGCCTCTCTTCGGCAAATGCCGGCTGTTCTACTGTGATCATAGCCCGGTCTTGCCGGAGCGCAATCGACCATCGGGGACGCTTCCGGCCCGATGCAGTCCCTGAGCGGCGGGCGAAATGCGTCAGTTCGCCCCCGTGGTCACCCGGATCAACCCATCCGGGGTGGTCAGCGTGTAACGCAGCGCAAATGGCGCTGACAGAATGTCCCGACTTTCCAGCACATCGCCGACCAGATAGTTGAAAACGGTCGGATCGTAGCTCGGCTCGATGCCGCTGCCACCCCGGTTGAGTTCGAGCCGGGCGGCGACCTGCCCCGGTAAGATCAGGGTGATATTGCCGCTGCCCGTCGCAATTGTGCCGTTGGCGATCGCATCCGGCAGCGAGCGCGGCTGATAATCCGGCAGCGTAACGGCGATATCGCCCCGTCCAAGCGCGATTTCGAGGCGTTCCAGCGCGACCGCGCTCAGGTTGAGCGTGGCCGCCCCGTCCAGTCCGCTGATAGTGAGTTCGATCGGGATCGCCGTCGGCAGGGTCAGGCGCAGCGTGCTGCGTCCGATGTCATCGAGCAGCGGCAGGCCATCCCCCTGGCTTTCACGAAGGGTGAGGACGGTCGTCGCGCCGTCCGTGCGGGAGGTGGTGAGTGAACTGGCGCGCGCGCCGACGAATTCGCCGGACAGCGCATCGGCGGAGCCGTCGAGCATCTCTAACTGCGTGTTGAGCACATCGACGACGATCTGAAGCCGTTCCGCACCGGTGAACGACTCCACAACGGGGATGCGGTTATCGGTGCGCACTTCCGCGGCGCGCTGGGAGTAAGCCGCAGCGGCCAGCGCCGCCGCCGCGCCGATGCTGATCACCAGCGCGATCGGCCCGGCTGCCGGCACACGATCGCGCAGCAGCAGCCACAACCCGAACAGAATGAGCAGGGCCGGCCAGGCGCGCAGGATGAGATCCTGTATGCCGCCTGAGATCGATCCCACGCTGAGGGCGAGCGCCAGCAGCGCCAGCAGCAGCGCGATGAAACCGAGAAAAGGCGAGGTTCTGCGCGTCGTCATCGGGCGGACTCCTCAAGCGCGCGGGTACGCCCGCCGAGCTGGCGCGTGAAGAAGATGAACGCCACGACGAGGGCGGCGGCGTACCAGAACAGATCGACGCCGTTCGGTGCGCGCAGCAGGCCCTGATCGCGGGCGATCCACGCTGCGGCGGTCAGCGCGAGCAGCCCCAGAGGGACGAGCAGCGTGACACGGCGCACGCGGCGGGCATACGGAGACTCCATCGGGATGATCCACCACAGGATGACGTAGGGGATGAGAAATGCGCCGCCGCTGATCAGCGCGAGCAGCAGCCAGAGCGCGCGCACCAGCCAGCCGCTGATCCGCAGGGATGCAGCAAGACCCCCACACACCCCCCCGAAAACGCGATCTGAAAAACTCCGCCGCATTCCGATGCTCCGCGTCAGTGTCGTTACCGAACAGACATGCGGACGATACCCATCCGGTATCGTCCGCAAAACTATACTCGCAAATGGCCGATCCGCAAAACGGGCTTTGGATCCCCTGAACCGCTCGATCAGCTTCGCAGCAGGCGCACGGTGAGCCGCAGGCGCCCAAGCTCCAGTTCGTCACCCTGGCGCAGGCGGTACGTCACCTGGGGATCGAGACGTTTGCCGTTGATGCGCGTGCCGTTGGTGCTGTAAGCATCCTGCACCGACAGGACGTCATCTTTGAAACTCAGGATGCAGTGCTGGCGCGAGACGCCCAATTCGGCTGCCTGAAAACGCGTCAGGTCGATATCGATCCCGTCTTCGACGCTGCCTCTGCCGACGACCATGCGGCTTTGCAGCGGCACAGAGAGCACCTGCGGGGCATCGATGGCGCCTACGTGCAGCACCAGGCGGGTGCGCGTCGAGATCGAGCGAGCGGACGTGTCATCCATAGCGGGCCGGGCCAGCCTTACCCTGATCACATCTCGTTTCCACTACCATTATAGCGACACTCATTTCAATTGTAGTGGCTGTGAAGTCCTGTGAAGCGTAACGCTTCGGGTCAGCTCGTCCCCGATCGGTGCAGTCGATAAACGGCGATCGAATCCGCATCGGCGAGGGCCAGCAGCGCGCCGCGCGCCGCGATGGCGGTCGGCGCTGCGGGCAGTTCGATGAACGCATCCGTCAGCGAAGCCGTGGCCGGATCGAGGCAGATGAGCTGCACGCCAGCCCGATCGGAACCGGCCAGCACCAGGCAGGGCACGCCGCCCTCATCGTGAGCGATGATGAGCGAATCGATCGACTCAGAGGTCGTAGTCGATGCCGTGATCGTCCCGCTGACCGGGTCGAAGAGGATCACCGTTCGATCGGCCAGCAGCGCCGCTGCCAGGGGGGGCATTTCACTGATGGCCAGGGCAATCACCGCGTCGGACAGAGCGATCGACTGGCCCGCTGCAACGCTCGGGCCGGTCAGCAAACGCACCTGATGCAGCGCCGGTTCGTCCTCATAGGCGATAAAAGCCGTATCGGCAAACAGCGCTGCGTGGCTGACCGGACGACCCGTGTCGATCAGCCGGTGATTGACGATATCGGGGGACGGGATCTCCAGCGCCGCATAGCCATTTTCCAGACCGACGATGCCCCAGGTCTGGCCGCTGGCCAGGCTGAGCGTCTCGTCGGGGAGCTGGAACAGGCTGACCGCTTCCCAACCTCGGCGTGGATTGTAAGTGGATGGGGCGATGATCGTCAGAAATTCGCCATCGGAAGTCGCGGTCGCCGTTAGCGCATAACCTGCGCCTGCGGCCAGCAGCCCGGCATATCCGTCGAGCAGCACGCTGGAGCGCAGGCGCAGGCCGGGCGATCCGTTCTGGACGATATCATACACCGCGGCGCGGCTGCCATGCAGGGCAACCAGGCGGCTGTCTGCGGGGAAGGCTGCCGCAAGTACCGGTTCGTCGATACTGAGGCTGGCGATTGCGATCAGGTCTGGCGAACCGCCCGCCACATCCTGTGCCACGGCCAGCGCCGCCGCCATGAGAACGCTCAGCAGCAGCGCTATCCCGGAAGTGAGCCAGTGCCGAGCAGGGGCAGCCATCCTCATCACCTCAGTCCGCAGTGAACCCCGTCTGCAGCACGGCAGCCGGGGCAGCGGTCGATCAACCGTGCACTGGTTTCAGACGACGATCTCAATAATCCTCGTCGTCTTCGTAATACTCGTCGTCCTCGTCGTAGTCGTCCTCGTCGAAGTCGTCCTCGTCATCGAACAGGTCGTCGTCGTCATCGTACTCGTCGTCGAAGTCGTCCTCAAAATCTTCATCTTCCAGATCTTCGAGGTCTTCGTCTTCAAGTTCCTCTTCATCCAGCTCATCGACTTCGTCGTCGTCGAATTCGTCCGCACGATTGAGGAATAGTTCACGCAGCATACTCATCTCCTGGTGAGCGTACCAGAAACTCCACTTCAGGGCAGGAGCCGGTTGAAACCCGTCCCCGCGCGCTTCCCGCACATGCGCGGCACGATAACGGAAATCGAGGCATTTGTCAACGGGTGCAGCCCGGATCATCAGGTTAAGTTTTCGACCGAACGAGTTCAAGGAAGTAACGGTGCATCCGGCGGTCAGAGGTCAGCTCCGGGTGGAAAGCCGTGGCCAGCAGATGCCCCTGCTGAACGGCCACGATCCGGCCGTCATCCAGCGTCGCCAGCACCTCGACCCCGGGCTGAACAGACGTGACGATCGGCGCGCGGATGAACACAGCCCGGAAGGGGATTTCGCCCAGCGGCCTGATATGCAGCGGCACCTCGAAGCTGTCGACCTGACGACCGAAGGCGTTGCGGTTGACGGTGATATCCATCACGCCCAGGATGGGCTGGCGATCGATGCCGATATCCTTCGCCAGGAAGATCATCCCGGCGCAGGTTCCCCATGTCGGATGGGAGCGGGCGAATTCGCGCAGCGGCTCGATCAGGCCGTAGCTGGTGGCCAGTTTGCCGATCGTGGTGCTTTCCCCGCCGGGGATGATCAGGCCGTCGAGATCCACCAGGTGATCGGGCAGCCGCACCGGTACCGGTTCCGCCCCCAGTTCGCGCAGACGGTGCGCGTGTTCCTCAAAATCGCCCTGCAGGGCGAGCACGCCTATTCTGGTCATCATCCTATCGTCCAGTGAACAAAGCGATATCGACTCGATGAGGGTATGGTACGCCCTGCCGGAGCCAGATCAAGGCCCAATCAGCCCTGAATTTCGACGACGACGCCGACCTCGGCCCAGTTGTACAGCAGCTCGATCTCCCGGCTGCCGAGCAAAATGCAGCCGTAAGTGACGCGGCGGCCCAGATCGCCCGTCCAGAGAAGCTGAGAACCGCCGCGCGTGGGGAAACCATGAAAACCATTGGTGAAATCGGCGCCGGGGATGGGGTGGTAGACGCCCATGAAGTTGGGCATCCACAGGTTCCAGTTCCCGGCATAAGCGTTCGGTTCATGGGACAGGATCTGATATACGCCCGGCCAGGTCGGGCTGGAGGGGATGCCCGTGCTGGCGATCCAATCCCAGCGCAGCGCGCCGTTTTCGTAAACGCGCACGCGCTGTTCCGGGATGCTGACGACGATCCGTTTGCCGAACACGACCGGTTCGGGCAGCATGACATCGCGGCTGGGCAGGGTGATCGTCTGACCGGGCGTGAGCGCATCAACGCCGGGATTGGCCTGCTGCAAGTACGGGTAGGGGATGCCGTAGTCGTAGGCGATGCTGATGATGCTGTCGCCCGGCTGAACGGTGTAAAGGATGGGTTCGTGATACACGCGCACCACGGCGCGGTCTGTCCCGGTGTTGAGGGCGGTTTCCAGCGCGGCGACGGCTTCTTCAGGGCGCAGCATGCGGGCTGATGGCAGCGTCCCCGTCTGGCTCGTCAGCCAGCCAGTGAGAGCATCCGCATCGAATGCGAAGCGCAAACCGAGCGGCGCGCCCGGATCGGGTTGGCCGAGCAACCATGCGCCCCAGATCTCCGGGGCGATCGACCACAGGTAGGCCCGATCGTCGATCGGATCGTAAACCTCCAGCGTCAGCGGCGCAGCGATCAGACGGTTGGCGGCGGCCACCAGCGGGGCTGCATCGGCGATCGGCGGCGGGACATCGGTCATGACCAGTTCGATCGCGCCATCGTCCAGGACAGTCGGATCGTTGATCAGGCGCGCCAGTGTGGCTTCAACATCGACCGCCCGCCCGAAGACCGCCGGGCGCGGCTGGAATGCGCCGGAGACAAAATCGATCCCGGCGTTGATCGGCGGGGTATCGATCTGAGCGGCGATCTGTATGAGGGCGGCGCGTGCGACCTCGACATCGAGGCCGAAAGCGACCGGTGCGCGCACTTCACTGAACAGCGCTTGCAGTAGGGCGGTCAGGCCGCCCTCCGGTCGCCCGACGCGGCTGGCGGCCTCTGCGCTGGCGCGCGCATCGATCCGAATGCCCAGATCGGATGCCAACAGCGACAGGCTCATCTGATCGGCGAGCGCCCGGATCGCCACCGGCTGGCTGAACTGATCGGCGGCGGTCTCGACGGTCATGCCGCCGAGTGGGACGCCCGCGGCGCTGACGTTGGGCAGGATCCGACTGCTGCCGAGGATGAACAGCGCCGCCAGCCCGATCAACGCCAGCGCGATCGCGCCGGCGCTGACAACCCCGACCGCCATGATCAGCAGATACGGGGTGCTCGGCGTTCTCCTCCGTGGCGGAGGGGTGGAGAACACTGGCGGGGCAGGCAGCGGCGGAGCCGGGGGGAGCGGGCGGGCGGATAGCGGTTGTGGGCGCGGTGCGGGCGGTGTCGGCATAAGCGATCAGGCCGTTTCGGACTCGATCCAGCGATCAGGGCATTTCTAGGGTCTGTCTGCAAACTATAAACATAGAACGATAGAGGCGAGCAATACGGTCGCCAGATAAGTCGTTGCCCGTTTGTCATAACGGGTA
>DAOUBU010000119.1:0-36497 GCA_034432395.1 Anaerolineae bacterium
TGCGCGGCCCCAATTTCTCGATTTCGACGGCCTGCGCCACGGGCAACAACTGCATCGGCGAGGCCGCCGAGATCATCCGGCGCGGTCAGGCTAAAGTAGCAGTCGCAGGCAGTTCGGAGGCGGCGCTCGTCAATGTCGCCCTGGCCAGCTTCAACAACATGACAGCGATCTCACGCCGCAACGAGGAACCGGAACGCGCCTCGCGACCGTTCGATATCGACCGCGATGGGTTCGTGGTGGCTGAAGGGGCGGCGGTGTTGATCCTGGAAGATCTGGAACATGCCCTCGCGCGTGGGGCCAGGATCTACGGCGAGATCCTGGGCTACGGCCACACCTCCGACGCCTATCATGTCACTGCGCCGCTGGAAACTGGCGAAGGGGCGAGCGAGGCGATCCGCCGGGCGCTGCGCGACGCCCGTCTGACGCCCGCCGATGTCGATTATATCAATGCCCACGGCACATCGACGCCGCTCAACGACAAGTCCGAAACACTGGCCATCAAAAGCGCGCTGGGCGAGCATGCCTACAGCATTCCGATCAGTTCGACGAAATCGGTGACCGGCCACTTGATGGGATCGGCAGGATCGGTTGAGGCAGTCTTCTCGCTCAAGGCGATCGAGCACAATTTCATCCCACCAACCATCAATCTGGAGCATCAGGATCCAGAATGCGATCTCAACTACACGCCTAACGTCGGTGTCTCGCATCCGATCGATGTCGTCATGAGCAATTCGTTCGGGTTCGGCGGGCATAATACCGTCCTCGTTTTCGGTCGGTATGCGGATAACGGGCATCATGGTGGTCAAAACGCCGGCGGAAACTAACACTACTCCCCGCTTGCGCGGTCTGCGCGCGCTGCTGCCCGCCAGCAACGGCGCTGTCGATCCAGCTCGTGCCGCTGCGCCGTCAACGGCTGCAGAGCCGGCGTCCGCCGCTGGCACGATTTACGCCCATATCGTCGGCTGGGGTATGGCCGTGCCGGAAACGCGCATGACCAATGACGACCTGTCCGCGATCGTCGAGACCAGTGACGAGTGGATCGTGGCGCGCACTGGCATCCGCGAACGACGTATCGCCAGCGAACGCGAGACCACCGCCACGCTGGGCCTGAAGGCAGCGCAGAAAGCGCTCGATGTCGCCGACATCTTGCCCGAAGATCTCGACCTGATCATCTGCGCGACCTCGACGCCGGAGCACATCTTCCCCAGCACAGCCAGCACCATCCAGGGGTGGCTGAATGCGAGCAAAGCCGGGGCCTTCGACTTGAGTGCGGCCTGCTCCGGCTTCGTGTATGCTGTCCAGATGGCGGCGCAGGCGATCAAGAGCGGCAGCATTCAGACCGCGCTGGTCATCGGCGCGGAAACAATGAGCCGGATCATGGACTGGCAGGATCGCGGGACGTGCATCTTATTCGGCGATGGTGCGGGCGCGGTTGTCCTCAAGGGCAGCCGCGCGCCCGGCGGCGTGCTGTCCGCTGTGCTGCGTTCGGACGGGGCGGGCGGCGATCTGCTGGCTGTACCCACTGTGGGCAGCATCGATATCGAAGGGCTGCCAACATTCGGAACCGACCACAAACTGCTCAAGATGTACATGAACGGCGGTGAAGTATTCAAGTTCGCCACGCGCGTGATCAGTGAGAGCATCCCGCAGGCGTGCAGTCAGGCCGGGCTGACGCTGGCCGATCTCAAGCTGATCGTGCCGCATCAGGCGAATACTCGCATCTTACAGGCGGCGGCGCGGGCGCTGAAAGTGGACGAGTCGCTGTTCATGTCCAATATCGAAAAGTACGGCAACACATCGGCGGCATCGATCCCGATCGCGCTGTGCGAGGCGGTCGAGCAGGGGCGCATCCAGCCCGGCGATCCGATCGCGTTCGTCGGGTTTGGCGGGGGTCTGAGCTGGGCCTCGATGGTGGTCAGATGGGGAGTGCCAGAAGAAGAACCGACGCAGGCGGCGCGCTTCCGTTACCAGCGCCGCCGTCTCAGCTATGCGTTTGCGTACTGGCGCACCCAGATCTGGCGTTTCAGCCGTGGCCTTGGCGCGACCTTACGTCGCGTGCGCCCCCAGAAAGGGCGGATGGAACGTCTGCGCAAGCGCGCCGTCCGCAGCAAGTTCGATTGAAGAAGCCAACCGGGGTATCCATCAGCGGATACCCCGGTTCGTCTCGCCGCGCTGATGGCCTCAGTTGCGCGAGCTGCGCTGGATCAGCGAGATATAGTACAGCAGGGTGAGCACCGACGTCAGCGCGGCGGCCAGATAGGTTGTGGCTGCGGCGGTGAGCATGCTGCGCGCGCCGCGCTCATCTTCCGCCGACTGAAGCAGGCCCGCCTCGCGCAGCAGGATGAGCGCCCGGCGGCTGGCATCCAGCTCGACCGGCAGTGTCAGCACCATGAACACGACCGAGATCCCGAAGACGATCACACCCAGCCACAGCAGATTGACGAGCTGGAGCAGAAAACCAGCCATGATCAGCCCGTAGCTGATCATCGGGCTGAGGCGCACCGCGGGCAGCAGGAAACTGCGCGCCTGGATCAGGAACGAGCCGGTCTGATACTGCTGAACATGCCCCAGTTCGTGCGCGGCGACGGCCATCGCGGCCACGGACGGCACGGTAGCGATATTGCGCGACAGACGCACCACGTTGTGACCGGGGTCATAGTGATCGCTCAGTTCGCCCGGTGCGGCCTCCAGTGGGACGGGCCGCAGTCCAGTGCGCTGGAAGATCGCCTGGGCCACCTGCGCGCCGGTCAGGCCGACGCTGTTGCGCGTCCGGCTCCAGCGGGAATAAGCGCTGCTGACGTACCACTGAGCCAGACCCGACAGCACCAGCGTCGGCAGCAGCACCAGCAGCAGGTAAGACGTGTCGAAATAGAACACCGCTTATCACCTCCGTTGTATTATTTGTATCGTCCTGGTCGAAGATACCTACAGTGTAGCCGGTTTATATCTGATCGATATCAGAACGTTGTTGAAAAATCCTCGAATTCGGTCAAACAGCGCCGAGCGTCGCCGTCAGACCGGCGCGGGTATTCAGATCGACAGGCAGCAGGCAGTTATCGAGCAGGCGCGTCGCCCCGAAGCGGACGGCCAGCGACAGCAGCAGCGGCTGATCGCCGATCGTGTGCAGGCCGATCAGCGTGCGCGGATCGTTGACGGCGACGTATTCGAGCTGCGCCAGCGGTTCGGCCTCGATCTCGGCCCGGACGGACGCCCGCAGCACCTCCGGATCGCGCTCCCCCCCGGCATAGCGCTGCGCCGCCGCCTGCAACCCGCGATACAGACAGGCCGCGGCCCGGCGCTGCGCGGCATCGAGATAGACATTGCGCGAACTCAATGCCAGCCCGTCCGGCTCGCGGACGGTCGGGATGACCGCGATCTCCAGATCGAAATTGAGATCGCGCGCCATTCGCCGGATGACGACGACCTGCTGGGCGTCCTTCTGGCCGAAGTAGCTGATCGTCGGCTGCGTCAGGTTGAACAGCTTGGCGACGACCGTGGCGACGCCCTGAAAATGCCCCGGTCGGGCCTGGCCCTCCAGCCCCTGCGCGACCGTGTCCACGGTCACCAGCGTGTCGAAACCGGGGGGATACATGATCTCCGGCGTCGGCGTGAAGACGACATCGACATCCGCCGCGGCCAGCAGGTCGAGATCGCGCTGGAGATCGCGCGGGTAGCGGGCGAGATCTTCGTGCGCGCCGAACTGGAGCGGGTTGACGAAAATGCTGACGAGCACGGCGTCGGTTTCAGCGCGCGCCGCGCGGATCAGTTCCAGATGACCGCGGTGCAGCGCGCCCATCGTCAGGACGACGCCGACGCGCCCGGATAAGCGTTTGCGCACGCTGCGCAGTTCGGGGATTGAGGCGATGACATGCACGATCGCGCTGTCACTCCTGGGGTTGGCCGGCGCTGGCATGGCCGTTGACCGGCATCCGCTTCAGATCATCGACGAGTTCGGGTTTCATGGTGAAGGTGTTGGCCTCAGTCGGGAAGGCGCGGCTCTGCACATCGCTGATGTACTGGCGCAGCGCTTCAAGCAGGACGGCCCAGCCATCGACGTAATGCCGGGTGTGGCGCGGGGTGAAATCGGGGAACAGGCCGAGCAGGTCGTGGAAGACCTGCACCTGACCGTCGCAGTGTACGCCCGCGCCGATGCCGATGGTCGGGATGCGCAGGCGCTGCGTGATGATCTCGGCCACCGGGCCGGGCACGCTCTCGATGACCAGCGCGAACGCGCCCGCCTGCGCGACGGCCTCCGCATCGCGGATGATGCGCTGTGCCGCCTCCAGATCGCGCCCCTGCACGCGCATCCCGCCGACCTGGTGCACGCTCTGCGGCTGCAGGCCGACGTGCCCCATGACCGGAATGCCCGCCTCAACCACGCGGGCGATCGTATCGGCCAGATACGCGCCGCCTTCCATTTTCACCGCGCCGACGCCGCCCTGCTGCATCAGCCGCCCGGCGCTCTCCAGCGCCTGGGCCGGGCTGAGATTGTAGGTGAGAAAGGGCAGATCGCCCACGATCAGCGGCTTGTGGGTGACGCGCGAGACGATCGCGGCGTGGTACACCGCCTGATCGAGCGTCACCGGGATCGGCGTGTCGTGCCCCTGAATGACCATGCCGAGCGAATCGCCGACCAGCAGGATCGCCGCGCCCGCGGCCTCGCCCAGCCGCGCGCTGACGACGTCGTAGGCCGTGAGCACCGGGATCGGCACGCCATCGAGCTTCATCTGCTGGATGTCGCGCACGGTCAGTCGTTCAGCCATGATCACCGCTCCTCAAAAGCATCTTTTTACCGCAAACTTATTCCAGCGCGGCCCGCAGCGCCGCCAGCACCTCATCCGGCAGACCGCGCGCGCTGAGCAGCGGAAACGTGGCGTCGGCCAGGGCGCGGTACAGCGCGAGCAGACCCGGATCGACGGCGCGCAGCGCGGCGACATGCCGCGCGATCGTCCCCGCATCCCCGCGCGCCAGCGGGCCGGTCAGGGCCTGCACCGCGCCGCGCGTGCGGATATTCTCCAGCATACCACGCATCAGCGGCTGCAGGGCGGCCTCAGCGGACTCAGAGTCAGCGCCGGCGGCGCGCAGCAGATCGTGCGCGACGGCGTACAGCGTGACGCCGTAATTGCTGGCGAATACCAGCGCGGCGTGATACACCGTTTTCATGCCGGTGGGCAGGGTGAGCGCGCGCCCGTCCAGCGCGGCGATCAGCGCGTGCAGCGCCGCGCGCAGATCGGCATCCTCCGCCTCGATCGCGTAGGCGACCTGCGGCGGCAGATCGGTTTCGGGCGCGGCGATCGGCAGAGCGGGGTGCAGCCCGCCGATGCGCGCGCCGCGCTCCGCCAATGGCCGCAGCAGCGCCGCGTCGTGCGCCCCGGAGGTGTGGACGATCATCCGGCCGGTCAGCGCCGCGGAGTCGGTGACGGCGTCGGCGATCGCGGCGGCCACGCCCGCCAGCGCATCGTCCGGCACGGCGATGATCGTGAGATCGGCGCGCAGCACCACCGCCGCCGGATCGGCTTCCAGGCGCGCCGCGACCTGCGCGGCCAGCGCCTCAGCCTGTTCAGGCCGACGGGAAGCGACGGCGGCGATCCGGTATCCGCGGCGGTGCAGCGCCCGGATCAGACTGGAGCCGACGCGCCCCGCGCCGATCAGGCCGAGCCGAGGGGGCGAATGAGGGGCATCCGCGTTCATCATCGACCTGGCGGCGCCGTCCCCAGGGGCGTCGGCGTGGGGATCGGTTCGCTGATGAAGATCGTGATCGTGCAGCTCGCGCGCGGCGTGTTGGTGATGTCGAACACGATCACCCGGAACTGGTAGCGCCCCGGTTCATACGGCGCGGGGACGAACTGGCCCAGCGCGCCCGGCTCTGGAACCGGACTGGTGTACTGCGCCAGCGGGGCGAAATTGCCGAAGGTGGACGGGCCGTTGAGTTCGAACTTGTAGTAGGCGAAATTGTCGGTGTTGGCCGTGCCGCGCACCACCAGCGGTTCGAAGACGATCATGCCGTTGGCCGGGATCTGGAGCGTCGCCCCCGGTGTATCGCAGCCGATCGGCGCGGGCGAATTGGGCACGATCGTCCCGACCGGGGTCGGCGTCAGCGTCGGCGTGGCGATGATCAACTGGGCCGGATCCTGTTCACCGAGCTGCACCCCGCTGGCATCGATGACGATGCCGCCGGTCACCGGCGGCGGCGTCGGCGTGCGAAATTCGCCGTCGCTCTGCACCTGGGCGATGGCGATGGTGACATCGAACGTATCGCGCAGATAGGGCGCGGCGATGCGCTGCACGCCCAGCACGATCAGGGCGGCTTCGATCAGCAGCAGCAGCGTCGTCAGCGCGTTGTTGCGCGCGTAGCGGGCGATCTCGCGCTCCAGTTCGAAATGCGTGGCGCGCAGTTCAGCCTGAGCGCGCGCCAGCGCGCGCAGGGCCAGCACAAGGCCGACCCCGATCAGGATGTACAGCCCGGTGGCGAGCTGCTCGATCAGAAAGACCAGCGTGGTCATGGTGGTGCGGCCCGCCGCCCCGCTGCGTCCGCCATCAGCCCGATGACGGCGTGGCCGCTGCCAGCTCGCGCAGCACCTGGCGCAGCACCGTCGTCATGCGCGGGACCAGCAGTTGACCCGCTTCCAGCACCTCTTCATGGCTGGCCACGACGGTCGCATCGATCGAGTCGATGCACTGGTTGGTGATGCCGGACAGCGCCAGCACGCGCATCCCCATGTGCCGGGCGACCAGCGTCTCGTGCACGGTGGACATGCCCACCCCGTCCGCGCCGATCGTGCGCAGCATGCGGATTTCCGCCGGCGTCTCGAAGTTCGGCCCGCTGACGCAGGCGTATACCCCTTCATGGATCGGGATGCCGGCTTCGCGCCCGGCGGCCAGCGCGCGCCGGGTCAGGGCGCGGTCGTAGGCATCCGACATGGCGGGGAAGCGCGGGCCGAACCGGTCATCGTTCGGCCCGACCAGCGGATTGTGGCCGGCGATGCCGACGAAATTGATGTGATCGCTGACGACCATCAGATCGCCGACGTGGTAGCCCGTGTTGACCCCTCCGGCGGCGTTGGTCAGGATCAGGGTGTGCGCGCCCAGCAGCTTCATCACGCGCACCGGGAAGGTGACCTGCTGCGGCGTGTAGCCTTCGTAGAAGTGCGCCCGCCCGCGCTGGCACACCACCTGACAGCCCTCCAGCGATCCGATCACAAGTTCGCCGCGGTGACCGTGTACGGTCGAGACGGGGAAGCCGGGGATCTCGGTGTACGGGATCGTGACCGATCCCTCCAGCGCGTCAGCCAGACCGCCCAGTCCCGATCCCAGCACCAGCCCGATCTCGACGGGCTGATCGGTGCGCGCGCGGATGGCCTCCACCGCCGCGGTATAGGGATCGGATGGCGCAGCAGTCGTCTGGGGAAGTGGGGTATGAGCGGATGTCACGGAACATATTCCTGTCAGATCGCGAAAGATAACTGTAAATTATACAGCCCCCCCGGTCACGGATCGAGGCCGGCCCGGCGGCGCGCTTCGCGGTACTGTTCCGGGGTATCGACGTCGAACAGGATCGAGTCGTCTGCGACGAGAACATAGTGGATGGCGTCGGCGTGGCGGTTGATCACGTCGCGCGGCGCGCCATCGGGGGGCAAGGCCAGGATCTCATCCCAGTAAGTCCGGTCGATCAGGATCGGGTGGCCGCGGCGCATCTGGTAGCTGGGGGCGATGATCCAGCCTTTCCCCGTCTGATAGGCATCGACGATGTCGCGCACGGTCTGTTCGTCGATCAGCGGTTGATCGCCCAGCATGATCAGCGCCGCGCAGACGCCCCGCGGCAGGGCGCGCAGCCCGGTCTTGAGCGAGGACAGCATGTCTCCCGCTTCATAATCGGGGTTATGGACGGTGCGAAAGGCGTAGCTGGCGGCGATGTCGATCACCGGGCTGGCGTTGTGACCGGTGACGACATAACCGCAGCCGCCGGGAAACAGACTTCTGACGGCCACGGTGAGGACCCGGTCGAGGATCGTCTTCCCGTCTTCCCACGGCAGCAGCACTTTCGTCGTCCCCATCCGCCGGGATAGGCCCGCCGCCAGCACGACCGGCATGACCTGGCGCCAGACCCAGCCTATCCGCCATGTCTCCGTCCGATACTGAACATGGCCGCCGACGATCCGATCGACCCGGTTGACCTTGAACGGATCGTGAACCCCCCAGTCGATGCGCGCGGCGCGATCCGACGGATCGGGCGGTTGCAGGAAGTCCTGCGGGGCGTGGTTGACGAACAGGCTGATCGGGGCCGGGTGGGGCGCATCCCGGTGCTGCTCGACGAGGCGCACAGCGGAAAAATACAGCAGCCGGATGAACTCCGCTTCAGAGACGGGATCATCGAGCGTCAGCGTATTCAAAGGGGACAGGCTCAGCCACGCTTCCGCATTGTACATCCCGGTCGCATAGGACTCACCGACGCCGGCGTGATCCATGCACAGGATGATCCGCGTCGTTCCAGAGGCGAGCACCGGCTCGTCACGCCGGAAAAACTTGAGCGGCAGCCCGCGCGCGCCGTCCGCTTCGACCAGGACGATGTCCAGATCCAGGCTGGCTTGCAGCGCCGGCACCCGATCGGGCGGGATGCCCAGCGCCTTTCCACCCCGGATCTCACTGTAGACGATAACGCAGCCGTGCGCGTCAAGGGCGGCGGCCAGCGCGTCGCGGTCATCCGCCCCTTCGACGCGGGCGGGGAACAGATCGAGCTGGTCGGCGGCCAGGCGCGTCGTCGTCGTCACCAGTACCTTCCAGCCGCGCGCGGTCAGTTCGCGCGCCAGCCCGACCAGCAGGGAGGTTTTGCCCCCCGCGCCGACGATACTGACGATATCACCGGGGACGAGTTCAAAGGCATCGGCCAGCGAGTCGGTCAGCATAGGCGCTCCCGCAGCGTCTCGAACGACAGCAGCGCTTCGAGCACGCCGCCGCCGACAGCGAGCGATTTTTCGGAGATGGTGAAGCAGTGCGCGCGGGCGGCGCGCGGATCGAGATCGCCGATCTTCATCCCCCGCATCACCGGGACGGATGGGTGGAGCAGGCCGCGCAGCACCCCGTGGAAGGCCGCCGTGACCGGATGACCGCCGACCACGGCGATCACCTGACCCTGCGCGATCGGATCGCCGATGGCGGCCTGCGCCTCGATGAAACCCTCGGCGGGGGCGCGCAGCACCCGCGAGAACGACTGACCGCCGATGACGCCGGGTTCGCCGGTATCCGGCTCGGCGCTTCCACTGTAGTACGCGCGGCCCAGAAAGTGGCCGCGGTTGGTTTCGATCACGACATGACAGTCCACCCCGGCGGTGAAGCCCGGGCCGAGCGCGATCACGACCGGGGCGGCATCGATGTGCGTATCGAGAGGGCGCTTTTCCATGCGCGCATCGATCAGCGCCGCCGGGGCGAGGGCGGGCAGGCTGCGCCCTTCCGGGTCGATCAGCACCGGGATCTCGCCCGCATCCAGGACGGCGGCGACGCCGTCTTGATCGGTCAGCCGGGCGGTGATGCCCTCCACCGTCGTCGTTCCAGCGAACACGGCTTCGCCGAAGCACACCGTGCGTCGGACGAACAGCGGGCGCGGCAGTTCGAGGATGATCACCGGGAACCCGGCCCGGTGCAGCCGGTAAGCCACGCCGCTGGCCAGATCGCCGCCGCCGCGCAGGACGATGCGCGCGCTGCGCCAGCGCGGTTCAGCCAGCACCGAGACCATGCTCCCTCAACAGGGCGACCACGCGATCCGGGATCATTGGCAGGTGGTCGATCCAGACGCCGGTCGCATGGTGGATGGCCGCGCTGATCGCCGGCGCGACCGGGATGAACGGCATTTCGGCCATGCCGCGCGCCCCGAACGGCCCCAGCGGGTCGGGATGTTCCAGCACCACGGACTTGACGACCGGCGGCACATCCCACACCGTCGGGATGAGATACGTCGAGAGATACGGGTTGCGGATGCGCCCCTCCTCGGAGATCAGGTGTTCCATCAGCGCGTAGCCGATCGCCTGGACGACCGCGCCTTCGATCTGCCCTTCGACCTGCTGCGGGTTGACCGCCTTGCCAACGTCGTTGACACTGACGAAGCGCAGCACGCGCACCAGACCGGTCTCCAGATCGACCTCGACTTCAGCGGCCTGCGCCACGTAGCCGTAGGCGAAATTCGGCTCCGATTTGCCGGTCATCGGGTCGTAGGGCGTGGTCTTCGGCGGGCGGTACTGGTAATGCGCGATCGCGGGGCGCTCTTCATTGGCCCAGTGCACCAGCGCCTCGCGGATCGCGCCGCGAATGGCATTGCCGGACATGAAGGTCATGCGCGAGGCCGATGAACTGCCCGGCGTGCCCGCCGCAGTCGTGTCGTGGCCGATGAGCTGCACTTTGTCGAGCGGCACGCCCGCCGCTTCGGCGGCCATCTGCACCATCACGGTATGCGCGCCCTGGCCGACTTCGGCCCCGGCATGTTTGATCACGACGCGCTCGATCGACGCTCCGCCGTGCAGTTCGACCGTCGCCCAGGACTGCTCCGGAAAGCCGAAACTGTAGCCGACGTTCTTGTAACCGCAGGCGATGCCGACCCCGCGCCGCAGCATCGGGTTTTCGGGTTGTTCAACGGGCAGCAGCTTCCAGCCGCTCGCGTCACGGGTGAAGTAACCGCTCTCGCGGCCCAGCGCGTCCAGTACCTCCGGCATCGAGACGCCGGGGGGCAGCGGCGTGCCCACCGAGGTGACGCAGCCTTCCTGGAAGCAGTTGCGGGCGCGCAGTTCCAGCGGATCCAGGCCCAGCGCCCCGGCCATGCGGTTGACCAGCCCCTCGATGCCGAAGGCGGCCTGCGGCGCGCCGAACCCGCGGAAGGCCCCGGTCGGGATGTTGTTGGTGACCACGCCGTAGGTATCGATGTGGCAGTTGGGGATGATGTACGGCCCGGTGGACATCAGGTTGGCGTTGGCCATCACTTTGGTGGTGGTGTAGTTGTACGCCCCGGCATCGCCGATCAGCGTCGCCTCGATCGCCACCAGTTTGCCATCCCGCGTCGCCCCCAGCCGTCCGCGATAGATGACCGGGTGGCGCTTGTGATGATACCGGATCGACTCCTCGCGGCTCCACTGGATCTTGACCGGATGACGCAGCCGGTGCGCCGCCAGACCGAGGATGATCTGCACGGACATATCCTCGCGCCCGCCGAATGCCCCGCCGATCGCCGGGTAGATCACGCGCACCTGCTCTTCCGGGATATCGAGCGCATGCGCGATCAGGTACTGATCCTCATGCGTCCACTGGCCGGCCACCAGCACGGTGACGCGGCCCTCGTCGTCGATATAGCCCAGCCCGGCCTCCGGCTGCAAATACGCATGTTCCTGGTAGCCGGTCGAAAATTCGCCCTCAACGATCACGTCGGCGGCGGCCCAGCCGGCTTCCATATCGCCGTGGCGGATGCGGTAGTGGCACAGGACATTATCGGGCAGATTGTCGTGAATTCGCGGCGCGCCGGGCTGCATCGCTTCGATGGGATCGAACACGGTGGGCAGATCCTCATATTCGATCGCGATAGCGCGGGCGGCCTCCGCGGCGATCGCCTCGGTTTCGGCGACGACGACGGCCACCATATCCATGTAGCAGCGCACGATATCCGTCCCCGGTTTGGCGCTGCCCGGCCCGCACAGCACCGGCTGATCCTTTAGCACCAGCCCGTATTCGTTGACGGGCACGTCTTTCGCGGTGAACACAGCCTTGACGCCGGGGATCGCCTCCGCGGGCGCGGTATCGATGCGCACGACGCGCGCGTGGGCGCGGTCGCTCCAGCGGACTTTCATCCACCACTGACTGGGGAAGTCGAAATCGGCCGGGTAGGCGGTCTCACCGGTCACTTTGCCCGGCGCGTCGATGCGGCGGATGCTCTGGCCGACGATGGCAGGGGTCGGTTTCGGGGTCATCTGGCCTCTCTCTCTATCTGATATCTCCGGACAGGTCGAGCAGCGGATCGGCCTGCACGATCGGCGGGGGGGCGGTGGCTGGCGTCCGTCCGTTGGAACGCGCGCGCAGCCGTTCGATCTCACGCAGCAGCACCCGGCGCAGGATGGCGATCGCGGTCGCGTAAGTCGATTCGACCCCGGCGTAGCTCAGGCTGCCAGCGCCCAGGTTGTGCCCCCGGGTGAAGGGGGTATCCGATGCGTAATGCAGGAAGCCGATCTCGAACGGCGCGCCGTGCAGCGTCACGATCTCGTTCTGTGGGTGGCGTTTGGGGCGTACCGCTTCGTAAATCGCGGAAAGGTACGGCCCGGCCTCCATTTCGATGATCGTGTAGCCTTCGTGGTAGAACACGCTCATGTAGGTGCGGTTTTGCAGGAACGTGCCCGGCGCGCTGATCGCTTTTTGATTGTCCAGCACCATGCCGACGTTCATGTACGGGGCGACGTCCTGAGCGCTGAAGCAGTTGTTGAACAGATAGGTGTTCTGCGAGTGCTCATCGTGGACGACGTTGGGCAGCATGACATCGCCGATGCGCCCGTTGAGCGTGGCGGCCTTGCCCATGACGTACACGCCCAACAGCCGGGTGACGCGCTCCGCCGTGCGCGCCATGATCTCGTAGGCCCCCAGCCCGAGCGGGTAATCGATGTTGATGATCACCGCGTCGGATTCGCGCAGGAGGCCCAGATCCAGCCCCTGGCTGACGCGCGGATCGAGCCAGTCCGGGCGCAGGCGGCTCAGTTCCATCACCTGCGTCTCGATATCGATGCCGTGTTTGCTGGGGATGCGGTGGATGCCGATGGCCCGCTGGTCGGCGCGGACGCGCTCGCGCGCAGCGTGTGCGGCGGGCGAGCCGAGGTCGCTCAGATATTTCTTGAGCGCGTAGTAGAGCATATTCGGGCGCGCGTTGATGCTGTGTTCGGCCTGCTCACTGGACAGGATCGCGCGATATTCCGCCAGCAGGTCTTCATGCCCTTTCGCTTCGATGTAGGCGATGATGTCCCGCTCTTCGCGCAGCGCGAAACCCGTCATCAGGTTGATCAGCGAATGGGTGTTGGACGAGACGAAATAGACCGGACGATCTTCCAGATCGAGCACTTCTTCCGGCGTTGCGCCCCCCTGGAGCGTGTGCTGACGCACCGTCTCCCACCAGTAGGCCGTGGCCCGGCGGTAATCGGCCTGCGAACCGGCGATCAGGCGCAGCCCGATCTGCTTGCGGCGCTGGGCCATGTGCGTCAGCGTGGGGATGAACCGGTCGCCCCAGACCACCTCCAGCCGCCGCAGCGATTCGGCATCCAGTTTCAGCGCACCGGCCAGCATCTCGCTCTCGGCGTCCGTCAGCGGGGTGGTGCGCCCGGCGTTCTGCGCCAGGAACAGGCGCGGCACTTCGCCCTTGAGCAGCCAGTGCAGCTTGTTCCACTCGATCTGATACGCGGTCAGCATCGGGATCAGGTCGTCGATATCCGACCGGCTGACGATGAAGGCCGCCAGCGTGTGTTTACCGTCGAAGTGCATGCGCCGCCGCCGCCCGACTGCGTGCACGCGCTCCCAGGACATGACGTCGTAATGGGCATCGACGAACGATTTTTCCACCTGGCCCAGCAGGACGTACTCCACTTCCGGCATGACGCGGGGCAGGCGCAGGCTGGAATACACCAGCGCTGACACATCGGGTTCCGGGCTGCGCGCTTTGACGTGCAGCGACGATTCCATCGCCAGATGCGCCTCGACCAGCGTCTCCAAGGGGATCGTGTGTGTCGAGCGCAGCAGCGAGTAGTAAGTGCGCATGTACAGTTCGATCTCTTCGCTCCCCGTTTTGGGGACGGTGCGATCCATTCCGCCTTGACCCTTTCACCCGATCTGTTGAGCGGCTAGCGCTGGCGCTTGCGATTTTCTTCCCGCATCTGTTGGGCCAGCCGCCGCGCCTGGATCTTTTTGCGTTTGCGCTCCGCCTGCATCGCCTCGCGTTCTTTGACCAGATCGCTGTATTTGACGGTATCGCGCGGTTTGGGTGCGGCCACCGCCACGATCAACCCGGCCAGCGTGATGAAGATCACGAACAGGATCGCCGTGAAGATCCAGCGCAGCGTCGTCGGGGCCATACCGGACGTATCGAACCCGCGCAGATTGGTGCGCAGCAGTTGAATGACCGTCGGGGCCAGCATGTACGCGATCACACCCAGCGATACCGCCAGGATGAAACCGACGACCGGCCACGCCCAACGGCGTCTGGCGCGCCCGGCGACTTTGACCTGACTGCTCATCTACTCCTCCTGTCAAGTTTGAGGTACGGATGTCATAAGTTCTGATCCCACTGTACCTCAGATCGGCTGTTCATTAGCTGGAAGTTTCCTGAAGCAGGGCTGCGCGCCGGGCAGCGGCATCTTTGATCGCCGCCACGATCTTGTAATAACCGGTGCAGCGGCACAGGTTGCCCGCGATCGCCTGTTCCACCTGTTCGGTGGTCGGCTGGGGATGTTCCTCCAGCAGCTTCGCGCCGGACATGATGAAGCCCGGCGTGCAGAAGCCGCACTGCACCCCGCCGTGATCGATGAACGCCTGCTGCACCGGGTGCAGGTCGCCCTCGGATGCCAGCCCTTCCACCGTGACGATCGTCGCACCGTGCGCGCGCGGCGCGGGAACCATGCACGCCATCACCGCCGCGCCGTCGAGCAGGACGGTGCAGGCCCCGCATTCACCCTCCGCGCAGCCCTCTTTCGTGCCCGTCAGGTGGACATCCTCGCGCAGCCAGTCGAGCAGGGTCTTGTCCTGCCCGGTGGTGACGACGCGCTCGACGCCGTTGATGACGGCGCGGATCGGCTCACCGGGGGCGTGGTGCATCGGCGCGGAGACAGCCGGCGTATGGCCGTCGGCATGCCACAGCATGGCCGGATCCTGCGGGTAGCCGGCGCGCTCCGTCCCCTGTGCCAGCGCGGTCAGCGCCCGGCGGACGAGCACGCGCACCATCTCGGTGCGGTAAGCGGCCGTGCCGCGCACGTCGTCGATCGGGGACGGGGCAATGCTGGCCAGCCGGGCCGCCTCCGCGATCGCGGTGGGTTCCAGCTTCCTGCCGATCAGGTACTGTTCTGCGGTGACCGCGTTGATGATCGTCGGGGCGACGCTGCCCAGCGTGATGGCGGCCCGCGTCACCCGCCCCGCACCGTCGAAGGCCAGGACGACGGCGCAGTTGACCACGCTGATCGCCTGGGCGCGGCGCAGCCCGAGTTTGAGAAAGATGCCGCGTTCGTTGGCCCCCAGCGCCGGGAAGCTGATGCCGGTCAGCAGCTCATCCGGGCGCATGACGGTTCGGCGCAGCCCGGTGTGGAAGGCCGCCAGCGGCACGCTGCGCTCACCTTCGAGCGAGGCCAGCGTGACGGTCGCGCCGAGCGCCCGCAGCGGCGTGATCGTGTCGTTGGCGGGGGAGGCCGTGATCAGATTGCCGGCGATCGTCGCGCGGTTGCGGATCTGCGGCGCGCCGACTTCCCAGCAGGCCTGGGCCAGCGGCAGCGCGCGATCGACGATCAGGCGGCTGGCCACGGCGTGATTGTGCGTCACCAGCGGCCCGAGATGGATCTCGGCTCCGTGCAGGCGGATGGCATCCAGGCCGGGGACGCGCGTGATGTCGATCAGGACATCGACGCCGGGTCGCTGGCCCCGTTCCAGCTCCAGCAGCAGGTCAGTGGCACCGGCTGCGATCCGGGCGCGGCTGCCGTACCGGGCCAGCAGCTCGAGGGCTTCAGCGGTCGTGCTGACGGTGTAATACTCTGTCCACATCGTGATCACCACCTCATGAGTTCTCTCTGCGGACGCTGCTCTCGCAAGCGCCGGTCATCGTCGTTCATTCCTCATCGCGCAGGACGCGCGCGCCGCGCGTTTCAACATCGACTTCCAGCAGGGTGACCGGGTTGATGTTGATCACCGTCGTATCGAGGTACTGCGTCGTCGTCTGGACGCGGCGATCCCAGGTGTGCACGTGCCCGTGCAGCAGATAGCGCGGGCGATACCATTCCATGAAGCGCAGCAGGGCCGACAGGCCGTTGTGCGGTCGGTCGGGCATATCATGGATGCCTTTGGGCGGGGAATGAGTCACCAGGATGTCGCAGCCGCGCCCGTATTGCAGTCTGCGCATGTTCATCGGGAGCGCCAGCTTCATGACCATCATCAGCATTTCCGAGTCGGTGTACTGGATCGGGCTGTTGTTGTAGCGGATCGAGCCTTCCAGGCCGACGAACGTCAGGCCCCGGTAAGTTACGATGCGCTGATGCAGGTTCTCTCCGCCCGGCGGGCGCTCATCGTAGGATGTATCGTGATTGCCGCGCACGTAAAACAGCGGCACGTTGAGCACCGACGTGATGAATTCGAGATAGGCCGCCGATAGATCGCCGCAGCTCACCACCAGCTCGACATCATGATAGCGCCGCCGCAGGTGGGCTGCATTTTCCATTTGTGGGACGATCGTATCGCTGACGCACAGGATTTTCACTGTCGGGCCTGCATCATTTTTAAAAGACGAATTTTACGGACTCGTTTCAGCATGTGCCGGATTGACCTGCGCCGCGCGGCTCATGCTGATGCCGCTGCCCCCGCGCCGCAGCATGACGATCTCGGCCAGGATGCTGAGCGCGATCTCGCGCGGGGTTTCGGCTTGCAGTTCCAGCCCGATCGGGGCATGCACCCGCGCGATCTGCGCCTCGGTCAGGCCGCGTTCGGTCAGCAGCGCTTTTTTCGTCAGCGCCCAGCGCCGTTCGCTGCCGATCAGGCCGATATAAGGCGCGGGAGTTTGCAGCAGCGCCGGGATCAGATCGATATCGACCGGCAGCCCGCGCGTGACCGCCGCGACGTAAGTCGTGCCGGTGATCGGCATGCCCGCGTCAGCCAGCGCCGTGACGACGTCACCGGGCCGGCAGACCACGTAACCTGCCAGGCCGGGCACAAAATCCGGGCTGGCGTATTCTGGGCGGTCATCGCAGGCGATGACGCGGTAGCCCATCCACTGGCCGAGTTCCGCCGTCGCCTTGCCGACATGCCCCATGCCGATCACGAGCAGCGTCGGCGTCGGGACGATCGGCTCGATGAAGACCTGCACCGTGCCGCCGCATATCCCCGGATCGCCCGCGCCGATGTCGTTCAGGCTGTAGGTGACGGTGCGCGCCTGGCCGCTGGCGATGACGGACTGCGCTTCGGCCAGCACCAGCGCTTCCATCCTGCCGCCGCCCACCGTCCCGACGAACGAGCCATCCGCTCGCATCAGCAGTTTGCTGCCCGCATGACGCGGCACGCTGCCCTGCACCTGCGTCACCGTGCACAGCGCCGCAGGTTCCCCGGAGCGGTGCGCGGCGATCACCGCTTCGTAAACGGCCAGGGTATCATCCATCGCTCAGGTGACCTCTGTCGCTCAGTCCAGTGTCAGCATATCGATCCGCACGCGCCCGGCGCTGTCCGCTGGCAGGGAAGAGGACTCATCCGGCATCAGGCGGTTCAGGCTGATCGGGTCGTACAGCCCCATGAACAGGGTATACGTCCCCGGCGGCAGCGCATCGATATTCAGAGTAATTGTGTCACGAAATGCCCCGGCGATCCAATTGCCGGGCGGCAGCGCGCCGCCGCCGGGACGGGCGTCGTGCTGCGCGACGATCGCGCCGTCGGCATCGACCAGATGGATGAACAGGGCCGCGTCGCCCTGCGCCGTCCCGGCGCTGGCCCAGGTCAGGGTCAGCGTCAGGGCGGGCGCCGCCGGATCGAACGCCCAATCCAGCTCGGTCAGCGCGATCGCTCCGTCCTGATAAGTCAGCAGGGGCGGGGCGATCGGCGCTGGCGTGTACGTTCCCTGGTAGATCCAGTGCTGGTAAGGCTGGTAGATCAGCCCCGGCCCGGCTGTGACGCGCAGCGCAAGTTCCCCCGTGACCTGCGCCGCCGGGATCAGGATCGGGATCTCGATGAAATACCCCGGCGCCTGTGGGATGACGCGCGCAGTGAACGGCGCGCCGTTGACGTCAACCGCGATCGTGCCCGCCGCGCCCGCGTGCGCACGGATGATCCACAGCACGTCCTGCCCCGGCGTCACGGTGACTGTGAACGCTTCATGCCCGGTGATGCGCCGCCCGCCGTCCATGATCGCGCGCTGCGCGGGATCGCCCAGGCGGGGGAACTGGAAGTATTCGGTGGCGAAACCGCGAAAGCCCGGCGCGGCGTCCCAGGTGTAACCATGCTCCTGTTCGCTGATCAGATCGGCGACGTCCAGCCGCGTCACCGGCGTCAGATCGTCCAGCCACGGGGTGAGTTCAGCCAGCACCGGCGCAGCGACGTCCGCGGCGTCCCAGCGCGGGCGGTAGATCCCCTGCAGCGGCGCGGCCAGCGCCACCCCGCGCCCGTCGATCCAGTTCACGCGGTATTCAGCCAGCGGCTCGGCGTACAGATCGGTTGCCGCCAGATAGCCCAGCCCCGTCCCGTGACCGGAACCGTAGGCGGCGATCAGATCGGGGCGGACGCGCTCGATCAGCTCGCCGATCGCGCCGGGGCCACTGCGCCAGGATGCGGCTGCGCCCGGCGTGGTCAGCCCGACCAGATCGAACGTCGTCCGCCCGCCGATGTAGCGCATCATGCCGACATCGTGGACGGCCACCACGACCGCCGGATCGGTCTGATCGGCCAGAAACCGGGCCATCTGATAGGGCTGGGCGTAAACGTAGCCGACGTTGAGCGCGTGATCGCGCACGAATTCAACCGCGCTGACCAGCGCCGCGCCCGCCAGGGCGATCAGGTAGAGCGCGCGCACCGCGGTGCGCAGGCGCGGCAGATGCGGCGCAAAGCGCGAGATGCCCACGCCCGCCAGGACGACGGTCAGGGCGAAAAACGGGATCTGGTAGCGCTTGAAATGCCAGAAAGCGGTATCGAGCGTGGCGATCAGCAGCAGGCCGCCCAGCCACCACAGCGCGACAGTCAGCCCGACTCCGCGTGTGGAACGCCGGGCCACCAGGGCGATCCAGCCGATGGGCGCGGCGATCAGCAGCGCGCTGAAGACGGCCATGCCGACGCTGTTCGGCGTGGCGAACAGCTCGACCGCCATGCGCACGAACTGGGCGACGACGCGCGCGATCGCTGCGCCGAGATCGAGCGGAACCATGCCGAAGACCGATTTGGCGCTGCTCCCGCTGGCGACGAACGTTCCGGTCACCAGCCCGTTGATCAACGGCTGCACCCCAATGGCGAAGGTCGGCAGCAGATCGAGCAGCAGACGGCGCGGTCGGCGCTGGCCGTCCAGCCAGTCGCGGCTGAGCAGCAGCAGCGTCGTCCCGCCGGCGATCACAGCGGCTTCCGGGCGCAGCAGGGCGCACAGGGCCGCCGCGATCAGCGCGCGCCCGCGCCGCCGCCGGATCAGCGCATCGAGCGTGCCCAGCACCGCCGCCGTGATCAACGCGGTCTCCATGCCGCTGAAGGCGTGCCACTGCGGCAGCCCGCACACGGCGTAGATCAGGGCCAGCGCCCCGCTGAAGCCGCCGGGCGATCCGAGCGCGTCCAGGATCCGGTAAAGCCAGAATGCCGCCAGCGCATGGGCGATGGCGCCGACGATCAGCGCCCACAGGCCCAGCCACAGATCGCTGAACCCCAACCCGATGCCCGGCGCCAGCACGAATGGGTAGAGGAAGCTGGTCGCGCCGCTGGTGGGCGGCAGACCGGGGTTGTAGACCGCGTACTGCCCCGCCGCGAGCTGACGGGCGTACTGGAAATGGATGTACGTATCATCGAGCGGCAGGATCGGTGCGCCCGCGCCGGGCGAGAGCGCGCTCGCAGTGTAGACGATCAGCCCCAGCGCGCTGATGACGACGCACCCCAGCCAGACAGCACGCGAGCGCCTCCGGTCGGCGCTCGCTCGCTGATGCGACTGAGACTCGGCTGTTGGCTGCGGACTGCGCCTAGTTGTACCCATTGGCGAACGTATCGATCATCAGGCGGACATCCGGCCCGAGCGGATACAGGATCGGGCAGGTGCAGCCGTTGGCGACGTATTCGCGCACTTTGGCTTTGACCTCGTCCGGCGTGCCGCTGGCCGTGATCAACTGGACGACGTCATCCGGGACGAGTTCCATCGCGCGCAGGATCTGTTCCTCGGTCGCGGGCCAGGTGAGCACCTGGCCGATGGCATCGAGCAGATCCTTGCTCACCCCGCTGGCTTTCATGATGTGCGGCTGCTGGCCCAGGTACTGCGTCACCAGTTTGCGCGCCCCGTCGAGCGCCTTCTTGCGATCGTGATCGACGCTGCACACGACGAGCTGCGGGCGGTCGATGTCGTCCAGCCTGCGCCCGGCCTTCTTCGCGCCTTCTTCAAGCTGGGCGAGCGCTGTTTCATTGTATCTGGGCGAAACCAGGTAGTTGAGCACGGCGCCGTCGGCGATCTCGCCGGTCAGCGTCATCATCTGCGGGCCGGTCGCGCCGATGTAGATCGGCACGTTGCGCGGTTCCTTGCGCCCGTGGACGACGTCGAGTTCGACATCGTCCAGGTGCACAAATTCACCGTGGAAGGTGACGCGCTCGCGATGCAGCAGCGCGCGCACCACCGTGACGACCTCGCGCATGGCCAGCAGCGGCTTGCTGCGGTCGATGCCGACCTTCTTCGCCAGCGGATCCCACCACGCGCCGATCCCCAGGAGGATGCGATCCGGAGCCAGATCGTCCAGGGTCAGGAAGGTCGCGGCGATCACGGCGGCGTTGCGCGTCCAGTTGTTGATCACCCCGCTGCCGATCTTGATGCGCGACGTCACCGCGGCGAAGGCCGCCATCGGCACGATGGCATCGCGCACCAGCCGGCTTTCGGCCTGCCAGACGGCCTCGAACCCTTTCTCCTCCGCATACTTGACGTATTCCATCGCCTCGCGCAGCGGATGCGCATCCTGCAAATAAAGGGCGACTCGATCAGCCATAATAAGTCTCCGATTCGTTTCTGGTCAGTTGATGGTAATAATTCAGGTCAGCCGGCAGGTCGATATCCAGCATCAGCCGTTCCGACTCATATTTTTTCACGACGGCGCCGGCTGCCCTGGCCGCCTCGATATGACGATTATAACTACCGATCCCGTAGCTGTAAGGGATCAAACCGGGCGGGCTGACCAGCAGGGCGTTGGTTCCGTCCTGATACTGATCGGTGGCGATGACGACGGTGTTGAAATCATCGCCCAGCGCGCAGATCGCGCTGACGTCCTCAGGCTGGATCAGCGGCAGATCGGCGGGCAGGATGAGCACGGCGGAGCCATTCCACGCCATGACGACCTGGGTCGCGCGCATCAGCGCGCTGTTCAGTTCTGGCGCGCCGCTCTCCATGATCGTCTGTGCGCCCAGGTCACGCGCCAGCGCCAGCGCGCGCGTATCCCGGCTGACCACAAGCACTCCGTTGATTTCCGGCGCGGCCTTGACCGTGCGCACGACGTGAACGAGCATACGCTCTGCCAGCGCTTCGCGCTCACGGGGGGATAGGACGGGATCGAGGCGGCTTTTGGCGCGCGAAAGCGGCTTGACGGGGATGATCGCCCAGATACTCATGATCCATAATTCCTGTTCTCTCAATTCCTCGCCGGCTGGGCCGGTCAACCGCTCAACCAGGCGAGGACGCGTGCGGCCAGCGTGGCGCGGTCTGCTTCCGTCTGCATGATCGTGTCGAGCGCTGTGCTGCGCAGCAACGGCAAGGCTATCATATCATCACGTTCATCGTATACGAAAGCGTTGATCACCGAACCATAATGTTCGGCCACGGTTTGCGGAGAGACGGGCAAGCCCAGTTCCTGCATCAGTTTGGCCGCCGGCCCCTTGAGCGCCTGCCCCTGCACGATCGGCGTGATCGCGGCGCGGGGGATGGGCCGACTTTCGATCAGCGCGCGCAGGCCGGGGAGGCGGATGATCGGATCGATCGACAGGTACGGGTTGGACGGCGCGATCAGGATCAGATCGGCCTGCTCGATCGCCGCGATGACCGCTTCGCTCGGTCGGGCATCCGCGATGCCGGCGAAACGGATGGCGCGCGCGGTCGGCTTCCAGCGGTGTCTGACGAAATAGTCCTGAAACTCCAGTTCGCCATACTCAACGGTGTCGATCATCGTGCTGACGACCGAGTCGGTCATCGGCAGGATGGCGGCGGCGATCCCGGCGCGCGCCGTCAGGCGGCGCGTGATCTCGGTCAGGCTGACGCCCTGGCGCAGCCAGTCGGTGCGCAGCAGGTGGGTGGCGATGTCCTGATCGCCCAGCCGGAACCAGGGCTGCTCACCGTAGCGGCGCAGCGCATCGAGCGCAATGGTCGTATCGCCGCGCACGCCCCAGCCGTTGACCGGATCGACCCAACCCGCCAGCGTGTACATGACGGTATCGAGATCCGGGCAGACGCGCAGCCCGTAATGCCAGAAATCATCGCCCGTGTTGACGATCACCGTCAGCGCCGTTGGGGGCAGGATCTGCGCCAGGCCGTGGGCGAGTTTGGCCCCGCCCACGCCGCCGACCAGCGCGACGACATGGTGGAATGCATGTGGATCGAAAGCAGTCAGCGCCATAGCACGCTCTTTTCCAGCGGATGCCGCGTCCTGACCCGGCTTTCCGCCGGCCAGCCCAGCGTGATCAGGGCCTGGGGCTGCCAGTCCGCCGGCAGATCGAGCGCGGCGCTGACCTCCTCCGGGCAGAACAGCGGCGCACACATCCAGCAGGCCCCCAGCCCGGCGGCGTGCGCGGCCAGCAGCAGGTTCTGGCCCGCCATCGCCGTGGACTGCACGGCCATCAGGTATTCGTTGTGGTTACGGCGCGCATCGCTGTAAGTGTCCATGTCGATCATCGACAGGCACAGCACGATGACGGCCGCCGCACCGGTGATGCGCGCGTATGAACGTTCGGTGTCCGCCGCGATCGCCGCCTCCGGGACGCCATCCGCCTCCAGGTCGCGGCGCAGCCGCGCGCCCATCACCCGCGCCAGCCGCTCCCGGGTCTCCGCGCTGTCGATCGCGGCGAACCGCCACGGCTGGCGGTTGTGGGCCGAAGGCGCCCAGATGGCCGCATCGAGCAGATGCAGCAGCAGCTCACGCGGGATCGGGTCACCGGTGTAGCGGCGGATCGAACGACGGGTGCGCAGGGCATCAATCACGTTCACGGCGCTGACCGATACAGATCGTGTTCGGGCGGGCGCACCAGATCGGCGGCGTGCCCGTCGGTGGGTTCAAAGCGCAGCCCGCGCACATGGATGATCGGCAGGCCTTCCGCCCCTTCCCCGGTGAGCAGCCCGGCCGCCGAGGCGATCATGTCGGCATAGCCCTGGATGCTGATCTGGAGCAGGCGCCCGTGCAGATCCTGCGTGCCGCGCAGATCGCGCAGCGCGGGCAGGCCGGCCGCCCCAATGGCCACGCCGACGTTGCCCAGCCGGAACGGCCGCCCGTGCGAATCGCTGATGACGATGCCCACGTTCATCCCGGTCGCGGCGCACAACCGCGCGCGCAGCGCCTCGGCGGATGCATCCGGATCGACGGGCAGCAGCAGCGCGCTGTCGTCACTGCCATCGACGTTGGATTGATCGATCCCGGCATTGGCGGAGATGAAACCGAGCCGATGGCGGACGATGAGCACGCCCGGAGCCATGCGCGAGATCTCGACCGATTCGCGCAGGATCAGCTCGACGATGCGCGGATCCTTGCCCGTCACCGTCGCGATCTCATGCGCCCGCACTGACGGCACGACGGTCGTCAGATCGACCTGGCGACCCTCGGCTTTGGCGACGATCTTGGAGGTGATCACGAGCGCATCTCCGGCGGCCAGCGCGATCCCGGCGCGATCCAGCCCGTCCAGCGTCAGCCGGGCCAGATCGTCACCGGGCTGCACCAGCGGGATACCGGGCAGCGCAGTCAGTACGAGCGATGGGGCGGCGGGGGACATCGATCAGATCCCGGTGATGCGGATGCCCGATCCCTTCACGCCGTACTGTTTGTTGATGTACAGCAGCACCGGCGTGAGCGATTCGGCGGCGACCGCATTGGCCAGCGGCCCGGCATCGATGCCGCGCATGCCCGACGCCTCGACCAGTTTGATCACCTGGGCTTTGGCCTCGGCGTCATCCCCGGTGACGAGCACATCGCAGTCGACAGGGGTATCGGGATCCTGCATTTTCTCCGCGCTGACGTTCTGAAACGCAGAGACGATGCGCACGCCATCGCCCAGCAGGGCGGCCGCTTCCAGCGCCGCCGCTCTGCCCTCCGGCACATGTACCGTGCGCACCTTCGGGGGTTGAAGCGGTACGGTGACATCGACCAGGATTTTGCCGGTCAGCTCGTCTTTGACGGACAGCAGCGTTTCGCGGTGGGCGCTGTACGGGACGCTCAGCACCACCAGATCGGCTTCGCGGGCGGCGTCTGTATTGCCCATGCCGATCAGATAATCGCCGCCGATCTGCTGGTTCATCTCCGCGGCGCGCGCCCGGGCGCGTTCCGCATCGCGGCTGCCGATGATCACCCGGTAGCCGTGCAGCGCCCAGCGCATCGCCAGACCCGATCCCTCTTTCCCGGTGCCGCCGAGCACGGCGACGGTCACCAGCGTGCGCGCAACATCACTCATCTTGTCTTCACCCCTGTGCGTAGCGACGATAACGTTCCCAGACAGCCGGAGCCAGCGCCCGCGCTTCGGCAGCGATGGCGCGCTCATCGAGCGTGAGCAGCCGGCGATCCCGCATCAACACCCGACCTGCGACGATCGTGGTCGTCACCATCGACGACTCGAACCCGAACAGGATATGCCAGGGCAGGTTGGCGGATGTGAGCGGTGTGAACGGCTGGTAATCCACCCCGATCATATCCGCCGCCGCGCCGGCTTTCAACTGGCCGATCGCCTGACCGGGGAAGAACTGTTCCGCCAGCCGGGCATTATGTTCGACGGCCACCCGCTGGATGTGCGCGCCGTTGGCGCGGCGCGGATCGCGGTTGACGACCTTGTGCAGCAGATAAGCCGCTTTCCACTCTTCCCACATGGCGTTGGAGAAGCCGTCGTTGCCCAGCGCCAGTTTCGTCCCCGCGGCCATGAAATCGTCGAAGCGCAGCGCGCCGACCGCGTTGTTCATGTTCGAGCGCGGCTGGTGCGTCACCCACGCCCCGGCTTCGTTGAGCAGGCGCAGCTCCTCCTCGTCGATGTGGACACAGTGCGCGGCGATCGTCCGGCTGTTGAGCAGGCCGAGGTCGCGCAGCCGGTGGACGACGCGCTTGCCATAGCGGCTCAGGCTGTCCTCCTCGTCCGCTTCATGCTCGGCGACGTGGATATGGAAGCCGCCGCCGTGCACCGAGCGGCATTTGCGCAGCGTCTCATCGCTCAACGAAAGGCTGGCGTGCAGGCCGAACGTCCCGCGGACGCGCTCGCGCGGGTGGCGCAGGAAGCGCAGGTTTTCCGCGATGCCCTCCTCGGCCTTGTCCGGGCCGTCGCGGTCGGTCACTTCATAGCACAGCACGGCGCGCAGCCCGGCCTGATCGACGGCGTCGGCGATCACATCCAGGCTGCCCTCGATGAAGTTCGGGCTGGCATGGTGATCGAACAGGGTGGTCGTGCCGTGTTTGATGGCATCGACCAGGCTGACCAGGGCGGACAGGCGCACCGCATCTTTATCCAGGGCTTTGTCCAGGTTCCACCACAGCCGGCGCAGGATGGCGGGGAAATCCGCCGGCGGATCGCCGGGGATGGCCAGACCGCGCGCGTAAGCGCCGTAAAAATGGGTGTGCGCACAGATCGAGCCGGGCATGACGAGCTGACCGGCCAGAGACAGCCGTTCGGCATCGGGATACTGAGTCAGTAACTCCGCCTGCGGGGCGATGGCCCGGATGACTGCGCCGTCGATGAGCAGGGCATGGCCGTCAAGGATGCGCTGCTGGTCGTCAAAAGTCACTATTGTTGCGTCGGTAATACATAACATCGGTCTCTTTGCTCCGTCTGTACAGGCGCGTCACCGCGTAATCCGCACCGCCATAGAGATCGCCGATCGACGCGGCGGAGAGCAGCAGCGCGCCGGTCGTGTGGATGAAGACGACGGGCCGCCGCCGCGTATTCGGGATCGGCCCGATCGGTTCCAGCGGGCCGATGGCGACCCGGTAGTACACCTCATCGGCGCGCCGATGACCGGCTTCGTCGGGCAGCAGATCGCGCCGCCGGGCCAGCTCCAGCCCACGCACCGGGGCCGCCCAGCGGACGGCGCCGTTATCATCCCCGAACGCCCGGCTGAGGAAAAAGGCGAGATATTCGACATCGCGCCAGGTGTAGCGCGCAGCAGGGATGCGATACCACCCCTGCCGCGCAGCCTCCAGATCGCGCTGCCGGTTGATCACCGCCACCAGCACCCGATCGTCCGGATCCATGCGATCAGGCGGGCTGATTGGCCCGGTTGGCCATCAGCCGGGCGTCGATCTCGGCCACTTTGGCCTGATGCGCCTCCCACCAGGCGGGATCGCGCTGCGCATCGAGTTCCTGCACCGTTTTGCCCTGCTGCTCGACCCAGGTGTAGTACTTGAGGTTGTGCCAGCGTTCTCGGTTGTGGCGCGTGCCATCCTGCACCCAGTCGGTTTTGGCCCCGTGGAAGATGCCTTCGATCCGGCCCGCCGCCGCCGCTTCGTCCAGCGCGCCGAACTGCGCGCGCATGTCATCCATGACCGAGTAGTAGCGATCCAGGCTGTCCGCCGCGGCGGTGACGATCACGTCACCGCGCTTGAAGCCGTAGTATTTGGCCGTCTTGATCGCGCCGAGGATGTTGCAGATCGAGCTGATGCCGAACAGCGAGCCGAGCTGTTCGACCGTGTCGGGGTCGGCCCCATACCGTTTGACCAGCGTGTCGCGCCCGGTCTGTTCGCTGAGGAGCTGAAGGCCCTTTTTGGCGTCCATGTCGTCGATGCACATCAGCGCGTCCATGTTCCAGACGTTGTGGATCCAGGTCACGTGTTTGTCGCCGATGCCCTGGATGTCGTGCGTGCCGTAGCCGTTGTTGTACAGCGTCGGGCACTGAACCGGCTCGAGACCGACGTTTTTGGCGTCCGGGAAGACCTGCTTGATGCGATCGCCGGCGGCGTTCGTGCCGCCGCTGCCCATCGCCCAGACCCAGGCCGCGACCTTGCCGTTGCCGATGCCGCGCTGCGCCAGTTCGCCGACCAGCTCGCAGATCGTGTTGCCGGTCACGTAATAGTGGAAGCGGTAATTGCCCATCTCGCTGAACTGGTTGAGGATGCGCACGTTGGGATCCTGACGCAGGCGGTGGGTTTCGTCGTAGATCTCTTTGACGTTGCTTTCCGAACCGAACGTCTTGATGATGCTGGCCCCGTAGCTTTCGATCCGCTCGAAGCGCTCTTTGCTCATCCCTTCCGGCAGGACGACGATGCTCTTGCAGCCCATGCGCCCGCCGACCCACGCCCCGCCGATGCCGAAATTGCCCGTCGAGGGCCAGACCAGCGTGTGCACCGCCGGATCGACCTCGCCGAACATCTCTTTCTCCAGCAGGATCGAGTAGGCCGGGCCGACTTTGTGGCTGCCCGATGGAAAGCGCTTGCCGTACAGCACGACGATTTCCGCATCGATCCCGGTCAGTTCGTGGGGCAGGACGACGTGATAGGTCTCGTTGTTGGCATCGCGCCAGGTGATGTTGAACAGGTTGATCGGGTCGAGCGGCGCCTCGTCGAGCGCGCGCAGCGCTCTGGCCCGGATCTCCGGGACGATCTTGTACGGGTGCAGCATTTCAGCAAAAGTTGGGCCGGTGATCATCGGTTCTCTTCTCCACGGGGCGGAATTCTGTCATCAGTCGTCAGGTTTTCATCATCGAGATGCAGCAGCTCCCCCAGCTCGCGCATCTCGCTGAAGACATCGTCACGTTCAGCCGCGAGCTGGCGGTAACGCGCGAAATCCTCCGGCGGCATCTTCTCAGTCGATCCGCCGTAACGCATGATCAGTGCATCGATCTGTTCATCCAGGGCTTCGTAGCGCAGCACGATCTCCCTGTAGCGCTGCACCTGAGCGAGATCGTCATGCATGAGAGTCACCTTTCCTGGCTGTCGGCGGTCGTCTGTTCGGTGCTGCCGTTGACGGCGATCGCGGACGGGATCGTCCCGCGCAGCACGTTGGCGGCGTGCGTATCCGTCAGGGTATCGCGCATGATGCGCTGCATCGTGCCGACTTCGTAACCGTGGGCGGGCAGCGGCGGCAGATGCTGCGGATCGAAACCGCGCGTCTGGGCGACGACGTACAGCGGACGGTTGCGCGCTTCGTCATAGGTACGCGCCAGATACTGGCCGAGCAGGAAGAGAAACGCGAGCTGGAAGCTGCTCATCAGCAGCACCAGGATGATCGTGGTCGCCTGACCGCCGAAGAAGCTGTCGCCCAGCGCCAGGCGCAGGATGGCGACGACCGGGATGGCGAGCAGGGCCAGCCCGCCGAGCACGGCGCTGAAGTAGATCATGATCTGAAGCGGGAAGTACGAGAAGGAGGTGATCGCATCCATGGCGAAGCGGATCATCTTTTTGAGCGGGTATTTGGTCTCGCCGCTGTGACGGGCTTCGCGCACATACGTCACGCCGGTCTGGCGGAAGCCGACCCAGCTCGTCATGCCGCGGATGAAGCGGTTGTGTTCGCGCATGATCTTGAGCACATCAGCCACGCGCCGATCCATCAGGCGGAAATCGCCCGTATCGACCGGGATATCGACGTCCGTGATCCGGTAGATCAACCGGTAGAACAGCTTGGCGGTGAGCAGCTTGAACCAGCTCTCCCCGATGCGCTTTTCGCGCACGGCGTAGACGACGTGGTAGCCCGCCTTCCAGCGTTCGATCATCTCCAGGATCAGCTCGGGCGGATCCTGCAGATCGGCGTCGATCAGGACGACCGCATCCCCGGTCGAGTAGTCGATGCCGGCGGTCACCGCGGTCTGGTGGCCGAAATTGCGGGCGAAGTGGATCACGCGCACCCGGGGATCGCGCTGCGCGTAATCGTCCATGATCTCCGGAGAGCGATCGCGGCTCCCGTCGTTGACCAGGATCAGTTCCCACGGCTCACCGGTGCTGTCCATGACGTGGGCGATACGCTGGTAGAGCAGGTCGATATTGCCCTCTTCGTTGTAGATCGGGGCGACGATGCTATAACGTGGGCGGCCCCCGCCCGGATTGTGCTCGTCCATCGCAGTAATCCTTCAGTTGATCCCCAGCGCCCGCCGCACAGCCGCGCTGTCCGGGGGCACGCGCAGGCCGCCGCTGACGGCTTCCTGCGCCCGTTTGACATCCTTCAGACCGTGGCCGGTCAGCAGCAGGCAGACGCGCTCTTCGGCGTCGATCAGGCCGCGGGCGCGCGCCCGTTTCGCGCCGGCATAGGCGGCGGCGCAGGCCGGCTCGGAGAAGACGCCGGTCAGGCGGGCCAGCGCCGGGATGGCGGCCAGGATTTCCGCATCGCTGACGGCCACGAACGCGCCGCCGGTCTGGCGCACGGCGCGCAGCGCTTTGGAACGATCGCGCGGGATGCCGGCTGAGATCGAGTCGGCGATGGTGTGCGCTTCCACCGGCTCCATGTCCGCCGCAGCGATGCCGCGTTCCCAGGCGTGCACCAGCGGCGAACTTCCTTCTGCTTGTACACCGATCAGCCGCGGAATCCTCTCGATCCAGCCCAGCCGGTGCAGATCGACGAAGCCCTTGTGCACCCCGGCGATGATGTTGCCATCGCCCACCGAGACGACGACGACATCGGGCACATCCCAGCCGCTCTGTTCGGCGATCTCAAAAGCGGCGGTTTTCTTGCCCTCCGTCGTGAACGGGTTGATGCCGGTGTTGCGGCAGTACCAGCCCTCGCTCTGGCACAGATCAAAGCACAGGTCAAACGCCACGTCATACGATGCATCGACCAGCAGCACGGTCGCTCCATAGATCAAGAGTTGTGCGATTTTGGCTTCAGGGGCCGTGGCTGGCACGAAAATGATCGTCTGGAGCGCTTTTCCCTGCACCGAGGCGGCGATCCCGGCCAGCGCCGCCGCTGCATTGCCGGTGCTGGCCGTGCTGACGACCGGGATGTCGCGTTCGAGCGCGCGGGTCACTACCAGCGCCGAGGCCCGATCTTTCAGCGATGCCGTCGGGTTGCGTCCGTCATCCTTCAGCCAGGCCTCGCGCACGCCGAGGTCGGCGGCCAGGCGCGGGCTGTGGAAGTACGGCGTCATACCGACCGGGACGCCCGGCGTCAGCGCGTCAGGGGCGATCGGCAGCAGCGGCTTGTAGCGCCACATGCTCGGCTCATGCGCCGCGGCCAGTCGATCGCGATCGACGTCCGCGCGCAGTCGATCGTAGTCGAGCACGACGTCCAGCGTGCCGACCGGGCCGCAGGCCGGGCAGTAGTACGTCACGGAGTCGGGCGCATAAGAGCGCCCGCACACAGAGCAGATCAGAGCGGAGATCGAGGCCATGAGCAGTGCTGTCCGGAAGTGTGCGCTGTGAACATCGACTGGATCACCAGTTCTTATGAGCATAACGCACTTTTGCTGTTTTGTCGTGCCGGGCGCGCCCTGCGCCTTCGATCCGGGCGCTGAGATGCTCCGATCGGTATGGTATAATGGCCCGCGCTGAACAGCGGGAATGGAATGCGGCATGGGATTATTCGATAAAAAACTCGGCGTCGATCTGGGGACGATCAACACGCTGATTTACGAACGCGATCAGATCGTCCTGCAAGAGCCGACGCTGGTCGCGCTCACGGTGGAGGATGAGCGCATCGTCGAGATCGGCCAGCCTGCGCGCGAAATGATGGGGCGGGTTGACGATGAAGACATCCAGATCATCCGCCCGGTGCAGAACGGCGCGATCGCCGATTACGAGGTCGCGGAGGCGATGCTGCGCCACTATTTCGCCAAAATCGCGGGCCGGGTGCGTTTCTTCAAACCCAGCGTGATGATGTCCGTCCCTTACGGGGCCAACAGCGTCGAGAAGCGCGCCATTTACGCCGCGGCGATCGCCGCCGGCGCGCGCGAGGCGTTTCTGATCTGGGAGCCGCTGGCGGCGGCGCTGGGGGCCGGGCTGCCTGTGGGCACGCCCGCCGGCGATATGGTCGTCAACATCGGCGGCGGCGTGACCGAGGCGGCTGTGCTGACGATGAACAACATCGTGCGCGCGGAAAGCGGGCGGGTGGCCGGCCTCAAGCTCGATGAGGCGATCGCCGCTTACATCCGACGTAAGTATCAGCTCAACATCGGCCAGCCGACGGCGGAGTCGGTCAAAATCCAGGTCGGGGCCGCCGTGCCGCTGCCGGAAGACTTGACGATGGACGTGCAGGGCCGCGATAACGTCACCGGGCTGCCGCGCACGGTGACGATCACCACCGGCGAAGTGGTCGAGGCGATCGCCGAACCGCTGCGCCAGATCGCCGATATCGTCCGCTCTGCTTTGTCGCAGACGCCGCCGGAACTGGCCTCGGACATCATCGATCGCGGCATCGTGCTCACCGGGGGGACGGCGCTGCTGCGCGGCATGGAAGCCTTCCTCACCCGCGAGACGGGCGTGCCCGTCTACCGTGCGGAGAACGCCCTGATCGCCGTGGCGGTGGGGGCCGGGCGCGCCATGAACGATCCGGCCATCCTGCGGCGCATTGCCGCGCTGTGAGGACGGGGGCGGCCCGCTCAGGCTTCTTCAGTCAGGTAGTAGGTCATGCGCTGCAGGTGCAGCACGGGGTCGATGTACTGAACGTGGACGTCATCCGGCACGTTCAGGTTGATCGGGGCGTAATTGAGGATGGCTTTGACGCCCGCTTCAACCAGCGCATTGGCGACGGCCTGGGCGCTCTCCGCCGGGACAGCGATCATGGCGATCCTGATCCCGTGTGCGCGAATGATGTCCTGCATCTGATCCTGCGGCAGGATCACGAAACTGCCGACGTGCTTCCCGATCTTCTCCGGTGAACTGTCAAACACATGGGTGATGTGGAACCCGCGATCGGCGAAGCCTTTGTAACGAGCGACGGCGCTGCCCAGATCGCCGGCGCCGACCAGAGCGACATCCCATTCGCGTTCCACATTGAGGACATGGCGAAGCTGCTCGCGCAGGAAGCTGATCTTGTACCCCGTACCCTGCTTGCCGAACCCGCCAAAATGCGACAGATCCTTGCGGATCTGCGCCGAGCTGATGCCGAGGCGTTTGCCCAGTTCGTGCGAGCTGGTGACTTCATGCCCTTCCTGGGCCAGCCGCTCCAGCGCCCGCAGGTAAACCGGCAGCCGGCTGATGACGATATCGGGAATTGACTCGGTCATGAACACCCTGTCCCCCTGGTTGTGTTCCCGCAGTGATGACGCAAGCGACCGCTGGATCGCGGAGATCCGACGCTGTGAGACCACGTAGCCTTCCCTGAGAATTCTCTTGATGATGCTGCGCTTGTGAAATATACCACAGTGCGTTCATCATACCATTATCACGAAATCTTAACAACAGGGGACGTCGGGCCGGCTGCGTCCTTTGCGCTCGCGGGCCGCGCCGATCAGCGTTAATTGGCCTCACAGGTTCAGCCGGTCGCAAAACCGGTATCATCAGAGCAGGGGTTGTACTGGCATCATCAGGATGGATGCAGCCCGAACCCGCAGTTGTTCTCCCGATGCTGCCATCGTGGGCGACGGCTGGGGACGGGCCTCAGATGCACTGATGAGCTGAAAACAGGCGGTCTCGATCCAGACGCATGAAAGTCTATCGTTCAATACTCGTTCTGACCGGCGTGCTGGTGGCGCTGCCGCTGCTGGCGTTCTATTTGCGCATCACGGAGCGGCCTGCACCCGTCCCGAAGCGCAGCATTCAGGAATACACGGTTGTGCGCGGGGATGTTGACGTCACGGTGAACGCGGTGGGCCGCGTTGAACCCGGTGAAGTCATCCGCCCGACCTTCAGCAGCGCCGGACGTGTGGTCGAAGTGCCGGTGCAGGTGGGCGATCTCGTGCAGGCGGGCGACGTCCTGGCCCGGCTCGACGACAGCCTGCAGCAGATCGCCGTCAGCCAGCGCCAGATCGCGTTGGAACTGGCCCAGCTTCAGTACGAACGGCTGCTGGCCGGGCCGGACGCGACGCAGCTCGCGATCGCGCAGGCGAACGTGGACGCCGCCCGCGGCGCAGTTCAGGCGGCGGTGGGCGCGGTCAACAGTGAACAGATCCGCGCGGCGGAATTGCAGTATCAGTCGGCGCAGCAGGCCCTGCGTGATGCCGAGCAGGCGCGCACCACCGCCCCCGGCGGTCAGCCGGAGCAGTATTATCAGCTTCTCGATGCGCGCGTCGGCCAGGCCTCGTTCAATCAGGAGATCGCGCGCTTGCAGCTTGAAGCGCTGCGCAGCGGCGGCAGTTCGGCCCAGATCGCCATCGCCCAGGCCCGTCTCAACCAGGCCGAGGCGGAACTCGCTCGATTGATGGCCGGCCCGACGCAGGCGGAGATCGAACGGGCGCAGGCCCAGATCGAGCAGGCGCGGCTGGAACTGGAAGCCGCCCAGACCGCTCTGGAACGCACGCGGCTGCTCGCGCCGATCGCCGGCCTGGTCACCCGCGTCAACGTCGATGTCGGCGCGCTGGCCGCGCCGGGCCTGCCGGTGGTCGAGATCGCCGATCTCAATCCGCTGCGCCTGTCGGTGCAGGTCGATGAGATCGATGTGCGTCCGCTGGCCGAGGGGATGCCGGCCCAGCTCCGGTTCGACGCGCTGCCGGACGTGCGCGCCTCCGGCGTCATCGAGCAGATCGCGCTGCTGGCGGAGAATGTCGGCGGGATCGTCAATTACGAGGTGCGCGTCCGTCTGGAAGAGGCCGATCCGCGCATCCTCGTCGGGCTGACGGCGGACGCTTCGTTCGTGATCGAGCGGCGCACCGATACCCTGGTCGTGCCCAACGCCTTCATCCGCATCGATCGACGGGCGGGGACGGCCTTCGTCAACCGCATCGATGGGGCCGGGCAGCTCGTCGAAATCCCCGTCACGCTGGGCCTGCAGGGCCGCGATGTGAGCGAGGTCGTCTCCGGTCTGGCGGAAGGGGACGTGATCGCCGTCGATCTGACCGCGGATCAGCTCGGCATTTTCGGGAATTAGGCCGCTCCGGGTGTACCGATCAGCAGGAAAGTGAGCGGTGGGTGTATGAGATTGAAAGCGATCATCATCAGCATTTGTTTTCTGCTGCCCGTGCTTATCGCCAGCGCGCAGCCGTTCCGCCAGCCGGAAGTGCTGGATCGGATCACGGTCGGGCGCGGCGATCTGTCGGTCGTCATCACGGCGACCGGGACGGTGCTGCCCGAACGTCAGGTCGGGCTGGTGTTTGAGGGGACGGGCATCGTCGCCGAGATCTTCGTGCGCCAGGGCGATAGCGTGCCCGCCGGCACGCCGCTGGCCCGGCTGGACGCGCCCGATCTGGAGCGCGCCGTCCGTCAGGCCGAGATCGCGGTGGAACTCCAGCAGGTCGCGCTCGAGGCGCTGACCGCGCCCGCGCGCCCGGAAGATCTCGCTGTCGCGCAAGCCGCGGTCGATGCCGCGCGCGCCCAGTTGAATGCGGCGTTCGCCGCTGTGCCGGCCAATCAAGCGGATATCGCGGCGCTGCAGGCGGAACTGGCGCGCAACCAGCTCTGGCAGGCGCAGCTCCAGCGCGATCTGGCGCAGACGGCTTCGGGCGCGGCGGGCTTCAGCATCAATCTGGGCGGGCTGATCCCGGATCAACTGGCCGACGACATCGATCCCGCCCTGATCGAGCAGGCGAATGCCGCGCTCAGCCAGGCGTTATCCTCGACTTTTACACTGCCAGCGCCAGCCGGCCTGCCAGCGGGCGGCAATCAGACCGCGCTGACGCAGGCGGAATTCGGCGTGCAGATCGCTGAAGCGCAGGCCGCGGCTGCGGCCAGCGCCGGCCCGAATGCCGGGACGATCGCGCAGGCCAACGCCGCGATCGCCGCGGCGCAGGCGCAGCTCGATCGTCTGCTGAACGGCCCCTCCGCGCTGGATGTGCGGCTGGCTCAGCTCAGCGTGCAGCAGGCCCAGCTCGCGCTGGAACAGGCGCGGGCGGCGCTGGCGCGGATGATGCTGGTCGCGCCGTTCGAGGGCACGGTCGCCCGGCTGAATCTCCGCGTCGGCGAGGCCCCGCCGACGCAGACGCCGGCGATCCTGTTCGTTGACCTGAGCCAGCTTCACGTCGATCTGGCCGTGGATGAGACTGATGTTGTCCGCATCGCGCCTGGCCAGTCGGTCACGCTGCGGCTGGACGCGCTGCCGGATGCGGCGATCCGCGGCACGGTGACCCGGATCGCCGCTGTCCCCACGGTGGTGGGCCAGCTCGTCACCTACCCGGTGGAGGTGACGATCGATCCCGGCGATCAACCGGTGCGCATCGGCATGAGCGCCACAGCGACGATCACCGTGCGCGAACTGAGCGGGATCATCGTGCTGCCGAACCGCTTCATCCGCATCGACCGCGACACCGGCCAGGCCTCCGTCGTGGTCGAGACCGCGCCGGGGAATTTCCAGGAGGTGCAGGTCACGCTGGGCGAGCGCGGAGAGATCGAAAGCGAGATCGCGAGCGGGCTGAGCGATGGCGATGTCGTCGTCCTGCTGCCCAGAGGGACATTCGACCCCTTCACCGGCCCGCCGGGAGGTTGAACGATGCGGCTGTTCTCACGTCCAAAATCAGCAGCGCCTTCCGTCAACGGTCACGGGCGGAAGGCCGTGATCGAAATTCGCGATATCACCAAGACTTACAAGATGGGCGATATCGAAGTCCATGCGCTGCGCGGGGTGGATCTCACGATCTACGAAGGCGAATTCCTCTCGATCATGGGGCCGTCGGGATCGGGCAAGAGCACGCTGATGAACATCCTGGGCTGTCTCGATCAGCCCACCAGCGGCGAATACTTCCTCGACGGCGTCAATGTGAGCAAGATGAGCGAGGCGGAGCTGGCGCGCATCCGCAACAAGAAGATCGGTTTCGTGTTCCAGAATTTCAACCTGCTCAAGCGGACGACGGCGCTGCGTCAGGTTGAACTGCCGCTGATCTACGCCGGGCAGAGCCAACGGACGAAGCGCGCCAGGGCGGCGCTGGAAGCGGTCGGGCTGGGGCAGCGGCTGCATCACCTGCCGAGCGAGCTGTCCGGCGGTCAGCAGCAGCGCGTCGCGATCGCCCGCGCGCTGGTCAACGAGCCGGCGATGATCCTGGCTGATGAGCCGACCGGCAATCTGGATTCGCGTTCTGGAACCGAGGTGATGCAGATCTTCCAGCGGCTGAACCGGGAGCAGGGGATCACCGTCATCTTCGTCACGCACGATCCGTGGATCGCCCGGCACACCAACCGGGTCGTGATGCTGCGCGACGGCAAGATCATCGCCGACAAGGCGGTCGCGCAGCCGCTGGTCGCCGGGGAGGCGGAGCGCCCGTCCGAGGCCGATGAGATGGCGACGGTGCTTCAGGATGCTTACTACGGTGGCAGCGTGACCGAGTACAACTAGAGCGTGTTATGAACTTTTGACGGTAGAATAAGGGGTATGAATAGAAAACCGTACCCCACCGACGTGAGTGACGAAGAATGGGCATT
>DAOUBU010000120.1:0-21209 GCA_034432395.1 Anaerolineae bacterium
AATGCCCATTCTTCGTCACTCACGTCGGTGGGGTACGGTTTTCTATTCATACCCCTTATTCTACCGTCAAAAGTTCATAACACGCTCTAGCGGATTGACGCCGGGTCTGACGTCGGCAGACCGCCGAGCGCGGTGCCGGTCAGGGCGGCGCGCAGCGCAGCGCGATCGTCCCACGGATATTCGACCGTCCCGAAGGCCATGCTCTGCTCGTGGCCTTTGCCGCAGGCGATGACGACATCGCCCGGGCGGGCCAGCTCGACGGCGCGCAGCAGCGCCCGCCCGCGATCGGGCACGCGCTCAAACGTCTGGCCCTCGACGCCGCCCGCCGCGATCGCGGCTTCAGCCATCGTCTCCAGGATATCAGCGAGCGACTCGGTGCGCGGGTCTTCCGCGGTGAAGATGCTGATCTCGGCCAATTGGACGGCGATCGCCGGCATCAGCCGCCGTTTTTCGACGTCGCGCAGGCCAGCGCAGCCGAAGGCGCAGATCACGCGCCCGCCGGGCCGGGTGAGCGTCCGCGCCGCCATGAGCGCGTTCCGGAGCGCGTTGGGCGTATGGGCGAAATCGACCAGCGCGGTGATGCCCGGTCGGATGCAGGTCTCCGCGCTCACGGTCACCGGTTCCAGCCGCCCACTGATGCCAGTGACGGCGCTCAGGCCGCGCTGAATGGCGTCATCGGCGATCCCCAGCGCGCGCGCCGTCGTGATGGCGGCCAGCGCATTCATGACATTGAACGCGCCCGGCAGCGGCAGGTGGAACGGGCGGCGCGCCCCGTCCGGCTGGACGACCGTGAACGCGCTGCCATCCGCCATGTGCTGCACCGCGACCGCGCGAACATCGGCCCCGGCATCGTCCACCCCGTAGCGGAGGTGACGATCTGCCGGGAAGGCGGCGAAGAAGGCGGCGTTGGGATCGTCGGCGTTGACGATGCTGATCTTGGGCTGGCCGGGCTTGCGCGCCGCCCGATCGAGCATGGCGAACATCCGCCCTTTGGCGGCGCGGTAATTTTCGAACGTACCGTGATAGTCGAGGTGCTCGTGCGTCAGGTTGGTGATCACGGCGATATCGATGGCGACGCCGTTCAGCCGCCCCTGCGCCAGGCCGTGACTGGTCATTTCGAGCACGCAGTGCGTCATGCCGCTGGCGACCATGCGCGCCAGCAGCGCCTGGATCAGCGGCGCGCCCGGCGTGGTGACGTGCAGGCCGGTATCGATGCGCACCTCGCCCAGTTCCGCCGCGATCGTCGTGATCAACCCGGCCCGCCCGCCCGTCCAGTCGTTCAGGATGCGGTGGATGAGCGTGCTGGTGGTGGTCTTCCCGTCCGTGCCGGTCACGCCGATCACGATCAGCCGCTCCGACGGTCTGCCGTGATAGGCCGACGCCAGCCAGCCGACGGCTTCCTGCGCATCGGCGACGCGGACATACGGGACGGCCAGCGCGGGCAGTTCAGCCGGATCGCGCTCGCCGATGATGGCCGCCGCCCCGCGCGCGACCGCCTGCGGGATGAAGCGGTGGCCGTCGGTGGTCAGGCCGCGCCGCGCGACGAACACGCCGCCCGGTTCAACGTCGGCATCGCTTTCGACGACCGGCGCGCCGATGACGGTCGCGCCGTCACCATGCAGGGTATACGGCTGCGGCAGCGCCGCAAGGAGATCGGTCAGGGTCGTGGTCATAGGGCAAACCAGTGCTGCAATCGTTCCCGCAGGCGGGAAAAGGCGCGTTCCCCGGTCTTCAGACTGACGCGCTCAGCCAGTTCGGCGAAGATGCGCGCCGAATGCGGCCTACCGCCGAGAGACAGCGCATAGAGCATCGCTTCTTTCGGCGGTTGCGGCTTCCCGTCCGGGCCGGGGGCAAAGCGTCGGTAGACATCGTTCATCTGCTGCTCGTTGAGGTTGAGCACATCCCGCACGTGCGGCGATCCCGACCAGACCCAGAGTTCGAGTTCCGGATCGAGCACGACGGCTGCGATGCGGTGCGCATCCCAGCCGGTCTGGATCAGGCGGGTTTCGATATCCTGTTCGATGCGATCGGGCGGGTCTGCCTCCCGGCCAGATCCAGCGCGATCGAGCACAACCAGCGCATGCCGGGCCTGTTTCAGATACGGGCGCAGGATCTGGGGGCTGTTCGTCAGCACGCCCGCATCATGCAGGGGGTAGCGGATGCAGTCCGCCTGGTGTTTATCGAAGCGGAGCGGGCGAATGCCGAGCGAGGCCGATCGTTTTTCCAGCAGCGTGCGCAGCGTGATCTCGATATCGCCATCGGCTGCGAGGACGATCAGATCGAGCATATCCTACCCGAAGACTCCGGCTGCGAACAGCGAGCCGAGCGAGAGATCGCGCTGCCATTCGGTCAGCAGCGGATGATCGGAACCGCGCACGATCGCAGCCGCCCCGGAGGGCGTTTTGCTGAAGATGAGCAGTTGATCGGGCCGGGCCAGCCCCAGCAGCAGCGGCGAGTGCGTCGCCAGAAAGACCTGCCCGCTGTAAACCGAGGACAGCGATTGAAAGATCGCCTCGATCGCCCGGGGGTGGACGCCGTTTTCCGGCTCTTCGATCAGGTAGATCCGGTTCTCATGCGGCAGATAGGCGATCAGCGTCAGGCCCAGCAGCCGCAGCGTGCCATCGGAGAGCAGCCAGGCGGGCACGCGCAGATCGGACTGATAGCTGACGGTGAGGTAAAGCGATCGATCTTCCGGGCGCTCTTCCACGTCCACTGCGGTCAGATCGGGCAGAATGGTTTTCAGATGATCGATCCACCACTGGAAACGCGCCGGATGCTGCCGACGTAGATCGGCGATCACCAGCGGCAGATTGGAACCGTCCGTTTGAAAACTGCGCCGGGCGTCGGCGGGCGTGGTGCGCCGCATCAACCGGGTATCGAGCTGTAACAGATGCACATTGTCCAGCAGCGCGCGCTTGAACCACAGCGCGATGGGGAACCGGCTGTCATCCTCCGGCATGCCCGCCAGAGACAGCCGCAGCGGTGGAAATTTGAACAGCGTATTCCACTTCCCCTTTTCTGAGTGGAAATAGCTGTTCCCCTCAGCCGTTTTGGCGATGATCCGTCGATATCCCATCGGGATGCGCGAGCCAGAGGGGCGAACGATCGGTCGCGAGTCGTCGATCTCCCCCGCTACATCAGCAGAGGGGACGCCATCAATAGGCTGAGCGGGCGTTTCCTTCAGGAACAGATTCTCAGCCCGGATCGCCAGACTGCCATCGGCATCGAGGCCGATCTTGAGTTCATACCGCACGCAGTCGCTGGTTCCCGTGCGCAGATGAGCGGGGATGTCCATCTCCAGGCTCAATTCGAAGCCATCGGCGATCTGCTCGTGCTGCCAGACGAGTTCACGCAGCGCCCGCCCGCGCCGGCGCACCGCCTCTTCGACATCGTCGAGCAGCGCGGTCTGCAAAAAGGCGAAGATATCCAGCAGCGTGCTCTTGCCGGTCGCATTCGGGCCAACCAGGATGTTCATCGGCCCCAGGGCGACATCGACCCTGCGCAGTGCTCTGTAATGTCTGGCCTGAACTCGTCGTACCATGACGCGATCATCTGTGACAGAGACATGACCCCAGTCTAGCCGATTTCAGATCGGGGGACAACAGTTCCCCGGTGAGCGCGCTCAGCCGCGCTGGCGGGCCAGGATCTCGTGCAGGGCGAACATGATCACGGCGAAAATGACCACCGAGACCGGCACGACCTCCAGCGTGCCGACGCGCTGGGCGATCGCGCCCATGAGCGATGGCAGGATCGAGAAGCCGAACCCCGCCCCGGCGATCTGGAAGCCGATGGCATTCTGGGCGTGGGCCGCGCCGACGTAGCCGGGGATGCGCGTCATGATGATGGCGAACAGCGGGGCCTGGGCGAAGCCGAGCAGCGCCAGCCCGACGTAGCCGACCAGCGGAGCGGGCGTCAGCCAGAGCAGCAGCGACCCGACGATGACCGCGCCCATGCACAGGCGGATCAGCATCTCGGTCTCTTTGAAGCGCGCCACGATCAGGCTGAAGACGATCCGCCCGATGGTGAACGATCCCCAGAAGACGCTGGTCAGGACGCGGGCCGCCTCTTCCGCCAGGCCGCGCTCCTGCGTATACAGGTCGAACACCCAGACGCTGGGCGTGGCCTCCACCCCGGCATAGGTGAAGAAGAGCAGCACGCTCAGCCAGATGATCGGGCGGCGCAGACTGCTCAGCAGCGACGCGCGTTTGATCGGCGCAGCCTCCGCCGTCACCGGGGCATCGGGCAGCCAGCGCCCGCGCAGGACGACGCCCGCCGCGGTCATGGCCAGGCACAGCCCGCCGATCAGGCCGTAAGCCAGCCGCCACGACTCGCCGTTCGTCAGCGCCAGGTTGACGATCTGCGGGCTGATGGTGGCGCCGATGCCGAAGAAGGCGTGCAGCCAGTTCATGGCCGTCACGCTGTGATGCTGGGCGAAGTAGTTGTTCAACCCGGCATCCACCGTGCCCGTCCCGACGCCGACGACGAACGCCGCCGCGATCGCGCCGATCCAGACCGGGGTGAAGGCGTAGCCGAACATCCCGGCGGTCATCAGGGCCGCGCCGCTGAGCAGCAGCGAACCGTATCCCAGCCGTTTGACCAGCGCACCGCCGCTGAAACTGGCCAGCATGTAGCCGGCCATGTTGCTGATCAGCAGCGCGCCGACGTTGTCCAGCGGCAGGTTGAATTCCGCGCGGATGGCCGCCCAGGCCACCCCGATCAGCCCGGCGATCAGCCCCAGCCCGGTGAACAGGGCGTAGGCCAGCGTCACCAGCAGTGTTGTGGTCGCGCGCGAGCGCGTCAGCGCGATCGTCGTCATGGAACGTTTCACATCCTTTTGACAGTCAAGAAAAAACCAGCGCAGTTCCAGCGCGCCCGCCTCTGGTTGAGCCGGGCGCGGCTGGATGCCGCCTGTGTGCTGCCATACCTGATCGACTACCAGCGTGCCAGAAAGCGGGTGGTCTGTCCAGATCCACGATCAGTCCGCGTAGGTCGTCCGGATGTCGCGCGTCTGCGCGTCGGTGACGGCCACGGCGGTGATCGCGACGATATCCTCGACGTCGTCACCGGCCTGGAGCACGTGCACCGGCGCGCCGATGCCGAGCAGGATCGGCCCGATCGTCTCCGCACCGCCCAGCCGGGCGAGCAGTTTGTACGCCACATTGGCGGACGCCAGATCGGGGAAGACCAACACGTTGGCGTCCCTGACGCGGCTGAAGGCATAGCGCGACTCGATCAGCTCTGGCACGACGGCCACATCGGCCTGCATTTCGCCATCGATCAGGATATCGCTGCGCCGCCGCCGCACGATCTCGACCGCATCGCGGACTTTGATCGACGAGGGGTGCGGCGTGCTGCCGAAATTGGAGAACGAGAGCATCGCCACTTTGGGTTCGATATCGAGCGTGCGGGCGAAATCCGCCGCCAGAATGGCGATCTCGGCCAGCGTCTGCGCGTCCGGGTCGATGTTGACGGTGGCATCGGTGAAGAAGTACACCCGCCCTTTGACGATGACCAGGTAGACGCCGCTGGCGCGGCTCGCGCCGGGGCGCGTGTGGAACAACTGGAGCGCCGGGCGGACGACGTCGGGATACTCATACGTCAGCCCGCTGACGAAGGCATCGGCATCCCCGGCGAACAGCATCATCGGGCCGAAGACGTTGCGATCGCGCAGCAGGGCGCGGGCGCGCGCCATCGTCACGCCGCGCCGCTGGCGAAGCTGGTGCAGCATCGGCGCGTAGCGCGTGCGGTGCACATCATTGTACGGATCGACGATCGTCGGCTCGAAGCGGAGGCCCAGTTCGGCCACCGTCTCGCGGATGACCGACTCGCGCCCGATCAGGATCGGGTGGGCGATGCCTTCCTCCTGCACCTGGGCGGCGGCGCGGATGATCTTGGAGTCCTCCCCCTCAGCGTAGGCGACGCGGCGAGGAGCGCCCATCCTGGCCTTGTTGATGATGCGGCTGCGCACCTGCTGACCGATCCCCTGGCGGCTGATCAGCTCTTCGCGGTAGGCGGCCAGATCGAGCTGACGGCGGGCCGCGCCGCTCTCCATGGCGGCGGCGGCCACCGCCGGCGCGACGTAGAGCAGCACGCGCGGGTCGAGCGGCTTGGGGATCAGGTAATCGCGCCCGAAGCGCAGCCCGGTCAGCCCGTAAGCCTGGAGCACGCTGTCCGGCACGTCCTCATGGGCCAGCGCCGCCAGCGCCCGGGTGGCCGCGCGCTTCATCTCCTCATTGATCTGACGCGCGTAGACATCGAGCGCGCCGCGGAAGATGAACGGGAAGCCGAGCACGTTGTTGACCTGATTGGGGTAATCGCTGCGCCCGGTGGCGATGATGGCATCGGGCCGGGCCTCGCGCGCCACTTCCGGCATGATCTCCGGCGTCGGGTTGGCCAGCGCGAAGATGATCGGCTCCGGGGCCATGCGCTTGATCAGCTCCGGCGTCAGCACGTTGGCCGCCGACAGGCCGATGAAGACGTCGGCATCGGTCAGCGCATCGGCCAGCGTCCCTTTGGATTTTCCGGCGGCGAAAGCCTCTTTGTAGGGGTTCATGTCCTCCGGTCGTCCGGGGTAGACGATGCCGTACAGGTCGGTCATGGTGATGTGCTCGCGGCGCACCCCCAGCGAGACCCAGTACTCGGCGGTGGCGATCCCGGCGGCCCCGGCCCCGGTGACGACGACTTTGATCTCATCGATGGCCTTGCCGACGACCTCCAGCGCATTGAGCAGCGCCGCCCCGCTGATGATGGCCGTGCCGTGCTGGTCGTCGTGGAAGACCGGGATATCGAGCATGGCGCGCAGGCGCGTTTCGATCTCGAAGCAGTCGGGGGACTTGATATCTTCCAGGTTGATGCCGCCGAACGTCGGGGCGATCGCCTTGACGACGGCGATCACCTCTTCGATCGTCTGCGCGTCGATCTCGATGTCGAACACGTCGATATCGGCGAATTTCTTGAACAGCACGCCTTTGCCTTCCATGACCGGCTTGGAGGCCAGCGGCCCCCGATCGCCCAGGCCGAGGATGGCCGTCCCATTGCTGACGACGGCCACCAGATTGGACTTGGCCGTCAGCGAGTAGACTTCCAGCGGCTCGCGATCGATTTCAAGCACCGCCTCGGCCACGCCGGGCGAGTAGGCCAGCGTCAGATCGCGCTGGGTGGTGAGCGGTTTGGTCGGGACGACTTCGATCTTGCCGGGGCGGCCCCGGCGGTGATATTCAAATACATCCTGTTTGGTGATCGACATAATGATTTTTCTTTCTGGCACATCACAGCCCGCGCTGTCGCTTTTAAGTGTAACAGGGATCGGGGATCGGGGGCGGTGGAAGTCAGGGACAGAGTCAGGGCAATCGCATTAAATCTACAATTGAGGTCATAAGAAGATGTGACGGTTTTGTAGGGGCATGCCATGCCCCATGCATACCAAACATCCACAAAAATCTTTATGAACCTGAAAAATTATTTCGATGCGATTCCCCTGGGGACAGAGCAATCGCACCAAATTTAAACTTGGGGGTTCTAAAGCAACTGAACGATTCTATGAAGGTGTGCAACACCATACCTCATGCACCCAACTTCTACCTCCACACTTTTAATTCTTCCCCTCAAGCTTCCGGCGTGGATTACCCTCTTTCACCTCAGCACCCGCGCTACGGCGGCCTGGGCCTGAAGGAACGCGCCTTCGATGCGCCGCGCGCCGCGACCGACGCCGTAATCGCTGCCGATCAGCGCGACGCGGGCGGGCAGCCGGGCGTGGATCGCCGCCATGACGGATTCGTGTTCGATCGTGTAGCGCGTCAGCGGGTCGGCCTCCGGCCAGAAATACGCGCGCGCCACGACCGGTTCCGCGCCGCCGATCAGCGGGTGGAATGCCGCGCGCGCCGCCGCGATCGCCGCCGGCGCATCGAACGGCGCTTTCGGATCGTCCGGGGCGGGCACACGCACGCCGACGCGCAGCAGCACCCCGCCTGGCGGCACACGGAACGGCAGATCGTAAGTGGAAGCGTAAGGGATGTCCGCAGGCAGATCGAGATCCCTCTTCCAGGTGTCGATATTTGGCGTCAGTGCAGGGACATCACGCTTGTGGAACCCCAGCGAGACGCGCGCGATCGGATCGTACTGGTAGCCGTCGAGCAGGGCGGCGATCGCCGGATCGAGCGCCCACAGCAGGTGAGCGGCGTAGCGCGCCGGCACGGCGCAGATGACCGCCGACGCCGTCAGCAGCAGGCCGTTTTCCAGGCACAGGCCGTACCGGCCCGGCGATCCCGCCAGCGGCCCGACGCTGCTGACCGCCATGCGCGTGATGATCGCCCCGCTGACGAGCTGGCGCGCCAGCGCATCGATCAGACTCTGCGTGCCGTCGCGGAAGACGACCAGCCGTCCCGTGCGGTACTGCCCGATCGGGATGAGCGCGTCGCTCAGGCCCAGCGGCTCGAGAAACGGCCAGTCGTCGTACTGCTCCAGCACAAAGGCGGAGGCGTCCAGCGTCCAGCCGTCGATCGGTTCGCTGGCGATCGCGCCGCCCAGCCGCCGCTTGACCTCGATCAGGGTGTAGCGCTGGCCGCGGCGCTCCAGCTCCCAGGCGGCGGCCAGACCGGTCAGCCCGCCGCCGATGATGACGATCCCGCTTTCGGCCATGCCAGCGCGCTGCAATCGCTCATTTGCGGCGCGCGTCGAGCGCGGCCAGCATCTTCTCGCGGACGATCTGCGGGTTGGCTTTGCCGCCCAGCGCGGCCATCACCTTGCCCACCAGCGGGCCGAAGAGCTTGTCCTTGCCGTTCAGGTATTCCTCGACCCAGCCGGCATTTTCGACCAGCACCTGCTCCACCGCGGCGACGATCACGCCGCTGTCCTGGATCTGCCCCAGCCCTTTCGCCTCGACGATGGCCGCCGCCGACTGGCCGGTATCGAACATCTCCTGGAGCACCACAGCGGCGGTGTTCTTGTTGATCGTCCCGGCATCGACCAGTTTGACCAGCCCGCCGAAATCGGCGGCGCTGATCCGGATCGCGGCGATGTCCTCGCGGTCGATGCCGGCGCTGTTCATCACGCTGAACAGGCTGCCGATCATCCAGTTGGCCGTCGCTTTGGGCGATCCGCTCGCCGCGACCGCCGCTTCGTAGTACTCCGCGACGGCTTTTTCCGCCACCAGCACCGAAGCGTCGTAGCGCGACAGGCCGAATGCGCTCATGAAGCGATCGCGTTTGGCGTCCGGCAGTTCGGGGAGGCGCGCGCGCACCTCGGCCACCCATTCGCGGCTGACTTCGACGATCGGCAGGTCGGGTTCGGGGAAGTAGCGGTACTCCTCCGCCGATTCTTTGTAGCGCTGGACGACGGTGCGCTGGCGGACTTCATCCCAGCCCATCGTCGCCTGGCGGACGCCCTCGCCGCTCTCCCAGGCTTTGATCTGGCGCTGGACTTCGTATTCGATGCTGCGGAACAGGCTGCGGATGCTGTTCAGGTTCTTGACCTCGGTGCGCGTGCGGTAGCCGGTGTCATCCTTGTGTTTGACGCTGATGTTCGGCTCGATGCGCATCACCCCTTTGGACATGTCGCCGTCATTGATGCCCAGGTAGCGCAGGATGGCGCGCAGCTTGCGCGCGTAGGCCTCGGCGGCTTCGGCGCTGTGGATATCCGGCTCGGTGACGATCTCCAGCAGGGGGACGCCGGCGCGGTTGTAATCGACCAGGCTGCCCTCGTCGATGTGCGTCAGCTTGCCGGTATCCTCTTCCAGGTGCGCCCGGCGGATGCGGATGCGCTGCGTCGTGCCGTCGCTGAGATCGATATCGAGGTAGCCGTTGACGCTCAGCGGGCGGTCGTACTGGCTGATCTGGTAGCCTTTGGGCAGATCGGGGTAGAAGTAGCTTTTGCGCGCGAACTGGTTGATCGGCGGGATCTCGCAGTTGAGCGCCAGCCCGACCATCATCGCCAGCTCGAGCGCGGCTTTGTTGATCACCGGCAGCGTGCCGGGCAGCCCCAGCGACACCGGATCGACAGCGGTATTCGGGTACGCCGTCACGCTGTCCACCACCGGGCACGGGGAAAACATCTTGGTCGCGGTCAGAATCTCGGCGTGGATCTCCAGGCCGATAATGGGAGTCCAGTCACTTGCGGCCATGCGCGTCTGCTCCAGAACAGGCGGATCGAACAGCCGTCGATCATAGACTGCGCCGCGCGCAAGAGTCAACAGCCGCCCGCGATCCGCGCGCGGCCCGGCGCAGTCCCCGATGGGACTCGCGCGGATTTTCGATTCGACTATAGTGAATTTAAGAGGACGATCGAGTCCGATCGACGGGCCGACCGGTCGGTATCGTCCTGTGCAAGCGCGCTCTTGAGTTCAGAAAGGGGTCAGGAAAGCGATGAAACCGAGGGACTGGTTAAGACGTGGGGCGGCTGCCGCTGTGCTGGCCACGCTCCTCATCGGGATCGGACTGAACGCGACCGCGCCAGAGCGCACCAGCGCTCAGGCGGGCGCGCTGCCCTACGGTTCGATCGTGTCGGGCCGGATCGACAGCATGATGCCGCTCGGTCAGCATACCTTCAGCGGCTCGGCGGGCGATCTGGTGACGGTGCGCGCGCTCGGCGCCGGCGGGGCGCTCAACCCCTCGCTGACGCTGCTCGCGCCGGATGGCAGCCCGGTGGCCGGGAACGATGACTACGTGCTTTCGGATCGGATAACAGACGCTTTCTTGTCGGTCTTTTTGCCGCAAACGGGGACGTATCAACTGCTGGTGGGCAGCAGCGGCGGCACGCAGGGCGATTACCTGCTCCAGATCGCGGGCCGCTCCCCCGTCAATGCCGAAACCCTGAATTACGATGAACCGGTGCGCGCCGACGTCCCGCTCGACCCGCCCCCGCAGTACTGGCAGTTCACCGCCGGGAACTGCCCGACCACGCTGACGATCACCAACGAGACGGGCGGCGACCCGTTCACCTTCCCCTACAGCGCCATCGTCCGCGATGAGCGCGGCGTCCGTGTCGGCGAGCTGCGCGGCGGTCGCGCCCTGCAGAACCGCCTGACCGTGCCGGCCAACAGCGGGCGCTACGAGATCGAGATCGGCTCGATCGACGCGCTCTCCTTCGGCACGCTGCTGCTGACCATCACCTGCGCTGACCGTCAGCCGGATTGCAACGTGGCCGTGCCATCGATCGCCGTGCCGCCCACCCCGACCCCGACGCCGACCGCGCCCGCCGGCCAGATGCTGCTCATCCAGAGCGGCGGGATCCTCACCTACCCGGCGCAGGACGTCTTCAACGCGCTCACGCCCGGCTCGCCGATGGTCGCCTATCAGTTCACCGGCGCCCCAGGCGACTGGATCAGCGCCGAGGTCGTCAGCCTGGACGGCGTCGATCCGTATATGACGCTGCTCGGCCCGTCCGCCGCCCCGATCGTGGGCAGCAATGATGCCCGCTTCGGCCTGGCCGCCGGCGATGCCTACCTCTCCGTCACGCTGAGCGAACCGGGCACGTACACCCTGCTCGTCGGCGCGCAGAACGGCACGGCGGGCAACTACCTGCTGCGCTTCACCGGGCGGACGCCGGTCGTCAGCACCGCGCTCGGCTTCGGCGCGCCCGTCACCGTGACGATACCGCCGCCGTCGCCGCTCACCCCGCCGCCGAACGATCCGCAGTACTTCACGTTCGAGGCGCAGGACTGCCCGACCACGCTCACGCTCACCGGGCTGGGCGGCACGCGGCTCGATCCGCTGACCTTCCCGTTCACGGCCATCGTCCGCGATGCGCGCGGCGCGGTCGTCGCGCGGATGCAGGGTGGGCGCGCCGAGGAGGCCCGCCTGACCGTCGCGCCGCGCAGCGGGACGTATGAGGTCGAACTGCGGACAATGAACCCGACGGCCAGCGGCCAGGTGCAGCTCCTGGTGAGCTGCGGCGGGGACGCCCCGGCCTGCGGCCAGTTCACCGGACGACCGGTCTCGACGCCGCGCCCGGGCTGGACGCCGAACCGTCCGACCGCGACGCCGACGCGCACGCCCACCGGCCCGACGGCCACCCCGACCGATACGCCGACGCCGCCGATCTGCCCGCCGGGCTATGTCACCGCCACGCCGTTCATGTTCGCGGGGACGCGGTCGCCCGACCTGATCCTCACGCTGACGGCCATGCCGACGCCGACGTTCTGCGCCACGATCACGCCGACCCTGCGTCAGGTGACGCGCGTGCCCCTCACGCTGGTGACGCTGCCGCCACCGCCACCGCCGCCGACGACGCCAGCCGAATTCTGCGGGAACGGCATCTGCAGCAATCCGGAACTGTACGACTGCACTTGCCAGGACTGCGCCAACAACCCGATCTGGATCTCGCTGTGCCTTCCGACCACGCCGCCCGATATCTGCGGGGATGGCGTGTGCAGCGCCGGTGAGATCGCGAGCTGTGGGTGCCGTCAGGACTGCGCCAACAACCCGGAGTGGAACGCGCGATGCATCCCGCCCGCGCCCATCTGTGGCAATGGCATCTGCGAGCCGGGCGAAGATTACGTCATCTGCGATCCAAACATTTTGACCGCCTGTGTGCCGATCTGCGGCTGCCAGGACTGCAATAATCAGGGCGGTTGCTACACGCCCCCGTGAGTGCGCTCAGGGGGCCGTCGGGGGGGTGGATGCGTCAGCATTCACCCCCGGCGCATCAGCAGTGCAGCCGACCGGGGCGGGCTGTGATGGCCCGCCCCGGCGGGTTGCAATGTTAAAATCTCTCGCTTGACGGGATAGAACGTTTGCGCTAGGCTGATGCCTGTGGGAAAATGCGGGATTGTGACGACCGGTCAGGGGAGGGCGTGTGGCGCTCGAATTCGCCAGAGTGGTGCCGCAGGTGCAGACGATGGGCCGCTACCTCGGCCATCGCGACCGGGCGCTGTCGGGACGGCTGGAGCGCGCGCTGGAGCTGTTCTACAACGCCCCGGATCTGGAGGTCGTCCACCGGCGCATCGCCCTGGTGCGCGGCACGAACATCAGCGGCTACCGGGGCGCGGCCCCGCTGCCCCCGCCGGACAGTGAGATCATCAACGGCGTCGGCCCCGGGCCGGATGCCCCGGCGCGCGCCGTTGCGCTGGCGGTGGACGGCTCGCAGATCTACCCCGATGTGCACGCTCCGGCGCTCTACTACCTGATCAACATCGGCGTCTTCACCTACTTTTTCGACGCGGCCCCGCGCCTGCCCGACCAGACGACGCACCCGCAGCTCGTCTACACGGAGCAGCAGCTTCACGATCGCGATGGCCGCGTCATCACCAACCAGACCGTCAACGCGCGGCGCACGGTGCAGGAGCTGGCCCGGCTGGCCGATGAAGCCTGGCGGCTGCGCGAGGCCGATGCCGGCCCGGTCGTCGCGCTGCACGACGGCAACCTGCTCAAGTTCTTCGGGGCCAACGAAGTCGCCGAAAGCGCGGCCATCCAGCGCGATTACCTGGACGCCCTGCGCAAACTGCGCGATGCCGGCGCGATCCTGATCGGCTACGCCGAACGCAGCCGCAGCGCGGCGCTGATCAGCCTGCTGCACCTGCTCAGCCTGCCGGACGAGCAGGTGACCGACGAGAATCTGAAGACCAGCGGCGATTTAGAGGGGCTGCCGGATATCGCGCTGTTCGGCGCGGTGCTGGAACCGGGGCAGCGTTCGGCGGTGCTGGTGCAGAATTCGCCGCAGAACCGCGATTACCGCCAGATCGATCCCGACCTGGAGATCGGCTTCTGCTACATCAACGTCAGCGATCACGGTCACCCGGTGATCGCGCGCGTCGAAATGCCGCTGTGGGTGGCCCGTTACCCCGAACGGGTCGCGCTGGCCCACGCGGTGATCCTGGCGCAGTGCGCCATTCAGGGGCGGCGGCGCTTCCCGTATGCGCTGACGCGCGCCGATGAGCTGGCCTACGTCAGCGGGGCGGAGAAAGGTCAGCTCGACGAGCTGATCCGCATCGAGATGCTGCGCAACCAGGCGCAGCCGGAAGAATCGAACAAACTACAGTCCAAAGGGCTGGCGCGCGGGGGGCGGCGCGCGCACCGCCTGCGCGTCTGACCGGATGCAGCAGAGAGCAGATGATGGGATGCGATCATGGCGATGACGAACTCAGCGACGACGGCGGTCGGGCGTGTGCTGCGCGCCAGCACGACCGGGTTCGACTGCGGCACGCGCGGCAGCCGGCTTGACGAGCGCCACCATTTCGGCGCGTTCGTCAGAGTGCCGATCGCCGATGATCGCAGCGCGCACGCCGTCGGCCTGATCTACGCCATCCGCATCGAGGATGACCCGCTGGCGCGCGAGCTGGTGATGGCCAGCGCGATCGACCACAGCGCGCTGATCGACCAGCGCGAGAACCGCATGGTGCCGATCGAGATCGGCGTCGTCAGCGTCGGCCATATGAATGGAAGCGGCATGTACCACAGCCTGCCGCCGCGCCCGCCGCTCAGCCTGAGCGAAGTCCACCTGTGCAGCGCGGACGAGGTCTACACCTTCACCCAGCGCGTCGATTTCATGCGGCTGGTGCTCAATGCCCGCGAAGTGCCGGCGGATGAACTGCTGGCCGCCGCCGTGCGCTACGCCGCCTACGCCTACCCGGACGACCGGGAGCGCTATGACTTCCTGGTGCGGGCGGGCAAGGCGATGGCCGTGCTGCTGGCCCACGACCTCAAACGGCTGGCGCATTTCCTCAGTCTGATCCGCCCGGAGTGACCGGCGCACCCGGCCCCAGGTTGAAATAGCGCGCGCGGATCTCATCGGTCGTCAGCACGCCGGGCAGCGCCGCCACCAGGCGCAGCTCTTCCAGCCGTGCCTGATCGTCGCTCGGACGGATGTCGTCGAATTCGGCGGCGCACGGCCCGTACTCGTCCGCCCAGAAGGGCAGCAGATCGCGGCTGATCTTCTCGGCCATGCGCACCAGCTTGGGCCACAGCGTCCGCTCGATGAACTGGCGCTCGGCGACCACGGCATTGGCCTCGGTCGCATTGGCGTCGATCAGCCCGAGCGGGATGCCGAAGACGGTGAAGATCTCATCGCGGATCGCCTGCCGCCCGCGCAGGAAATCGAGATCGACGTGGTTGAGGCCGATGTGCTGCCACTCGATCGACGCGCCGCGCAGAAAGGCGGTCTTGCGCTGGCCGCCGCCGTAGCTGGCGCGCCATTCGCGTTTGAGCCGTTCGAAATCGGCATCGCTGATGTATTCGCGCACCGCGACGATGCCGGCGGGCACGGCGTGATCCTGGGCGAAGGTGGCGCGGTTCCATTCCGCCATCGCCCGATCGGCCTGAATGGCCAGGCGCGCCGCCTCCAGCGCGGACAGCCCGTAGTGATCGCTGCCCGGATGCCAGCGGCGGAAATGGACGACCTCCAGCGGGTCGAGCGGCACGCGGATGCCGTCGAACTCGTAGACGTAGCCGCGCACGCCATCGACCGGGTCGGGGACGATGCGCACGCGCGCCGGGGCCAGTGGATAGATCGCGCTGGGCAGGCCGTCGGCATCGCCCGCCAGGTACCAGTAGGCATTTCCTCCCAGTTCGAGCGTGCCGATGGTGCTTTCGATGAGATCGAAGCGACTGAATGAGTGATTGGGCGCGTTGAGCAGCGCCAGCAGCGGATGATCGGGCAGCAGCACACGCTCCCCGTCGGCGATCCGGTACACCCGCAGCGGGACCAGCGCCGCCGCCTCGGCGATCCGGGTGACCGCGGCGTACACCCACGGCGATGCGGTGTAGGCCCGTTCCGGGGACAGGCCGATCAGGGCGTCGAGCGGGCTGGCCGCCTCCAGCGGGGCGGGGTGCAGCGGCGGGCGTGGACGCGGGCGCAGACGCGGCGGCAGCAAACTGGCGAGGAAACGGTTCATGGGCGACACACCTCACAGGCTGAAACGACAGCGGATGCGCCGTCCCCCGGTCTGACGTCACCGGAAGGCGGAGCCGGTTCTATTTCAGCACAGGCGGCGCGCCCCGTGCGCGCCCATCAGTACGGCGATTTTCACAGAATTTTTGCCGATCTCAAGATTTCAACTGAACGACTGACTGTAACATTGTAATGAAGTGGATGATCACATGATCCGGTACAAGCACAGTTTTACGCCGTTTTTGGCGTTAACGGGCATAGTAGATATAATTTCAAACGGAGATCGAACAGTTGAACGGATCCGACGGATGTGGACGAAACTCCCAAAACCGGCGTCTGATGACGAGTCCGGGTCGCAGTCTGAGTTCGACACGCGCAAAACTCAGGCGGCCTTCTGGTCGAGCGGGACGGGCGACACCGCACCGCTCTCCCCGTTAGACGAGACACCGACGGAAGCGGCCCTGCCCATGGCCCCGCGTCAGTTCGATGCCCAGATGATCCTCGATCACCTCGCCATGCCCGTCCTGATCACGGACGAAGCCGAGCGCGTGCTCTACCTCAATCCGGTGTTCGCGCACCTGTTCGATCTGGACGCGGCGCACAGCCTGCTGGCGCAGCCGCTGCGCGCGCTGATCGCGGCGATCGAGCCGCACTTCGCCGATGCCGGGCCGATCGTGCGCCTCATCGGCCAGAGTCAGGCGGGCCAGCGCCAGACGCTGACGTTGATCGACGGACGCACCTTCGAACTGACCCTTGAGCCGGCGCGCACCGCCGACGGCGGCTCGATCGGCACGCTGTGGCTGCTGCATGACGTGACCGATCGCCAGCGGACGGCGATCGACGCCTGGACGGCGACCGAACGCTTCCGCACCCTCATCGAGACGCTGGAGGATGGCTACTACGAATTCGATCCGCGCGGGGTGTTCACCTTCGTCAACGAGGGGCTGGCGCGCATCGCCGGTTACACGCGCGACGAGATGATCGGCATGTCGTTCAAGGCCGTCGCAACCCCGGAGATGATCGAGCATTACCGCGGGCTTTTCCACCAGGTGTGGGAAACCCAAGAAACCCTGCGCGCGCTGGAGGTGTCGATCCGCCACCGCGACGGCACGCTGCGCACGGTGGAGATGTCGGTCAGCCTGATCCGCAGCGCGGAGGGCGAGCCGGTCGGCTTCCGCGGCATCGTGCGCGATATCACCGAGCGCAAGCAGATGGACGTCGCCATGCGCCGGCGTATGAACCTGCTCGGCATCTTGCAGCAGGTCAACGCCGATCTGAATCAGACCCTGGATCGGGATATCATGCTGTCGGTGGCGATGAGCGCCGCGATCGTGCTGGCGGATGCGGATGTCGGCTGTCTGCTGCTGGTTGAAGACGACAGACTGCGCGTGGTGCGCACGCTCGGCTACGATCCGGCGGTGCTGGCCGTGGATCAGACGTTCCCGCTCGACTGGGGCATCACCGGGCGGGCGCTGCGGCTGGCGCAGCCTCAGCTCGTGCTCAACAGCCCGTCCGACCCGGACTATTCGCCGATACAGCCCGGCATCCAGGCGACGATCGCCGTGCCGCTGATCGCGCACGATGCCGTCATCGGGGCGCTGGTGCTGGAGACGGCCAACCCCGCCAATTTCGATCCCGAAGTCGTCGATCTGATCCAGGTGCTGACGGCGCGCATCGTCGCCGCCTGGGATAACGTCCACCTGTACGAACTGACGCTGAAACAGCTTGAAGAGCTGAAAGCGCTCAACGCGCAGCTCGCCAAAGTCGAAGCGCTCAAGACCGATGTCATCCACATCGCCTCGCACAACCTGCGCAACCCGATCGGGGTCGCCACCGGCTATCTGGGCATCCTGCGCGACGATCTGGAGGGGAAGCTGACGCCGGAGCAGATCGAGTATTTCGAGGCGATCGACCGCGCCCTACAGCGCATGCTGCGCATGACTTCGGACATCCTGTCGATGGAGGCGATCCAGCGCCGGCTGGAAGAGGCCCCGCGCGAAGTGCTGGATCTGCGCCAGATGGTGATCGGCCTGCTGCGGGATATCGAACCGGAGGCGCAGCGCCGGGGGCAGCGGCTGCATGTCTCGCTGCCAGCGGGGCCGGTGCCGACGCTGGCCGACCCGGCCAACCTGCCCGAAGCGATCACCAACCTGCTCAGCAACGCCATCAAGTACACGCCCGACGGCGGTCAGATCGACGTGCGCCTGCGCGTCGAGGGGCAGCATGTCCTGTTTGAGGTGGAAGATACCGGCTACGGCATCCCGGCGGACAAGCAGGAGCGCCTGTTCCAGCCGTTCTACCGCGCCAAAACCGACGCCACCGCCCATATCGAAGGCACGGGACTGGGGCTGTACCTGGTCAAGAAGATCGTCGAGCAGCACGGCGGGACGATGCGCTTCCGCAGCGAACCGGGCGTCGGCAGCCTGTTCGGCTTCGAGCTGCCGCTGGCGGAGGCGTCGGCATGAGCGATCGGGATGCCGGGGCGATCGACCCGCGCAGCCTCGACCTGATCGCCAGGGTGCAGCGCGCCCGGCTGGAGCACGATGCCGATCTCCTGCCCTCGCAGGTGAGCGGGGTCTACTGGATCGAATGCCAGCGCCCCGCCGCCGATCCCGCCCCGACCGCGCGCGCCGGCGCGTTCATCATCCCCGCGCGGCGCGAGCACGTCGATGCGCTGTGGCAGGTCATCCGCGCGGCCACCCGGCGCGGGGAGCTGGGGTACAAGAGCAAGGTGGCGACCGCGCCGCGCCCGTCGGGCGATGCCGTCGTCTACCCGATCCACGTCGCCACCGGTGACGCCGCCGACGAAGCCGACTGCGCGCGCGTGCGCGCCGCCCTCATCCCCCTGATCGCCCCGTTCGGGCTGACGGCGGACGATCTCGTTTACCGCCCCGCCCGCTGAACTGTCCGCCGCATCCCCGCGCGCGTGTCCTTGCAGTAGGCCTTTCGACGGACTCCCGTTTCCCGAAATCGGGCTACAATGTCAGTGGACGGTGTAATCTGACATTCATTTTGAAAGGACGCGCTGATGGTGAAAGTATCCTTACTGCGGGCGGCGCTGCTGGCCGCCCTCGTCCTGGCGCTGACCGGCGCGCTGCCCGCGCTGGCCCAGCCCACCCCGACATCGACCCCCAACCCGCAGGCACAGATCACCTTCCCGCCGCCGGTGTACACGCTGCGCGGTCAGTTCCCCGTGATCGGCACGGCGGCGCTGGAGGGCCAGGCCAATTATTTCATCGAGTTCCGCCCGATCGACGGGGCGCTGGCCGCGGGCGCGGGCGGCGTCTTCTTCCCGGCGGTGCTGCCCAGCACGGCGCCGGTCTTCAACGGCCTGCTCGGCACATGGGATACCACGCTCGTCCCGGACGGGCTGTATGAGCTGCGCCTGACCGTCAACCTGACCGGTGGAGCGCCGGTCACCCACGTGGTGACGCCGCTGCGCGTCGAGAACAACCTCGACCCGGCGATCGCGGCGCTGATCGGCATGGCCCAGCCGACGCCCGGCCCGACGCTGCCGCCGCCCGTCCCGCCCACGCCCGCCGAGCCGACGCAGGATCCCACCCCGCGCGTGACGGCCAGCGGCGTCAACGCCAACGTCCGCCAGGGCGACAGCACGCTGTATCCGATCGTCGGCTCGCTGCTCAACGGGCAGAGCGCGCCGATCACCGGCATCAGCGCGCTGGGCACGGGCTGGTATCAGATCCGGCTGGCCAACGGGACGGTGGGCTGGATCTCGCCGACCGTGGTCAGCGTCAGCGGCGATTTGGGCATCGTGCCGCGCGTCATGCCGCCGCCGCTGCCGCCCACGCCCACCCCGACGCCGATCCCGGCCACGCCGACGCCGCTGCCGCCAGCGACCGGCATCAACCTGGTGGCGGGCAACATCCGCATCACGCCGTTCCCGCCGACCTGCGGCGTGCCCTACGCGATCAGCTTCGACGTGGCGAACCTGGGAACCGTGCCCTCACCGGGCGCGCTGGTCAGCTTCACCGACGCGCGCGCTGCGGACGGCCAGCTTCCGGTCTCGGTCAACGTCGTCTCGCCGCCGATCAACCCCGGCCAGACCGTTGAAGTGACCGCGACGCTGCAAACCAACGTCTTCTTCAACGAAGTGCACCGCTTCACCGCCAGCGTCGATCCGGGCAACGCGATCGCCGAAACGGTGGAGACGGACAACGTGCGCTCGCTCGATTACACGTTGGCCCAGGGCGGCTGCTCGTAAAATCGACGTCCAACGTCCGCATTTTCGCCCCTCCGCGCCCCCGACCAAATCGGGGGCGCGGTCATTCTCAGTCAGGCGGACGCGCTCAACCGGCATCTTCCGCGTCGGACGCGCCGCCTTCCCCGCGCAGCCGCCGATACGTGGCCTGGAAGATCAGCGCGTCAGCCACATGGAAGGGGAGCGGCGCTTCGACGCCGATCGTCCCCTCCGCGCCGGCGTCGATCAGCGCTTGCAGCAGCTCGCGGTAGTGCAGGTCGGATTCGTTGAGCGGGATATGCGCCCGTTCGCCTTTCGGGCCGTAGTCGATGCCCGAAACGTGGCAGTGCATGTGTTTGAGGCCGCGCTCGCCCAATTCAGCGCGGATCAGCGCCAGCGCCGCGGCGAATTCGTCGTAGCTGTTGAAGCTGCCATCGCCGCGCCGGGCGTGCAGGTGCGCCCAGTCGACGCAGGGCAGCACGCCGGGCACATCGCGGCTGAGCGCGACCGTCTCTTCCAGCGAGCCGAACATCGACGGCTTGCCCATCGTCTCCGGGCGCAGGATGACATCGACGCCTTCGTCGCGCAGGATGCCGGTCAGCTCGATCAGCTTGTCGCGGCAGCGGTCGTAGACGCGCGCCGGATCCTGCCCGTGATACGAACCGGGGTGGAAGACGATATCGCGCGCCCCGGCCAGAAAGCCCTTGCGCGCCGCCGTCAGCAGCCGCTCATCGCTCTTGGCCATCAGCTCCGGGGTCTGGCTGTTGAGGTTGATGAAATACGGTGCGTGCACGCTCAGGGTGATGCTGTACTGCTGCGCCGCCGCCTTGATCAGCGCGCACGTCTCGTCGGTGACGCGCACGCTCTGCGTCCAGGCGATCTCCAGATGATCGAATCCGAGCAGGCGGCTGTGTTCGATCGCCCCGACCGTGCCGCTGCCTTCCGGGGCGGTCTGGGGCGCGCCGACCGTGCCGAAACACAGCGGATCGCGCGGCTTGACGGGGGCAGTTCGGGCGCGTGGGGGCATGATCGCGGGCGGCTCCTTGAACGGGGACTGGTGGAATCAATACAGATCGGTTCAAGCATACCGTGTGCGCGGGCCTGCGGGCAACCCGATCACCCGACGCGGGCGCGGGGGGAAGGCGGGCGCGGGGGGATGCAGGCGGGCGCGGGGGGGGATGTGAGCGGGCGC
>DAOUBU010000121.1:0-19028 GCA_034432395.1 Anaerolineae bacterium
CGGCCCCGACGAGCAGCGCCAGCAGACCGGTTCGCAGCGGCAGACGGGCGTCTGCGCCCCGCGCCGCGGCATGCGCCGCCACATGCGCCGCTGCGCCCAGGGCCGCGCCCGCCGCGCCGATCGCAGCGCTGACGAACCATGACGGCTCCCAGGCGGCCCGGCGCGTCAGCCAGTCGAAGGCCTCGATCCAGCCGGTGATGGCGTGGCGTTCGTACACGCGCGTCAGCGCGCGCGCCATCTGACCCGGCGCGTCCGCCCCCAGCGCGATCAGGCTGGCCTGATAACCGGACGCCGGCGAACTGGTGAAGAGCAGGGCGAACCGGACGATCGCCGCCAGCGGCAGCGCCCACCACAACAGCGCGACGCGCAGCATCCGCCGCGACGGGCGGTCGATCAGGGGCAGCAGAGCCGGGACGATCAGCAGTGGGAGGAACGCCGCCTCGTAGCTGAGCGCCAGAAGCTGCGCCAGGGCGATCAGCGGCCAGCGCCATCGGCGCGGCTGCCGCCACTGCGCGATCAGCAGCGCCGCCGCGGTCAGCGCCGCCAGGGCGTACCCGTGAATGTTGATCGTGACCAGCCAGAAGACCCCGGTATCGACCGGCAGGATCAGCGCCAGCGCCCCGGCTGCAAAGGCCAGCAGCGGTTGGCGCGGCAGCATCTGCCGCACCAGGGCGTACAGCGCGAGCGCCTTCAACGTCAGCAGCGCCCACAGCAGCAGGTTCGCCCCGACGAACGAGTCCGGCGTGAGGGCGCGGGCCAGGTGCGTCGCGAGCAGCATCAGCGGGCGTGGGTCAGCCGGGGCGATCAGCGGCAGCAGGCCGTTCTCGATATCGACGTAAAAGGCGCGCAGATCGGACAGATCGCCGACCTGCCAGCCGAACGGAAACCACAGACTGGCCGCCAGCAGCGCGTAGACGACAGCGGTCAGCACGGATAAGGCCGCGGTTCCGGGGAGGGATCGTCCGGCCCGCTGGCTCATTCTTCATCCGGCTTGATCAGCAGCACCGGGATGTGGATGCACTCCATCACCTGCTGGGCGACGCTGCCGAACAGCAGCCGGGCGATGCCGCTGCGCCCGCGCGTGCTCATCACGATCAGGTCGATCCCCTCAGCGGTCGCGTAATCGCAGATCAGATGCGCCGGGTCGGCCCCTTCGATCATATGGGTGCGCACCCGGCAGTTTTCGTTGCGCAGCTCGGTGCGCAGGCCGATCAGGTACTGCTTGGCCTGTTCGCGCATCACCTGATGCGGATCGTCGGCGCTGCGCAGCGCGATATCGGGCGTGTACTCGCGGGCGGGCGGCGTGAACACATGCAGCAGGATGATCTCGGCGTCATTGGCGCGCGCGATCTCGACCGCGTGGGGAACGGCGCGCTGCGACCAGCCGGAGCCATCCAGCGGGACGAGGATCTTGCGATAGCGGGTCTGGCGGTTCTGGGTCATATGAGGAAGCCCTGTGCATAGTCCCGGTCAGCAGTTGCCCTGATTCTAACCAATCTTCAGCCCCGTGGATGCCCCGATCGACGCCCGAACTCCGGAAGATAACGGGATGAGCAGTCGATAAACAACGTTGACAGGGTCGCGTAAAACCTGGATAATCTGAACGCAAATCTATGTAAATCTACAAAAAACGGAACAAAAATGACAGCAACCGTGTCCTCCGCTGAACGCGCCCTGGGCGCCGTCCCGGAAATCAGCCAGCCAGTCGAAACGGCGCAGCCCGGCCTGTCGGTGGGGCGCAACCTCAAGATCGGCCTGTTCCACCTCGGATCCGGCATGGCCGATGTCATCACCACCGGAGTGTGGAACCGCATCATGATCAGCGATCTCGGCTTCAGCGCGACGCCGATCGGGCTGCTGATATCGCTGCGCTACTTCCTCGCCCCGCTGGGCGTCTGGGCGGGGCGGATGAGCGATCAGCACACCCTCTTCGGCCTGCGCCGCCTGTTCTGGATCTGGCTGGGCCGGGCGATGATGGCGCTCAGCACCGTCGGGCTGGGGGTGATGACCGCCTCGCTGGCGCGCGGGGCCGAGGCCGATGCCCTGCACTGGCTGGTCATCGCCGGTTCGCTGCTCCTCTTCAGCGTGGGCAGCGCCCTCAGCAGCAGCACGTTTCTGGCGCTGATCTACGATCGGGCGCGCGCGGATCAGCGCGGGCGGGCCGTCGGCATCGTCTGGACGTTCCTGCTGCTCGGCCTGACGTTCGGCGGGGTGGTTTTCGCGCTGCTGCTGCCCGATCACGATGCGGCCCTGCCCGCCGACGCGGCGCATCTGGCCTTCACCCCGGAGACGCTGCTGACGCTGTTCGTCATCGCGGCGCTGGCCATGGCCGGCCTGTGGTTCATCTCGGTCGTCGGGGAGGAGAAGCGCAGCCCGGCGGTCAGAGGAGCGGCATCCGCCGCCGCCGCCGCGGAAGGCGGCTCGGTCTCGACACTGCGCGCCGATCTGGCGCTGGCCTGGCGCAACCGGCGGACGCGCGCGTTCTTCTGGTTCCTGGCCCTGTCGATGTTTTTCGCCTTCTCGCAGGATCTGATCCTCGAGCCGTTCGCCGGGGAGGTGCACGGCATGGACGTGCGCATCACCACGCGCTTCACCGCCTACTGGGGCAGCATGGCCATCCTGGGCACGATCGTCTTCCTGTTCCTCAGCCGGCGCATCAAAGCGCTGACCAACACCGTCATGAATTACATCGGCGTCGGCGCGCTGGTGCTGGCCTTTGCGCTGTTCGCGCTGTCGTCGCTGGCCGAAATCCGCGGGCTGGTCACGCCGGGGCTGATCGTGCTCGGCATCGGCCTGGGCGTCTGGAACGTCGGCACGCTCGGCCTGATGATGGACATGAGTCCGTTCGGGCGGGCGGGGACGTTCCTCGGCTTCTGGACGCTGGTGGTGACGCTGGCGCGCGGCGGCGGCGTGAGCGGCGGCGGGATGCTGCGCGATCTGGGCGTCGCGCTGTTCGGCAGCGCTTCAGCCGGGTATGGGTTCGCTTTCGCGGTGGCCGTCGTCGGCCTGCTGATCGCGCTGTACGCGCTCAGCCGCGTTGACGTGCGCGGTTTTCAGGGTGAACTGCGGGGGCCGGCGCAGCCCGCCAGCGCGGAACAGGTCTTCGCCGCCGGTCTCGATTGAGCGCGCCATCATCCGGTGGCCGGGGCCGCCCGCTTCAGATGATGATCAGGACGCCGACGAAGAGCACGATCATCAGCAGCGACAGCCAGTCCGCCGAGCCAGCCGGGCCGCCGGCCAGGATCACCAGCGGCAGCAGGTTGATCTGCTGCGCGCTGATCGAATTCGGAGCGGGCGCGGTGATAAACGGGGCGAGCGGATACTGGTTGATATCCATGAAATACCACAGCGTGCCCCAGATCAGATAGCCGTTGATGAAGCCCAGGATGCCGCCCAGGATGCGCTCGGTCGTGCTGTCGCGTTCATTGCTGCGCTGGAACCGGCCCAGCCCCCGCGTCTGGTAGGCGAAGAAGGTGATGCCGACGAAGATCACCGCCTGCACGAGGAAGACCTGATCGCGCGGGACGCTGGCCAGCAGCGTGCCGCGCAGCAGCGGGTCGAACTGGTAGAGCGTGAACAACCCCAGGATGATGCCGGCCAGCGAGACCAGTTCGCGCGTCCACCCGCGCAGCAGGCCGACCACGCCGAACAGCAGCGCCAGGATCCACAGCGCGGCGGACAGCTCGATCATGCGGCCCCCTTTGCCAGCGCCAGCAGCGCATCCGCGATGCGCTCCGCGCCATCCGGTCGGGCCAGCGCGCGCGCCCGGGCCGCCATGTCCGCCCGGCGGGCCTCATCGCCCAGGATGGCGCGGAGCGTCGGCAGCAGATCGGCGCTCATGCGGTCATCGGGCAGGACGACCGCCGCGCCGCGATCGGCCAGCCAGTCGGCGTTGACCTTCTGGTAGCGCCAGGCGAAGGGATAGGGCACCAGGATCGACGGCAGGCCGAAGTACGGCAGTTCGCCCAGCGTGGATGCCCCCGCCCGGCACACCACCAGATCGGCGCAGGCGAAGGCCGCCCCCATCTCGTGATGCAGATACGGGTAGAGGTGATAATGCGCCTGCACCTCGGCGGGCAGCGCAGCGCGCCGGGACGACAGATCATCCCAGTCGAGCGCGCCGGTCACCTGCACGATCTGGATGCCGTCGGCGATCAGCGCCGGGGCGATCGCGAATACGGCGTAGTTGATCGTCCGCGCCCCGCGCGAGCCGCCGAACACCAGCAGCGTCCGCCGCGCCGGATCGAGGCTGAATGCCGTCAGCCCGTCCGCGCGGACGGCTGAAGCGATCGCCGAGCGGATCGGGTAGCCGGTCACGATCACCTTACCCGCCGGGAAGAAGGCGCGGCTGTCTTCCGTGGTGACCGCGATGCGGCTGGCGAAGCGCTTCAGCATGCGGATGGTCAGTCCCGGTTCGATATCGGGCAGGTAGATCAGGATCGGGATGCGGCGCACCCAGCCGGCCAGCGCCACCGGCAGCCCGACCCAGCCGCCCGTCAGCAGGATGACGTCGGGCCGACGCCGGCGCAGCAGCCCGAACGCCTGAACCGTGCCGCGCGCCAGATCGAAGGCGCTTTTGACCGCCTGCATCGGCGCTACACCGTGCAGCGGCCCGGCGCGTACTTCATCATAATGCTCAAAGGGAATATTGGCTTCCTGCAGCAGCGGCCGTTCGAAGCCGTCAACGCTGCCGACGAAGGTGAATGTGATCTCGGGCTGTTTGAGCGCCGCTTCAGCGACCGCCAGGGCTGGATAGACGTGACCACCGGTTCCCCCAGCCGCGATCATGATCCGCACGCGCGCTTCTCCCTTCAGGTATACTGGTCAGCACGGTCACCCGGGCGACGCTCAACAGCAGGCCGGAACCGGCCAGCACCACCACCAGCGAGGATCCGCCGAAGCTGATGAACGGCAGCGCCACGCCCGTCGGTGGAACCAGGCTGAGCATGACGGCGATGTTGAGCAGCGCCTTGACGATCACCCAGATGGTGATACCCGCAGCCAGCAGCCCGCCGAACGGGTCGCGCGTGCGCCGGGCGATCGACAGCCCGCGAAAGACGAACACGATGAACAGCGCGACGACGAACATCGCGCCCAGCACGCCCAGTTCCTCGCCGATGACGGCGAAGATCGAGTCGGTGTGCGGCGCGGGCAGAAAGCCGAATTTCTGCCGCCCCTGGCCCAGGCCGACGCCCGTCCAGCCGCCGTTGATGAACGCGATGATCGCCTGCTGTGTATGATACGAGGTTTGCGTCAGATCCGTGAGGCCCGATGCGAACGAGGAGACGCGATCCTGCGCGTAGCTGAAGCGCTGGCTGAGCAGGTAGCCGCCCACGCCGAGCACCGCGCCGACCCCGGCCAGGTGGTACAGATTGGCCCCGGCCAGGAAGTACATCACGCCGGCGACGACGAAAATCGTCGCCGCGGTGGACAGGTCGGGCTGGAGCATGACCAGCCCACCGATCACGGCCAGCAGGATGCCGAACGGCAGCAGCCCGTTGAGGATGGTGCCGACTTTGGTGTTTTTGGAACTGAGCCAGGCCGCCAGGTAGATGACGACGATCAGTTCGGCCAGCTCGCCCGGCTGGTACGATCCGTTCAGGAAGGCGCGCCGCGCGCCGAACACCTGATCGCTGAAGAGCAGCACGGCGATCAGCGTGCCGATCGTGGCCAGCAGCAGCACCACGGCGAAGCGCCGCCAGATCCGGTAGTCGATCAGCGTCATGAGGACGAAGACGACCCCGCCGATGGCCATGTTGCGCACATGCTGCAGGAAAATGGCCGACTCGCTGCCGAAGGACTGGTAAGCCCAGTCGAACGTCGTCGAGTACACCATCATGCCGCCGATGCTAAGCAGCAGCAGCACGACGATGATGATCGGCACGTCAAGCGTCGCCAGCCAGCTTCGCGCGGTCAGCTTTTCCGCAGCGGAGACCGGCGGCGGGCTGGCCGGGCGCGGCAGACCGCTTGAAGCCTGCGACCGGATGACCCGGCCCGGATCGGGGAGCGGGTCATCGTCGTCGGTGAAGCGCGGCAGCGCAGATTGATCGGACATCCGTTTTTACCCTGATCGATGCTGCGAACACTGGTTATCAGTATAACGGATGACGGCGAACACGCCACTACCGGCGGAACTATTCGGCAGGGCTGGCGCAGCGATGCCGCCCGGACGAAACGAAAACGGACGTCGTACTGACGTCCGCCTGCGCTGCGGAGAGGGAGGGATTCGAACCCTCGATGGCTTTCAGACCATACTCGTTTTCGAGACGAGCCCGTTCAACCGCTCCGGCACCTCTCCATTGAGCGGACATTGTAAACCAATGCCCCGGCGGATCAATCCCCAAATCCTGAGCGGGGACGATCGACTCAATCGCTGGAGTCCAGCGGTTTCAGCGGCGTCTCCGGCAGCGGCTGTGACCGGCGATGCGCCCCGATCAAGGTCAGCGCCTGCCCGGCATCGTTCACGTACCGGTAGTTGAAGCCGGTGATCTGAAAGGCCTTCGAGACGATATCGGCGAAGATGCGCAGCGCCGGGTCGGGCTGGACGAAGATGACGAACACTGTATTCGGGGCGTAGATGCTCATCAGCTTGCGCAGGTTGACGGCGATGCTCCCGCCTTCGGGCAGCACCCGCGCCCGCGCCTCGAACAGATAGACCGCGTAAACGCCGTGGTTGACGGAACGCACCACCTGATCGAACGCGCTGACGGCCTCGAACGCCTCTTCCCATGACCACCGTGGGCCGAACGCCCGCATGACGCAGATCGTGTGCTCCGGGTCGTGCCAGTAGACCCGGTAGCGAGGGGTTTCCCGCACCAGTTCGAAAACGGTATCGACCATCCTGTGCCCCTTGTCGCTCGTTATCCGGCGTTATTTTCAGTATGGCACTGAATGGTTCTATGATCCGTTTATGTTTTTTTTCAGCAGCGATCGCCTGAACAGGGCTGCACCCCTGACTGCGAGCGCTGATCCGCGAAGAACTGGCGCAGCAGCGCCGCCGATTCCTCCGCCAGCAGGCCGACATCGACATCGCAGCGGTGGGGCAGACGATCGTGGCGCAGCAGATCGACCACGCTGCCCGCCGCGCCCGTTTTCGGCTCCAGCGCGGCGAACACCACCCGGCGGATGCGCGCCAGCACGATCGCCCCGGCGCACATCGGGCAGGGTTCCAGCGTCACATACAGCGTGACGTCATCCAGCCGCCATGTGCCCAGCGCCGCTGCCGCCGCGCGGATCGCGATCATCTCGGCGTGGGCGGTCGGATCGCGGTCGGCCTCGCGGCGGTTGCGCCCGGTGGCGATCACGCGCCGCTCACGCGCGATCACAGCCCCGACCGGCACGTCACCGGTCGCCAGCGCGGCCTCGGCCTCGCGCAGGGCCAGCCGCATACAGGCCCGATCGTCGCAGAGCGCGCCGCCCGGCGTGTCGAACGTCATGCCACCCGGCCCCGCCAGCGCAGCAGCAGGATGCCGCTGGCCCCCAGCGCCAGCAGCGCGCCGACGGCGAACGGCGCGCCCGGCCCCAGCCCCGGCCAGGTGCCGATCCCCTGCCAGAGCACCCCGGCCAGGGCGCTGGCCGGCAGCGCCATGATGCCGACCACGCCGTTGTACAGGCCGTAGGCCGTCCCGCGCTGTTCCGCCGGCACCAGATCGGCCACCAGCGCCTTGCCCGCGCCTTCGGCAGCCGCGTAGTACACCCCGTAGAGCAGGAACAGCACGACGATCATGACCGGGCCGGACGCCGCGGCGAACCCCAGGTAGACCAGCCCGTAAAGCAGCCAGCCGCCGACGATCAGCCGCCGCCGCCCGATGCGATCCGACAGCGTCCCCAGCGGCGCGGAGAGCAGCGCATAGACGGTGTTGAACGCGATCAGCAGCGCCAGGATGCCCGCCACGCTCATCCCCTGATCCTGCGCGCGCAGGATCAAAAACGCATCCGCCGAATTCCCCAGCGTGAACAGGGCGACCGCCAGCAGCAGCGTCTTGAAATCCGGGCTGAGCGCGCGCCAGCTCGCCCGGGCCGTCGGCGCCTCGGACTCAGCCGATGAGCGCCGGGCGACATCGCGCGCGCCGACGCTGAGGACGATCACGCCGGCGAAGGCCGGGATCATCGCGCACAGGACGAGGATCTGAAACGTCTCGCGGCTCAGCGTCAGCGTCTGGCTCTGCGTCGCCAGCACGACGATCAGGGCGATGAGGATCCCCACGACCGCGCCGGCGGTATCCCCGGCCCGATGCAGGCCGAACGCCGCCCCACGATGTTCCGGGTCGATGCTGTCGGCGATCAGCGCGTCGCGGGGGGCGGTGCGGATGCCCTTGCCCGCCCGGTCGGCCAGGCGCGAGGCGGAGACGATGGCGGCGTTGGACGCCACGTAAAGAAACGGCTTGCTGATCGAGGACAGCGCATAGCCCGCGACCGCGGGCCATTTGCGGCTGCCCAGCCGATCGGAGATCCGCCCGGAGACGATCTTGAGCAGGCTGGAGAGCGTCTCCGCCGCGCCTTCGATCAGGCCGATGATGGCCGTCGATGCGCCCAGCACGTTGGCCAGGAACAGCGGCAGCACGTGGACGATCATCTCGGTCGAGACGTCGGTGAGGAAGCTGGTCGCGGTCATCACCCAGACATTGAGCGGCAGGCGTCGTTTTGCGGTTGTCGGTGCAGTCGTGGTCATCAGAACAGGCTCAACTGAGTCGGTTCGGCGGGCGGATCCGGCTCATCGGGCCGGTCGTCCGCCGGGCGGGCGGGACGGAGATCCGCTGGCTCGTGATCCGGTTCGGCGCGGCGCGCATCCATCTGTTCGGCGATCGCCGCAATGGTCTCCGGCGTGACCGGCGGCGGCTCGGTCTGGATCAGCGCGTGCGCTTCCGCTTCCAGCGCGCGGATGAAGGCTTCATCGGGGACGAAATCCGCCCCGACCTGATCGACGTGCATGGTCGCCTGAATGTAGAGCGCCTGCAGCTCTGCCTCGCTGAAGCCGAGCTGATCGCGCAGCAGGCCGCGCAGCGTGCTTTCCGTCCGTCTGTCCCCAGTGCGGACGACGTGCAGGTAGTGGGCGCGCAGCGCGTCGCGCCAGTATTCGCGAAACGGACTCGGGCCGGGCATGGCGCTTACACCTCAAACGACTGCCGGAATTCGGGGTAGTGGGCGGCGATCCCCAGCCGATCGCGCAGCGCCGTGCGCAGCGCCTCCGCCGCGTCCGGCTCCCCGTGGACGAGGAAGGTGTGCCGGGGGCGGCGCGTCATGGCCCCGACCCAGTCGAGCAGTTCCGGCTGATCGGCGTGACCGCTGAAGCCGCTGAGCGCGACGGCCTGCGCCCGGTTGTGGTACGGTTCACCGAAGATGTTGACCTCCGGCGCGCCATCGAGGATGCGCCGTCCCAGGGTATCCGGGGCCTGCCAGCCGACGAACAGGATGGTCGTGCGCGGATCTTCGATGCGATTTTTCAGATGATGCAGGATGCGCCCGGCTTCTGCCATGCCGGACGCCGCGATGATGATCGCCGGCTGGGTGAGGAAGTTGAGCTGTTTGCTCTGCTCGACCTGACGGGTGTAGGTCAGGCGCTCAAAGCCGAAGGCATCCTGGATGCCCTGCCGGTTGAGAAAGGCGCTGATCTCGCTGTCGTAGCATTCCGGGTGCATGCGGAAGATGGCGGTCACGTCGATGGCCAGCGGGCTGTCCACGTAGACGGGCATCGGCGGCAGATCGCCTTTGACCATGAGCTGGTGCAGGGCGTAGACGATCTGCTGCGTGCGGCCCACCGCAAAGGCCGGGATGAGCACCTGGCCGCCGCGCCGGTACGTGTCCGCGATGATGCGTTCCATCTGCCGGGCGTCGTCCTCGTAGGGCGGATGGACGGTATCGCCGTAGGTGCTCTCCAGGATCAGGATGTCCGCCCCGTCGGCGATGAATTCCGGATCGCGGATGATCGGCAGCCCGCGCCGGCCCAGATCGCCGCTGAAGACCAGCCGCACCGCCCGCCGGGCCGATCGATCCTCGATTTCGAGCACGACGATCGCGCTGCCGAGCATGTGCCCGGCGTCGTGCAGCGTCAGCGTCACCCCCGGCGCGATCGTCTTGCTGCGGTGGTACGGCAGGCCGATGAACGAGTCCAGGCTGCGCCGGGCGTCTTCCTCTGTATACAGCGGCTGGACGGGGGGCAGCTTCTGGCGGGCGCGCCGCCGGTTGACGAACTCGATATCGCTTTCCTGGATGTGCGCGCTGTCCAGCAGCATGGCGGTGCACAGATCGCGCGTGGCGTGGGTGGTGAAGATATCGCCCCGGAAGCCGCGCTTGACCAGATTGGGGATGTTGCCCGAATGATCGATGTGTGCGTGCGACAGCACCATGACGTCGATGCTGGCCGGGTCGAAGGGCAGGCGCTGGTTGCGCTCGTAGGTCTCCGCCCGCTTGCCCTGGAACAGCCCACAGTCGAGCAGGATGCGCGTCCCGTTGACCTCGATCAGGTGCTGCGAGCCGGTCACCGTCTGCGCTGCGCCGAAAAATGTGATCTTCATGACAGGCATCCCTTTCGTCAGCGGCGGCGGAAGCGCTTCAGGACGGACAGGATCTCGTCGCCGTAGGTGGCCAGTCGCCACGGCCCCATGCCGGGGATGGCCGCCAGCGCCTCCAGGGTCGTCGGCGCGCGTTCGGCGATCTGCCACAGCGCCTCGCGCCCCAGGATGACATCGGATTCGACGCCGCGCTGCATGGCGCGCAGTTTGCGCCACTCGCGCAGCGCGCTGTAACGCTCGACCACGATCGGATCGTCGGGCGGGGCCAGCGGCGGCGGATCGGGGAGCGGGGCGTTCAGGCCGCGCCGCACTGCCGCGGCGAATTCGTCCCCGTAGCGCCGCGCGATCGACGGGGCGATGCCGGGAACCTGACCCACCTGCGCGCTGGTGGATGGCGCGTGCGTCGCCAGGGCCGCCAGGACTTTGTCGGTGACGATTTTGAACGGCGGTACGTCGCGCCGCTCGGCGAACTGTTCGCGCACCAGGTACAGTTCGCGCAGCACCGCCGCCTGCCGCCGGGTCAGATTGTTCGGGATGGCGATGCGCCAGTATCCCTCCGGGTCGAATTCCTGGATCACCGGGCGGATCTTGAGCAGATCGCCGAAGGCCTCGCGAGCCTCTTCCATCCGTTCGGCGGCGTTCAGCTCCGCCAGGAAATGATCGCGCAGGGCGGGCAGAAAGTGCGTATCGAGCTGGGCGTAGAGCAGCCCTTCCGGTGGGAGCGGGCGCGCGCCCCAGTCATCGCGCTGGTGGCTCTTGTCGATCGACAGGCCCAGCACATCCGCGACGACGCTGCCCAGCCCGATATTCTTATAGCCGCAGATGCGCGCCGCGATCATCGTGTCGAACAGGTTGGCGAAGGTGAAACCGAAATCGCGCTTCAGGCACATCAGGTCGTATTCAGCGGCGTGAAAGACTTTCTCGACAGCCGGATCGGCGAACAGCGGCCCCAGCGGGCTGAGATCGCCGATCGTCAGCGGATCGATGATGTAATCGGCGCTGCGCGTGCTGATCTGGATCAGGCAGACGCGCTCGCGGTAGGCATGCAGGCTGTTGGATTCGGTATCGACGCCGAGCAGCGGTTCGCCGGCCAGGTGCGTGACCAGCTCGGCCAGACGCGCATCGGTATCCACCAGATGGGCCGGCGCGGGTACGGCGGGGGGGCGCAGCGGGGTGGGCATTGACATCGTCGTCAGATCCAGTGCCGGTAGCGGAAATAGGCGATCATCGCGCCGCTGATCAGCAGCATGACGACCGTGATGAACAGGAACGCATCGGGATGATCCTGCAAGGGCAGCAGCACATTCATCCCGAACATGCTGGTGACGAACGTCAGCGGCAGCATGATGACGCTGAACACGGTCAGGATGCGGATCACGGCGTTGATCTTGTGGCTGAGCAGCGTGTCGGCGGTCTCCGACAGGCCGCTGATGATCTCGACATCCTCATCGATGATATCGCGAGCGCGCTGGATGTGATCGACGATATCGCCGAAGTACTCCTCTAAATCCTCGTGGATCAGCGACGTGCGCATCCGGTCGATCTGGGAGATAATCGAGACCAGGTGGCGGATGATGCGGCGCAGCGCGATCGTATCGCGCCGCACCAGGGCGATATTGCGGATCATATCGACCCCTTCCGCGTCGAAGATCTCCTCTTCCACCCGGCGGATGTTGCCTTCCACTTTTTCCAGCATCGGAAAGATGCTGTCGACCAGTTTATCCAGCAGCACGTAGAAGGCGTGGCCGCTGCTCTTGCCCAGCAGGCGGTGGCACTGATCGCGGTTTCCCTGGCACTCTTCGAACGTCCGGCGCAGGATCTTGAGGCGGTCATCGTGGATGGTGATCAGAAAGTCGCGCCCGATGAAGAAATTGATCTCGCTGGGGCGGGACAGGCGCTGGGCGTGATCGAACAGTGGGAAATGGGCGACGATGAAGATGTATTCTTCATGCTCATCGATCTTGGGGCGCTCGATCTTGCTCAGCACGTCTTCCAGGTTGAGCGGGTGCAGGAAGGGATAAAGACGACGGATGATCCCCACGTCGTGCAGCGTGGGATCGGCGATGTCGATCCAGGTGATGCGTTCACCGCTCAGTTTCTGGAAGCTCATGCCGCTGATTATGACGGGACGATGTGAACCCGGCAAGTTGCAGATCGGCGCAAAAACTTTTGACTCGCCCGTCGATTTGTGATACATTGTACAAAGACACTTACGGTACGTAAGACAGAGCATCATGATAGTGTCGAACTGATCGGCGCAAGTTCTGCTTGCCGTCTACAGTTCGTCCCGTTACAATCAGCGGCGCTGTGACGGCAGGGAGCCGCCGCGCCTCGATCAACGCAGCACAGGCAGTTTTTACGGAGGACAGTGTTTATGGCCACGCTGACAGCGGGGGAAATGCGGGCGAGCGCACCGGCAGCGGCTGCTGAGCAAGTCAGTGTCGCGTTACCGAACCGCCGCGAATTCCTGTATTACATCTGGGGAGCATCGATCGTACTGCTGCTGGGGCAGGCCGGGGCGGCGCTGATCTGGTTCGCTCTGCCGCGTTTCAAAGAAGGCACGTTCGGCGGGGTGTTCGATTTTCCGCCGACGAAACTCCCGCAGCCGGGGCGCGCTCCCGCCAGCGAGCCAGCCGGTCGCTTCCACGTGTCGCACCTGGAGGATGACTCGGTTGTGGCGCTGTACGGCGTGTGCACGCACCTGGGCTGCCTGCCCAAATGGGTAGAAGCCAATCACCGCTTCGAATGCCCGTGCCACGGTTCCAAGTTCGAACTGAGCGGCAAATACATCGAAGGCCCGGCCCCGCGCGCGCTCGACCGTTTCGAGACCACGATCACGTTTGCCGATGGCACGACGGCGGTGACCAATGCCGCCGGCGATCCCATCCCGCTGAACGGGCGCACCGTGGCGCGCATTGAGATCAATACGGGCAAGCGCATCAAGCGCCCCGGTTACGATTAATCAGGTCGGATCTACGCAGACGACATCGAACGGAGTTGTGAGAGGCTTTTAAGGAGCAGTCATTCATGTCGATCCTCCCGTTTCCATCATTTCTGGATGATGTGAAAGAGAAGGGGCTGAAGCGAGCGATCTTTGAAGGGGTCAACGAGGTGGTCGAACGCGCGACCGCCGGCATGAACCTTCAGGATATCCGTGAGGCGCTGCGCGGGGAAGCGGCCAGCCGTAAGCCAAACCCGCGCCTGCAGCCGCATGCCGATGGCTTCTGGCTGCACATGCGCCCCAGCTATTTCCACAAATCGGTCACTGGCCTGTACCCGGAATTCCGCCTCGGCTGGCTGTCCACTTATTTCGTCTTCTTTGAAACGATCACCGGCATCTTCCTGATGATCTGGTATACGCCGTCGCCGACGTATGCGTATGCCAACATGCTCGACATCATGTCGAACGTGCCGCTCGGCCAGTTCATGCGCGACCTGCACCGCCTGGGCGCGGAAGCGATGGTGCTCATCGTCTTCCTGCACATGCTGCGCACCTTCTTCACCGGCAGTTACAAGAAGCCGCGCCAGTTCACCTGGTTCACCGGTGTCATCCTGCTGATCGCGACGATGTTCCTCAGCTTCAGCGGTTACCTGCTGCCGTGGGACCAGCTCGCGCTGTGGGCCGTGACGATCGGCGCGTCGATGGTTGAGGCCGCTCCGCCTGAGATCGTCGGCACGAACCTGAACCTGCTGCTGCGCGGTGGCCCGGAGATCGGCGCCAACGGTCTGCTCCGCTTCTACCTGCTGCACGTGCTGGCCGTGCCCGCCATCCTCTTCATCTTCACCGGCGTCCACTATTACAAGGTGATCGTGCACGGGCATTCGCTGCCCCCGCGCGAAGAGAACATCGGCGAAGACACGGCCAAGCGCGTCCCGCTCGATAAGCGCGTGTACTTCATCCCGGACATCATGACGAGCGAGATCATGTGGATCGCCGTCACGACGTTCGTGCTCGTCGTGCTGGTCACCTGGTTCTTCCACGCCCCGCTGGAGTCGCACGCTGACCCGCAGGTGACGCCGCTGGGGACGACCGCACCGTGGTACTTCCTGTGGATCCAGGGCGCGCTCAAACTGGGCGACAAGGTGCTGTGGGGCATCATCTTCCCGACGATCGTCGTCGTCTTCCTGATGGTCATGCCCTATCTCGACGTCACGCCCAGCCGCCGCTATGCGCACCGCCGCTTCGCCTTCACGGTGGCCTTCCTGATGCTGTCAACGCTCGTCGTGCTCAGCTACATGGGGCTGGCCGAGTTCGGCGTCAAGACGTCGGCGGATGCCGAGATCCTGCACGAAATGACGATGGAGCCGGCCCACAACCACATGGGCAAGCTGCGCCCCGTGCCGTATGAGCAGATGGTCGTCGGCGCGTACACCACCCGCCAGTTCGATGCTGAGGCGGGCGATGAAGCCAACGTGGTGGCCGCCTTCAACACCGAGATCGAACAGAACGGGGATGAGCGTCTGGTGCTGGCCAACCTGGCCGAGCATCACAGCCCGGTCACCAGCCTGAACTTCGTCACCGTGCCGGCGGATGCGCCGGAACTGGCTGACGTGCTCGAATGGTATCACCACGAGATGACCACGCGCTTCGGTCATGAACTGCACAATGCCTGGGGCGCGATCATCATCAGCGAAGTGCAGCACAATCTGAAGCGGCTCGAGGTCGTCGTCGTCTGGGATCAGGTGCAGACGCAGAACGGCTTCCCGGTGCTCGGCCCGGATGGCCAGCCGGTTCTGGTGCGCGACGAGAACGGTAACCCCGTCCGCGCCGTCAACAGCCATACGATGTACATCAACCGGGACTCGCAGTACTTCCCGGCTCCAGGAGCGTAAACCGTGAATTTCACCTTGCAACGTCTGCTCGTTGAGAAGATTGAGCATCGCATCATCGTCGGCACGGTGGCCTTCCTCGGCATTATGGTGCTGGTGGGCTGGATCGCCATCAACGAAGGGGCGCGCATGCAGGCCTTCGAGCGCCAGTACCTGGCCCGGTCGATCGAGCGCGGCGCGGATCTGTTCAGCGCCAACTGCTCGACCTGTCATGGCATCGATGGACGCGGTATCCTCGGTCGCGCCCCGGGGCTGAATTCGCCCTATCTGTTCGGCCATAACTTCCTGGCGGTCTACGATCGCGAACTGGAAAGCCTGGATCGCGAGCTGAACGCGGCCTCGACGACCGAGGAGCGCCGCGCCGAAATCCTCGCGCGGATGGATGAGATCAACGCCCAGCGCCAGCAGACGATCGCCTCGCTCCAGCCGGCCATCGACAAGGGGTACGATCCGGAAGCGCCTTCGCGTCTGGCCAACCTCGGCTGGCAGGGCGGGCTGCGCACCTTCATCTACACGACGCTGGTGCACGGTCGTCCCACCAGCGTCAGCTACTGGCCAGAGCCGATGGCAGCCTGGTCACAGCGCGCCAACGGCCCGCTGCGCGACGATCAGCTCGAAGACCTGACCAATTACATCCTGAACTGGGATCGCGGTTCGGACTGGACGGTTGAGGATGCCAATGCCGTCGTTCAGTACCCCATCCGCCCCGTCGATCCATCCACCGTGGTGGCGACGGGCAGCGAGCCGGTCATCGGCGCGTCGATCGACAACGCGACCCTGTTCGCCCAGATCGTCAACTACACCGGCGATCCGCAGGCCGGCCAGGCGCTGTATAACGGCCCGCTCGCGTGCGCCGGCTGCCACATGGTGGCGACGGTCGCCCCGCTGACCGAGGGGACGTGGACGCGCGTGGAGGAACTGCGCATCAACGATCCGCAGGTGCAGGCGCTGGGCATCACCACGGGTGAGCAGTACCTGGCCAGCTCGATCATCCACCCGAACGATTACATCAGCCCGGGCTACCCGGCCCAGGTGATGCCCGCCAACTTCGGCGATCGGCTGACCTATCAGCAGCTCGCTGACCTGATCGCGTACCTGCGCAGCCAGGATCAGCCGATCCAGTAGCGCGCAGGCGGTATCAGCACGACATCGGGGCGGCTCTGCGACGGAGCCGCCTCGCTTTTTTGACGGCCTTCGGGCAGAGGGGGAAGCGAATGCCGATCCAGCGCATCACTGCCGAACAGACGCGCCCGCTGCGCGCGCGCATCCTCAGGCCGGGGCAGACCCCGGAGCAACTCGTCTACCCGGGCGATGACGCACCGGACAGCCTGCACGCCGGCGCGATCATCGATGGACAGATCGTCGGCATCGCCTCGGTGTCGCGTCAGATGCCGCCCGCCCCGTTCACCCGACCGGAGGACGATCTGGCGTCGTGCTGGCAGCTTCGCGGCATGGCGACCCTGCCGGAGGTGCGCGGTCAGGGCTGGGGCGGGCGGCTGCTGCGGGTCATCATCGGCCACGCGGCGGCCCACGGCGGGACGTTCCTGTGGTGCAACGCGCGCACCCCGGTGCTGGGCTTCTACCGGCATTACGGGTTCGCGGCGCGGGGCGATGAGTTCATGACGCCGTATGCCGGGCCGCACTACTTCATGTTCCGCCCGCTCAGCCCGGATGATGCCGCGCTGCTGGCCGATCTGGACCCCGATCGTTGAGCAGAAACAGCGAAACGGGGCTATAACAGAATCAGCGAAGATGTGTCCCGATCGGGAGGGTGTGCGATGATCCGCCTGCTGCGCTTTCTATTCGTGTTCAGCGTCCTCAGTCTGTCGGTCAGCGCGCCGATCCTGGGGCAGACCCCGCCGCCCGCCGGTTTCTCAACGGTGACGGTCACGCTGGTCACCGGCGCGGACGGTTCAACCGCCGATCTGCTGCTTCAGCTCGCGGGCACGTTCCCCGGCGAGCCGACCATGACCACGCTGGCGCTGTCCGGCGATCTGGCCCCCGGTGCGACCGATGTCTACAGTTTTCTCGTCAGCTATGATTTCTGCTCGATCTTTCAGTACCGCCTCGAATTGATGCCGGGCGCGACCGACTCGTGGACGGGCGTGGTGCGCAGCGTCGCCATCAACGATATCCCGGTCTGGACGAACCTCGAGGATCCCTTCACCGATCCGGACGTGACGCCGCTCAACCCCGGCGGGTTCAAATCCGGCATGTGGGATCGGACAGCCGCCTACATCGACCGCTGCGGGCAGCGCGAATTCGCCTTGCGCACGGTCACCGGGCCGGGGGCCGACGATGGGACGGCCAACCCGATCAGCCTGCACCTGATCGGGCCGTTTTCGGCCAGCCCGTACCGCATCTTCATCCCCAATCCGGGCACGCTCGTCCCCGGCTCGGACGTGACTCAGCGTTTCAACGTGCCGATGCGCTTCTGCGATGTCACCGGGTGGCGGCTTCAGCTTGCCGGGAATCCGGCGGATACATGGAATGTGCACGCGCTGTACCTGACGTTCGACTCGGTCGAGGTCTTCTTCGATACCGTGTTCTATCAGGTCGGGCCGCTCAGCGTCGAATCCGCCCTGGGGGGCACATGGGACGGGACAGCGGCCTATCAGACGCGCTGTGGGCCGGGCAGCGCCGGCGGGATCGGGTCGCTCCCCGGCGTCATCGATCCGGCGCTGGTGCGCACCGTCGGGTCGATCGTCAGCCCGCCGCTGCTGATCACGCCCGGCATCGTCATCGATCCGTCGGTGCTGGCCGCCCTCATCGACAGCAAAGGGCCGACGCCGACGCCGAACCTGCCCGTGGTTGACAGCATCGTCCTTCAGCCGACGCTGGCGGGCCTGCCGCAGGGCGTGATCCTCGAGCCGACGCTGGCGCTGACGCCGTTCCCGCCGCCCCCGATGAGCGGGCAGACGATCACCTGTCCGGGTTTTCTGCCCTCGCGGCTGATCGTCGGCGGCACAGGCCGGGTGACGCCCGGCACGCCCAACCGCCTGCGCGCCCAGCCGGCGATCAGCGCGCCGCCGGTCGGCACGATCCCGGGCGGCGGGACGTTCCAGGTGCTGGCCGGGCCGCAGTGCGATCCGGCGGGGATCGCCTGGTGGCAGGTCAATTACAACGGTACGATCGGCTGGACGGCGGAGGGCCAGGGGAGCACCTACTTCGTTGAACCGGTCGCCCCGTGACGTAAGAAAGCATCAGCCAGAGACGACAGGACTGCTGAAGGCCGTTTTGGGAGAGAGAGCACATGGTCAGAGCGGAGTGGAACGGGAAAGTGATCGCCGAAAGCGATCGGACGATCGTCGTCGAGGGCAATCACTATTTCCCGCCGGATGCGGTCAACCGGGAATACCTGACCGCGAGCGATCATCACACGACCTGCGCCTGGAAGGGCGAGGCCAGCTATTACAATGTCGTCGTCGACGGGCAGGTCAACCCGAACGCGGCGTGGTACTACCCGCAGCCGAAAGAGGCCGCGCGCCAGATCGCCGGCTATATCGCCTTCTGGCGGGGCGTCAAGGTCAACGAGACCTGAACGCAGCCGGATCGCCCTACAGCCAAAGCCAGCGGACGCCTCGATCGGGCGTCCGCTCTGGACTTTGGCCAATTTAAGGAACCTGTGATGAAAATCACAGGTGGTCATGCGGTGATTCAGGGGTTGGAAACGGCCCAAAAAACCGG